>CADBFN010000005.1 GCA_902794035.1 uncultured bacterium
TTGTTAATGCAGCCACTACACCCACAATGCCAATTGTTATCATTATTTCTGCCAAAGTGAAGGCAAAATGCTTGCTACGAGAGGCTTTTACCCCCCCCCAGGTTGAAACGCTTGTTATTACTGTCTTTTGACATGTTTTAATTATCCTCTCTATTTTTAATTCCGTATTATTAATTATTTATTTTTTTCAGGGATTTGTCAAGAGTTATAACATAATGATTTTTAGGTAATAGAGCATTAAAAAAACATCTTCATTTCTGAAGATGTTTTTTAATTGTTTATTCAACGTATTCTTCTAATTTTTTCTTTCTGTTCGGATGACGAAGTTTTCTCAGTGCTTTTGCTTCGATTTGTCTGATACGTTCTCTTGTAACACCAAATAACTGTCCTACTTCTTCTAATGTTCTTTGTCTGCCGTCATCCATACCAAAACGTAATCTTAAAACATCACGTTCTCTTGGAGATAAAGTACACAATACTTCAGCCAAATCTTCTTTCAAAAGCTCGGATGCAACCATTTTAACAGGAGCATCAGCTTCTCTGTCTTCAATAAAATCACCCAGTCTTGAATCTTCTTCTTTGCCTATCGGAGTTTCCAAAGATAAAGGTTCCTGAGCAATTTTAATTATTTCACGAAGTTTTGAAATTGACACATTCATTTCTGCAGCCAATTCATCTTCGGTTGGTTTTCTTGATAATTCCTGCGCTAGTTTTCTTGTAACTTTTTTCAATTTGTTGATTGTTTCAACCATATGAACAGGAATACGAATTGTTCTTGCCTGATCGGCAATTGCACGGGTGATAGCTTGTCTTATCCACCAGGTTGCATATGTTGAAAATTTAAAACCTCTTTCATGATCAAATTTTTCAGCCGCTCTGATTAATCCTAAATTTCCTTCCTGAATTAAATCTAAGAAAAGCATTCCTCGACCGATATATTTTTTTGCAATACTTACAACTAATCTTAAATTAGCCTGTACTAATTTTCTTTTAGCAATAGCTCCTGCACTTCCGCCTTCTAAAATCTGTCTTGCAAGTGCTATTTCATCATTAGCAGACAACAGCTTGATACGTCCGATTTCGCGTAAATACAAACGAACAGGATCATCAATTGCTATACTTTTCGGTATTTCCAAATCTCTTGGATCAGCTTCATCAGATGAATGCATCATATAAATATCATCAGACGAAATCTTATCACCAATTTTTGAAGTTACGATATCTTCAATATTATCAGTTGAAATATCAACATTCATATAATTGATCGCATCATTGTCAAGCGAATCTTCTTCGCCTAAACCTCTTAAATCTAACGTATCTTCTTCTTCAATACTTACTACAGAAGAACTTCCTTGTCTTTTTCTTGTCATCTAATTCATCTCCGATTTTTGTCTTTTTTTCTTTATTTTGTCTCTTAACTGAATTTGAATTTTAAGAGCTTCAGGATCGTCATCATCAATCCCTTTATAAATTTTTTTAATGTGTTCTACTTCCTCGACATGCTTACATTGATTGATTTTTGCAATTGTTTCATTTATTGCGTTTATGAATTCCTCCTGATTCAAACCTTTAAGGGCTTGAGCATGCTCAACCAGTTCGGGTAAAACAGCCTGAGCATCAGGGTTATCAACAAATTCAGTATATAAGTGTTCGATTAATTCCTTCACATTATTTACGCTACATATCAATTTGTCAATTGTAGATTTTACAATTATTAATATTTCATCATCGAATGTAACGTCCGACATCATTTCATTAATTCGGGTAAATGAAAATTGATTGTCGGGTACTAGAAAACTGCTCAATAAAAATTTTTGCGCTTTTTGTGAAACAGAGTTACTTTTTGTTACATTTTTAACAATTCGCTCTACTTTTGGAATGTTTGCGTTGTCGTATGATTTAAGCTCTGTCTTGATTATATCCGATTCTATGCCTAAAGCCTGAGCTACCATTTCCACATATTCGCTACGGATAATTTTATTTTGAATTTCAGCAAGAACAGGAATTATTGTACCTATATACTGGGCCTTTTCCTGCGGAGTTTTATAATTATCTTTCTGTTTTAATATACTGTTTATCTGAAAATCTATGTATAAAGGAGCATTTTGCATGTACATTTTATATGCCTCAGCCCCGACAGAACGTACAAATTCATCAGGATCTTTCCCTTCAGGCGGAGCAATAACACGAATTTCGCATGCATAACGTTCAGAGCTTGAACTTATCGGCATATAGCTTTCATCAAACTGTTTTATATTGCCTAAACCTGCAAAAACTTCTTTAATTACAGATGCACCTTTTACTGTTGCTTTTTGTCCTGCGCCATCGGTATCAAACGATAAATATATTCTTCTTGATTTTGTATATCTTGATAAAAGTCTTACATGGTCAGGGGTCAAAGCCGTTCCGCAAGATGCAACACAGTTTTCTATTCCATGAGCCTGAGAAGATATAACATCAAAATATCCTTCCATTAAAACTACGGCATCTTCTTGTTTAATAGCATCTTTTGCCGTATCTAAACCATACAAAATTTTACTTTTGTTGTATATTAACGAATCGGAAGAATTAATATATTTCGGACTTTGACCGCTTTCTAACGCTCTTGCGCCAAATGCAACATACTGACCGTTTTCATTACGGATAGGAATAATCAATCTTCCCCGAAATCTGTCTATATATCCGCCTTTTTCACTTTTTAATACCAATCCTGCTTTTTCAAGCACATCATTTGAAAAATCTTTGCGTAATTCGTCATACAAAGCCGAATACCCCTTTGGCGCAACCCCAAGATGAAATTTTTTGATAATATCTGAACCTATTCCCCGTTTTGACAGATAATCTATTGCCATTTGCGAATTTTCCGCCTTATTACGCAACAAAAAATCATGATAAATTTCTGCCGCAATAGCAGTTGCATTAAGCATTTGTTCTTTTAATTCTCTGTAAGATGCATCTGATTTGTGAGATTTTGGAACTTCAAGACCAAATTTTTCCGCCAACTCTTCAATTACTTCACGGAATTCCATATTTTTAGTTTTCATAATGAATTTTATTGCATCTCCGCCTTCTCCGCAGCTGAAACATTTATAAATACCCATTGACGGAGTAACGGCAAAAGACGGGTTTTTATCCTTGTGAAAAGGGCATAATCCCCAATATGTATTACCGCGTTTTTTTAAAACGACCTGCTCTGAAACAACATCGACTATATCTAATCGGCTTTTTATTTCTCTTATTAATTCATCCCACGTTAGAGCCATAATGAAATTGTAACACTAATATAGAGATTGTGTAAGAATTTTGAGAAATAATCATATAAAAAGGCGATAACTGCTAAAAAAATCAAAAAGCCGATTGACTTTCAATCGACTTAAAAAAGTGTGTGAGTAAATATATATTATAAGTTTTTATACAATCTCTGCTCTTATGCGAATAAATCAGCAAACGGCCCGTTTGGATCTGCAATGCGTGCAGCGACCGCACCATCTTCAACTGATTTTAAACCCGGTAAAACAATTTCATTCAAGCCATTTGCAACACTTGCAACCTGTTGAGGTGTTACTTTATAGTTAAACCCTAATCCTGCCAAAATTGCATTCGTTTCATCAGCAATGTCGCTGTCTTTTGGCGTAAATTTTGAAATCTTTACTCCATATAAATTTTGAGCATTTTTGGTTAATAAATCTGTTTCGTTTTCCAAACCCTTAAATGCCGGTGCTTTCGTTTCAACTTCTTTTACTTCTTCTTTCTGACCTTCTTGCGCTTTTTTAGCCGCTTCCTGACCAATAAGTAAGTTGTAGTTGTTGTACTTTCCAAATTTGTTAAATTCAACTGCCATAACTTGGTCTCCTTAAATTTTACTCACATGATTGTTTACGGCATGTTTTTAATAATCTTTAAGGTTTTGTCATGAATTGTTAAGAAGTTGTAACATTATCCTCTCTTAAAATTAGGGAAGGGTTGGGGTGGGGTTAAATTCATTAAAAAGCCGATTGGAACTCCAATCGGCTTAAAATATGTGAGTTTGAAGATTTTGTTATAACTTATGTAAATAATTCTGCAAATGGTCCTTCGGGATCTGCAATGTTTGCAGCAACTGCACCATCTTCAGCTAATTTTAAACCTGGTAAAACGACTTCATTCAAACTATTTGTTACACTTGCAACAGTTTTTGGAGATACTTTAAAATTAGAATAACCTAACTTTGCCATAATATCATTTGTTGTTGAAGCAATTTCTCTAGCTTCAGAAATTGTAGAATCAGCACTGCCATATGGGTTAATAAAACCTAATTCTCCTCTTTGTACTGAATTTGTACTTGGCATTTGAATCTGTGTAGATTTTGTCAGTTCTGCATGTGCAGCCTTTAAACTTGGTTTGCTCCAAAAATCAGAAAGTTTAAAATAATTGTTTCCGCTTCCGTTTACTGGTGTTGTCATTTGTCAATCTCCTTTTTTCACTCACATATTGTGATTTATTTGTTTAATCGTTCATCCTATTGATAAAATTATTTATCTCTCGTATATATATAAAGTATTTCAAAACGAAATAATTGCATGATTTGAGCGAATTATTAACAAATGTTAACAAAAAGATTATAAAAATTTATTCTTCTTCCAAACTTAAAATAGCCATGAATGCTTCCTGCGGAATTTCAACACTTCCGACAGATTTCATACGTTTTTTACCGCGTTTTTGTTTTTCAAGAAGTTTACGTTTACGGGAAATATCACCGCCATAACATTTTGCAAGCACGTTTTTACGCATAGCTTTAATATTGGTTCTGGCAATAATACGTCCGCCGACTGCCGCCTGAATCGGCACTTCAAAAAGTTGTTTCGGAATAATTTCTTTCAGTTTAACCGTTAATTTTTGTCCTATATAATATGCACTGTCAGCATGACAAATTACAGACAAAGCATCCACAACTTCGCCTGAAAGCATGATATCAAGTTTTACAAGATTAGAACGCTTATATCCGCAGAATTCATAATCCATGCTCGCATAACCTTTTGTACGGGATTTTAATTGATCATAAAAATCTGTAATAACTTCACTTAACGGAATTTCATAGGTTAAATCAACCCTGACTTTATCCAAATAAGTCATATTAATAAATATACCGCGTTTTGACTGAGCCAAGTCCATCAAAGTCCCGACATAATCATTTGGTGCAAGTATTTGCACTTTGACATAAGGTTCTTCAATAAAATCACGATATTGCGCATCCGGAAGATTTGACGGGTTATCAATATCCAAAACTTCTCCGTTTGTTTTGTGAACTTTATACACAACAGAGGGTGCAGTAGTAATCAAAGACAGGTCATACTCTCTTTCAAGACGTTCCTGAATAATTTCCATATGAAGCATGCCCAAAAAACCGCAACGAAATCCAAATCCAAGCGCATTTGATGTTTCAGGTTCAAAAGTTATTGAGCTGTCATTGAGTTTTAATTTTTCCAATGCCTCTTTTAAATCCGCATAATCTTCGTTATCAACAGGGTAAAGTCCTGAAAATACCATTGGCAAAGCTTCCTTATAACCTGCAAGAGGTTCTGAGGCAGGATTCTCAATTGTTGTGAGAGTATCACCGACAAAACGGGTAAGTTCTTTTATTGAACCTGCAAAATACCCTACATCACCGCATTTAAGTTGTTTTACAGGTACTCTTTGCGGGTTTTGATAACCCAACTCTACGATTTCACATTCTTTGCCTGTTGCCATAAATCTGACTTTGTCACCTAAATTCATAACGCCATCAACAACTTTAAAATAACAAACAGTACCCAAATACTGATCATATACGCTATCAAAAATCAATGCACGCAAAGGCTTTTCAGTGTTATCTTCAGGTGCAGGAACATAATCAACAATAGCCTCCAATACTTCTTCAATACCGATTCCTGTTTTTGCACTTACAGGAATCGCAATAGAGGTATCAAGCCCCAAAATTTCTTCAATTTCTTTTTTAACCTTTTCAACATCTGCAGACGGGAGGTCAATTTTATTTATTACAGGAATAATTTCAAGATTTTGTTCAATGGCAAGATACACATTGGCTAATGTTTGAGCTTCAACACCCTGAGTTGCATCGACAATCAGTAAAGCTCCTTCGCAAGCAGCAAGAGAACGGGAAACCTCATAAGAAAAATCAACGTGTCCCGGGGTATCAATTAAGTTAAGTTCATATTCTTTGCCGTCATGAGCTTTATAATTCATTCTTGCGGCATTAAGCTTAATTGTAATTCCACGTTCGCGCTCAATATCCATAGAATCCAAAAGTTGTTCCTGCATATCTCTTTGAGATACGGTTCCGGTTTTTTCCAGTAACCTGTCGGCAAGGGTTGATTTACCATGATCTATGTGCGCTATTATACAAAAATTTCTTACATTATCTCTTAGTGTCATAAACTGATTATATATAAAAAATATTATTTAATACATATTTTATTAAATTCGCAATACTTACAAGATTTATCATTGCAGCAATATAGACTGTCAGCGGAAATTTTATTACAGATTTCGAGTAAATTTTGTCTGTATTTTGCTTTTAAATCTTCATTGAACTCAATTACATAATTTTGTTTATTTTTCAAATCAATGTAAACAAAAGACAAAGTCTTATAATTTTTCAGATATTTATCAGCGCATAATAAATAAATCATTGTTTGCGGGTCGTATTCCGGATCTTTTGGAATTGTTCCTGTTTTGTAATCAAGAATATAATAATTGTCGCCATTATTTACCAGAGCATCAAGCCTGCCGCCAAGCCAAAAATCTGAGAGCTTCAGCATAAGAGAAAATTCTGATTTCAAATAGTTCATATTATAAAAAGGATTTTGTTTTAACAATTCCCATATTTCAAGTTCGGCACCGGTCAGAGCAGTTTCTATTCTGTCTATTTTTATGTTTTGCAGATAATAATTCGCCAGAGCATGAATTTTTTTACCTTTTTCAAACGGCAGTGAAGATTTTGGCATGGCAACATTTTCAACATACTGATAGTAGTACTTTTTAGGACATGTTAAATAAGTTTTTATCATATTTGGAGAAAAATTATTATTCATAAATTGCCACCCCTCCTAACCTCCCCTCACAAGGGGAGGAATCTGTGAGTAATTCATCAAAAATCATGCTTGGTTCAGAATTTTTTGTTTTGCCGTAGCGGGTTTGTTCTTTAGTGCTTGTTGAGATATACAGGCGATTTTTTGCCCTTGTTATTGCGACATACAAAAGGCGCAAATTTTCCTCCAAAATCTCCTGTTTTAATTCAAAATCAGACTTCTTTTTATAACTTGGACTTAATGACTTAACTTTTTCAATAAAATCCGCAGATTTAAGATTTATAGAATCAATTGTAAGCGGAAGATTTTTTTCACTCATTTCAGGCATAAATACGAGGTTAAACTCATCTCCCTTAGATTTATGCATTGTCATAATTTGAACTTTGCCCTGTAATGATTTTTTATCATCTTCATCTTCTTCCGAAAAGAATTTGAACCCGCTTAAATTTGGGCGTTTAGATAACTCTGAAAGCCTTTCTGTCGCATAAGAAAGAGAGTTGTTTTTGATACAAATTCTTTTAATCAGCGTTGAAATAAGGTGAATATTTGATTTATCAATTTCTGATTTTAATAAACCCAAATCCTGAGCCGCTTTTACAACAAGTTCATTAGGCGGAAGATAACAAAGAGATACCCAATAATTTACATCCCAGTAGAATTGCTCAAGACTTTGATTATTTAAATTGTCGCAATTTATCTGAATAAACGGATTTTCGTACTTTTTAATTTCTTCGCCAAGCCCGTATTTGTACCTGCCTGTTTCAGACAGAATATCATAATTATCCCCTAAGACATTGTTGTCAAAAGGACGTAAAACTATTTTCATAACAGCAAAAACAGCTCTGAAAATTGATTTTTGAGCAAGGCATTGGTTGCGTGTAATGACTTTAAACCCTGCATTTTCAATCAAATTCTGCCATGCTTCAACCTGATAATTATTTCTTAAAAGTATTCCGACAGTATAATCAGGATGTTTTGAAAATGTTTCGCGAATAATTTTCAGAACATTACTTTTTTCTTCCTGCGAATTTTCAAATATTTTGGACACAACCGCATTTTGTTCTACCGGATTTTTGCCCTCAACAGGTTCCATATACATTTTAAAGAAAGCATTTTCAGTCGTTTTATCCACAAGAGCATATGAAACAAGATTATTTGCCAGAGTCCAGACATCTTTTGTGCATCTTTGCGAACAATTCATACTTACATTATAATTTTCCGTTATAAATTTTCTGAAACCTGCGACATCAGCATTTGAAAAAGTTGCCGTAATTGACTGATTAACATCTCCGCATCTTATAATATTTTTATATTTCCCTCCTAAAAGTGAAATTAACTTTTGCTGAATAAGTGAAGAATCCTGAGCTTCATCTTCTATTAAATACATACAAATATTTTGATAATAAGAACGTATATCAGAATTTTCCTCCAGCAATCTGACCGCGCCCGTGAGCATATCATCATAATCAATCAAATTTGAATTTTTTAAATTATCACAATATGCCTGATAAAAAGCTGAGAAATTTTTAAGTTCCACATCTGATATATTTTCAGGTAAAATTCCTTTATTCATCTTAAAAACAGACACCGCTCTGTCATATTCTTCCAATGTTTTTTGCTTTATATTTAATTTTTGTGATATTTCACGCAAAATTCTGTTTCTTTGGGAATCATCACATATTTCAAAATCAGAGTTAAGACCAAGTTTTTCATGATTTCCGTTTTCTTTGAGTATTCTTAGTGCAAGACCATGAATTGTACTAATATTGGGCATTTTTAGAGAATCTCTGCGGACATTTTTTATACGTTCTCTGAAATTTCTTGCAGCTGAATCCATATAAGTCAATACAAATATATTTTCAGGATTTATACCTTTATCCAAAAGTTTGATTATGAGAGCCAATAATATAGTTGTCTTACCTGCCCCCGGAACGGCTGAAATACCCATATAACCTTTCTCATATTCAAGTACAGGTTTCTGATCAGAACGAGGTACAATTTTAAACCCCTGTTGCTCTTCCTGCTCCGGTTCATTTTTTGAGGTTATTATGTATTGCTCGATCGCTCCGAAATTTTCAATTCCGTTTGAATCAAAAAGGCTTGAATAACAGTATATATGCTCACTTGCACATAATGATAATTTTCGCAGTACTCTTGCATTTTTATCCGCCGATAATTTTATATTATCTTCTATTGTATAACTGTCTTTATCCCAGTCTTTTTGAAATACCCACGCATTATATAGCGGTCCTGTATCTGATTTTATCCACTCACTGTTTGAAATATCAAGCCAAAATTGAAATTTTGTTTTTAAATGATTATCAATTATCTTCTGAGGAGTAGAAATCACCAAATCATTCATACCTATATCAAGTACTGAATACGGATTTTCTGATATTACAGAGTTTTCTATCTGCAAAATTATATCCGTTTTGCGTCTGTTGAACTCTATACCGTAAATATCCTCAAAATCTTTAATCTGTTTTATAAAGAAATTAAATTTATTAATTTCATTTTTATTATATTTTTCAAAATTAAAAAGTTCATTATATATATATATAATTTGTTCTGATATTTTTTTATCAGATAAAGACAATGATTCAACAAGCTGCAGAAACTTGTTATATCGCTGAGTGTACTCATCATCATTAAATTGATAGTGAATAAGTTCTTTATTTTTTTCAAACACTGATAGAATTTTTTCGCAATACTTTATTGGTATTTTTAAAAATTCTGACAAAATAACCCTGATATCAAACTCAGATAAAGAATTTTTTAGTTCTGTGTTTAATTTCAATATCGTTATAACTGCATTTACAAAACGATTTTGTATAAGTTTTTCACTGCCTGTTATGAATAAAAGATTTGTATTTTTAAGATTTTCTTTAAGGGTAAATTTCAACATATCATCAATTACAGGACTAATTACAGAAATCTCGCAAGGCTTGACTCCGCTTTTGAGGAGTTCGTTTATTCTTTTTATTGCACTATCTGCCATTTGTGACCGCTTTGAAAAAGAAATGTAAGAAAAATTTTCAAGCTGATTAAATTTTCCGTCTTTAACATTTGCAAAGAGTTTGTCAGCTTCGTACTGCTTTTGCATAATGGTATTATCAGCCTGCACGGAACAGAAGTTATTATTAAAGATCCCTTTCAGTCGTTCATAATTATTTTTATCTGCACTTAAATAGCCGCATCTGCTTGAACCAAAAGGATCAATCGCAATATAAAAATCTTCAAGCTGTTTTGAAAGATATTCGACAAAATCAATAAATATCGGAGTACATTCATCCGCATCATCTATAAATAAGTATTTTATGCTATTAAAATAACCTGTATTTTTATAAATAAAGTTGAACAAAAGACATTGCCGCAAATAATCAAAACCTCTCAACTCCAACGTCTTTTTCAAAAGTTTTTTTATAGCTAAAGATGCTTCTTCACTAAAACCTTCTTTTAATATTTTTGCCCGCTCATCTATTTCTGTCTGCGAAAGATTATTCTGAATAATAAGAGAATATCTCCTGAAAATCTGCTGTATCAATGACATTCTGGAATTATAACCTTTGAACGGGACTTCTTTTAAAATATCTTTCAGAATAAACTGTGAAACTTCCAACCCCGATAAATTTGGCAAAATAACAGGGTTATCAAAAATATTTCTGTCCTCCAGAAATGCCCAATTATCATTTACCGTATTATAAACAAGCGAATAAAAAGAATGAATCAGAGGTTTTTCAATACAATCAACTTTGATTTTTTTTAAAACATCATTTTGAAAATTATTTTTTAGAGTGGAGTTTTGAACAATAACAAGGATTTCTGAAGCTTTTACACCGCTATTTAATAATTGTGCATATTTATCAGCCAAAATCTCAGTTTTATTTGAAATTAAACTTCCCTCAATAAACATATAGAGCAATACTCCTTATGATGTATATTAGCATGAAAATACGTCAGAAATGTACATCCTTAATATGATGTTAAAAATTTGGAAATAGCCTATTATTTTAATAACGAAAAAGTGTTAAGGATACAATTATTAAATCATTATCGGAAGGAGAAAAAGATTATGGCTACAAAAAAAGTTAATTTAACATTGGAAGAACAAATCGGATTCAGCGCAGGTGAAATATATGAATACTTGCACACAAACGGAACAGTATCTTTCTCAAAAATGAAAAAAGATTTGGATTTGAAAGGTAATTTTGCGGATTTAGGTCTTGGCTGGTTAGCAAGAGAAAATAAAGTTGAAATTCAACAAAAAGGACCTGCTGTAAAGGTTAGTTTAAGATAATTAATCAGATTCACCACTATTTAAAATATATATCAATCAAAGTAAAAGGCTCGTATTACAAGAATATGAGTCTTTTTACCTTTTATATTGTTATATTAACTGAGTTTGCTATTGTCTTTTTCATGTTTATGTTAAAATCTGAATATATATCAACTTGAGGAGAGGTATCTTAGTTATGATGAAGTGGTTACTGAAAATATTGGGCGACCCAAATGAAAAAAAAGTTAAATCCATGATGGGTATAATTGAACATATAAACGCACTTGAACCTGAATTTGCGGCTATGACAGATGAACAATTAAGAGCAAAAACAGATGAATTCAAAGAAATTTTATCAAAACGTCCAAGATCAAATAATTTTAAAGAAGATTTAAAACTTGAAAAAGAAGCCTTAGACAAACTTTTGCCTGAAGCATTCGCAACTGTAAGAGAAGCAGGCAAAAGAGTCCTGAACATGCGTCATTTTGACGTTCAGTTGATAGGCGGATATTTTCTTCATAACGGACACATTGCAGAAATGAGAACTGGGGAAGGTAAAACCCTTGTTGCAACATTGCCTGCATATCTTAATGCTTTAACAGGTAAAGGTGTCCATGTTATTACCGTAAACGATTACCTTGCAAAACGTGACAGCGAATGGATGGGTAAAATTTATGAATTTTTGGGACTTACAGTCGGTGTTATTCTTTCTAACGGAGAAGGAGCAAGAGATTTTGCAAAAAAATATGATGCATACAGATGCGACATCACTTACGGAACAAACAATGAGTTCGGATTTGATTATTTAAGAGATAATATGGCATCAAGCGAACAAATGCTTGTTCAAAGACCATTTAATTATGCCATTATAGACGAAGTCGACTCAATTTTGATTGACGAAGCAAGAACACCGTTAATAATAAGCGGCCGTCTTTCTCAATCTGAAGACACATACAGAACAATGGCAAAAATTGCACCTCAACTTGAAAAAGAAATTGATTATACTGTTGATGAAAAGAATAAAAACGTAATATTAACTGAAGAAGGTATCGATAAAGCTCAGGATTTAATCGGAGTAAAGGATTTATTTGATATAAAAACAAACTTTGCCCATCATCTTTTACAGGCATTAAAAGCTAAAGAATTATTTGAAAAAGATACAGATTATGTCGTAAAAGACGGCGAAGTTATGATTGTAGATGAATTTACCGGTCGTATAATGGAAGGACGCCGCTGGTCAGATGGTCTGCATCAGGCAATCGAAGCTAAAGAAGGAGTTGAAATTCAGGATGAAACACAAACTCTCGCAAGCATAACTTTCCAAAATTTATTCAGGCTATACCCGAAATTATCAGGTATGACAGGTACGGCAATGACTGAAGAAGCTGAATTTGGTAAAATCTACAACCTTGAAGTTACTTCAATCCCTACAAATAAACCTGATATAAGAATTGATTACCCTGATGTTATATATAAAACAGAAGTTCAAAAATATCTGGCAGTTATTGAAGATATTATCGCACAACACAAATTAGGACGTCCTGTACTTGTAGGAACGGTCAGTATTGAGAAATCGGAATATTTGTCAGAGCTTTTAAAACAACGCGGAATTAAACATAATGTTTTAAATGCAAAACATCACGAAAAAGAAGCATATATCATTGCTCAGGCAGGCCGATTGGGTGCTGTAACTATCGCAACAAACATGGCAGGTCGCGGTACTGATATTCTTTTAGGTGGTAACGCAGAATATCTTGCAAAATCTAATCTTGACGAACAAGGCATTACAGAATCACATCCTGATTATGAAAATCTGAAAAATCAGGCATTGGAAGAAGCAAGAAAAATTACAGAGCAAGAGCATGCTAAAGTGGTAGAAGCAGGCGGATTGCATGTAATCGGAACCGAACGACACGAATCACGCCGTATAGATAATCAGTTAAGAGGACGTGCAGCTCGTCAGGGAGACCCGGGTTCTACAAGATTTTTCTTATCTCTGGAAGATAATTTAATGAGAATATTCGGTGGAGAAGCGATAAAGAATCTTATGGATATGCTTAATCTTCCTGAAAATACCGCAATTGATCACCCTATGATTACAAAAAGAATCAAATCCGCTCAAAAACGAGTCGAGACTTTTCACTTTGATATAAGAAAACAAGTACTTGATTATGATGATGTAATAAATATTCAGCGTGAAAAATTCTATCATCAAAGGAAAAAAGTTCTTGCAGGACGCGGTTTATACTCTGATATTTTGTATATGATAGAGCAGGAAGTCAGCAGAATTCTGAGCAGTTATATTTCCCCTGAAATGAAGGTTGAAGAATATAATTATGAAGAACTTGAAAAAATGATTAAAGAACTTCACTCTATTATTCCGCCTCTGGCAGGCGTAATTGAAGTTAAAGACATTCAGAATATGCGCTATACTCCAATGTATGAGAAAGTAAAAGACTTTGTTATTCAGGCATATAAAGATCACGAAATTGAAATTATAGAGTTCTATAATAAGGTTTTGGCAGACTATAACTCTGATACTCCGCCTCAGGAACCGTTCAGCGAAGATAACGTCGTAAGACAATTAGAAAAAGATGTTCTTTTAAAAGTTGTTGATGCAAAATGGATTGATCATTTGACAAATGTAAGAATGCTGCAGGATAGTATCGGACTTCGTGCATACGGTCAAAAGGACCCTCTGATTGAGTACAAAAAAGAATGCTTTGATTTGTTTAATAAAATGATGTTTGAAATTCAGTCTGAAACAGTACAGTACTTGTTCAGAACCCGTTTTGGAATTCAGGTTGTAAACCCGGATGATATCGACCCTGATATGATGGTGTAGATATGCGTGAGTCGTGAACCGCGAATAGTGAATTGACCTTTACGGGCTTAAATATTTGGGAACTAACTTATTTATTCAAATAACTCTTTAATTCCGACATTGAAACATTTGCAAAAAGTGTCCATATGAGAAATAAATATTCTCTTTGCTTTTGCTTGCTCAATTTTAACTAAAAAGCATGTGTTTATTCCCGTTTTTTGAGAAAGTTCTTTTATGGTCAGATTATTTATTTTTCTCAATTTTTTGATATTATTTGCAAGATTTTTTGAATAGTTTTTCATGATTTTTCACCGTTGTCGGCATAGTAATGCCACTATACATACTATCAATTTAATTGATAGATTCTGAAACAAGTTCAGAATGACAATTTTTATACTTTATTTATAATATATATAATCTACAAACTATATATAAGTATTTTAAACTATTGTTTTTATATTGTCAAGTTAATAAAATTAAACTATGGACGAACAAAAAATACTTGAGACATTTGGCTTTAATTTTAAAATGTATCGAACTAAATTAAAATTATCGCAGGATGATATAATTGATAAAACAGGTTTCAGCCAGTCATACATCAGTAATATTGAAAACGGAAAGCACAATTTGTCTTTAATAAATGCACTCAAATTGTCTGATGCTGTCGGGAAAAATATTGAGAGTATGCTTAAAGAGATTGAATAAAATGTCGAAATATGAGCAAAATGTGTTTTGAGAATTGTCTTTATTGGCATTGAAGCACATTTGACAATTCTCAAATCCGTAAAGGTCCATTCACATTTCACAATTCACGATTCACTTAAAAAACTATGAACGAAAAAGATTATTTTAATTATGAATTACAACATACAGATTCGAAAACCGGCGCAAGAGCAGGGATTTTGACAACACCGCATGGCAAAATTGAAACACCGATATTCATGCCTGTAGGTACAAATTCAGCTGTCAAATCTTTAACCGGTGATCAGATAAAAGACACAGGTGCACAGATTATTTTGGGTAATTCTTATCATTTGTATTTAAGAGCAGGAGATAAAAGAATAAGGGATTTTGGGGGAATACATGGCTGGATGAATTGGGATAAGCCCGTTTTGACTGATTCCGGCGGATTTCAGGTGTTTTCTTTAGGGCATCTGAATAAAATAACAGAAGACGGAGTTGAATTTCAGGACCCTAAAAATGGAGAAAGGCATTACATTTCACCTGAAATTTCAATGGAAATTCAGCAAAATATCGGAGCTGATATAATAATGGCATTTGACCAGTGTGCACCGTACCCTTGCGATTATGATTTCGCAAAATCCGCAATGGAGCGTACCCACAGATGGCTTGAAAGATGTTTTAAAGCAAAGACTAATCCTAAACAGGCACTATTTCCAATCGTTCAGGGAGCATTTTTTGAAGATTTAAGACAAGAAAGCGCAAAAGTTATTTCAACTTTTGATGCAGTAGGATATGCAATTGGCGGAGTCAGCGTAGGAGAGCCAAAAGATATCCAGAAACATTTTACCGAATTTACTGCGCCATTGTTACCGCAAAATAAACCAAGATATTTGATGGGTGTGGGAACACCGGAAGATTTATTAGACGGAATCAAAGCAGGAATTGATATGTTTGACTGTGTTTTGCCGACCCGAAATGCAAGACATGGTTCATTTTTTACATGGAACGGAAAATCCAATATCAAAAATAAAAAATATGAAGATGACAGTCTGCCTTTAGTTGAAGGTTGCGATTGTTATGCCTGCAAAAACCATTCAAGAGCATATATAAGACATTTGTGGAAATGTCAGGAAGCAACGGCTTCCACGCTTTTGTCTATCCATAACATCAGATTTTTATTAAATTTTGTCCGCTTATGCAGAGAAGCGATTTTTGAAGACAGATTTGAAGATTTTTACAACGAACATTATAAAAATCTTATTTAAAAATACTTAAATAATCTTGTCGTTCAATGTTGTGAATTTGCATTAAAAAATTTAGACTGTTAACCAAATAGGTAAGTTGGGCTTTTAGCCGACAAATATTTTATTTTTTTAATTTTCTTGTTAAAAACATGCTTTTTGTGCTATTATTTCTTTATTAAAGGGATATATTAAAGGAGTTAAAATGACGGCAATTATGGATAAAGATATTTCAGCTCAGAGCATTGCAGATATTAATAGTGCGGTCAGAACCGTAAATATGGAAATTGATACTATTGAAAAATTAAGAGATAATCTTGATTGCTCTCTGACACAAGCTCTGGACCTTATGCAAAACGCAAAAGGCAGAATAATAATTACCGGAATGGGAAAATCAGGTCATATCGGTAAAAAAATTGCCGCATCATTAGCTTCAACAGGTACTCCGTCATTTTTCGTACACCCTGCAGAAGCAAGCCATGGTGATTTGGGAATGATAACAGAAGATGATGTCGTTTTGGCAATTTCTAACAGCGGAGAATCTAAAGAACTTGTCGATATTTTGAATTACTGTAAAAGATTTGGGATTTCACTTATCGCAATTACAAAAAATCCTGAAAGTTCACTTGGCAAAGCAGGAGATATTGTTTTAAAATTGCCTAATAACGGAGAAGCTTGTCCTTTGGGGCTTGCTCCTACAAGTTCAACTACTGCAACATTGGTTCTTGGAGATATTTTAACAACATGCTTGATTGAAAGAAAAGGATTTACAAAATCTGATTTCAATGACAGACACCCTGGCGGAAAGCTAGGCTCTATATTACAAAGAGTTTCAGATTTAATGCACACAGGAGAAGAAATGCCATTATTAGACGAAAATGCTGATATGCAGGCCGTTCTTCTGGAAATGACTTCAAAACGTTTAGGTTGTGTAGGCTTTGTTAATTCTGACGGTTTATTAACAGGTATGCTTACAGATGGCGACCTGAGAAGATGGTTATCCCCTCAGATTCTTGAAAAACATGCCAATGAACTTATGACAAAAAATCCTAAGACTGTATCAAAAGATATTATGGCATCAGAAGCAATGAAAATTATGCACGATAAAAAGATTACAAATCTTTTTGTTTTGGAAAACGGTATGCCTGTCGGGGTAATTCACATTCACGATTTATTAAATAAAGGTGTAATGTAATGTAATTTACTTTTACTTTTCAACCATAAAAGTTACAGGACCATCATTTACCAATTCTACATCCATCATTGCACCAAACTGACCTGTGGAGGTTTTTATTCCCTGTTCTTTAACTTTAGAAACAAAATACTCGTAAAGTTCATTCGCCTTTTGAGGATTTTCGGCATTATCAAAACTTGGCCTTGTACCTTTTTTGCAATCCCCGCATAACGTAAACTGAGATACAACAAGCATTTGACCTTTTACATCAGTCAAAGATAAATTCATTTTATCATTTTCATCTTCAAATATACGCAAATTGATAAGTTTTTGCACTAATTTGTCGGCATTATCTCTATCATCACCTTTTTGAACACCGAGAAAAACTAATAACCCGCAATCAATTGAGGAAAATAAATCCCCATTTATGGTAACAGATGCTCTTTTTACTCTTTGGATTAGTGCTTTCATAATTTCACCTCTGATTATATTCTAAAATTAATAACTTGTCACTATTATGTAAATTTCAGAAGCTTTATGATAAAATAAAATAGCGAACATTAAGATTTTTATGAGGGATATATGAATAAGAAATATCATTTTATAGCAATAGGCGGAGTAGGAATGAGCGGTTTGGCAAAATATCTTTTGCAAAACGGTTATGAAGTTTCAGGCTCCGATATTAATGACAGTAAATATGTAAAAAGCGTAAGAGATTTGGGTGCTAAAGTTTATATAGGTCATAATGAAGATAATTTACCTGACGATTGCATAGTGGTTGCAAGTACCGCTATTCGAGAGTTTAACCCTGAAATCCAAAAGGCAAAACGCCTTGGGTTACCTATTTGGCACCGTTCGGATTTACTTGCAGAAATTTCCAGAGGAGAAGAATATTTTATCGGATACTCGGGAACTCACGGCAAAACAACAACTTCCGGTCTTTGCTCTTATGTACTTGAAAAAGCAGGTTTAAAGCCATCTTATGTTGTCGGCGGTATTATCCCTGAAATCAACACAAACGCAAACTGCGCACATGCTAAATATTTTATCGCTGAACTTGACGAAAGTGACGGAACAATTGTAAAATATTCTCCAAATTTAGTCGTTGTAAATAACTTAGAACCTGATCATTTGGATTTTTACAAAAACGGTTTGGAATCCATTTTGGAAACATTTGAAACCTTTATTTCAAATATGAGAGAAAACGGCATTATTCTTGCAAATATGGACAATGAAGGGGTAAAAAGACTTGTTAAATATTTTTCTGTTCACGAACTTGCGCATAACGCTAAATTTATGACATTTTCTATCGGCGGAAATACGGATTACTGTGCTAAAAATATTGTTTATGGACAGGATTACACAACTTTTGATATTTATTATAAAGACGAATTTCAAACAAATCTTCAAATCAGTCTTAAAGGGGTGCATAATGTCTATAACTCGCTTGCTGTTTGGGCAAGTTTACATATATCCGGTGTTGATATGAATTTGGTAAATCCACATTTTGCAGGGTTTACGGGGATGGGCAGAAGATTTCAGAAAGTCGGAGAGTTTAACGGAATATCTGTATATGATGATTATGCGCACCACCCGACAGAAATTAAAGCAACCCTGTCCTGCTCAAAATCTTTCAAAGATAAAAGAATTATTGCAGTTTTTCAGCCTCACAGATATTCACGTCTGCAAAACCTTTGGAATGAATTTATGGAAGCCTTTGACGGAATAGACGAATTAATTGTTACAGATGTTTATGCCGCAAGCGAAGACGAAATTGTTGGTGTAAATGCTCAGGCATTTGTGAACGAATTTAAAGAAAAATCAGATATTCCATGCAAACATATAACAGGCTCTATGGCTCAGGTTGCACAAGAAATATACAAAGATCTGAAACCAAATGATATAGTAATTGGCTTAGGAGCTGGTACTATAACAAAACTTGGCTCAGAATTATTAAATCTAAGCACAACAAAAGTATAAATAATTTATGTTAGACAAACTGGATAAAATAAAACAGGCTCTTGATATTGAAGCAGAGTACAGATACATTGATATTCAGGGAAGACAAAAAACTTTCTCTCAATTTATCAAAGAGGAAATCAAAAATGAAATAAAAAAAGATAAACAAAATCCTCGTTGGGCTGTTCTGTATGAGGCTTTTGATGTTTATCCATACTCAGGAGTTCCCGAAAGACGCAAAGCAATCGAACAACTGGTTAAAATAATTAAGCTTGAACTGAAAAAATCCAAACAAGAACAAAAAGAAGAAAAAGAACGTTCATTTCTCAGCCAAAAGCACCCCTCAGAAGTGGATGTAATGTATATTAAAGGTGTCGGGCCTAAAGTTGCATATAAGTTAAATAAACTGGGAATTTATACCGCTCAGGATTTAATGATGTATTTTCCCAAAAAACATATCGATTACTCCTCCAGAACTCTAATCAGAAATCTGAAAGAAGGACAGACTACTACTGTTTTTGGATATATCAAATCTGTTTCAACTTTTAATACAAGGAATAATTTATCCGTTACAAAAGTAGTTATTGGAGATGAGAGCGGGAAATTTGAACTATGTTTCTTTAACGCAAAAGGCAACAAATACGTTCTGCAGAGAATGAAAGCTCAATTCCCGCAAAACACAGGAATAATGGTATCAGGTACAGTTAAAAGAGATAACTATACCAACGCACTGACAATGGATAAACCATCTTACTCTATAATGAACGGAGAATTTCTTGATAATAAAGATTCAAACCTTAATCTTGCAAGAATAGTCCCGATATATCCAATGTGCGACGGACTGAATATAAAAACTCTGCGAAAAGCTATTTTTAACGCAATAGAAATGTTTCAGGGACAAATAGTAAACGTTTTACCGGATTTTATCAGAAATAAATACGGAATTATAAATAAAAAAGATGCCATAAAACAAATTCATTTCCCTGAATCAATGGAGATACTGGAGCAATCAAGATTTTCACTAATTTTTGAAGAACTGTTTTTAATTCAGTTAAAATTAATACGCATAAGAGAAGCAACTGCAAAAAATACACCGTCTTATGCGCTGACAGTACATTCTGACGGGCTTGTTCAGAAATTTATAAAAAGCTTGCCTTTTGAATTAACCTCAGGACAAAAACAGGCAGTAAACGAAATATTAAATGACATGAACTCTGAAGCCCCGATGCAAAGACTTTTACAAGGAGATGTCGGAAGCGGGAAAACAGTTGTTGCAGCAATAATGCTCCTAGCGGCAATTGAAAACGGATATCAGGGTGCATTTATGGCTCCGACAGAAATCCTTGCCCAACAACACTATAACAATCTCGTAAACTGGCTGACTCCTCTTGGGTTAAGCGTAGGTTTATTTATGGGTTCACAGGGCAAAAAAGTGCGCAATCAATTTGAAACATCCCTAAGAAACGGGCAGATAAATATTGCCGTTGGCACTCACGCTCTAATTCAGGATAATATTGATTTCAATAATCTTGGTGCGATAGTAGTTGATGAACAACACAGATTTGGAGTCCGACAAAGAAATATATTAAAGAAAAAATCACAAAATCCACAGATGCTTACCATGACAGCAACTCCTATCCCAAGAACTCTTGCCCTGACTGTTCATGGGGATTTGGATTTAACCGTAATAAATGAATTGCCAAAAGGTAGAAAACCTATAAAGACTTACCTTACAAGCGCGCACAAAAAAGTTTGGGAGCTTATAAAAGAACAAATTTCACAAGGACGACAAGCCTACATTGTATATCCGCTGATTGATGAAAGCGAAGCACTTTCAGCAAAAGCCGCAACCGAAGAAGCAAAAAAATTACAGGAAACAGTATTCAAAGAATATAAAATAGGACTCCTACACGGAAAATTAAAACCTGATGAAAAAGACACCGTAATGAAAGATTTTAAAGAAGGGAAATATGATATTTTAGTTTCAACAACGGTTGTAGAAGTAGGAGTAGATGTACCAAATGCAACGGTGATGGTGATAGAAAATGCGGAAAGATTCGGACTTTCACAACTTCACCAGCTCAGAGGACGTGTTGGCAGAAGCGATTTACAATCATACTGTATTTTAATTACATCATCAGGCAAGCCTGAAACAATGGAAAGATTGAATATAATGACTCAAACAAATGACGGTTTTGTTATAGCCGAAAAAGATTTACAGCTTCGCGGCCCGGGAGAATTTTTAGGGACAAGACAAAGCGGTCTGCCTGACTTAATAATTTCTGATATAGTAAGAGATGCCAAAATTCTTGAAATGGCAAGAAATGAAGCCATTGATTTTGTTGAAAAGTACAATATTGACGATTATCCTGCACTTCAAACCGTAACATCATTGGAAATGTTTACCGGATTAGATATTTAGAATATGTAAACAAATGTAACAAAAAATATCCTTTGTGAAATTAGACTTTTTCAAAATACTTTATAGAATTGAGAGAGTTTAAAATAAGGAGACGAGATTATGGCATTTTTAGCATTAGCAAGTCAAAAAAGTTTATTGACATTGCAGAAAAACTTTTTACAGTTACAGTACACATCAATTATGAATCAGGTTCAGGCAGCTGAATCACAGATGGCAGCCATTAAAAAACAACACAATGGCGAAACAGACTATGATGAATCAGAGGATGCAACTTACCTATACTATGAACAATTAGATGAGCAACTGAGTTCAGAAAAAGATTCTATTGATACACAAATGACTGCAATAGAAAACGAGATTTCTTCATTAAAAACACTTGTAAATAACAACGTAAAATCAAGTTGTACATTGAACTTAGCTTCAGGTGGTTAGTACCAGCCGTAAGTTACAGAGTTTTTTCAAAAAGTTCCACAGTGTTTAACATCAATGAAGTAATAGTCATCGGTCCGACACCTCCCGGAACCGGAGAAATATATGATGCAATTTTTGAAGATGAGTCAAAATCTACGTCTCCACTCAACTTGCCTGATTCATCTTTAAAAATTCCAACATCAACAACAACACAATCAGATTTTAACATTTCCCCTTTTATAATATTTTTTCCCACTGCAGAAATAATTATGTCTGCAGTTTTTGTTATTTGAGCAAGATTTTTTGTATGACTATGACAAACAGTAACCGTAGCATTTCGATTCAAAAGCATCTGCGCCAACGGATGTCCGACAATTTGAGATCGCCCGACTACAACAGCATGTTTTCCTTCTATATCGATTCCGTATTCATCAAGCAACAACAGAATCCCTTTTGGGGTACAAGGATAAACATACGGGATATCACAGGAAAAAAGTTTGCTGGTATTGTACGGAGTAAAACCATCGACATCTTTTTCCGGAGTAATCGCATTTATAACTTTATCTTTTGAAATATGAGAAGGCAAAGGTAACTGAACAAGTATAGCATGCACCGATTGATCATTATTCAGTTCTTTGATTTTATCAATCAAAACACTTTCTTTTACGTCTGAAGAATAATTTATAACCTCAGAAATAATCCCTGTCTTGTGCGCAAATTTTCTTTTATTTTCAACATAAATTTTACTTGCCGAATCTTCTCCTGCAAGAATAACAACAAGTTTTGGCTTAATTTGGAAAGATGCAACCTTATCTTTCAGATTATCCAAAATCTTATCTCTTAATTTTTTACCATCAAGAATAATAGCCATAAAAAGATTATATCATAAAACCTGAAATTTTTATTTACAACACATCAGACAATCTTATTTAACTTCTTCAAGCTCACGTCTTAAATCATCAACAGATACTCTGACAACAGGGCTGTTTTCATCCTTCTGCAATACGCAGTTTTTTATTCCTGACTGAACAATAAATCTTTTGCACAATATACAAATCATATTATGTCCCCAAATATAAATTGTCGCATCCTGACATCTGTCCTGACCTGCCTGAATTATAGCATTTTGTTCTGCATGGATTGAACGGCATGTTTCATACTGAGTTCCTGACTTGATATTATGGTCAATTCTGTAACAAGAGCCACGTTCGGCACAAGATTCTACTTTTGAAGGAGTACCATTATATCCTGTAGCCTTAATTTTTTTATCAGTACCGACTATAACAGCACCAACCTGAGCTCTTATGCAATTAGAACGGCTTGCACAAGTTTTTGCCAAATCCAAAAAATACTCATCCCACGGTTTTATATTTGTCATTTTCATACCTCTTTGTTATGTGTGAATTGTGAATAGTGAGTTGTGAATTGTTGTTATAGGTATTTCTACATTAAAGAATTAATAAATCTGTAAAGGACTGTTCACTATTCACCATTCACTGTTCACTTTTATCAATACCTCTTATTTCTTATTTTAGTAAAAATTACAGATAATCCATATTTATCGGCTTGTTTTAAGATATCCGAAGATTTATTACTGTCACCTGATTCAACAATCAATCCTATTCTGCCCTGAATTGCAGTATTTAAAACTTGAGAAGTTTCAACAGAACAATCCAGAGCCATTACTGCATCTTTTGAATTTTCACATGCCAAATCCATTGCACTTTCTACCGCTGTAACCATATTTGAACGACCCTGAACAATAGCTTTTGCACTCAAATCTTTTGCAATAATTACACAACAGGATTTCAAATGTTTAGAAACTTTCCACGCAAAAACAGCATCTTCTATTTGTTCCTGAGATGGTTTCATCTGCGAAACCACTTTAAAATTATCTTTTGAAAGCTTTGTTGTATCCTGTTCCTGTACCAAAATCCCAAATGGGGTAACTTTAATATCTTTTGACGAGAATCCCTGCAATTCATGCAAAGGAGTTTTAATCAAAATCATGTTTATATCCGTATCCAAAAGATAAGAAAAAGCTTCCTTTGAAAATCCTGTTGATATAACATTTTTTATATTCAAAGTTTTTAAAAGTTTCGCAACAGATAAACTTACTTCCTTTGAAAATCCTGCACTTGAACCTACTACAGAAACAGGATCGGAGTCCAAAACTTTTTCAAAAGCACAATCAACATCTGCTCCTAAAGCAACTGAGCATATTAGCCCTTCTTTAGTAAGAACCGCACAATTTACATCAAAAAATTCGCCCAAAACTTTTACATTTTCAGATAAATTAATAAAATCAATATACTCTAAATCTTTATTACGACTAAGTATTTCATATTCTATACCATCTGATATTTTTGAAATTCCGGCAGCCTGATGCGGATTTGCTCCACAACTAAAGTCTTCAATATTATTAATTTCAATAGTTTCCATACATCCCTCACAATACGGCAAAATACTAACACGAATATAAAGACTATACAAGTTAAATTTAATTATAATTAAGTTGCAAAAATTACATGTCTTTTATATAATTACATTAAATTGTATATACAATAAGAGGTTGATATGGCTGAACAAATTAGTGATAACGTAGGTAAAAAGATAGTAGAAGCATTGAGAATGCAAAATAAATCTGTAGAATCTGCTCAGGTTAAAGATGAAAATACAATAAAGGAATCCGAATCAGAAATTTTGACAGATGCCAAATCTGAACCGACTGATAAGTTTGATAATACTGAAACACAAGTACAAGATAGCTTGAATTTTGAGCATGAAAATAATATCAACATAGATGTTAATTCGTTGATGGGAAACAATATTCAGCCTCAAATCAATTTAGATACCGTACTTCAAAATACTATCAATCAAATGGGATCAATTAATATTAATGATACACAAAGTGATCTTGAATATCCGAATAACGTAGCTATATTAAATCATTTGATATCAAAACTTCCTGTCGGAGTAACAAAACAAACAGGAGCAATAATAATCAAGCAAACAATGGAAGCTTTGGGTATTCCTATAAAATCTGTGCTGAAAGAAGCTCAGCAATATCAGGAATCTCTTTCAAACCGTGCAAGGGAATGCCAGAAAAATATTATTGATTACAAAAAACAGATTTCAACTCTAGAAATAAAAACTCAACAATATCAGAAACAAGCTGTTGCAATGAATGATATTATAAATTTATTTATTAACACAGGAGTTTAATAAACTATTTAGAGCCGTAAGAGAATAAATCCTGAATTTCACCTTTTATCATTTCATCTACGGATTTAAGCTCGGTATCAACTTCCTGCAACCTTGTCTGAATTTCTTCTTTTTGCAAACTTAATGACTCTTCAAGAAGTTTCATTTTATATTGCCTTTCCTGAAGTCTTTTGGTAATAAGAGAATCGGATTCATAATCAGTACCAACCTGCATCAACTCATTTGTAGATTTTTGAGCTGCTGCGATACCTTTTGTAATCAGCAACAATTGAAATTGCAGATTAGATCTTTCCATCCTTAATTGGCGTCTTTGAATTGTTGCGATAAGTAATCCCATTTCCTTCTACCTTTTTTGATCTAAATTTGAACCTTTTAAGAAGTTGTGATCAGAATTTTCGGCTATCAGCTGCTCCATTTTTTGTAATTGATGCTGATGATAATTGAGCCTGTACTGAGCCATTTTCAACTTCTTTTTTACTGTCAGAAAATCTTTTATACCTTCAACTATTGCTTCAGACATTGCCTTTATAGGATTTGTTCTGATTATATAGTTTTTTGTGTATAGCAGAAAGTCTAAAAGTCTTCTGATATATAGTTCTAAAGATTCTTGAAACATTAATTTTCCTTACACTTTAGACCTACATGTATTTAAAAACATAATTGAAGTATAAATTGCTAATTTCAAATTTATCGTCGTTACATTTCTTTACATGTAAGATCCATAGATATTCACTACATTATATTATACGGATAAAAAATAAAAAATCTTTAATAAAAATATAAAACATTAAAAATAATAAACTAAAAAACAGGCTAAAATAAGTCTTGACTTTCGCAATCTATTATAATAAGTTAATAAAGGATTTGGATTCAAAACCTTGAGTCAAAACGAATTTATACAGTAAATCCAAAACAAATTTGACAACTGAATATGGGCATGTGCAAGCCGAGCAGAGGTATGAGCGAATGCGAAAGACGAGCAATTATGCCAATAATGAATATTTTGGCTAATTGCGAGCGGTACCGTTTAATGCGAGGCGCAGTGAATCCAAAACAAATTTGACAACTGAATATGGGCATGTGGTGGAATGGTAGACACGCTAGTCTTAGGAACTAGTGCGCAAGCGTGGGAGTTCGAGTCTCTTCATGCCCAAACTGGAGGGTATAACTTACGTTATGCCCTCCAGTTTTGTTTTATGAGTGATACCTTTTATCAGGACATTTGGTCGGAAGGGGCTTATATCATTGCGAGGGCGAATGCCCGAAGCAATCCAGCTTTTGCCAATTTTGCGAGGTCGGAAGCATGTTGACTCAAAATTGCCGGAATGTCGGTTTCGGGAACCAAAATGTCCGCTTATTTGCACTATTCTTACACACTTTTGCACATAATTGCACACAAAAGTATTAGTCAGTAATGCCAACCTACTGGAATTATTTATACAGCCTTGTAGCAAATTAATCTGTCAAGATAATATATGTACAATGGTATTTTTTTATGTAAATTTATAAATTACATTTGACGTTTACAATCCCAATTTCATATCAAATTTCATGTATTCAACTATTGACAAAATATGCTGAATTTGACAATATACATCATAATACTTATCAACATTAAGTATGCTTTCACTTTCAGAAATTTCAAAAAAGTCCTCTTTGGTTGGAACAAAAAGATAAACATTACCATCTATAAATGCAGCTGAGACTAAAAGGTCCTCTTGCGAGAATGCAGTATAATTTGATTTGTTGCTAACTGCATCTCCATTATTTGCAAAAAATTCTCCAAGCTCAAATAATCGTTGCATAAATGCGGTTGTTAGTATATATCGCGCCTCAATCTGGTCAGTCGAAAACACTTTCAGATTTTTAGCAAATTCTATATCTTCCAAATTTACTTGCTCAAAGCCCTTTAATTTTCTTATATTATGATTTACACCAACAATTGTCTTGCCTGTAAACTTCTTGTGCATTTGAATTTTTAAAAGCAAACCATGGAAATCATCAAAAATATGAGCGTGTTTGCCAATCTGCTCGCTATGAAAAAGATGGGTTTCACTAATTGTAAGATTTAAATCTTTATGAATTCCCTCTATCACATCATCACAATAAATATCGGTAAAACTTGGGAATAAGCCCATTTCTTTTATAGTTTTTGCTGTTATGGGGTATTTATCAGTTGTAAGATAAAACTGCCCAAATAAAGAAAGAATTTTTGTTATGACTTCTTTTTTTACATCATCCCTTATTCCCGGGCACACATTACCTGCGATAAAAATAGTAATAATTAAAAGAATCACAGAAACAATCCTTATTTCCGGAAAAGGAGTATTTGGCAAAAATGATGTGATAATAATACTTAATCCAAAAATTACGCAAAGAATCTCAAATGGCTTTGATTTTTTTTTATCTATTTTTCTTTTTTGCTCAAGAGGGGTTAATATTGGCAAAAATTGATTTTCATAAATTTGGGAAAATTCTTCTCTAGTCAAGTTTTTCATATACATACTTAATTATATAGTATTTTAAATATAAAGTCAATTTTAGTATATATGTTTGATTTCAACCCGACATATAATTAGAATTCTAAATATGTATGTTTTTTCTCAAACCGACTGTTCTTTTATATTCGAACGGCCTGAGAGCAGATGCGGGAGCAGATTTTGTGTATTTTTTTGTCCATTTTGACAATAATAAAATAAATGCAGGTTGGCAGGTATAAAGTTTACCCGACCTTGCTTACTGTTTGTATTAATCAGACAAAAAGTCGTATTATATAAACTCAAAAATTTATTATTTGTTAATATTTTTTATAATCTTTATTATTTGGGAATAAGCATCTAATTCTGTGTTGCTGGCCAAAAATATTTCTTTTAAAATTTGTTCTTTCTCAGGAGTAATACTATTATTTATAATATTTACCCCAAATTCACTTACAGAAACATTCAAAATATCCAAGAGTTTTAGAAAACTATTCAATGCAGGGTACTGTAAACCTCTTTCAATATTGCTCAAATTCTTCTCAGTCATACCTATTTTCTCAGACAATTCCGCCTGAGAAAGCCCTGCATTTGTACGCAATTGCTTAATTTTTTTTCCTACGAATTCTTTATCATCATATAAAAACATAGTTATTATTTCCTTTTATTTATAAAAAAATACATTGGAAATAATAACTAAATAACCTTATTAATAATTCTTAATACAAATACTAGAAACATGTAATACTTTTTGAATTTTATGCTATGGTATTACATGTAATACTTTTTACAAAAAAGTATTAGTAGATAAAAGATCTGAGGGAATTATGGTAATTAATATTTGTATCTCACCGGACGATAATTACTCAAAATATGCTGCTGCAACTATTGCATCAGTATTAATAAATGCTTACGACAAAGATGAATTATTTTTTTATATACTGGACGGAGATCTTTCCAATGATAATAAAATAAAGCTAAAAAGTCTTGAAGCAATAAAACCATGCCATATCGAATTTGTCAAAGTAAATAAAGAAGATTTTAAAATATACAAAGATATTCAAACACATTCATATGTTAGCATATCAACTTACTACAGATTAAAGTTGGCAAAAATGTTGCCACAAATCAGTAAAATAATATACCTCGATTGTGACACAATAGTGTGTAGCTCATTGTCAGAGTTATTTAATACAAATATAGAAACAAAATCTGCAGGCGGGGTCTTAGACGTTCGAGTTAAACATAAAAAACAATGGGAGAATACAAAATATGTAAATGCAGGGGTATTACTTTTTAATTTAAATAATATACGCAAAAATAATATTGAAGATAAATACGAACAATATGCGATAAAACATACTGAACAAATTAAAACCGGCGATCAAGATATCATAAATTTTGTTTTGGGAAACAATATTGCTATTTTAGATGACGAATGGAATGTTCAGGTCTCAGGGTTCATGAGCAGATCATCTTTTACACGAAAACCTAAAATTATTCACTACATTGGGAACCAAAAGCCATGGATATTCGGAGCAGTTACATTCTTCAAAGAAAAATACTTTGAAGCAATTGAATATACCCCTTGGGCCATAGATGAAAGAGAAAAATTTAAATGGGTTACAATTAATAAGATAATTACATTTCTGAAATTTTTTAAGAACCGACCATTCAATCTATTACGGCCTAAGTTCTGGTACACTGCGTATTTAACATACTTAAAAAAGCCCTCCAATAATAAGCGTATAGAATATAATTTTGAGAAATTGAAAATAAAAAATGAAAGAAAACTTTTCTTTTTTAGAATCATAGATTCTCATATATATTTTGAATTATTAAAAAAAATAAAAGTATCTTTAAAATTTAAAACAAAATTCCCATATCAAAAAGCCACTGATTATGGTGTAACAACAGAGAAAAGAACCCCTCAGTTGATTGTGTCACTGACAAGTTTTCCCGGGAGGATAGATTCTGTTGAAAAAACTATTAATACCCTTTTAAATCAAACGGTCAAACCTGACAAAGTGATTTTGTGGTTAGCAGGATCTCAATTTGACAATAAGGAAGACGACTTACCTGCAGGGTTGTTAAAATTAAAAGAATTAGGATTGGAAATAAAGTGGTGTGAAGATTTAAAACCATACAAAAAATTAGTACCGGCTTTAAAGGAATTTCCGAACGATATTATTGTTACCGCTGATGATGATTTATATTATCAAAAAGATTGGCTGGAAGAACTTTATAGTGCATATAAGAAGGATAACCGCTATATCTATACAAGAGGCGCAACTTACTTGAATATAAAAGGGAATAACGTTTTAGCACTGCCGTATCGGGCAAATTATAATTACAAACCTTCATTTGCAAATGTGCTCATGGGCGGTTCTGGAACACTATTTCCGCCACATTCATTACACCCTGATGTACTTAATGAAGAAAAAATCTTAAATTTTATACCAACTCAGGATGATATTTATTTCTGGGCGATGGCCGTTCTGAATAAGACTAAAATATGTTACTTAAAATGTAAAAATATGAATATGTATCAACGAGAAGATACAAGAAAAAACGGTCTATGTAAAATAAACAATGCAAATGGCTCCGGAATGTCACCTTTTGAAGCATATAAAAAAGTATTTTCTGAGTATCCGGAAATTTATTCTTTAGTAACGGAGGAGAAACTGTATGAATAAATTATCTGTTGTTATTCCTACATTACAAAAAAATAAAGAGTTTTTAGATAATTTAGTAAAAACACTGTCTGTTGATGAATCTGTCACAGAAATAATTGTTATTGATAATTCTTGCACAGGCTATAATTGTGAAAACGAAAAATTAAGAGTTATCACCCCGGAAAAAAATTTGTATGTTAATCCCAGTTGGAATTTAGGAGTTAAAGAGGCAAAAGAAGATATAGTCGCACTTTTAAATGACGACATTATAATTCCGGATGATTTTTGCAAAAATGTAATCTCACAGATGAATTCTAAAATGGGCTGTATTGGTTTTTCTGTTGATTATATTAAAGAAACTAAAGAAATGATGCCTAATCCGGAAATAACACAACTTAAACTGGAGCAGATTGATGGAAGATGTATGCATTGGGGCATTGCTATTTTCTTTTATAAATCTTCCTATTATGAAATTCCAAATGAACTCAAGATATATTGCGGTGATGATTGGATATTTTTACAAAATAAAAGAGAACATAAACAAAATTATTATATCTGCGGACAAAACATATATCACTACGGAAGTTTATCATCAAATTCAAAAACATTGAATCCTATTGGAGATAACGATAGGAAATTGTATAGAAAATTAACAAGACACTGGTGGCAATTCATATTTAATATTGAGCCTGTTTATCGTGGGTTTAGGCTGGCAATTTTGGGCATTGAATTATTACACCACTATAATAAGAGACATTAAAAGATCGATATGGCACAAGTTAGCATAATTACAGCAAGTTATAACTACCAAGATTATATAAAAGAAGCGATAGAAAGCGTTATTGCTCAGACATTTCAAGACTGGGAAATGATTATTGTTGATGACGGTTCCAGTGATAATTCTTTGAATGTAATAAAAGAATATTGCCTTAAAGATAAAAGAATAAAATTATATACACACGAAGGAAACATTAACAAAGGTTTACCTGCTACTGTACAACTGGGCTTATCGAAAGCAAATAGTGAATGGGTTGCCTTTTTGGAAGCAGATGACATTTGGGAGAATAATTATTTGGAAGAAAAATTCAATGTTGTTAAAGAAAAACCAAATGTTGAATTCATATATTCCGATTTAGAAATGTTTGGAGATAAAGAACAAATAGAAAAAAATAACAGATTTTTTTACAATAGACTTTCCTCAATGGCCAAATCCGGAAATAATGAAAAAGACTTTTCTTCTTTATTTGTATATAGAAATTGGATTTGCACTTTCTCAATTGTAATGTGTAAAAAATCATTATTTGTAAATTGTAATTTTAATTCTCCGTTAAAAGCCATCGTGGATTACTATCTTTGGACACAATTGGCTCAAAAATGTAAATTTTATTATCTTGACAAAAAATTAACAAAATGGAGAATTCACGAAAACAGTTACATACACAATAACAAATATAGCAAAGGAACGGAGATTCTTTTTTACAGAGATATCGCCAATTTTACTAATGCAAATTTCAAAGCAAAAGTAAGAAGTTTACTTTTAAAATTTAAATTATGGAGAAAAACTATCGTTAATCAGTAAGTTGGGTGAAATCCAAGAATAACATAACAAAATTATACTTTTTAAATCAAAAATTCTTAAAAAATATGTTCTTCCTTCTCAAACCGACAGTTGCGTTACAATTCTTTTACCGGTTAATTTTATATTTCTTCCCAAACATGAGTTCTTGCCAAAACTTCTTCAAACGTTATATTTTCATTACCTAATTTTAAATACTCATATTTTGCCTTGGCTAATTTTTGACGTTCTTCTTCGTATTGCAAACCTGTTAATTCACGGTATTGTGCATCTCTTGGCAATAAAATCTCATTTTCTGATTCGTTTACCGGATAATATTTTTGCTGAAATTTATGTATATCATGCCCGCGTTTTGTCTTGATTACGTGAAATTCTGAAGTATCGCCCATTATACAATTTAAATCCTTTGATGTTGAAACATAAGTCCCGCTATTTGAAGACATTTTACCGTTTCGGTAAACAAATCCTTTATATACTCCAAATTCTTTATCTACTTCTTTTAATGAGTAATCCAGACATTTGACTACATCTTTTGCGGTATCAGAATCAAAATTGATCAATCCCTTTGTTTTGTTGGCATTTGCACCTTTTTCTAATTTTGGTATAAAATTCCCTTTATAATTACTTAAAAAATAATTTATATCTAAGTATAGTTCACGACAATGAGATTTTGTATTCTGTGAGCCATTGCCTATATACATTTTTAAAGCTTTCATTTTTTGCGGAACCTGAACACCGTCTTCAGCCAAATATAATAATGATTGATAATAATCCCCAATAACGTCACCTAATGGTCCGATATGGCGCATCTTCTTAGAATTCAGCTCCAATAACAAGCGATTATATTCACTTTCCGTTATTTCTGATAAATCTTTTGAAAGAGAATCCGTAACAACTTTTGATGATTTCGCAACCTGATTTATTTGAACAACATCACAATTTGGAGATGATAAAGATTTACCTTTAAAAACTTTTAGCGGGCAATCATTTGGCATAGCTTTTCTGCAATATTTATTTATTGCACGCATATATAATTTTTCAAAATTTACACCGACCATTTTAAGGTTCCATATTCTACACTATTAATATAAAGTATTTTTTTTTGAAAAATTGACCAAATATTAATGAAAAATTACAAAAGAAATTTCAGACACATATTAGTGCTTTAATAATATCAGATAAGATTTTATTTTAGCCAGTTTATATTTTAAAAGTCCCAGTATTCCCTTCTTTCTTACACATTCAGGATCAAGCAGTACAATTTTGTTATCACTTGTCCTTCCAAACTGATGCAAGCCAATATCCACAGTTTTATACCCTAAATTTTTAATTTCTTCCAATATTGAAGATAATGAATCGTTAAAACTGCAGACATAATTTGTTTTTTCTTCAATATAGTAGTGGCAGAAACTTTTTGGAGCCAATTTGTCGTGAATTATTATTGGCATATCAAATTTTTCAGGCTTTCTGCCTAAAAAATGATCACGGCTTGTAATTTTCAAAATATCTCCGCTTTCAGTTTCAAAAACTAACGCAGTTTGCCCATAACCTACCAGTCCTATAACTTTGACATCACCTAATTTTTTATTTTCATACAAATCACTTTGAATCTGATTTATCGTCTTTTTATTAAAATGCCTGTAGCAAGATAAGTCACTAAAAAGAGTCTTATCAGATTTGATTTCAGAAATAGCCTGCCTCAAAGGAACATATTTATCGAATAAACACGATTTAATCCGGTAATAACCGTCACTATTTCTGCAATAACCATATTGATGATGTATTTTTGAATCAGTTATTTGTTGCATACTCATATAAAATATGTAAAAAAAAAATAATTGCTATTGTAACATTACTTATTGCTGTTATCTTGTTTACCAGGTCTGTTTATGATTAAATTGAACATATGAATTAGCATTGGAGAAAAGAAAGATGAAATTAAACATAAAAATGACCAGAAAAAAACTTGCTATTGTCATATTGACAATAATCATTGCACCTATAATTTACAATAAAGCCTCAGGACTTGTCACGGGACTAATTATGCAGCAAATGATGAAAATGCCTCAGGAAGTCGTTGTTGATACTCCTGTAAATACAGATTCATACATTTCAGCTGAATCAACAGGACGTGTTGAAGCAAAATATTCAATTGATGTTATGGCTCGTGTTGCAGGATTTTTGCAGAAAAAATATTTTAATGAAGGTGATTATGTAAAAAAAGGACAAACCCTTTTCCAGATAGATCCTCAGGAATTTCAGCTTGAAGTTCGTAACTCTCAGGCAAACGTAAATCAATACAATGCACTGCTTTTAAATTCTCAACAGGAATTAGACAGAGCAAATGCACTGATTAAAGAAGATTTAGTCAGCCATTCATACGTTGATCAGTCTTTGGCTTCAAGAAACCAAAATCAGGCTCTGTTAGATGCAGCAAGACAAAAATTACAATTAGCAAAAGTTAATTTGAGTTATACAACAATAAAATCTCCAATTGACGGAAGAATCGGTAAAGTTAAAATTACCGAAGGAAACTATGTATCACTGACATCAGGTCCGCTGGTCAATGTATCAAGTATGGATCCTGTTTATGTAACCTTCAGTCTGAGAAGCTCAGATTTTATAAAAATGCTCAAAGCAAGTAATGAATTTAAAGATGTAAAAGTAAAAGTTCAGTTTGAAGGCGGTAAATGGTATGACAAAACCGGTGTAGTTGATTTTGTTGATAACCAGATTGATAAAAATTCCGGTTCAATCCAAATGCGTGCGACTTTTGACAACTCTGACTGGTGGCTTGTTCCGGGAGATTATATGAAAGTATTATTGGTTTCACCTAAGAAATTCAAATATATGACAGTGCCTCAGGCCTGCACAAAGGGTGATGCTATGAGCGGGTACTATGTATGGGTTGTAAATAAAGACAACACCGTAAAAAGAAAAGATATAAAAGTTTCTGAACAAATTGATAATCACTGGATTGTTGAATCAGGATTAGATAAAAATGACAAAGTTGTTGTAGCAGGGGTTCAGAATATAAATGTCGAAGGGCAAAAAGTTAAAATATTAACAAAAGAAGAATACGAAAAGAAACAAAAAAGCGATAAATAATAGTTATAAAATACAGGACTGAAAATGAAAAAAATATTTGATAAGAAAAAATTATATTTCTTTATACAAAAACCGAGATTTGCACTTGTAATATCAATTTGTATTGTTTTAATGGGATTGATTTCACTTGCAGGGTTAAAACAGGAAAGCTATCCTGATGTTACCCCTCCGCAAATTCAGGTTAGTGCAAATTATATGGGCGCAAGTGCGGAAGTTGTTGAATCTTCAGTTGCAACCGTTTTGGAACAAAAATTAAACGGTGTTGAAAACCTTACATATATGACTTCAACCTGCTATGACGGTATGTATCAGTTAAAGATGTACTTTAAAGTCGGAACTGATAAAAACGTAAACCTCATGAATGTCCAAAACAGAATTCAGCAGGTACAATCGCAGTTACCTGAAGATGTACAAAGAACGGGGGTAACTGCAATCAGCAGAACTGCAGGTTCAGGTGCTTTAATTTTAACTCTTATTCCGCAAAGGGGTAATTGGTCACAATTAGATTTGACAAACTACGGTTCAATTTATGTAAAAGACGAATTAAAACGTGTTGAAGGTGTTGCAGATGTTGATGTTTACGGTTCAGGCGACTATTCAATGAGAATATGGCTTGACCCGCAAAAAATGGCAGGATTAAATATTTCAACAAGTGAAGTCAAAGCTGCAATCGCCGCTCAAAATACTCAGGTAACAGCCGGTGCACTCGGTCAAAGACCAACTGATGATGAACAGGCACTCCAGATTACACTGAAAACTAAGGGCAGATTACAGGATGTTAAAGAATTTGAAAATATAATTATTCGTTCAAATATAGATGGTTCAAACGTAAAAATTAAAGATATCGCAAAAGTAGAACTCGGAGCTCAAACCTATCAGAACTTAGGTTTGGTTGATGGTAAACCTTCTGCGGTTATTGTCATTTCACAGTTACCTGACGCAAATATTATAGACATGTCTAAAGCCGTACATAAAAAAGTTGCAGAACTTAATTCAAGATTAAATAACGGCTTACAAATAATGACAACAAAAGACGATGCCGATTACATTGAAGAATCAATGTCAGAAGTTGAATTTACCATTCTTTTGACAGGTTTAATAGTTGTATTGATTATTTATTTATTCTTAGGCGACGGAATGGCGACACTTGTTCCTTGTGCAACGATTCCGGTTTCTTTAATCGGTACATTTTTTGCCTTAAAGGTTATGAATATGTCCATTAACCTTTTGTCTTTGTTTGCATTAGTTTTAGCCGTCGGGGTTGTAGTTGATGATGCGATTGTTGTAATTGAAAACGTAAAAAGACACATTGACGAAGGTAAATCTGCCATTATTGCGACCCAACTTACTATGGAAGAAGTTGGAGCATCACTTGTTGCAATGGCTATGGTTTTGATGGCTGTATTTGTTCCGATTATATTCATGGGCGGAATGACAGGGGTTATGTATAAACAATTTGCGGTTTGTATTGCAGTTTCAATTGCAATCTCAGCAATTTGTGCATTATCATTATCTCCTGCTATGTGCTCTCATTTCTTAGGCAAAAGACAAAACAGCGAAATTGATATGCACGAATCATCTTTAAAAGCACATATAAAACATATTATAAGCAGAGTAAACCAACGTACTATGCAATATGTAACTAAATTTAATCAGGGTTTTGATAAATTAGAAAATTTTTATATGGAATTTGTTGAAAAGTTCGTATATAACAAAAAACTAACTATAATATTTTATGTTGCAATTTTATTATTAACCGCATTGGCATTTAAAATTACATCAACAGGTTTTATTCCTGATGAGGACCAAAAGGTTTTAATTTCAAGTATAACACTACCTGACGGGGCATCATTGCCAAGAACAGAAGAAGTTGCAAGACGATTTGTTGCACAGGTAGGCGAAATTGATGGTGTTGATAAGCAAAGACTTACGGTATTCGGCGGGAATGGTGCATCAAACTCCGCATTTGCCATCATCTTGTTAAAAGACTATGATTACAGAAAAATCGGACCATTAAGATGGATAAAAAGAAAAATCCAGGGACGTCCGACAAATTTATCTCACAATGCAATTTTAAATAAAATAAGAGTCATTGGTGCAAATACAAAAGAAGCTTCAATTATATCATTCTCTCCTCCTGCAATTCAGGGTATGAGTATGATGGGTGGTTTTGAGTTCCAGATGTTATCACAAGGGGATTATACTCCGCAACAAATGGAACAATGGGCTAATAAACTCATTATGGCGGCGAATCAGGATAAATCTTTAAGCAACGTCAATACAACATTTCAGGCGAATGTGCCACAATATATTCTTGATATAGATTATGCCAAAGCAATGGCACAAAATGTTGATTTACAGGAATTATACGCCACACTGGCATCAATGCTCGGGACATACTATGTTAATGACTTTAATAAATACGGACGTGTATTTAAGGTTGAATTACAAGCACTGAGCAGATTCCGTGACAAAGCTACGGATTTGGAAGGTATATACGTTACTAACAGAGCAGGCGTTCAGGTTCCTATACTTTCACTTGTAAAATTGAGACAAACAATTGGGACCGCATCAATTACAAGATATAACTTATATACATCAGTTCAAATTCAGGGTCAGCAATCACCTGGCAAAAGCTCCGGAGACGCAATGAACGCAATGGAAGAAGTAGCAAAACGAGTACTGCCGTCAGATATGACATTTGACTGGTCAGGTACATCCGCTCAGGAAAGAGAAGCATCAGGACAAACTATTATGATTGTATGCTTTGCACTGATATTTGTATATTTGTTCCTTGTTGCATTGTACGAAAGCTACACAATACCTTTTGCTGTACTTCTGATTTCACCGGTTGCAGCTTTAGGGGCATTGATATTCCAATTAATGATAAATCAGTCTTTTGATATTTATTCGCAAGTCGGTATGATTACATTGATTGGTCTTGCTGCTAAGCAATCAATTCTGATTGTAGAATTTGCAAAAGCAGAGCACGAAAACAATGGATTATCTGTCAAAGATGCGGCAATGAAAGCGGCGAAATTAAGATTCAGAGCAATTATGATGACAGAACTTGCATTCATTATCGGGGTATTACCAATGATTTTTGCAAGCGGAGCAGGTGCAAATTCAAGAATTTCTGTCGGTTCTACTGTGTTTGGCGGTATGGTTGCAGCCGCAACTCTTGGTGCCGTACTTACCCCGGCTTTTTATGTAATAGTACAGGAATTTGTTGATAAATTCCCTAAACATCCGATAACACAAGAGGATTTAACAATCGAAGAATAAAGGAAAAAATAATGAAAAAGATTATAAATATAGCATTAATAATTTCAATTATGGCTGCAGGGATAAATACATCCCTTGCCAAGAAATCAAATATATCAATAAATATGCCTGATGAAGAAATTGTTAATCAAATAAAAAACGATAAAGCAAACGCTTTAGGGACACATAAAATCGCAAAAAATACAGAACCAGTACAAATTGTTAAACCTGAAAAACAAAAAAAAGTTAATCAAAGACAAGAAAATAAAAAAACAAAATTAAAAAAAACAACAAAAGAAAAATCTTCTCAGGAAGCAGAAGGAATGTATGAAACAAAGTTCCCTGTAATTGACAGTAAAATTAATTTTTACGATACTTCAAACCTTCCACAGGAAGTTACACTTGAAGATTGTATTAAACTTGCAATTACTCACAACCCTACAATTATGTCAGCAATAAGCAATGCTGAGATTTATAAAACAAAAATCGGTCAGGCGTGGAGTAATTATTTTCCAAAACTAACAGCAGGAATAAGTTATTCAAGGAACAACATGCTTATGACTATGGGTGGAGCAATGGCAGGTATGATTCCGCAAACATACAATATGTTCTATGTTCCGAATCTTTCAGCCGATATGCTTTTGTTTGATTTTGGGAAAACAAAAGCAATGGCAGATAACGCACAAAGAATTTATGAATCAACTCGTTATGATGCCGAAACAAGTATTGAAAGAGTTATTTATAACGTAAAAGTTGCGTATTACAATATGGTATTTGCAAAAGTACAGAAAGAAGTTTACGCGGAAACTGTAAAGGATTATGAACTTCAGTTAAAACAGGCAAGAGCTTACTATGAAATTGGTAAAAAACCAAAAATTGATGTTACATATGCTGAATACAACCTTGGAAAAGCACAACTTAATGAAATTAAAGCAAAAAATACATTGGAACTTGCTGCCGTCCAGCTTGCAAATGCAGTAGGTATCCCTGAACTTGCAGGAGTGGTATTAAAAGATGATTTGAATTCAAAAGAATATATCGTGAATTTTACTGATTTAATACAAACCGCACAGGAATCAAGACCGTCACTTCTTTCTGCTAAGAAAAAAATGGATGCTTCCGAATTAGCAATTCGTGCAGCCAAAAGAGCATACACTCCGAATATAAATATATTTGGATCTTATCAACACGGCGGACGAGAAATAAACAGTGACTACGGATATCAATTTGGTGCACAATTGCAATACTCCAGTGTAAATTTGATGAAACTAAAAAAACAAGCTGATGAAGCCACTGCAACTTATAAAAAAGCTGTAGCAGATTATGAAAAAGAAAAACAAAATGTTTATCTTGATGTAAAAAGCGCATATATTAATCTTATGAACTCTTTTGACAGTATAAGAGTTTCCAAACTTGCGCTACAACAAGCAAAAGAACAACAATATCAAGCGTTCAGAAGATATCAGGTTGGGTTAGGTGATGCAATAGAATTTAAAGATTCCGAAAACACATACCTTAATGCTCAGCTTGATTATTACAATGTCTTATTAAATTACAATATCAATGCGGCAGAACTTGAAAGAGTAATTGGCGCACCGATTAAACACTCAGACATTGAATTATAAACTACTGCGAAATGCTGACAATTGCATAAGCATTATAATCTAAAGAACCATATATAATTTTTATATGGTCATCATCTTCGTTTACCCAATTTGCAAACAATATTTCTTCCTGTTCATAATCCTCATTAGTTTCAGTTGCAGGTATAGTAGCCATAAGAGTATGTGCCTGATACAAATTCAGCACAATTTTTCCGTCCTCATTTTTACCCTCTACCTGATAATGCCCGACAGGAATATAACCATCTCCAACTTTTATTTCAACAGGCAAAGCTAATACAGGCAAAGATGCATCAGCACCCTGATTATTATTTATTGCTTCTGTTTCATTTGATTGAGAAAATTCTTCACCTCTTGGGGAACCGTTATTTAAAAGGATTTTTTTCCATTTATCTAATTTTTTATTTTTCTTTTTTATTGCCTGTTCAAATTCTTCATCACTGACAAATCTTGATTCTTTGGGACTGGATAAATCAGTATTAAAATTCCCCCACAAATCGTCATCCTGCGCATATGCAGGCAGCACAAACTTACCTGTAATAAACGAACTACCGCTCATACAAACAGTATTCAATATTAATAATGCGACAAGTATCGATAATAATTTTTTCATACTCTTATCTTAATAATATTTATAAAAAAGTAAACCCAATGTTCGTATGATTAATTTTTGTATATATTTTTGGATATACTATGGTATTTCTTTTTTTTTGATATAAAATTGTAAAAAATACTTATACATTTACACTAGTGGAGGCTCTATGCAAATAAACAAAATATATGGTTATAATTTTGAAAATAAATACAATAACCATAACAAAGAAACTTCGTTTGAAGGTTTAAACATTAAATCACTATTGACCCATGCGGCAAAAAAAGCAAAAGAACAGGAAATTTTAAATTATAACCGTTCAAAAATAAGTAATATCCTTGGGGTTCAAACATCTACAATTACAGACCTTACAAAAGGGATAAATGAAAAAAGATTTAGTTTCCTGAAAGCACTTACTGCACACTATAATGCAAGAAATTTCAACAGGGATAACAATTTAAAAGAATCACCGGATGCACTTATAGAAACATTTAAATATATAACAAAACCACAAATTGAACACTTTCAGATTGCAAATAAAACCAATGCCCCTTTTGAATTAATTTTGCAGATTTTTAAAAATGCAGAAGATAAAAAAGGTTTAAGTTTTATTCAAAAAATTCAAAACGATATTCTTGATAATTCAACAAGAAGCGCTAAGAAGATTTTAAAAATGCTTACTTCCCCAAATAAAAAAGAATATATTGAACATACAGACAATTACTCTTCATATCTTAAATTAAATACTGAAAATGATAATGCAATAGAAGAACTTGATAAACTTATAGCAGACGGGAAATATAGTTCCAGACAATATGATGTAAAATATAATGTAAAACAACTTATCAAAATTGATAATTTAGAATCAGTATTTTCTAATAATATTGAAACATTAGAAAACAATTATTCTCACGAAGGAAAAATTTTATTAAAATCATTATTTTTAGAATATTTTCCAAATAAAAAAGATTTATCTAAAAATGCAATCTCAGATATTTTAGATATGTATAAGACTTCTAATCCAAAAAATATAGACATAAGAACAGAATTGCTTGACAGGTTTAAATTTGCACAAAAACCTGAAGATAATTCCGATATCAAAGCTATGAAAAGCCTTTTTAACAGAATAGATAATGATGAAAGCAGTGCAAATTTTATAAATAATATACTAAAAGATAATCCAAAACTACATTCAATAAACGAATTGGAAGAGATTTTATCTATTGTACCGGCTAAAAAGGCTGAAATATTCCACAAAAATATCGCAAGAATTATTAATTATACAGATAAAGAAGAGAGAGTAAAAGCTCTTCAAAATGAAGTAGAAAATCCATTTTTCATAACTCCGGGATATGCATACAGGCTGGATGCTTCTATAAAGGCAGGATTTTCCAAAGAAGAATCCAAATTCAGTAAATTTCTTAAAAAAATCGAAAACAAAATTAATATTATCCGTTATGAAAAAAGTCAATCAAAATCTTCAAGTCAAGTTTCAGAGCCAATAAAAATTACAACTGAAAAAGAGAATAAAGATAATACAGCTAAAATTGAATTAAAACGCACATTTAAAGAATCAAGAGAGGCTAGAAAACTTCGGGTGCAAAATGACGTAAATGAAATAATAAAACAAAAACTCGGAGAAAAAACTCTGGCAAAACAAAAAGAAGCGTATAATAATGGTGCAATGGTTATGAGATTAAAGCTTCTTCCGGAAATATTCAATTCAATCCGCGAAACAAGAAAAACTCAAAGGCTTGCAGGTCTTAGACCAAAAGTTGAAAATAAAGATGCAATAAAATTATACTCAAAAATTAACGGTAAAAACCGCAAACTTGTTAATTATATGCTTAAACAAACAGATGCTACCGGCGAAAGGATTTTTGACATAAAAGATATCATAGCCAAACTTAATGAATTTGAAATATATATTGATAAAATGAAGAAAATTAATCCAAAATTATCAGCAAAAGATATAAAAGAAATTTATAATAACGAATTTATATATTTAAATAACACATACGGAAAACTGAAACGTTTAAAAAAGAAATAAAATAATAAGAAACGAGGTCTAAATAGTTAATATTTAGGCCTCGTTTTTTATTATTTTAATATAATTATTTATTCTTCTGCTGAAGGTTCTTGCGCTTCCTGCGAAGTCAAAAGGCTGGTCTGCTGAACTTCATTTTGTCCATCAGATTCAACCTGCGCTGATGAAGATTTTACAGCATCACTTTCATCAGGATTTAAGATTTTATTTACTGATACAACACTATCGCCTTCATTTAAGTTTTGCGCTCTGACACCTGTTGCAGGACGACCTTGTTGCGAAATTGAGCCTGCATTTATTCTTGTAACAACACCATTTGCAGTAACAAGCATAATATCATCACTATCTTCTACGATAGTAAGTGCAACAAGTCTTGATGATGAAGTCTTAAACTTAGTTGCAATTAAACCGATACCGCCTCTGTTTTGAGTTCTGAATTCAGATAATTTTGTACGTTTACCAAATCCGTCTGAAGTTACAACCAACAAATCAGCATCATAATCCTGCGGAACAATATCACAACCAACGATTTCATCGCCGGTTCTTAATTTCATAGAAATTACACCTTTTGCACTTCTGCCTAACGGTCTTAGATCTTTAATAGGGAATCTTATTGCCATACCGCAAGATGTTCCGATAATTATTTCGTCATAAGATTTTGCAAGTTTTACCCAATTCAGGCTATCGCCTTCATCAAGCCCGATTGCAATAATTCCGTTTCTTCTTATATTAGAGAAATTATCTAGTTCAATTCTCTTTATATTACCTTTTTTAGTAAGCATAATAAGATTTAACTCGTGAGAGAATACGCTTACAGGAACAACAGCCGTAATTTTTTCGTCCTGTTCAATAGGAAGAACATTTATAATAGGCAAACCTTTGGACTGACGACCTCCTTCAGGGAAGTCATATACATTCAGACTATAAACAGTACCTTTTGATGAGAAGAACAACACTTTATCATGCATCATTGCAGTAAAGAAATGTTGAATATCATCATCTTCTTTTGTTTTGATACCTGATTTACCTCTTGTTGCTCTGTTTTGGCGTTCAAAAGTATCCAAAGGAATACGTTTCAAATACCCTTGATGCGTAATAAATACGGCCATAGGAGTATTTGGAGTCAAATCCTCAATTGTAACTTCTCCGCGTTCAGGAACAATTTGAGTCTTTCTTTCATCACCATATTTTTCTTTATCGTCAAGAAGTTCTGTTTTGATGATATCGAGAATTTTTTGACGACTAGCCAAAATACCTTCATATTCTTCGATTTTCTTTAACAATTCATCATATTCAGCCTTAACCTTATCTTGTTCCAGACCTGTCAAACGACGTAATTGCATTTCAAGAATTGCATTTGCCTGATCAGCATCAAGACCGAATCGACTCATCAAACCTTCTCTTGCAATATCAGTGGTTTTAGATTTTTTGATAAGTTCTATAACTTCATCAATCGAACCCAGGGCAATAATTAAACCTGCCAAGATATGCGCTCTGATTTTTGCTTTTTTGAGATAGAAAATTGTTCTGCGTGTTACAATTTCTATTCTGTGTTCAACAAATTCGTTTAATACTTCATACAAATTCATTAAACGAGGCTGCTGACCGCATAATGCAACCATGTTTACACCGAACGTTGTTTCCAACTGAGTAAATTTGTATAAGTTATTTCTTACAACATCAGGTTTTGCATCACGTTTCAATTCAATAACAATTCTCATACCTTCGCGGTCGGATTCATCACGAATATCAGAAATACCTTTAATTTTTTCATCTTTTACAAGGTCAGCTATTTTTTCAATCAACATAGCTTTATTGACCTGATAAGGAATTTCTGTAATAACAATTGCGGTTCGACCCTGACGGCCTGCACCACCTGCAATTTCTTCAAAACCTGAAACTGCAGACATTGTAATAGATCCTCTGCCTGTTTCATAAGCCTGTTTAATATCATTTTTACCAACAATAGTAGCCGCAGTCGGGAAATCAGGACCTTTAATATATTCCATAAGTTCAGCAATAGTAATATTAGGATTGTCAATTAACGCAATTGTACCATCTACGACTTCGCACAAATTGTGAGGCGGGATATTTGTAGCCATACCAACTGCAATACCTGAAACACCATTTAATAGAAGCATCGGCAACCTGACAGGCAATACAGTAGGTTCCTGCAAAGAACCGTCAAAGTTTGGCTGGAACTCAACCGTTTCACAATCTATATCAGCAAGCATTGATTGAGTAATTTTGTGCATACGGGCTTCTGTATAACGCATAGCAGCAGCGCCATCACCATCAACAGAACCAAAGTTTCCATGACCATCTACCATTAAATATCTTGTCGAAAAGTCCTGAGCCATACGAACAAGAGCTTCGTAAACAGAACTGTCACCATGCGGGTGATATTTACCTAAAACTTCCCCAACAATACGGGCGCATTTTCTAAATGGTTTATCGGGGTACATACCGAGTTCGTTCATAGAATACAAAATACGTCTGTGAACGGGTTTTAAACCATCTCTTACATCAGGCAATGCACGACCGACAATTACACTCATTGCATAATCAATATATGAGCGCTTCATTTCTTCTCTTATATTTACGGGAACTATTTTCCCATCACCAAACATGTTCTGTTGAGTAGTCAATTCAATATCCTCCAAGTCTTATATGTCAATATTATAGCATAAAAACAAGCATTTTGCCCAGATTCTTTACAATAGGTAAAGATAATTCACATAATGTAAATTATAAGTTGTTCATTTCTTTTCTTTTGTTTGCGAGGCAAAAGAAAAGAAATGAACCAAAGAAAAGAAAACGTCGCTGATTACAATACCGCCTTCGGCGGCATAAGACTGCTAACGCAGTAATATGTGTTTTTGCCTATCGGCAAAAATCTCTTAGCGCGCCTTAGGACAACGGCGCGCGCTTGAGATATTATCATCAAAGGCGCCGTAGTTTTAGGCGCCTGATTGATTTTTGTCCGTAAGGACAAAAACGAATGAACATTTTATACTTATATCTTATGCTCGGAGCAATGCCGGTAGGCATTGCAGTGAAATAGCGTGTTTTTCTTTTCGGTTCACTTTTCTTTTTGCGTCGCAATCAAAAAGAAAAGTGAACAATGCTTCTTTCTTATAATTTACATTATAAGAACAAAAATATCTTATTTGTGATATTTTTGTTCCACCATTTCGAGCCACTTTGCATGATTGTAATTTTTATAACTGTCAGCAAAATTTATAAGGGAAGTCACAAGTTTTCTCCCGCTGTCAGATTTCCCAACAATTAAATAATCGCCGTTTTCGTTTTCACAATACAAAATTTCTTTATGAATTATTTTTTCAACATTATTTTTCGGATTTTTATTTATCACCTGAAATAACCATTTGTGCAAAAGTTCTAATGGCGTGGTTTTATGTGTCATTAGTTCTTCATTATGTCCTTGTAAAAATTTTGCAAAATCAGTCAGTATCATATTTTATCCCATATACGGTGTTGTTGTAGCAAAGCACACTATATCATAAATTTCTGCTTTGTTCAGTTCTCTAATCATTTCCTCAAAAGTTGAACCTGTTGTGCAAATATCGTCAATCAATAGCACACGCTTATTTTCTATAAGTTTTGTTTTATCGACTTCAAATGCTTTATCCAGATTAACAAGTCTTTGAGCTTTTTTCAGATTATATTGAGGTTTGGTATCTTTTATTCGCTTTATTAAACTAGTATTCAACTCATAGCCTGAGAGTTTGGACAGTTCTTCCCCAACTAAATCCATGTGATTATATTTACGTTTCTTTCTGCGTTTTGGATAAATGGGAACGGGTACAATCTGAAAATCACCTTCTAGCCCAAGCTTTTGCCAGTACTCATACATAAATTTTGCCATGTAATATGCAAGGTCACTTTGGCGGTGGTATTTTATCCCTCGTATCATTTTTTGGAGATTTTTTGAATATTCACCTGCGCAATAGATATTTATGCCGTTAAAAGTTCTGTTTATTTCGGCGGGTAAATGTTCAAGTGTGTCGTAACAATTTGAACACATTTTTACACATTCTTTTGACGAACCGCAAAAATAACACTTCTTTTTATATATCCAGTCTAAAAGATTTTCGAAAAATTTTCTCATATGATAATTTTACCATAAGATTTATTTGAATACAGACCACGGAGGCTACGGAATATTTGACACAATGAGATCAGGCTCACGGGATACAAAATATGTAATAGATACAACAAAACCATATTTAAATCATGACGGAACAGTTGATAAATACACTATGCGTGCTATTTCCGTAAATGATACAAGAAAAAGTAATCGCATAACATATATGCAAAAAAATGTTAAATTGAATGAAACTAATCCTTTTAATGTTAATCTCGAAGAATTATTACATAATGCAGGTTATCGAATGTAGTATAAAGGGTGCGAATATTCGCACCCTTTTTGTTAATTAAAATGATTAAAAATTCTATCTTCGACATCTTGTTTTGAGTAGTGGATAGTTTTGTTGTCTATGTTTAAATCAACTCCCAAACCTTTTTTAACAACACCGATTTGAGTACCGGCATCAAATTCCTGTGGCACCACTGCGACAAGTCCGTAATCTTCTCCGCCAAATAAAATCATATCCTGCCAAGTGTTAAATTGTTCAAGGTCCTTATCGTGCGGTATTTTGTCAAAATCTATTTCCAACAAAACTCCGCTTTCGTTTGCGATAGTTGATAATGCGTCCATAAGTCCGTCTGATGTGTCCATCATTGCGTATGTAGCGTCATTCAGAGGGGATGAAATTTTAGATTCCACGCTCACTTCATTCGCTCTGAATGACAAAATTTCATCCCCGAAGAATCTTATGCCCTGTGTACTTATTTTTTGAGAAAACTCAATCTGTGCCATTGGTTCAAGATGTGCTTTTATAAATTTTTGCGGCTCTTTTTTGCCTTGAAGCAACAATTTTAATCCTGCGCCACTTGAACCATGTAAACCTGATACAACAACTTTGTAACCCTCTTTGGCATTTTTTCTTGATGAAATATTGCGCCCTTTTGCATCTCCTATTGCACAGACAGAAACATAAATTTTATCAGCCGAAGTTATATCTCCGCCAACAATACTTACACCCTTGTCCAAGGGGAGAGAGGTTAAACAAGCCTTTTTTGCACCTTCATAAAACTCTTTTACAAAATCCGAGTCAATATCATGTGGCAAAGAAAGGGAAATTGTCAGATATTTTGGTTTTGCACCACTTGCACAAATATCAGAAATATTTACCATAACAGATTTATAACCTAACTGAAACGGAGAGATTAGCCCTCTTTTGAAATGCACATCTTCAACAAGGCTATCCTGTGAAACGACTATACCAAAATCTTTTAGATATGCGCAGTCATCCCCGATATAATCAGATTGCAAAACATTTTTTATTATATTTATAAATTCTTTTTCTTTCATGGTTTTATTATAATGTCGGCATAGCAATGCCGACCTGCTTTCTTTTCTATGTCGGGCTGAAAGCCCAACTTACATATTTGTGAATTGTAAATCGTGAATTGACCTTTACAAATTTATAGATGTTGAAATATTTGATAAAGACTGATAAAGACAACTCACCATTCATTTATAAAACCCTGTAACCGACTATTCACTATTCACAACTCACCATTCACCCTTCACGGCCTATACTATATCATGTTCTAATAAAGAGATAAACTCGTTAACAAGGTTTGTATTCCATTTTTTGCCTGCATCAGATTTAATTATTTCAATAGCATCACGATTAGACATCTTCGCTCTGTAAGGTCTTGCTTCAATCAGCGCAAAGTACTCATCAATAATCAAAATTATCTGAGAGGTTAAAGGAATTTCATCTTTTGACTTATTACTTGGATAACCGCTACCGTCCCAATTTTCATGGTGGTGTTCAATAATCGGTAAAACATCCTGCACATATGAAATCGGTTTTAAAATCTTTTGAGCCGCAATAATCGGATGGTTTTTTATTGTTGCTTTTTCTTCTTCAGTTAAAGGAGTTGCTTTCTGCAATAATCCGGGAGAAATCATTAAGTTACCAATATCATAAAGCAAAATAGCGACTTTAAGATTATCGACTTCCTGTTTTGACAGGTCAAATCTCTTTGCAAGTGACACCGCCATAAGAACTTTATTACGGACGACTCCGTTTTCGTGCATTGGGTTGTATAGTTTTGTTAGCATATCCGCAACCATATAGAGAGAATTTTGTCTGTTTTCACCCTCATCAGCTCTGTCTTTAAGTTTTTGACATAACTCTTTTGAAAGTCTTTGCGCCATAGGTACACGATTTTTAGATAAAATATCAATAAATGTATTAACTGCTATTTCCTGCCAAGAAGTTTCGGTTATAGGCTTAGCTAAAGTAACCTGATTTCTGCCATTACGTTTTGAACTATACATTGCCTGATCAGTCAATTCCAACAATTCTTCAACATTAGAAGTATGCTCCAAAAATGTTGCAACACCCAAACTTCCTGTTATATGCCCTATCGTTTCAATTTCCTTACTTTCAATTGCTTTACGGATTCTCTCAGCCGCAATCATTGCACCTTCTGATGAAATACCAGGCAGTAATACATCAAATTCCTCTCCCCCAATTCTTGACGGAATATCAATTGAACGTGCATTTGATTTCAAAATATCAGCAATCGTTTTAATAGCTACGTCGCCATATGAATGACCATATGTATCGTTTATTTTCTTTAAAAAGTCCAAATCAATACCTATAACAGAAAACGGTATATTTTGGCGCTTTGCACGAGCAACTTCTTTATTCAACGCTTCTTCAAAATAGCGGCGATTAAATAATCCTGTCAAAGCATCTGTAACAGCCTCTTCTCTAACAGTTTGAAATAAATCAGCAATAGTAATTGCCATCTCAATTTGTTTTGCAAAAAGATTTAAAAAATCGGTTTCTGCAGGTGCTAATTCATCCCGTGAAGAAAATACACAAAACCAGCCGAATTCTTTTTCCCGCGGAATTAAAGGGATTGCAATTATTGATTGTACAGGCTGATTTGTAAGAACAGCCGCAATTGTATCCTGACTTAACTCAGGCATTATAGCCTTGAGCGACAAATCCAAAGATCTTGTCTGTATTATTTTTTTCATTGCCAATGTGTCAGAAAATATACTGTTCTCACTATAACTTAAACGGCGTGTTTGTATTGACGGAGAACCGATAATATGATTTAAGCGTTCGATTAAATCATCTTTTGACTGTGCAATAATTCTGCAAAAATCCCCATCTGCATCTTTACATTTTCGTATAATAGCACAATGCATATAACCCAATTCACCCTGAGTACTGTTTACAATAGCTTCCAATACATTTTCCAGCGGGGTAGAAGAATTCATCATATCCCAAATATGCTGTAATGTGAGCATACGACGATTTGCATCATTAAGTTCTGCAGTACGTTCTTCTATTTCTTTTTCTAATTCCTGATTACGCTCATATACCTCAAGAAAATCACGTTTTTCATTGTATATATTATTTTCAACTTCCAAAACTCTATTTGTAAATTCTTTGATTTTATTAAACAAACCCATCAATCTTTCCAAAATTAGCTTAACAACATTCGATTATACCACTACTTTATGCAAATATCAAGCTATTAACAGCATCAATAACCTCTTCCACACCTGGAGAATATGTACAAGCTTCAAAATCCTGAGTCATTAGACATTTACGTTTAAAGCAAGGCTGACAAGGAAGCCCTTTGCCACCCAAAGAAACATATTTGTCATAACTTCCCAAAGGTCCGAGAACTTCTTTTGGCGTACAGGTAAATATTGCAATTACTTTTGGGTTACGCGATGCCCAGGCCAAATGAGCACTTCCACTATCAGGAGATATAACAAGATCTACTCTTGAAAAGACCTCTGCCAGTTCAAGAATATCTGTTCTTCCTGCAAGATTTAAACCTTTGCCCTGAGAAATATACTCAATCAATTCATTATCATTTGGACCGCCTGTGAAAATTAAGTTGGACTTATCTGACAAATAATCGACTACCTCTCTCCAATTATCTTTATTCCAATGTTTATTCCCCCAGGTTGTTGCAGGAGAAATAACAACAGTTTTCTTAGATTTATCAATATTTTTAAGTAAATCATCAACTTTTCTTATTTGAGTTTGACTTCGCGAAGGCAAAGTAACTTTTATATCTTCAGGAGCAATTTCAATTCCCAAATGATTGGCATATCTCAAATAATTCATAACAATCGGAGAATCCGGCTTATATGATATATTATCTATCCATTCATTACCGCCTAATAATGATAATTCACGCCCCTCTTTAGAAATAATTCTTCGCTTAGCACCGCAAAAAAGCATAAAATATAGACTTTTAAACATCATCTGCGAATCAATCGCAATATCAAATTTTTCATCACGCAATTGTTTTATTATACTTAAATATTCCAGAAAACTGGTAAATGACATCCCGCGCTTTTTCCACTCTTTCATAGGCACCAGTATTGCCCTGTCGACACAAGGATTATTTTCAACAATCTGAATCCCCTTTTCGGATACAAGCCAAGTAACCTCATAACCTGCATCTTTTAGCGCATTTGCAAGCGGGACATTAAATATTACATCTCCTAATGAAGATAACTTTATAAGTAAAACTTTCTTCTTCCTGTTTTCTGGCATAATTAACTCCAAACACAATGTCTTATATAACATACCGTAACACGTTATAAGCAATCATGTCAAACTAATTTTATAAGTATTTTATAGATACCTTTAAATTTTGCTGAAAACTAAAGCTGAGAAGAAATTTCTGCGACAATACGGAATATATCAGCTCCGCCTATAGAAACTTCCAATATCAAATGAGAAGCAATAAACACAGTTTCCTGATATGACATTGTATCAACATCAACAATATCGAATTCTATATAATCTTCTCCTACATATTTAATTTTACCGTATTCACCACCCATAGCCCATTTAACATAAGCATACTGGTTTTCAAAAGCCTTTAGTTTGTTAATTAGTTTCATTACCTGCCTAATACCCTTTACATTAATATCTTAATTATTTTTTATTTTTAGTCAATTTATTAAATTTAAACAGTAAATGTTCTGACTGAACCATCTTTGTGATAAGCATTTGAGCCGCACACAATTTCAACAACTTTTAATACAACCTCTCTTGGAGCATCTGTCTGATTTAAGGAAAATTCCTGACCGGTAAATTTTATTTTAAAAATACATTTTTGTGTTTCATCAGGCGGGATATATAAAGACGCCAATTCATTTTCCAAAAGCCGTGTCATTTCTTCATCATGATCTTTTACGCCCTGCATAAGCTCGTTATAATTCCCTTTTAAAGCCATAATTCTGTTAGATGGAATATTTCTGCCATCATCACGCGCTAAAACCAATGGTTCATAATTGCATCTTGTTGTAAAACTTATTGTATTCCACAAAATATTTACAACTGCAACAGATTTTAATGCATCAGTTTCAACATATATGTTTTGAGTATTTATACCCCTTGATGAAAACGATTGCTTCATATTATCAGATACAATATTCAGACAATCAATCATTCTTGAAAAAATTTCATTTGAATTTACGGTTGAATGCTGATAATTTAAAAACTGCTTATACATATGAGTTGATAATAAATCCACTCTGTCCTGGATTACTATATCTTTTTTTGCCGCAGTCTCCGAATTGTCAAAACTTTCAAAATTATTTAGCAATTTCTTACACCTATATATGATATTGTTAAGATAAAAATATCCTCTTGTACAAATTATAACATTTTTTTGTTTCAAAAATAAATACTTAACAAAGCTTATTTACAAATATTATTATTTGATAATTATTTATATTTCATTATAGATATTTTATATTAAGGATTATTTATATAATATCATACATTTGGACTATGACTCACTTGTTTATATATCATATAATATCGTTGAAGCAGTGTATTAATTCACATAAGAGGATAAATTTATGAAAAAGAATATAAGTCTTTTATTAGCAGCTATGTTACTTGGAGGAATATTTCCTCTGACGACATCGGGTTTTACAAATCCTCTTAAAAGCTATGATTTATACGCAGATACTCATCATGAATCTTCACCAACAGACAATGTAATGAGTGAAGTTTATTATCAAAAATCAACCACATCAACGAACAGGACTACGTCTAATAAACCTCCTGAAGCCGTTCCTACAACTGCAGAAGGCGGAGTAGATGTAAATGCTGATATGCCAACAAGAAGAAATGACTATCTCAGAGAATCATCCAGAAAAACTTATAGTTCAGGTGAAGCAAACTGGACAAAAGGTCCTTATTTTTATGACAAACCTAACCTTCAGAGTATTATCAAAAAATATCATTTAAGCAATTTCGCAGGATGTATGCAGGAATGTGAAGCGTATGTAAAGAAAAATCCGAGAGACACTTTAGGCTACTATTACCTTGCCATGAGTTATGCAAAATGCGGGAAAAAAGAAGATGCAATATCTGCTTATGAAAAAGTTATAAGCATTCACGATAATCCAATGATTGTAAAATATGCAACAAATGGCAGAAATTGCGTAATGAATAATGAATCCGAAGCAAGATGCTTCCAAAACGTTAATGAACCTGAATTGCTATATCCATACAGAGATATGGCAAAAAATACCGGTTTAACTCCTGTAAATCCTCAGGACTTGATAGACAGAAATTATGCACAATTGTCAGAAAAATTCGGAGCCGTAAATCAGTCTGAAGAAGCAACCCAAGATGGAAATAACGGAGAAGATAAAAGCAAAAAAATACAACTACCATTCTCTAATCAGGATGATAGTTTAGACAAGTTTATCAATGCTCCTTACGGCGACGGTTTCTCTCCTGAACTTCAGCAACAATACAAACAGCAACAGCTGAAAAACATACAGGAAAATATCAATAAAGAAGATAAAAACAATCCGGGTAAATATTTTGAAAATTTGAGAAATATAAAAGATTTTGACAGTAATAAAAAATCACAGGGAGAAGAAACAATAAAGCTTGCCCTTGCTGACAACATGGATGTTGCAGATATATTTAATGATCCTGAATATATCAGAAATAAAAAAGAATTAGATGAAATAAAAATGATGTTTGGAGATTATGGAGACGCTGACAAAAGCTCAGATATAACCTCAATGCTTCCACAATTGGCAAAAGAAGGTGAAAATGTTTCCCCTGAAGTTGTACAAATGATGATGATGCAGACAGTTATGCCTAACATTATTGATACAGATTCTAAATCAGGCTTTTAAAGATTTATTTTAAACAGTTAATCGGGCTTATAAATGACAATTAAATACAAACAGGTTAAGCAAGATTTTTTATCAGGCAGATTTAAGGGCTGTCGTGATTACTTTGAATCTCATAACTATTACTCGGAGGCAGGGTATTGTTATATGATTCTTAATAACTTTGCCAAAGCAAAAGAGCAGTTTGAAAAAGCTAAAGTATCAGATATCAGAGGTCATTGGGGATTATTACTTCTGCAAATGCAAGAAGAAAAAATATCTATGGCACCTACTTATTTTGAAGTAAGAAATTTCCTAGAAATTGACTTAGATATTTTCATAACATATTGCAAAGGCGATATTGTCCAGCAAATTATAAAATACGCAGATTATATGGCATTTTATAACCTTGAATGCTACAAATTTATCGGGCGCGCTTTTTGGGCTCATAATATTATGCCTGCAGCTATGTTTTTTCTGAACAAAGCAAAAGAAAAATTGTATAATGACCCCGAACTTCATTACCTGCTTGCATATATTTATTATACAAATAATGATATTTCTAATTGCAAAAAAGAAATTGAAGCATGTCTGAGCATTTTACCGCAGTACGCTCCTGCACTGATGCTGAGCCAAAAGATATAATTTATTTACAATCTTATAAATACTTTCTAATACTGAATTTTAATTTTTTCAACATCTCTAAAATTGGAAGCATTTGATTTTGATTCGGTATCTCCAAGAAGCATAATCGCCTTTACTTTAGCCTTTTTCCTTCTCGAATCCTTTGGAAATACCGTTATAGGTTTATGTGCATAACTTCTTATAAGCGATCTTATTTCCTTTTTATCTTCTTCTCTCAGATATAAAGAGAATACAGTTACATCTTTAATTTCACCCTTATCAGTTACATTGAACGAATAGTAAAACCAGGTTCCGACACCATATGAATCCAAACTTTCAATATACATACTGTCATCAAGAATTCTGTTTACAAAATTACTTTTCCAGGTACTCCAGTCAATATTTTGGTATTTATAACGATCCGCTTCTGATCTGTAATCCTGGTTCCCAAAGCCTACATTATAATTACCAAATTCACTGCCGGAATTGTCATCACCAAATTGACCATTTTGGTTATTAAAATCTCCATGATTCCCAAATCGTCCGGCATTACCAAATTGATTACTTTGATTATTAAAATTCCCTGAATTATTAAATTGACCTTCGTTAGAAAAATTTGCGTCTTGATTATTGAAATTCCCTGAATTATTAAAACTGCCGCCGGCATTATTGAAACTGCCATTATTTCCTATATTTAAATCCGCATTTTCTCCACCTATGTTTTGATTACTAAAATTGTTACCGGCACTATTAATACCTATCTCAGTATTACTGAAACCTGTATCTCCCTGACTGATAACAATATCCTTATTGCTGACTTTAACTCTCGATATTGTCTGCATATCTTTTGCATTTATAACTACAACAGATATTGCAAAAAATAAAACGATACCGACAATAATTGGAACTTTTGGATTATGCTGTTTTTTTCTCATATTATAATATCATTAATCTAATGTCTGGAATACTTCATTATAATTATTGATTTTATGCATTGTACCACTTAACATCATAGTTTCGGCAATTAACAATGCAGTAGGAACAAAAGCGGCCATTGAACTGATAAACATACCGCTTATATCGCCGCCAATTTCCTGAATAAAGTATGATACGTTCATTGTAAATTCAATCGCTACAATAACACAAGCGATTGCCATTGTAATATTCTTTTCCTTATGCAAACCTTTTATGGCATCAAGACCTAAAATATTAACACCATGACTTGCGTAATCATGAAAACCATCAAATTTGATAATTTCAGAAGCCTTGATTTGTTTACCTATAGTGAATGCCCTTACAAATGAGAAGAATGCAAAGATAATTAAAAATGTTGCAAGAACCAAAAATATAGGACTGAATCTTAAACCTGAAATTCTCATCCATCCTGCTGCTTCAGGGAAACAACTTGCAAGAGTGTTTGAAACACCATAAGCAAGAAACGGAGCGGTAAGCATACCAATCAAAATTTCACCTGACATCTTAATTTGAGCATTTAATACCTGATCTCTTATCATATCTAATTTGTTATCGCTCAGACTGTTAATATACTTAGAAATTAAACTGCGGTAACCTTTTAGTGTAGTTTCAAAATCTTCTCTGTATTCGACATTCATAAGCTGATAATTAGCAGTCTTTAACTGATATTTAAACAAGCCTGAAGCCGCAGAAACAACAGCCAATGCTCCGACAAATAACAATGATACAAATATTGATGCAACAAATGCAATATCCTTATAATAGAATAAATTTATTGCATAAATAACCAGCATAAAGACAATAGAGGCATAAACCATTAGTCTTTGGACATCATTATTTTCACCATATCTTTTATTCTGGCTTGATTCAATTAATGAATAAACAGATTGTTTCATTGCAAATGAAACGGCAAAAACTATCAATGAAATAGCAACCAAAAATCCATAATTTGTTGTAAGGTTCAATACCCCCTTACTTGTATCGATTGGTAAATGCAAAATAAAATTTGTCATACCAAATGAACAAATTACTGACAAAACTAAAATTGCAGCATTTGAAATAAAAGAAATTTTACCAAGTGATGAAATCTGAGCCTTCAAAGCCTGTATTTTGTATCCGATTTCTTTTACAATAGCAATTCTGTTATTTTCAATTGTCCCATTAAATATATCTTTCTTATCTCCACCTGATACTCTTTCACTTTGCACTTGAGTTGCCATCCTTTCTGCAGTTGCAACTACAGGAGCAGAAGCCGCTGCAGTTAGTACCTTATTATCGTTAGGGATGGATAGATCGTTTGTATTTGATTTATCCGCACTTATTGCAATTAATATAGTTTCTTTTACCTGAGAATGAGAAATTGAAAAATGTGCAGGGACAAGAACTTTTTTAAAAGTTTTGTTATTAAACAACAAATCACTGCTCTCATTTGTATTTACAAGCACATAACTACTGTATTTTGAAGAATAAATCATTTTAATATTAATAATTTCATCGACACCTTCGATAACAAAATCACAATCCGGAGCAGTTCCAATAATTATGCTTTGTTTATCTTCAAAATTTTCTATGTGACTTCCAAATTTTATTTCAACATTCATCAAATTGCTCTCCAAAATAAAAATCTATCTGCCGATTGCACCCAAGAACTTGCTTAATTGTCTTGCCGCACCGGTTTTTTGACCTAAAATCAATTTGCTTTCTCCCAAGATTGGATTTAATTTTTCCTTAACATAATCTAACTTATCAGGAGCAGCATATAAAAACATCATAGCAAACTTGCCATCAGTTTTATCCTTAATTTTTTGAACATCAGAAGGGAATGAATCCCAATGAATCTGATTTTCATATTTCCCTTCATTTTCCAAATCACCCATTACTACAACAGAAGGGATGTATCCGTCTTTAAAAAGATTTTCAGAGTGATTGAATGCCTTTTGAATAGCTAAACCATATGCTGTACCAAATTCATCATTATCAATTTTTGTAAACTCTTTCAAGGATTTACGAATTTCGGAAGTTGATTGAGGAGAACCTTCATATATTATGTATGATTTTTCAGAAACTCTCAAAATTTTAATATGATCCTCAGGATCAAGCATTGAACATAATTGCTTCAATGTTTGAATCTGTACGGGCAATTCTTTTGCATTGGAAGCGGAAGAATCCACAATAAAAATTACAGATGCTTTATGAAATTCATCTACTTTTACCTTTGATAACCCAAAAATTGCAACTCCTGCAAACAGCAGAATTGCGCCTACAAAAAATATAATTTTAAACAGTCCGTTACCTTTTTTTCTATCTCTCATAATTATAACTTACCATAAATTTTCAAAATGTGTAATCATATATTTAGTTGAAGTATATAAGTTGATAAATTATCAACTTATATACTTTAATACAAATTTTTTAAGAAAAATATCTTTTCAAAAGTCCGTCAAAACCTTTTCCATGACGAGCTTCATCTTTTGCCATTTCATGAACCGTATCATGAATTGCATCATAACCAAGTTCTTTAGCTCTCTTTGCTAACTGTAATTTGCCGTCACAAGCACCAAATTCAGCTTCAGCACGAAGTTCAAGGTTTTTCTTTGTTGAATCTGTAACCACTTCGCCTAATAATTCGGCGAATTTTGCGGCGTGTTCAGCTTCTTCAAAAGCATATCTTTTATATGCTTCAGCGACTTCAGGATATCCTTCTCTTTCGGCAACCCTTGACATTGCAAGATACATACCGACCTCAGAACATTCTCCTGCAAAATTTGCTCTCAAACCTTCCATTACTTGTGCATCTTCAACTTTTCCATCACCTACATGGTGTTCACAAGCATAAACTTTTCCTTCTGCATCAAGTGCTTTAAATGTTGTAGCACCACAAATAGGGCATTTATCAGGCATAGAATCAGCTTCCGTACTCCAACCACATACTGTACAAATAAATTTCATAATAACCACCTTTCTCTTTAAAATAGATTATAACAGAGAAATAGTCATTTGCATAGTATAAGCAAAAATATTTTTATAATTATTTAAAATATACACTAAGCGTTAAAAGTTTTGAAAGAAGATTCAACATTTTTGGAGATAACTTTTTTAACTGCATCCATTTCGGTTGAAATCGCATTTTCTTCGGTATCAAGTTGTTTAAGTTTTAATTCTAAATTTTTATCCTGAACCTGAATAACACCAATTTTAGCATTTACTTCTTCAACTTTTTGATCATATATTGCTTTATCGTAGTAGTACTGGTTCATTGCATCATTATACGCATTGTCATCAGTTTCAGTTATTGTAGTCAATTCATATCTTGTACCTGATGTATGTTTTTCATCACTGTAGATATATAATGCCTGATATCTGCCGGAAGCATCTTTTTCAACAAGCGCATGAGCATTCTTGATTTCAGTAGATTCTGTAGTTTGACCGAACATATATGCTCTTATACCACCTAATGAAAGCGTAGTTTTTTCATTGTAATCAATATTTTCTACTTCAGCTTTGTTATAAAATACCGGTTCATAATTCCCCGAAGCAGAATTTTGAATATATCTTACATACCAATCTTTTTGCGAATATTTTTCAGCTGCTAGAGCTCTATACTGATTTTCTACAAGTAATTTTGCCTGTAATTGAGATGCTGAGTATTGATTAGCAACTTCTACAGGAACACCGCCATCTGTAAAATGTCTTCTTGCAGCACTTTCTTTTATATAGATATTATCTTTATCATCTGAATGGTCATTTTCATCATCATCAGCGATAATTATAATACCTTTAGTAAAAGGAACATCTTCATCATCAACAGTTTTGGTTCCTTCCAAATCCTGTGCTTTTTGCAACTGAACTTTTCCGATATAGTATCCGCCATTAGCTTTTGAAATTACATTTGTACCGTTTACAACCATACTGTCGGCAGGAATTTCCTGAACATAATTTAACATATAAATACCGTCATCTTTAGTTGTTTTTGTCGCAACAATAGAAGTAACAGTATTTTTTTCTGTTCCGTTTTCAAATGTATATGTAACTTTTGTATAATCAGCTGATGAAGGTGGAATCGGAACTGCCATAGACGTTAACTGACTATAGTAGTTAGCAGATTCGTTAGACAATGTTGTACGTTGTTGGTTTATTTGTTGACCTTCGTATTCAACATTGGTCTTGCGAGCTGTCAAAGTTAGAAATCTAGCTTGTGATGCTGACATTCCCATAGTGCTTAACGTCCTTTCTTCGTTGTTACATGTTTCTTATCGGCACGAAACACCATGAAATTCAGCATTTTACATGTTTTTGTTACATTTCTTTACAAACTATTTAAATATACAGGTAATCAAAACTTCTTTATTGTTTTCGCGAGATTCTCTCAACGCATCACTATCTGACATTGGCATAAAATGCCCGTCATTAATAATCCCTTTTACCGAACAGCGAACACCAGAATCCGCATTATCATTTTTTGGAGCAAAAACTGTTCTTTCGATATTATCTATTCTTTCTGTAAGATTTAAAATTTTATTACCTAAGTCATTATTATTTTCTGTTACCACTGCAGGCGTATTATCACTAAGTTCTGTTTCAATTTGAGCCTGAGCATCCGTACTTGTACTATTGATTTGTTGTTGAGAAGAATCCTGCATTGTTTTTGATTTTTGCGATGCAATATCTTTTGTATTTGTGTATATCGCAGCAATAACAAAAACAAACATCAGTACAAGACCAAATGTTATAACCTTATATTTACTAAACTCTTGCATTTTACTCTCCAATCTTGCTTTAAAGATATTTTAGCATAATTATTATAAACTACCTTTTATAAATTTTGCAAATTATCATTTATTAATTATCATTATATAAAAAGGAGTTGATTATGACAATTTTAAAAATCGAACGCTTAGAAAATAATAAAATATTACCGGAGTACAAAACAGAAGGGGCAGCAGGAATGGATTTATGCGCCGCTATAGATAAACCTGTTGTACTAAAACCACTTGAGCGAAAGCTTATCCCGACAGGATTAAAAATTGAATTGGAACATGGGTATGAAGCTCAAATAAGACCTCGCTCGGGATTATCAATTAAGCATGGAATAACACTAATAAATTGTGTAGGTACAATAGATGAAGATTATCGGGGAGAAGTTTGTATTCCGCTTGTAAATATTTCAGATAAAGAATATACCATAGAACCAAATGAAAGAATTGCCCAAATGGTTATCACAAAAGTTGAGCAGGCAAAAATAGAAGTTGTAACAGAATTAACTGAAACCACAAGAGGCGAAGGCGGTTTTGGCTCCACCGGAAAATAAACATTGATGCCTGAAGAAAATTTTTCTTTTAATTATTCATGCTAAAATATTCTTGTATAAGCATTAGGGGAATTTGTATGAAAATTAATATAAATTGGAAAAAAGCAGGGATAATAAGCATTATTACAATTGGGGTTTTATATATTTTATTTTTAATGCTCCCTTTAGTCCTTTCTCCGATTGCTAATTCATATTCCGGTCAATTAAAAGAATTAATAAAGATTTCAACAGGATTAGATGCCGAAATTCAGGGGCTTGGAGTTACGACTTCGCCAAAATTGGCAATAGGAATCAAAGTAAAAGAATTTTCTCTTTATACACCTGCTGACAAATCACAAATTATTGAATTAGAAAACGCTCAGATTAATTTAAAATTATTGCCGCTATTATTTAAGAAAGTAGAGTTAGGAAATATAAAAGCCGAGGAAATAGAAACCAAAATAGTTTTAAAGAAAGACGGCACACCCGTTTTATTAGATTTTATTCCGGAACAAAGTGAAGAAAATCAGCAACCGCTTACTTCTTTACCCTTTGGATTAAAAATTTCCAACAATTTACCAAATGTAAAAATCAATGAATATGAAATAAAATTCATAGATGATGCAACAAAAAAAACATATTACATTGATGGGAAAAGCCTGAAAATATCAGATTTTGTACTGGATAAAAAAATAAAAATTTCAACTAACGGCGAAATAATTTTTGATAAAAATATTGTATCAAAATACAACATTAAAATTTTCAATAAAATTATGCCAAATATTCAGCTTGATGACCTGATATTTCCAAAAGAAGTTCAGATTGCAGATGAAGAAACTCCAAATACGAAAAATGCAAACAATTTCAGCATTAACATAATTGATATTTTTGAATCAATTAATAAAAACGGTTTGAAACTGGATTTGAATACAGACATAAAAACATCAGGAACTTTCAAAAACCCTGTCCAGAAAGGTTACTTCGAAATTAACGGAATCAGCGTTTTGGTTAATGGCAAACAATTACCGGAAAGTTATGCAAAACTGATTTTTAAAGGCAAACAAACTGATATTGATTCAATTTTTTACACTTCTGCTGATATTAATGAAAAAACACATTTAATCGGAAACATAAAATCAGGTAATAAACCTTCAATCAATTTAACCTTACGTTCAAATGCCAAATTTAACAATATTATAAGACTCATTGACAGTATTGCACAGTCATTTGGAATAAATGATTTAAAAACTATAACAGCAACAGGCGGGATAGATGCGGACTTCAATATAAGTTCAGATATGAAGACAATATCCTCTACAGGTTATTTAAAAATCCCGTCATCTTCTTTACATTACGGCTTATATAATATTTCAGTTTCAAACATCAACGGGGATATAAATTTAGATAATAACAATATTAATGTGAATAATCTGGGTTTCAGCGTAATGGGACATCCGCTCAATATTACGGGAAAAATCTCGTCTGATGCAATAGCAGATTTTAAAATAACAGCAGAAAAATTATCTTTAAAAGGATTAATTGGTGCCATAGGGCAGGTGAATCTTTTAAAAGAAAATGATTTTAGCTCCGGCACATTATCTTTGGATGCGAATTTAAAGGGTGCTTTAACCGATATAAAACCTGATATTGCATTAAGTGCAGATAATATCAACATTTATAACAAATTAGCTCAAGTACGGTTACTACTGAATAAAGCAGTTATAAAACTTGCCATTTCTAATAATTTAATCAATGGCGATATTGATGTAAATTCTTTAAAAATGAAACATGATATGGCATCTGTTTCTATTCCGAAAGCAACAGTTTCAATGGATTCAAAAAACATCAATATAAAAGAATCCTATGTAATGATTAACAATTCAAAAGTTGATGTATCAGGCATTGTCAAAGATTATTCCAACGAAAACCTTAATATGAATATTCTGGCTAAAGGAGATTTATCTTCAAAAGATGTCGCAATGTTTATCCCTAAAGAGTTTCAGTCAATGTTTCCATACAAAGGTTCTATGCCATTGAATATTACGGCAAAAGGTAACGACAAAATTCAACATATAACGTTTGATTTAAGCGCAACTCCTAACGGTTATGTTAAATTCCTTGATATTAATAAATTAAAAGGGAAAAATACAAAAATTCATGCAGATATTAAAGCCGAAAACAACTCTTTGGCATTTGAAAATTCAGGCATATATGCAGGTACCAATCAAATAGCAACTTTTAAGGGCGGAATTAAAAATTTATCAGCCCCTAATCTTAATATAAATTTATCCGTACCGGAAAATATTTCATTCCCAATCCCGGGGATGGGCAACAATTCAAACATTACAGCAAACGGTATTGTAAACATAACTGATAAACCTCTGACTCCAAAATTAAAAGGTAAAGTAAATATTGCAGATATTTCCGTAAAAGATGTGGATTTTGCCCTGTCAAATCTTATTGCGAACTTAAACGGGCAAGGTATAAGCGGAGATGCGACTGCAGAAAAAATGAAATTCGGCGGAATTATAGGAACAAATTTATCTTCTAAATTTTCATTAAATAATTTCACCATTTTTAACCTTAATGACATAAAAGCAGATGCCTTTGGCGGAAAAATAAACGGTAAACTGAGCTACGATATTCCAAAATTTGCATTTGGTATTGACATAACAGGTAAAGGTCTTAATTCTACAGATGCGGTTTACGGGGCTGTTGGAATTCCTAAAGCTCTAACAGGAACAATGGGCTTTGATGCAAAATTAACTTCTAAAGGTATTACAGATGTTGAAATTTTTAAAAACATGAAAGGTAATATTAATTTCAATATAGAAAATGGCAGATTCATAAGCATAGGCAGACTGGAAAATTTTGTTTCAGCACAAAATATCACATCAAATTCAATTCTTAAATCGGCAATTTCTGCTTTAACAACTGCACACAACATTCAGGAAACAAATAAATTCAAATCTATTCAAGGCGAGATGGCAATGTTAAACGGTAATGCAAATATTAGTTACATAAATGTCACAGGCCCATTAATGTCATATTATGTAAAAGGGGTGTATAATATTCTTTCAAACAGCGCAAATTTATTAATACTTGGAAGAATAGATTCAAAAATTGTTTCTTATTTGGGACCTTTAGGACAATTATCAGCCGAAAAATTATTATCATATATTCCGAAATTCGGTGCTGCGACTGCAAAATTTTTAAACTTATTAACTCAAGACCCGCAAAATGAAAAAACCGAACTTATACCTGCATTAAGTTCAGGCAGTACATCTTATAAGGATTTTAAAGTAATATTTAACGGCTCAATTGAAAAAGCATCATCAGTAAAGAGTTTTAAATGGCTATCAACTTGTGATACAACTCAGATAGACTTAAAACAAGAAACCAAAAATGCAATTAATGCCGCAAAAGAAAATGTAAAAGGACAGGTTCAGTCGGCAAAAAATACTGTTGAAAATGTAAAAACAAACGTAACAAAAATAGTTGAAAATGAAAAACAAAAAGTCGAAACTGAGAAAAAAGCAATAGAACAGGCAAAAAATGATGTAAAAAATATTAAACAAAATGCAGGGCAAAATGCATCTAATTTGGGTAAATTATTATTCAATGCCGCATCAAACGCAAACAAAAAAATGGAAATAACTCCTGCAAAATCTGAACCTGAAGCATCTCAAAAAACAGAAGCTCAAACAACTGCTTCTGATTCACAAACTCAAAGTGAGCAATAAAATATTAAATTTTATTCATAATAGGATGCAAAAATAATTTTGTTTTGCTTTAATAGACATATGACTTTTGAAATATTAAGTAAACAACCGGTAAAATTTTATAAACATAATGGAATGAAGTTTTTTGAGCCGTTTCGTGCTGTTGATAACAAAAAACAACCGCTTAGTATTGAATGGAAGTTTAAACCTGATTCAAAATCTATTGTTGCAAAAAGCAAATATAGCGGAAATTTAAGTATCTATGATATTGAATTGTCAAAAGACGAATTTAAAGGAGTTTCATTAGTTGCAAATCCTGAAAAAAAAGGAATCGGAGAAGTTCTGAATCTTGCATCATTAATATCTTTTAAAGAAAATTTAGCTCCTTATTTCAATGTTTTTTCACTGAGAAATTCTATTGCGTTTTTTGCGAAATACGGATTTAATATTTTTTCTGAAAACGCAAATGAAGTTGCCCATAATCTTAAATTCTTATCAAAAATAAAAGGCGAAAGATTTGAAGATACAAGAAATTCTGCGCAGTACTTTTTAGAAAAATTAGATGCAGATATTGATGAACGCTATAAAGCAAAAACCTGTTTGTTAGGGAACAATCTGGTAAGTGATTATATTCGTAATATGGTAAGAGAAAATAAAAAAATTGACACAGATGATTTGTATTCCCATACCCATATGCAGTTTTCATCTCTTGATATGCTGAGAAATGCCGATTATCTGAATGAACTTTTAGAAAAACACGAGATTAATTACAAAATATAAATATGAAAATTGATAAATTTAAAGTAGAGGAGTGGTTCAATAAATATGAAAGCAAGGCAAAATATGATCTTGCTGATACCTGTGTTGAATCTGTTTCTGTAAATGAACTTCTTGAATTAACTAACGCAAAAGTTGATGAAATTTTTAATAAAAAACTAAATTATGGAGATATTCACGGCTCATTAAGATTAAAAAATGCAATTTGTTCATTATATGAAAAACAAACTGTTGATAATATAACAATTACCCACGGCGCAATAGGTGCAAATCAACTTGTTATGCTTTCATTAATTGAAAGAGGCGATAAAATTGTTTCAATTATTCCAACATACCAACAGCACTATTCAATACCAAAATCAATTGGAGCTGAAGTTAAGACTTTATTTTTAAAAGAGAAAAATAATTGGCTTCCTGACATTGATGAACTTAAAAATATTGTTTCAAATGATACAAAAATAATATGTATGAATAATCCGAATAATCCGACAGGAAGCGTAATTCCGGAAGAAATGCTAATAAAAATAACAGAAATTGCAAGAGCGTCAAACGCATATATTTTATGTGATGAAGTATATCGGGGCCTTGAACACAACGGCAGAATTTCTAAATCAATAGCTGATATTTATGAAAAAGGGATTTCAACAGGCAGTGTTTCGAAAGTATTTTCTCTTGCAGGACTTCGTTTGGGTTGGATTTCCGCTCCAATACAAGTTATAAAAGAAGTAAATCATCAGCGTGAATACAATACAATCAGCGTTGGAATTTTAGACGATTATTTTGCATCACTGGCTATAGAAAACAAAGAAATCATTATAGAAAGGAATTTGCAAAAAATACTTGAAGGGAAACAGGTTCTCAAAAATTGGCTTGTAAAAGAGCAACATTGTCATTGCATTATACCAAATGGCGGAACAACTGCATTTGTGGGGTATGATATGAACACCCAATCAGCTGAATTATGTAAAAAGTTACAAAAAGATACCGGCGTTATGATTTTGCCCGGTGAAACAATGGAACTTGACAGATATTTGAGAATAGGATATGGCAACAACCCTGATAAACTAAAAAAAGCTTTAAATATTTTTTCACAATGGATTGTAAATAATTATTACAACAGTTAATACAAAAAACGCAATTTTTTTCTTTCAGCACCATTTTTAAAGTCACAAGTTAAGGAATATACATTAATGATTACCCAAAATGTGCTAAAAAATGGTTCTTCTGCATTTTGTAAAGGATTAAAACATCGTATCAGCAATGCTGTCAAAACAAATACGAACACCGCTAAATCCGGTAATAATTTTGGTTTATCCTGCAATAAAAGAAAAAAAGATGAATTTAAAAAGACATCGACAAAATTAAAATACTTAGAAGAATTACCTGCTGAAATTGCGCAAAGTATTAAGCAAGCAAAAGCTTTATCCGAAAAAAAAGATTTGATGATTTTCGATAATCTTTTGCCATATCCTGCACAGTTTTCTTATATTACAAAAGATATTACAAGCCCGGGATTTAAATTTTATAATTCTTTAAAAGTTAACAAACAAAAATTAATTAAGGATCTTGAAATTGATGAAAAAATATATGATACATGTGCAGAAGTTGCGATGAAAATAGCGCAAAATGAGTCAAAGCTTGGAACAAGCAGCAAATTCAAATTTTATAATGCACTAAAATCTAATAATATAATTCTGACAATTGGCTCAAATATAAGAAAATTTTTCAAAGGAGATGGTGATTTATCTCTTGGAATAACTCAGTTCAAAATATCTAAAACTACAAATAAAGAAAAAGAATTATTTAGAAAATATGGTATTACTTTTGAAAATAACAGAAGCAATATTTTAAAACCAGAAAAATCCGCAATAGCTACAATGATTCACCTTGCAGAATTATATAAAGACTACCCGAAATATTTGCAGGAAATATATGCCATACGACCTAACACTTATCGGGTTACAATAAAAAAATCAATTCAAAATGCACGCAAAATATTATTCGATAAAGACAAACGCCCTGATGCACTAAATGCACTTATCGGGATTTTACATGCAAAAGACACACAACCTGCGGGAATGACGACAATGGCAGAATTTGCAGATGTAACAACCAAGGATCTTAATGATTTGAGAACTTATGCATCTACAGTCGTACTTTCACCCCGCGCATACCTGGCAGCCCGCTGGAACGGCAGAAAAGTTATTCCTTCAGGGGAAGGATGCAATATTGCGTGCAAAAATTTACTTAATTTAATTGCCCAAAAAGGTTATATCGCGAACGTTGATAAGACTTCAAAAGTTCTTTATTAAGACACAATAAACCCTTACTTCTGAGAGGTGAAGTAAGGGTTAAACCTGTTTATATTTCGGCTTATAAGAATTAGTTATTACTTAAAACCAATCTTAATGTAGCCAAACTTTCAATTGAGAACATAATGTGACGATTATGTTGTTCTTCTGATATATCAAAAATACGAATTATTCTCTGAATTTCTGCCAAATCTTTATATGAATCAATTTTATATACGTTTTCTATTGGATCTGCAACAACTGAAATCATTGTGTTTAATTCTTGTTCTTTCATAATAAACTGAAATCCTCTTTTCCTATATACATTTATATAAAGTATTTTTTTTTTAGAGAATTGCCTTTTTTGTTTCAAGTTTGTTTACATGTCTTAACATATTAAAAAAGGCGAAATTAAAATTTCGCCTTTTTATTGATAAATATATGTTAAGAATTTATGTCAAAGCAAAAGTCATATCTGCTTCAACACAAATTTTACCATCAACTGAACCTGTACCATGAGCTTTGCATATAGGTCCTTTTAATTTTGTAAGCTCGATTGACATTTCAAATCTGTCACCCGGTCTTACAATACTTTTGAATCTTGCATTTTCAACACCTGCATAAAGAGCTAATTTACCCTGAAATTGAGGTAATTTTAACAAAATAGGAGCAGAGCATTGAGCCATTGCTTCAAGCTGTAAAACACCCGGCATAACAGGGTTGTTAGGGAAATGTCCCTGGAAAAATTCTTCATTCATTGTAAGATTCTTGTAACCTTTGCAATATTTACCCGGTACACATTCGGTAATCCTGTCCACTAACAAAAACGGATATCTGTGAGGTAACATGTTCATTATTTCCATAATATCCATGCTAAAAGCTTCCTGATTAATTTCTTCTGTCATTTTTTATTCTCCTTTATATTTCTATTATCTTCTCTTTTAGTATTTTCGCTACTTTGACATGCACTGCATGCCCTGCTTCTTTGGCAAGAATCTGACATTTCAGATCAAGAGGATTAACGCCTGTTAAATATAAATCCCCGACTAAATCGAGCATTTTATGCTTGATTGGTTCACAATCAGAACGCAAATCAACCGAATAACTGCCATCATCCATAAATCCAAGAGTGTTATCAATATTTGCACCCTGCGCAAATCCAAGCATCTGATACTTTTTCAAGTCACGATAAAATCCGAATGTTCTTGCTTCAATGATTTCGTCCTGATTTTTTGGATTGTAATTTACAAATCGTCTTTGAAGCCCGTTATGGTCATAATTAACTGCATAAGACATAAAAAGTTCTTTGTCTGGCAAAATTACGAGGCTTGTTTTACCGTTTAGATAATATACAGGTTCAGAAACCGTATATTTTTTTTCTCTGGCAAATAAAGGTTTATCAATCCCTGCTTTTTTAAAGGCTTCGACCCATTGTTTAGAGCTGCCGTCTAAAATTGGCACTTCTTCTTCACTCATACAAATATCAACAGAATCTATATGACAAAAAGCAAGAGCGGCCGTTATATGTTCTGTAAGCATTGCTTTTGATTTTTTATTTCCCAAAACCACGCAATGATCAGTAGCAAGGACATTATCAACATTTGCAACAAATGCTTCCTGCCCTTTGACATAATACCTTATTTGACCTGAATTAGACGGGAATAAAGTAACCTCGCAAGGTTTATTTTTCATTAAACCATTGCCTGTAATATGAACTTCTTTTTTTAATGTAACAGTCATTATTTCTTATTTTGCCTCTTGCTGAGATTCTTCAAATTCTTTTAATAATGGTTCAAATTTGCGGAATTTCGCAAAAATATCCTGAGCATCTTTCATTACTTTAAGTTGCTTAATGAAATCTTTTCTTGGTACTGCAGGGATACCTACAATAATTGATTTTTCAGGGAATGATTTTGTAACACCGGCTTTAGCGGTAATAATTGTATCAGCCCCAATTTCAATATGATCCGCAAGACCTGCTTGCCCTGCGATAACAACTCTGTCTCCGATAACACAGCTTCCTGCAATTCCAACCTGAGAAACAATCAGACAACCCTGACCAATTTTGCAGTTATGACCAATCATAACAAGGTCATCAATTTTTGTATTATCGCCAATTACAGTATTTTCAATTGTACCTCTGTCAATAGCAGTATTTGCACCTATTTCAACATTGTTACCAATTACAACAGAACCGATTGAAGGAATTTTGAAGATAACCTGATTTGAATTATCTTTTTTAATTTCGCCATCTTGTCTTGCGTTTTCAATATTGTTTGGATTTTCGGTTACAAAACTAAATCCATCCGCACCAAGCGAAACACCGTGATTCAAAATTACATCATTTCCGATTTGAACTCTGTCGCCGATATTTACTCCCGGATGGAAGAAGCAGTTGTTACCGATTTTTACACCACTTCCGATATAAGAATTAGCAACAATTTTTGTATTATCACCGATTACGGCATTTGGAGAAATTACAACATTTGGTCCTATACAAACATTTGTGCCCAACTTTGCACTCGGATCAACAACTGCAGTAGGATGAATGTCTTTATTTACAACAGGCGGGACATAGAAAAGGTTTAACAACTTCATCATTGCAAGTCTTGGTCTTTCAACTTCAATTGTAGTAAGTCCGTCTATTTGAACACCCAAAGGAACAAGTGCGGCTTTAGCAGAAGATTTTGCAAGATTTGCGATTTCATCTTCGCCCAATGCAAGAGCCAAAGTGTGTTCATCACTTAATAGCGGAGGAGCTATCTGAGTAATTTCAGGACTTGCAACTTTAGTCAGCATACCGCCTACGATTTGTGTAATTTCATCTACCGTAAATGATTTCATATATATCTCTCCTTACTTATAACTATTCCCTATGTTTAAATTTTACAAAAAAAACACTAAAATAACCCTTTTTATTGCAAATTGTTACAATAGAAATAAATACATATTATTATAATTCTCAATTACTTACATAAAACATATTATTGGAATATTTTGAGAGATTAAAAATTTCTACTTGTTCATTCTTTCTCTTTTCTTGCGATGAAAAGAGAAAGAATAGAACCAAGAAAGAGAAAAACGCTAAATTATAGCAATGCCTTTAGGCATTGCACCGCTCATAGGATATAAGTACAAATAGTACTTACGTTTTTGTCCTTTCGGACAAAAATCTCTAAGCGCTCTTGCTCGTTCGCAATAAAC
>CADBFN010000006.1 GCA_902794035.1 uncultured bacterium
GGCTCAGTATGATATGGATTACGGTTCAATAACATATGATAGCGACCCTTCAACCTGCGGAAGTGATAAATTTTCAGATTCTCAATCAACAATGTGCGCATTATTTAATAGTACACTTTCTGCCAAAAATTATATGGGAGTGTATGGAGAAGTGAATGGTTCAATTTTTAATTCCAAATACCAATTTACAAAAAAGACCGACGGTTTTGATCCGACAAATTTTCTGCTTTATACTTTGGCAGACGGCTCAATTGTGGGTTTTAATCCAAATGCTAAACGCTGCAGCCTTGAATCAGGTCAAACAATAAATAAATCAATTCTTACAGACGAAAACGGTCTAAAAAATTGTATCGGATTTATAGATGTCAATGGTGTCAGCTTACCTAATAAAGAAGTTACCTGTGCTGATGGAACATCTNACGGTCTAAAAAATTGTATCGGATTTATAGATGTCAATGGTGTCAGCTTACCTAATAAAGAAGTTACCTGTGCTGATGGAACATCTTCATTAGATGTTTATACACCATGTACCTTAAAGACAACGGGTTCGAAGATTGGAGATGTATATCCGATAGTTTTTCATAACGGAACGGTAGAACCTGCTACAAATGCAGGACTTGCCCAAATTGGCGCACTCAGAGAACTAACAGATGCCGAAAAACTAGCAAAACGTCGTCAATTTGACAAATGGGTTGCAGAACCTGTTTTAACTCCAATGAGTGAAGCAGATTGTAATGCTAAAAAAGCATCGTTGGGAATACAAAACTGCAGACCTGGTGGTGACGATTATTTTGCAGCCGCAGCAGAAAAATGTGGCGGAGTTCAAAACTTACCAACAGTGGATGACTTATATGAATTATCTAAAACAATTTATGGAGAATCAAACTGTAATGATTCAACAAAACGATGTGATGGCACCGCAGATTTCAGCAAACTACCTGAGAGCTTTTCGGGCTTAGGCTCCTCATGGGAACGCTTGTGGTCCGGCCATGAAATCAGCTCAATCTACGTAAGAGAGCGTGCCTTCTACAGTTCTAGCTCGACTATGGCCGACTTCCATCGCCACAATTCGACAATTAGGGCCGTTTGTGTGGGTGATTTGAAGTGATTTAATAATTTACTCTCTCAGTAGGTTCTACTGTCCAAATAAAAATATTGTCATTGCGAGCCCGTCAGGGCGTGGCAATCCCATCAAATCAACCCTCACCCGCATTTCTAAGAAATTAAAATTTCAAGAACTGCTCCCTCTCCCAAAGGGAGAGGGTAGAATTTGTTAATGAACGAATGTGAATTTACAAATTTGGGTGAGGGGTGTTCCCCGTAAGGGGTAATAAGCATTATCCTCTCTCATTTTTCAAATGTTCGAAATAAATTTTTCACATTGAAAAATTACTCTCCCCCTAGGGGAGAAATAAAAAATCATGACATTGCGAGCCCGTCAGGGCGCGGCAATCCAGTTGTTTTATAATTCAAAATCAGAATAAAATATACTTTTTTAACTTAATGTAATAAAAAGCTTGATTACTTCGTCGGGCAATCCTTTGCCCTCCTCGTAATGACATGTATCTTTTTTGCAGTGGTTTGTTTATACGCATCAAATTGCAAATAATACAAATTCAACCCTCACCCGCATTTCTAAGAAATTAAAATTTCAAGAACTGCTCCCTCTCCCAATGGGATACAAAGCGAACCAACGAACTTGTGAGTTGCGTGAGCCTGTATGCCGTATGGCTGAGGGGTGGGGTGAGGGGTGAGAAATGTAGAAATGTAGGTTAGGTACGACAGGGATATAACCCCCTTTGCCTGACGGCATTTCCCCCTGAAAGGGGGCAAAAGGAAAAGGGAAAAAGGCATTTCCATTTTAAAAGGAGGCAAAGGAAGAAGGGATTCCCCCTAAAATGACCCTGCGGGCGAGGGGTGAGGTTGTCGCTCCTAATGACAATGATGCTTTATCATGTAATTATTGCTCCTCATAATGACATGACAGCAAGTAGGTCGGCATTGGTATGTCGAGGGTATTACTTAATAGTAAATCTACACCTTATGTATGATATTTTTTCTGTTTTATTGCAAATTATGAGTGTAATTTATATGATTATTCTGTTATGTCAGACGTCGAAACATTTAAAGAATTAAAAGAGCTTTTGATAGCTCAAAATCATTCAAGTGAAGATATTGCACTTGTTGAAAAAGCGTATAAATTTGCAAAAAAAACTCATGACGGTCAATTCAGGGTTTCCGGCGAACCTTATATTATTCATCCTGTTGAAGTCGCAAAAATACTGGCAACACTTGAAGTTGATATTCATACGTTAATGGCTGCTTTTTTGCATGATGTACTTGAAGATACTGATACAAGTCCTGATACGATAAAAGAATTGTTTGGAGATGATGTTCTGGTCCTTGTTCAGGGGGTAACAAAATTAGGAAAACTAAAATTTAAATCAAAAGAAGAACGTCAGGCTGAAAATTTTCGCAGATTGTTTATTGCGATGGCAAATGACATAAGAGTTATATTTTTAAAGCTTGCTGACAGGCTTCATAATATGCGGACTCTCAATTTTATGAACCCTGAAAAACAGAAAAAAATTGCACGTGAAACTCTTGATATTTTCGCACCATTAGCAAACCGCTTGGGTATTTACACTATAAAAGCAGAGTTAGAAGATTTATCGCTTAAATATTTAGAGCCTGAAAAATATTTTGAAATAGCTCAGCTTGTTGCCCAAACCAAAGCTGACAGAGAATCTACAGTCAATGAATTAATAGATAAAATTTCTCGTGATGTTGAAAAAAGCGGTATAAAAGCACAAATTACAGGCAGGGCAAAGCATTATTACAGTATTTATGCAAAAATGAAACGCCAAAACATCACGTTTAATGATTTGTATGATGTAACGGCGGTTCGTGTAATTGTTGATACAATTAAAGAATGCTATGAAGTTTTGGGGATAATTCATTCCCAGTTCAAACCAATCCCGGGAAGATTCAAAGATTATATAGCAATGCCAAAAGGCAACATGTATCAGTCTTTACATACGTCAGTAATAGGCCCGAGGTTAAAACCGCTTGAAGTTCAGATTAGAACCTGGGATATGCACAGAACTGCTGAATATGGTGTGGCTGCACACTGGAGATATAAAGAAAAAGGTTCTCAAAAAGCTGATGCCACGACTGATAAACAGTTTTCCTGGCTTCACAAACTTGTTGAATACGATAAAGAAGTATCGAGTGCAAAAGATTATGTCAGCAGTGTAAAGCTTGATTTATTCTCGGATCAGGTTTTTGCCTTTACTCCGAACGGAGATATTTATGATTTCCCAAAAGATGCAACCTGTGTTGATTTTGCATACAGAATTCATACAGATGTCGGTCATAAAACTGTCGGAGCTTTAATTAACGGAAGAATAGTGCCTTTAAGTACAAAATTAAATAATGGCGATATTGTAGAAGTTTTGACCTCAAAAACTCCTGCCCCACGATTAGACTGGCTAACATTTGTTGTTACAAAACAGGCATCTTCAAAAATTAAGCAGTGGTTTAAGAAAAATAACAGAGATGAACATATTAATCTTGGGAAATCCAGTCTTGAACATGAATTAACAAAGGCTGTATTTGACGAAAATGTAAAAAATGGTGAATTTGAAAAAATTGCCAAAATAATGAACTATCAATCGGCAGATGATTTGTTTGCTGCCTTGGGGTATGGTGAAACAACGGTCAGTAAAATTACCAATAAACTTAAAAAACCTGAAGAAAAATCCATTGAGGATTCATTTCACAAATCTCATAAAAAAGGTTCTAATAAAGATATAATAGGGTTAGAAGGATTATTATATTCATTTGCCAGATGTTGTTCACCAATCCCAGGGGAACCAATTGTCGGAGTTGTTACCCGTAATAAAGGGGTCACTGTTCACAGGGTTGATTGCAAGACTTTAGAAACAATTCCGCCTGAACGTATGATGGATATAAAATGGGCAGGAATAAATACCAATAAAACTTATACAACCACTATAAGAGTAGAAACTGCCGAAAAATTAGGGCTTTTAAAAGATGTTATTTCTGCTGTGTCAGATAATAACACAAACATTGTTAATGCAAATATTAAAACAAAAAATCACGTTGGGATTATCGAAATAGGTATAGAACTTGATAATATTGATACTTTAAAAAAAGTTATCAATTGTATTCAGTCACTGCCTGATGTATATAGCGTAAAACGAATTCAAACATCCGCAAATATGATAAAAAATACTTCTGCAAGCAAACCGCAGAAAAAAAATAATAAGAATAAGAAAAATTAGGAGGATAATATATGGAAATTATTACACAAAATGCAATTCAGTATTATTACTATTTAGCTTGGTTCGCTACGATATTTTTTGTTATAAAACTTGTAATTTTTATGGTATTTGGTGCCGGAGATTCTGAAGTCAGTGCAGATTTCAATACTGAAACAGATACTGATACATCATTCAGTTTTATTTCTTTACAGACAATTTTAGCCTTCTTAATGGGTTTTGGCTGGATGGGTTATGCGGCTTTAAAATCATTTAATATGAATCAACTTGCAACATTTGGCAGCGCGTTTGGCGTTGGTCTTATATTTATGTTCGGTACTGCATATCTGATGATGTTAGTAAAAAAACTTGAAAAAACTGTCAAAAAAGATAAAACAACTGCAATTGATAAAGTGGGCAAAGCTTATACTGATTTTGCTCCAAAAGGTCAGGGACGTATTGAAATTGAAGTTAATGGTCAATTAACAGTAGCTGAAGCAATAAATAATACAGATGTTGAAATCAAATCTTTTGATGCGGTTAAGGTTGTTAAAGTAGAAAATGAATTGTTATATATAGAAAAAGTAGTATAAGGAAGGAGAGTATAAACAATGGAAGGAATTTTTGGCTTAATTGTGGCAGCAGTCTTAATATTGATTGCAGTATTTGCATTCGTGGCAAATCAATACAAAAGATGCCCTTCAAACAAAATTATCGTAGTTTACGGTAAAACAGGCGGCGAAAGAACCGCAAAATGTGTACACGGCGGAGGTACATTCATAATTCCGTTAATTCAGGATTATGGTGTTCTATCTCTTGAACCTATGACAACGGATATTGACCTTAAAGGTGCGTTGTCAAAAGGTAATATCCGTGTTGCAGTACCATCTACATTTACGTTTGGTATTTCAACAGAACCTACAATCATGATAAACGCAGCAGAACGTTTGCTTGGTTTATCAAGAAGTGAAGTAATTACTCAGGCAAGTGATATCATTTTAGGTCAATTACGTCTTGCTATTGCAACATTATCAATTGAAGAAATCAACCAGGATCGTGAAAAATTCTTAGAACAAATTAACGCAAACGTTAATACAGAGTTGAAAAAAATTGGTCTTGAAATTATCAACGTAAACATCAAAGATATTACCGATGAATCAGGGTATATCGATGCTATCGGTCGTAAGGCTGCAGCAGAAGCAATAAACAAAGCAAAAGTTGAAGTTGCACAACAGGAAAAACTTGGTGCAGTCGGTGAAGCTGAAGCTAATAAAGAAAAAGAAGTACAGGTTGCACAACAAAGTGCAATGACCGAAATCGGTAAAACAAACGCTTCAAAAGAACAACGTATTAAAACCGCTGATTTGGAAGCTCAGGCTGTTGAAGGTGAAAACATCGCAAAAGCAAATATCGCAGAATATAATGCAACCTTATCAGTAAAACAGGCAGATGCGTTCAGAGAAGGGGAAGTCGCAAAAGCAAACGCTCAACGTGACGTTTTACTTGCTCAAAAAGAACAAGAAGAAGCAAAACTGAAAAAAGAAGAACTTGCAAGACAAGAAGTTGAAAAATTAAAGATTCAGGTACAGGCTGATGCAGAAGCAGAAAAATTAAGACGCGTCGCAAACGGTCAGGCAGATGCCATCAAAGCGAAATACTTTGCTGAAGCTGAAGGTGTGAAGGCTGTATTGGAAGCCAAAGCACAAGGTTATGCTGATTTAGTCAGAATTTCAAATAACAGACCTGAGATTGCTACAAGCTTCTTGATGATTGAAAAAATTCAGGACCTTGTTGCAAAACAAGTTGAAGCAATCAAAAATATTAAATTTGATAAAATTACTGTTTGGGACGGAGGAGCAGGTTCTGCTAACGGTTCTACAACTGCAAATTTCATGAGAGATTTAATCAAATCACTCCCTGCAATGCACGATTTGGCTACTCAGGCAGGAATTGAATTACCGTCTGTATTAGGTAAAGTTGATAACGGAATCGATGAAATAAAAGTTGCATCAACTCCTGTGAAAGACAAACCTGATACTCCTGTTATTAAAAAAGAAAATAAATAAAATTTTTAACAAATAAAAATGCGGATAGGTATTACCTATCCGCATTTTGTTTATACCGTTACACCTTTTGCCGCATTTCGTCTGTCTATTTCAGCTTGGATTTTTGCGACTTCAGCTGTGTCGCCCATTCGTTTTGAACTTTCTAACAAGTTTTGTAAATATAGGTCAGAAGCTGTTGTCAGGTCTTTAACTTTCCCTTTAACAATTACTTCTTGTATGTCTCCACCATTAATTGTGTGATCTGCTCCCTGACCAACATTGCCTGCATTCGTATTGCCTGCATCTGTATTGTCTGCAACATTACCTGCATCGCTTGCACCTGCGTTTGCGTTGCTTGCATTTACGGCGCCCGCATTGTTGTTATTTGTTGCTGAAGGGTGTTTCTTTTCATATTTATCAGCGGCTTTGTTTGCTTTTTCCTGAAGTTTAGTGGCTTTAACTAAGTTATCTTTTAAAGTTTTCATTTGGGTTTCATATTCTTTACATTGAGCAACAACTCCATTAGCATCGTCTAATGCTGCTTTTGCTTCTATGTATGTAGATTGACATGTATCTGCTGTTGATTTTGCCGCATCATATGATTTTTGTGCTCTTTCAACATTTGACTCTGCGTCTTTGCATTGTTTAGCAGCATCTTTGCATGCTGAGTCATCTTGGCTCAATTTATCAAGCAGCTGATTCTTTGTATCTCTTGCTGCATTTACATTTTTGTCTGCTTCTGTTAATTCTGTTTCTGCATCTTTAAGTTTCTGTTCTGCATTTTCGACTGCTGATTGAGCCTTTTGTTCAGCATCTTTTGCAGCTTCTAGTGCAGATTTTGCTGCTGCTTTTTGTGCAGAATGTTTTCCGTCATCCGGAATCGCATCATAAGATTGCTGAGCAGATGCTACATTAGCTTGTGCCTGAGTTAGGCCGGATTTTGCAGTTGCAAGTGATGTTTTGCATTCGCTAACTGCTGTTTGTTTTTGTTCTTTAATGTTTTCTTTTGCCGTTAAATCACTACATGCAGATTTGTATTCAGCATTATCTTTTGATAAAACATCATCTAATCTTGCTCGGTTTTCTTTTGCTCCTTTAAGTACACCCTGTCTGGTACCAACTTCTTTATTTGCCGCATTTTTATCTGTTTCAGCTGCATCTAAATCTGATTGTAATTTTGTTTGATTACTCATTGCATCAGCCTGACGTCCTTTTAATATATTAAAGTTAGCTTCTGCATTGTTTACATCATTAAATGCACTTGAAACTAAATTCTTAGCACTGTTTCTCAAAGCTCCCGGATCCATGCTTTCTGATTTCATATAGGCTTCAACTGAGCTATAATTAGAACTGAATGATGAACCAAATGAGCTTGCAGTTGCTATGCCTGATGCTCCTATAGCACCCGTATCAACCGGAGTATAATTTCCGAAAGCATTGCTCATTGCATTATCTATTGCAGCACCTTGGGATTTTGCTTTTGCTCCGCCTAATTGATTTATACCCATCATTGCCATTGGCAACATGCCCGCAAGTGTTCCTAATACGGAACCGATATTTGCTGAATTTGATGGTTGGAAACTAATATCTCTTGTATATGAACCGCTAACAACAGGTGCAGATAAACCTCTCACCTGGCCTGCAGGTCTGTTTACCATTCTTGAAATTTGACCCGCGCTAGCGTATTTTGAGCCTCTGCCTATAGGATTTGATTTGGTAAATAAACCGTTTGCTCCAAATCCGCCGCTGTTACCTCTTACCAATGATGCCATACCGCCTCTGTTTGCGCTTATATTTGCAGCCACAGAGCCGGTGCTGAAGTTTGATTTCATCTTCAGTCCGCCACTATTCAGTTGTCGTATGGCATTCATACTCATGTTAAACTCTCTCTTATTTAACTCTCATTAATATAAAAAAAAGTGAAAAGCCTTAATTTCACATGCTCTTCACTTTGTTACAATTGTTTACAATTAATTTAATATTACTATTCTATATAATCTAATATCAAACTTAAATCTTTATCTTTTATTATTATATCTGCATTTTCATTTACTATAGGTTTGGCGCAAAACCCAACCCTTTTTCCTGCATATTCAAACATACTTAAATCATTTGCACCATCACCGACTGCAATTGTATTTTCTTTTGATACATTCAATAACTTTTGCAGTCTTTGCAGCATTTGTCCTTTGCTGTTATTAAACATCATTTCGCCGCCGACTTGTCCTGTCAAAAGTCCGTCTTTTGAGTGTAAAATGTTTGCAAATTCTCCGTCTAAGCCCAGAATTTCTGCAAACATTTTTGTCGCGTTTCTAAATCCTCCAGAAAAACAAACTACTTTGTAATCCTTTTGTTTTAATCCTGAAACAACTTCTTTTGCTCCGTTCATAAGCGGTAAATTCTTACAAATTTCATCAACTTTTGCTACAGGCAAACCTTTAAAAAAGGATACTCTTTCTGTTAAACTCTCGAAAAAATCCAATTCCCCACGCATTGCTCTGTCGGTAATGGCTTTGACTTTTTGTTCAATACCGATTTCTTTGGCAAAAAATTCCAATGTTTCGCCATCCATTAATGTTGAATCAAAATCAAATACTGCAAGTTTATCTGTCATGTATTAAGCCCCTCTCCCTGCCCTCAGCCATACGGCATACAGGCTCACGCAACTCACAAGTTCGTTGGTTCGCTTTGTATCCCCAAAGGGGCGAGGGTGTTGTTTGCTGCAAGTTTGTTTGTCATTAATTAGCCCTCTCCCCAAAGGGGAAGGGAAGTGTTATACCGTTAATTTGACATATTTAGGATTATGAACTCCATCTATTTTTGCAATCTCGTTCAAAACATCTTCGCTAACGGCAGAATCAATGTTGATAACCATTATAGATTCTGTTTCGTGCTTGTCATTTTTCTGAACTACGTTCATTGAACCTATGTTTATCTCTTTTTCACCTATAACCTGTGCAACTTTTGCAATCATAGACGGTTTATTGGTGTGAGGAACAATAAGTTCATGCTTTTCAGGTCTGATACTTGTTTCATAATCATTAATTTTAACTATTCTTGGTATATCTTTTGCAACAAGTGCTCCCGCAATTATTGTGGTTTCTTTATCTGTAATAAGTTTAACAGTTATTCTTCCTGCAAAATTTGTTTTAACCTTGGAACGTGTAGAAATAATATCAATACCGCGTTTTTTTGCAATAACAGGTGCATTTACATAATTTACCCCTTCAAGTCTTGAAGATAAAACACCTTTGAGTACTGCAACTTCAAGCGGCTGAATATCTAAATCTGCCAAATAACCGTCTGCAGTTATTTCAATAGTTTTAACTGCTCCTGTTGATAATTGAACTGCAAGTTCCCCTGTATTTTCTGCAATCTGCATATAATCTTTCACAGGTTCAAGTCTATCAGGTCTCAAAGACGGGATATTAACAGCCGAAGATGCAGATCCGCCTGACAAAACTTCTTTTATTTGTTCTGCAACATCTATTGCGACATTCATTTGAGCTTCCTGTGTGCTTGCACCTAAGTGAGGAGTTAAAACGACATTGCCGCTGCAATTAATTAATGGGCATTCTGTTATGTTTGGTTCGTTTTCATAAACGTCAATTGCTGCTCCTGCAACATCTCCATTGTCAATTGCTTCTTTTAAGTCGTTTTCATTTATAATTCCGCCTCTTGCACAGTTTACAAGACGTACTCCTTTTTTCATTTTCGCAATAGTGTTTTTGTTTATCATATTTAAAGTATCTTTTGTTTTTGGAACATGAACCGTTATAAAATCAGGTTTTGCCCAAAAATCATCAAGATTTTCAATATATTCTCCGCCAAATTTTTCAACAACTTCTTTTGAAGTAAACGGATCATATACTACAACTTTCATTCCCAAAGCAAGTGCTACTTCCCCAACATGAGAGCCGATTTTACCAAAACCTATTATCCCTAATGTTTTTTTGTAAAGTTCTGTTCCTGTAAATTTGCTTCTGTCCCATTTACCTTCTTTTGTAGAAGTTGCAGCAGGTGCGATATTTCTTGCCATAGCAAGCATTAATGCAACTGTATGCTCAGCTGCAGCCATTGTGTTGCCGTCAGGAGAATTTACTACTATAATCCCTTTTTGAGTTGCACTTTCAAGATCAATATTATCAACCCCAACACCTGCTCTGCCGATAATTTTTAAATTCTTACCTGCTTCAATAATTTTTGGGGTTACTTTTGTCTGACTTCGTACCATCAGTGCATCATAATCCCCGATAATTTTTACAAGTTCATCTTCGCTCATCGTAGGCAGAAAATCTACCTGTGCGGCTTTTTCAATAATTCTCCCCGCTGCTTCGTTTATTTTATCTGTTACTAATACTTTCATTTTTATCCTCTACTTTGCTAACTCTCTGATTACGGTTGCAACTCCTGTTCCAAGTTCAAATTTGTAGCCAAGTTTGTATAGAGTTGCTTCTAATGCTCCGACAGCAGATATTAAATCTCTGTCACATACAAAACCTAAAGTTCCCATTCTGAAGATTTTATCTTTTAATGCGTTTTGACCGTTTGCAACAACAATATCAAAATCTTTTGTAATTGTTGAGCGGATATCCGGAACGCTTATTCCTTCAGGCGGGTATATAGATGTTATAGAATGACTTGCATTCTTATCTTCTTTTACAACAAGTTCTAATCCGATAGCTCTTATTGCGGCTCTTAGAGCTTTGCAATGACGGGCATGGCGGGCATTCATATTTTCAATACCTTCTTCTTTAATCATTTCTAAAGCTTTGTCTAAGCCAACAAATAAATTAACTGCCGGTGTAAATGGTGTTGAATTGCTTTGAACAGATTTTCTGTAAGCTGCCCAATCCCAGTAAAATGAAGGATGTTTGCATTGTTCATAAACTTTCCATGCTCTTTCATTTGCTACAAGAAAAGCAAGTCCCGGTGGTATCATAAATCCTTTTTGTGACCCTGAAACAAGAACATCAATTCCCCATTCATCAGGTTTGCATTCCATTGCACAAACAGATGTTACTCCATCAACGACAGATAATGCACCATGCTCTCTTATAATTGAACATAAAGTTTTTATATCATTAGCTGCACCTGTTGAAGTTTCACTATGAGTTAAAGTTACAATTTTAATTTCCTTATTAACATCCTGAGCCAAACGTGCTCTAAGCACTTCAGGATCAATAACTTCGCCTGTTGCAACTTCTATTTTTTCAACTTCTGCTCCGCGGCTTTGTGCTATTTTTGCCCAACGGTTGCCAAAGTTTCCCAAAACTAAAGATAAAACTTTATCTCCTTCATTGATAAGGTTTTCCAAAGCTGCACACATTGCTCCGGTTCCTGATGACGTATATACAAATACATCATTTTTAGTTTGGAATACATATTTTAAATTTGAGTAAACCCTTTCCAAAATTTTTGAAAATTCGCTGCTTCTGTGTCCTATAGGATGTTTCGCAATTTCTAACATTACGCTTTCCGGTACAGGTGTTGGTCCCGGAATCATTAAAAAAGTTTTATCTTTCATATATACACTCCCTTCAATTTATAATCTATAAATTTATTTTATCATAATATTACATGCCTAGTATATTTGTTGAATATTTGTAAATATTTTATTTCATAAATAATATAATCTTCGTAAATAGTTGTTCAGGTAATTAAATTTTATAATATTTTTTTTGAAAATATCTCTATGAATATTGTGGATAAATTGTTACATGCTTATGGAGAGGGAACTCAATTTATAAAATATGATTGGGCATCAGAACATCAGGTTATGGCAGGAATGCGCAAATGGGTTGCCTGCATTGTTCCTGCTGAACTTCTTTCACGGACTTTGAAAGAAGCTGTTGAATCTTTGCTTACATTAAGTCAGGACGGAATATTTTATAAGCGTTTTCCTGATAGAATTCATACTCCTGATTATGGCGATAATTGGGGAGTGCGGGCAAATTATATTGAAATAAATAATCGTGCAATTGCTCAAATGGAAGGAAATAAATGTCGTAATGGCTTATTAAGTACAATAAAACTGTTGCCTGCAATACCGCCATCAGCTAAAAGTTGGGCAAATTGCATAATATTATCTCAGATTTTTCCTAATATTTATGGTGACGGCTATAATAAACTCCCTAATGAAGAAAATTCAATATATGGTATAAAACTCAATAACGGTTATAGTGTTAATATAATAAATTACGATATTAAAGATAAAATTTCTCCCATTGAACAATTCAAGGCTTTTAATACACTGGCTAATTTTCATGGTCTTAAAACAGGATTTCGGACGGTAATCTCAGCTGATCAAATCAGAGTTGTTCTCCCTGATGGCAGCGATGTTAATTTTAGTTGGAATAATGCTGAGCATGTAGAATTATTTATAAATTCTCATGTTGAGTTAATAAATAGTGGTTTTGAATCTATATTTATTGATTCTGCAAAGCATATTGGCGGATATGATATGGAAAATTATACAGGTGTCGGAGCATTACCCGAATATGGACAAATGCAGTATATTATACATGAAATTCGTCTGCGTAGTGGAAATACTCACTTGAGTTTTGTGGGTGAAAAAAGTACAGGAGATTTTGAAAGATATAAAAATTTGGGTTTAACCACAGGAACAGGATTCATTGAACCGTTAAATTTTGATACCGTAAAATATGAATCAATTAATCATAAATATTTTAAAGATTATTCTCCGGGGATAGAAGTTTCAAATGATAATGATGAAGGTGGAAGAAGTTACGAAGAACGTCTTTACAGGATTAATAATTCTCTTTTTGCATATGAATATCCAAGCGATAAATTGCCGAGTTTTATGCAGATGGAAGATTTATTTCCGTTAAGATATGACACAAATACTCATCATTTGATGATGTGTAATCCTTCATATTCTACAGATGGATCTGCTTTAAGCCATTGGGAAAATCTTTTTGCAAAAGATGATGGCAGAGAGTATAATCAAAAGGTCGCACAACTTTTTGTGCATTCTCTAAATTTATGATTATGTATTAGAATAAAAAAATATAAAGATTATTAACAAAAATCCAAAAAATCCGCAAAAAATTTTTTTAGGGCATTTATATTGGATGTGAATAACTGAAAGGATTACTATGTACATTACACCTATTGGAAATTATGATAAGAATAATAATGTTGCATTTAGTGCAAAAATTAATGGTATAACATTGCCAAAGAAAACCGCTGATACTATAAATAAACTTTCTTCTGCCTGAAAAAATGTTATAGGCCAAGAATCACATTTACAAAAAGTTGCCGTAGGCAATTCAAATGCAACTTATAGCAAGTGGTCAAGAAGTTTTAAAGTTGATGTAGGTGATAAATCAACTTTGACAGTGATAACTGATAAAAATAAACTCCACAGTATTCAGGCTACGCATCTTGATGATAAAAGCGGAATGGTTAAGTCGTTTTATATATATAACGGCTGTAAAACTGCCCCAAATACTGTTCCATGTATAAATTATGCACAACATTATCCTTGCGAACCTTTTAGCGGATTTGATTTATCTTTTAATCAGGGAAGTAAAATAAGTAAAAAAGAAGGTAATCTGATTGTAAATTTACTAAGCAAAATTAATGAAAAGTTGGGTATATAATTAAAAATGGATTTAAAAATCAGTACATATAGTGATAAAATACCTTTTAAGTCGGCTCAGATGAATATCGTATCGATTGCAGATAATCATGGAGATTTGCTTAGTATGCCTCAGTTAATGAAGGCTATTGAGCTTAATAAAAAAGATATTTTTGAAAAAAGTTCAGAAAAAAGTACCTCAAATGTATTTGCCATTGCAGGTGACTATTTTATGAATCCTTTAAAGACCGGTTTTTGGACAAATCCCGATTTTAATAATGGTGATGTGCAATATAACTTCTTATCAAAATTATTATATACCGCAAAATCTTCCGCTGGTTTTAATAATTTTGAAACAGTTTATACCCCCGGGAATCATTGCTATGATGGCGGGGATGAATGGCTTTATAAAAAACTTAGAAGAGCCCCTATGACAACTATTTTATCAAATGTTGATAAAAGTGAATCCCCTCTTGCAAAACAATTGATTCAGGAATGTCGTAATGTAGTAACAGAAAAAATAATAGAAATTCCTGATAGTAAAAAGAAAAACCAGATTAATAAAGTTTTGATTTTAGGAGTTACAATTCCAAGCATGGATTATTATCATCCCAAGTTGATTCATGGTACAAAATTTTATGATAATTCATCCAAAAATGATGCAAGCCTGCAAAGAAAAGACTTGGTTAAAACATTAAATAAGATTAAAAAGAATGTAGAAAAATTTAAAAATGAAAATCCGGATGGCGCAGTTATATTAATGTCGCATACAGGAAATAAAATTTCTAATATGATTGCCGATAAAGTCCCTGATATAAATTTAATCTTAAATGGACATGATCATAAAGAATTTGAGGTTGTACATGGAAATACTTTTATTTTGTCTCATGGTCAGAATAACAAATTTTTTCGTTCCACAGCTTTAAAATTCAATGATAAAGGCAAACTTGAAGAAATTCGTTCTAAGAAAATCGAAACAGATAAATATGACCAAATTGCCAGAAAAGATAAAAATTTACAAGGCTTTTTGTCGGTAAATATAGGTAAAGATTTAGAACCAATTGTAAAATTTAAAATTAGTGATGGCGCACCTGAAGAAATGGTCTTGGATGATTCTATTCGATATTCTAATAGTATTTTGGCCAATTACATTACAAGTGCAGTAAAACGACCTTTAAGGGAATTATATCCTGATGTGGATGCGATAGGAATTCCTACAGGAACCTTCAGGGGTGGTTTGAAAAGCAATGAAAGACGTCATACTTTGAATAATTTAGATGTGATGAAAATATTTGATGGGTCAAGTGAAGATTTGTCAGTTGTCAAAGTTGGGAAGATTACAGGTAAAGAATTAACCGATTTGATTACAGAGAATATTTCTAATAATTTAAAATCAAAAACACGTAATCCGATAATTCAGTGGTCTGATATTCAGGTAAACAGAACGATGTTCAAAGAAGCTGCAAAGAACGGCCAAATAGAAGAAGTCGTTTTCGATGCGATAAAAATACGCAATCCAAAAACAAGAAGGTTCGAAAAAGTAAAACCTGACAGAATTTATACAATTGCTCTCCCTGACAAATATCTTACAAAGGATTCTGCATCAATTAAAGTGCCATCTCAAATAAAAGATAAATTTGAAAGCTCCGGTCAAACTTTAGATTCTTTATTTAGAAAATATTTAGAAATGATTGATTATAAAGTAAAAATTACCGACAAAACAAGAGAAAAACGAATACTATAAAATTATTTAGGAGGAATATAATGCAAGTAACTTTTACCCCAAATTTTAATAACAACTACAGAACACAATCAAAACCATCTTTCAAAAGTAACATCACTTTTGACATTGGCGGTTCTCAAAGAGAAGGTTCATGTAAAATATATTATGCTTCAACAGTTGATGATACCCCTTTACATACTGAAAGTACGACAGTAAATGATTTAGGGAAAAATAAATTCATTGACAGCTCCGATTTTATAAATCAGATTGTTAAAAAAATTGGCAGAGTACAACGTGAAAGTCGAAAAGAAATAAAAGAAAAAGGTTACCCAAAAGAAGAAAATGCTTTGAAAAATGTAACGATCTTTCTGCCTAGTTACACATCAAATAATTTTGCATATTATTTGCCAAACCATAAAAATATAGAAGGTTATCCATTGAAGGATTTGAATTTCAACGATTTAAAGCGAAGACTTGTGGATAGCGGAGTAGAAGTTGCTCCTGACTTAAAAATAAAAATAGCTCAGGATGCAATGGGAACAGGGTTAGCAATGACTAAGAGATTATATGATTTGGGTATGCTAAAGGAAGGAAAATATTATACTGCTGTTATAACAGGCGGCGGATGTGGAATTTCAAATATTGAAGTGCCGGATAATGAAAAAGTTATTGTAAAATCAAGCGGTAGCAGTTATTTAAGTCAAAGTTTGAGTTTACAAAAAGTTTCAAGAGCCGGAGCCTCTGCACCGGCTGTAATAGAAAATTTCTGTCGTGCAATGGGTATTAATGATGAACTTATTGATAAAATTAAAGCTTGTCATAAGGCGGAATTTACGACCTCAGAATCTACAACATTCCCTAAAAACGTAAAAACAGAAGAATTGAAAAAATTACTTTTGGAAACCAAAAAGTTTGAAATAAAAAAAGAAGATGAAGAATCTTTTACTATAAGAGTAAAAGATGAATACAGAGGGAAATTTAATACCGCACGCCGTAATGCAATAGATAAATATTGTCTGGCATTGGCAAGGCTTGCAATAATCAAGAAAAATGAAGGTTCAAATGGTATGATTATTACAGGCAAACTTGCACATGCATTGGATGAAACAGCAAAAAAAGTTTATAAACAAGGGATTGCTGATTGGACTATGCAGCATTTATCTCAGTCTTTTAATTCTTACGAACTTGACAAAATGCAGACTACATATCATTTTGAAGTAATGTGTGATGACAGATTTTTCATTGATAATAATACAGAATGCGGAGAATTGGCGCACTTATCTGAATTCGTAGATCCAGCCAGAGGTAATTGGCTAAAACTTGATATGAAACATTTGAAAAAGAATGCGTAATTCAAATTAATTATGACAATAACATTTTCAGTTTGTACCTGAAAGGCAAATCTTTTAAAGCTTTTTTAATGGTATCTGTTTCGATGCCCAAATCGTGGAGTTTGTCTTTATTGTAGTTATGCTCTTTGATAAGATATTTTACTGTTTTAAAATTGTATTTACACTTAGATTTAATATTTTTTTCTTTCAGGTACTTGTGAATGTCGTTAATATCATAGTTTAAATTCGGATTTTTTAAAGTCGAAGATATTATATAAGATGTTGTTTCAGAGTCATCTTTTTCAAAGAATTTAAGGCTATTTTCAAAAATAAAATCCAAATCCGGCTGATTTGTTATGCCAAGGCATTTCATGGCTTCTTTTGGCAGAGATTTTATAGGCTCATAAACATTCCATATTTCTTTGCATTTTTTATTCAAATAATTTTTTGCACTTTTGAATTCTTCCAGATTCCCATATTTCTTTTTGAGCGTACGGATTTTGTCAGTATCGTTATTATCTATGGCAATAGCAAGCTCCTGAGTGATTTGTCTTTCAAGTTTGTTATATAAATTTTCATCCGTAAAGAGAGCCTGATATGGATTATATTTATCAATATGAGAGCAGACGGTGCAATTTGCCAAAGTCTTTTTGCTGTTAAAATCAGGATAAAAATTATCCGCAGTGTTGTTTGCGTAATTTTTAACAAGTATATTACAAATTTCTTCTACTGATTTACCCATATAAATAACTAACCTTTTATTTTGTAAATACGCAACAAAATATATTTTACCTACATTTATATAAAGTATTTTTTTTTCAATAAATTGCCTTTATGTGAAGTTATTTTACGTTTGATAAGTTTTTGTAAAAGTCTAAATATAACTGTAGCTGCAGGTTTGTTTAAATTATCTGCAAAAATAAAATTGCGCTAAAATTCATACTTTGTGTTACAATAATTTTGCAAAGGATTTACACTATATGATTATTCCGAATAATTTTGCTATAGCTTTCAGCCTCACTATGCTTGCAGGTTTAACGACCGCAATTGGTGGGATTGTTGCGTTTGTGACCAAAAAAGATAATCTGAAAACTTTATCTTTGGGGCTTGGATTTAGTGCAGGCGTGATGATTTTTATTTCTTTTATGGATATTTTACCCGGTGCTAAAGAGCTTTTAAAAGGGAATTTCCCTCATAGTTTTGAATGGCTTGTTTTTGCAGGTTTTATTGCAGGGTTAGTTATATCAGTTGCAATTGACTATTTTTTACCTGATCACGTTGATTCAAAAGAACTTTTAGACCCTGATGCACCTGAAGAAAATGACGGATATAAACATTATAAGCTTCAAAGAGCAGGTATAATGACCGCTGTTGCTATTTGTGTGCATAATTTCCCCGAAGGGCTGGCTACATTTTTAACTACAACGCAAAATATTACGTTAGGTGTGTCTGTTGCTTTGGCTATTGCGATTCATAATATTCCTGAAGGGATTGCTGTTGCACTTCCGATTTACCATGCAACCGGCAAAAAACGTTATGCTATGCTTTATGCTGCATTGTCAGGAATAACAGAACCTATTGGTGCATTAGTAGGAATGTTTATATTTGGTTTATTTTTACCGCATATTATGGTTGGGATACTTATGGCGGGAGTTGCGGGAATTATGACTTATATTTCATTTGATACACTTTTACCGCTTGCAAAAGAATATGGCAACTGGCATTTGTCAATTGTCGGCATAATGTCAGGCATTTTATTTATTTGGCTAAGTTTAATATTATTAGGATAATTTGTTATTTCTTAATCTATTAACAAACTTTTCAAGTCGTTCCATTGCAATTTTGAGTTTTTCTAACGAATAAGCGTATGATATTCTCAAATAACCCTCTCCGCTGTCACCAAAAGCTGTCCCCGGAACTGCGGCGACTTTTTCCTCCTGCAAAAATTTTGTCGCAAATTCTTCACTTGTCATTCCAAATTCTTTTATGCAAGGAAAAACGTAAAACGCTCCATAAGGTTCAAAGCAATCTAAGCCCATTTTTTTGAAAGCATCCATCAAAAATCTTCTGCGTTGATTGTATGATTCCCGCATCATTTTTACATCTTCATCGCCGTTTTTAAGTGCTTCAACTGCCGCGTATTGGCTGATTGTCGGTGCGCACATAATTGCGTATTGATGAATTTTTGTCATTTGTTTTATAAGCCAGTCAGGACCGCAGCAATAACCCAAACGCCACCCTGTCATTGCATAACTTTTTGAAAATCCGTTTATCAAAAGAGTTCTCTCGCGCATACCATCAATACTTACGATAGAGGTATGTTTCCCTTTGTATGTTAATTCTGAGTATATCTCATCAGAAATGACAAAAATATCATGTTTTTTAATAACCTGTGCAATTTCTTCAAGATTTTTTCTTTCCATAATTGCGCCTGTCGGATTATTAGGATAAGGCAATATCAGAACCTTTGTTTTGTCAGTAATTGCGTTTTCAAGTTCTTCTGCTGTCAGACGAAATTCGTTTTCGGATTTTAAATTAATAATAACATTTTTACCCCCTGCAAGATATGAACATGGCGCATAAGAAACATATGACGGCTGAGGGATAATGACTTCATCTCCGTTATTTAATAAAGCTCTTAAACCAATATCAATGGCTTCGGAACCCCCTACAGTTACAAGAATTTCATTTGACGGATTGTATTTAATTCTCTGAGTTCGCTCAATATAATTTGCAATTTCTTCTCTTAGCGGCATTAGCCCTGAATTTGATGTATAAAAAGTTCTGCCTTTTTCAAAAGCATAAATCCCTTCATCTCTTATATGCCAAGGGGTTTCAAAATCAGGTTCACCGACACCAAGAGATATGGCATCTTTCATTTCGCTTACTATATCAAAAAATTTTCTGATGCCTGAAGGTTTGATGTTTTGAACTTTATCCGATAAAAATTCTCTCACGGAGTAACAACCTCTCTTACATCTTCTTTTACTTCATCAAGGATAGTTCCGTGGTCTTTGTATTTTTTTAGTACAAAATGTGTTCCTGTACTCAAAACATTGTCTAAGGTTGAGAGCTTATCTGAAACAAAAGCGGCAATTTCTTTTAAAGATTTTTCTTCCAATGTAACCATCAAATCAAATCCGCCTGAAATCAGATAAACAGATTTTACTTCAGGATAATTATAAATTCTTTGTGCAATTTTATCAAAACCCTGTCCTCTTTGAAGAGTAACTCTAACTTCGATAATTGCTGAAACTTTTTCTATTGATGTTTTTTCCCAGTCTATCAGTGTGTGATATCCGCATATTATATGCTCTTCTTCAAGCTTTTTTATTTCATTTGCGATTTCAATTTCTTCTTTGCCTAATAGCACCGCAAGCTCATTTATCCCTATGCGGCTGTTTTTTTCAATAATTGATAATAATTCTTCTCGCATTATCTTACTCCTTAAAACAAAGTTATTGTATCATAAATATTTTATCTGCTGTAGATTTCGTGTTTAGACGGCGTAAATTCAGGTTCTTCGTAATTATTGATATAGTTTATGGCTTCTTTTGGTGTTGAAGCTATATATATCAGGTTTTTAGTATATTTATTGGCAAATTTCTCTTCAATAATTGTGTTAAAAAAGTCAAGTAATTTGTTATAAAATCCGTTTGTATTTAAAAGAACTATAGCTTTTTTATTGTAGCCAAGTTGTTTTTGTACAAACATTTCGGCAAATTCTTCAAGAGTGCCGAAGCCACCGGCAAGAGCAATTACCGCATCTGAGATTTCGTCCATTTTTTGTTTTCTGTCGCGCATTCCGTCCGCTAAATAAAATTCGTCGCAATTATCTGTTCTGCAACCCATATCTACAAGTCTTTGAGGCATTACGCCATAAATTTTTCCCCCGTTATTTTTAACTTCCGAAGCGCAAGCCCACATCATTCCCAAAGTTGAACCGCCATAAACAATATTATAGCCGTTTTGCCCCATTAGTCTGCCAAGTTCTTTTGCATCTTTATAATAAACTTCATTTAAAAAATCGCTTGAAGAACAGAACACACAGATATTTTTTATATTTTTACTTTTATTCAACAAATTCTCCGCCTATCCTGTAAAAATAAGAACAAGATAATCCTGTCCCTTTTTTTGAACAGTCTTTTCTTAATTTTTTTACATCCCAACCGTATCCTATAGGATTAATATTCCCATCTTTGTATATATTCAGACCAAAAATATCGCGTCCCCAGATATTAGGTTTTTTATATCCGTTTGTATCAAGCATCATTAAAAATACCGGAGAATCAGGGGTTTTATTTTCTATATCTTTTATGCCGACAATGTTATCATCGCGATTTATATACAAAGTATCAAAATAATAGAAATCGTTTTTCCTGACTTTTTTGCCATTCATGTAATATTGATAATATTTTTTACTCTTCAAAGGTTCTTCCAGTCTCAGATATGGTTTTACAAGCTGAATCATGTATTTTTCACGCTCATCATCAGTTTTGGCATTTTTCAGGCTTTTTACAATTTTTGTCTCCGCCTGTGCACTCATTGCGCTAAACATATATTCTATCTGATTATATTCTGTATTCCATCTCGATATATATATTGCATTTTTCGAAGAAAATGAAGTGGGCACCATAAATAATATACCCGTAAAAATAGCGAATATAGTAAGCGAATATTCAATTTTCCAGACAAATTTATTCATATTACTAGCTGACAGATGCGATATCAAGTCGTTTCTTTTCTTCAATTAACTTATCATATACCCATTCTGGAATAAAATTTTTACCAAGAACAATTTGACCATTCATAATGTTTGGCGCATGAAAATCAGAACCACCGGTTACAATTAACCCGAGATTTTCTGCCATTGTTGAAAAGTATTCTACCATCGCAGGAGAGTGCTTTCTGTGATAAGCTTCTATTCCTCTGAGTCCGTAATTCATTAAATCTTTTATTAATCCTTCTGCCATGTTTTCTAAATCATGAGGGTGGGCTATAACAGGAATTCCGCCGGCATCATATATAATTTCCACTGCATCCTGAGGTGAAACAGTTTTTCTCTGTACATAAACAGGTGAATTTATATGAATGTATTTTGCATATGCATCCATAACATTTGTTGTACCGCCTGCACTTGTTATTGCTCTTGCAATATGTGGACGGCCTATACTGCCGTTTGGAGCAACGAGTTTTTTGATATCATCAAATTTTATGCGGATACCTTCTTTTTTTGCAAGTAAGTTCAAAATTTCTTTTGTTTGTTTAACCCTTGCCTGCTGTTGAGATTTTATCATGCTTTGGAAATCAGAATTATTCACATCCATAAAATAACCCAAAATATGAACTTCATAGTCATTATATAATGTATTAACTTCAATCCCGCGCAATATTTGAATCTTCTCGCTCAAATTGTTTTCATTTATGTAATTTTGGGCAACGTCATAGGCAAGAACATTGTCGTGGTCTGTAATTGCAATGGCACCGAGTCCGACTTCAATTGCGGTATCCACAATTTTTTCGGGAGTAAAAACTCCGTCTGAAAAATATGTGTGAATATGTAAATCAGTTTTCATCTTCACTTTCCTTATTTATACTATTACTACAAAAAATCCTTTTTACTGCCAAAGCATGACCGCTATTAACATCAACATCAACCTCAAGGGCGTTAATTTGTGTCTGCTTTCCTTGTGCAACTTCATATCTTTCAGGAATACATGTCAAAAATCTTGATAAAGATGTCTGATATTCCATCCCAATGACACCGTCAGATGCTCCGCAAAAGCCTGCATCCGTAATATAAGACATATTGTTTATAATAGATTCATCCGCGGTCTGTACATGAGTATGAGTACCCCAAAATGCACTTAATCCAAATTCCGAACAATATTTGGCAAAACAAATCTTTTCAGCCGTTGCTTCTGCGTGAAAATCCATTACTATAACAGGAGTTATTTCTTTAATTTTTAATATCTCATCTCTTACAATATCCCACTGCGAATCTGAAGGTCCCATAAATACTCTGCCAATAGAATTTATTACCCCGATTTTAATCCCGTTTTTCTCAATTATACGGCTTCCTGTTCCCCGAACATTTTTTGGATAATTTATCGGGCGTACTAATCTGTCGGCATTGTCAATATAAGAATAAATATCTTTTTTATCCCAAATATGGTTTCCGCAGGTCATTGCATCAATACCATACTCAATAAAATCATTATAATTTTTTTCTGTTAAACCAAAACCGTGAGATGCATTTTCGATATTTGCAACAACAAAATCATATTTATCCGAATTCTCAGCTAAAAAATCCCTGACCGCTATTCGCCCGGGTTTGCCGACAATATCGCCGAAAAATATTATTTTTATTGTTGTTTTTGTATTATTCATTACTTATATTTTCAGAGGAAAAGTTATTATAATAACCTTTCCTCTGCCCTTATTTTGAAATTTATTTTGCTATCTCGGTTGCTCTGAATTCTCTGACAACCGTAACGCGAATTTGTCCCGGATAATCCAGTTCATCTTCAATACGTTTAGCAACATCTCTTGCGAGTTTACCTGATGCTAAATCATCAAACATTTCTGCCTGAACGATGATTCTTACTTCACGTCCTGCCTGAACGGCAAATGACTGTTTAATACCTTCATAGCTGTTTACTATTTCTTCTATTTTTTGCAAACGTTTGATATAAATTTCCAATGTATCGCGTCTTGCACCCGGACGCCCTGCAGAAATTGCATCAGCAACTTTTACAAGTACTGCTTCAATGGTATTTGCTACGACATCATCATGGTGAGCTTCTATTGCGTGAACAACCTCAGGCTTTTCACCATATCTGTTTGCAATTTCAACCCCAAGCTGGATATGTGTTCCTTCCTGAGTCTGATCAACGGCTTTGCCGATATCATGCAGTAATCCTGCACGTTTTGCAATTTTTTCATTCGCTCCAAGTTCAGCAGCAAGCATACCTGCAATATGACCAACTTCAAGAGAGTGTTTAAGAACATTTTGACCGTAACTTGTTCTGTAATATAATCTGCCTAATGTTTTTATAAGCTCTTTATTCAGACCCATAACGCCCATTTCCAATGCGGCATTTTCACCTTCTGTCCAAATCTTTTTATCAATTTCTTCCTGTGCTTTTGTTACCATTTCTTCGATTCTTACAGGGTGAATACGACCATCAACTATTAGTTTTTCTAATGCTAATTTTGCAATTTCTCGTCTTACAGGGTCAAAACTTGATAATACAACTGCTTCCGGAGTATCATCAATGATTAAATCAACTCCTGTTAATGTTTCTAACGCTCTTATGTTACGACCTTCACGACCTATAATACGCCCTTTCATTTCATCATTCGGTAATGCAACTACAGAAACAGTTGTTTCTACAACCTGCTCTATCATGCATCTTTGCATTGTTGTTGATAAAATTTCCTGTGCTTTTTCCAGTGAAACTTCTTTTATTTTTGCTTCATTTTCTCTTATTAATTGCATTTGTTCCTGCGCTAAGTCATTTTTTAGTTGTTCTAAAAGAGTTTTCTTCGCTTCTTCGCAAGACATGCCCGATATTTTTTCTAATTCTTCTGTTTGTTTTTGTACTAGCTCTGCAAGATAATCTTCTTTTTCTAATAATTCATCTTTTTTACGTTGTACTTCTGCTTCTTTGTCAGTGTATTCCTGAATCTTATCTTCAAGTACATCTTCTCTTTTTGCCAGTTTTTGTTCTTGTCTTGAAAGTTCCTGACGTCTTTCTCTTTCTTCTTCGTTCAAAGCTTCTCTGTCGCTTTGTAATTCTTCTAAAGCTTTTATTTTAGCCTCTTTTTGAAGAATTTTTTCACGTTCGTTGAGTGCATTTTTATCTTTTTCTACAGATTCCAAAATTGCACTAACTTTGTTTTTTTGTAAAATCAGCATTACAACTAAGACTATTACCGCAATAGCTGCAATAACCAATAGCAAGGTTTTTGCTTCCATAAAGTTAATACCTTATCCTTTTCTATTTTTTTATAATACATGCAATTCAGGCATACATATAGCCTATGCCTACATTTATTCAGTTTTAATTAAATAAAATTATTGCATATATTTCCTAAAAAAATTTATTACTACATCTGACTATATAATATCATGTTTTTTGATTTTTGTATAGTACTTTATATGAAGGATAAATATAACTGAATAAATTTACATACGATCTATAGAAATAGCTTTTACTCCGGCATAACGTGCTTTATCCATCAAAGTTACGACCGCACCATGAGTCGCTTCTTCATCCGTTTTGATAAGCAAACCGTCAGGATAATTTTTTATTTCGGAGGCCAAAACCGTACCCAATCTGTCTGTTTGAATTTCTTCATTATTTATAAAATATTTATTTGCTTTTGACACATAAATAGTAAGGATTTGAGGATCTTTTTCAATTTGGGTTTCTTCTACATTTTCAGGAACACTCAAACTAATCCCCTGCTGATCTAATAATGGAGCAACAACCATCATGATAATCAGCAATACCAAAAAGATATCTGTAAGAGGAGTAATATTAATTTCGTTAAACATTTTTCTTGCCATTATTCATCCTCCGTTGGAATATCAATCGAATTATTTTTTGCGTTATCTTTCAGAGCTTTTTGTTCTTTTTTGTTTAACGGTTCTCCTGCAACTATAAGCTTTTTGTATTCTGCATTTTGAGCAGCATCCATAATATCAAGAACTTTGGCGCTTGATACGTTTTTGTCGGCTTTTACAACAACTTCCGGTTTTTCATTGTCAGGATCTTTTGCGGCCAGCAATGCGTCTGTCAGTTTGTCTGCTGAAACCTGTGCGCCGTTTACATAAATAAGCCCGTCTGCAGTAACAGAAACCGAAGTTTTTGCTTCTTCAATATTTACTCCGTTATTAATTTCAGGTATTTCTACCGGTGTGTCATTAGACTGAAGTACCGGAGCAACAACCATCATGATAATCAGCAATACCAAAAAGATATCTGTTAATGGTGTTATATTAATTTCGGAAAATATTTTACCTTGTCTTTCGCTGCCAAATGCCATTTTATTCCCCGCCTATTACAAATTAACCTTTGGAGAAGAACTATATTTCTGCTGAGATTGTCCTTCTGAATCAACATAATTTAAGAATAATAATTTAATTAAATTAAAGTCATTTTCAAAGTGTTTTACTACTGATTGGAATAAGTTAAAGAATATTACTGCAACGATAGCTACGCCTAAACCGAAAGCAGTAGCAATTAAGGCAGAACCGATTCCGTACATTACATCTGCAGCTTGTGCAGCATGTCCTGCTGAAGCCATTTCTTTAAATGTTAAAAGGATACGTACAACTGTTCCAAACAAACCTAAAAATGGAGCAACACCACCGATTGTACCTAAAATAGTCAGGTTTGATTCTAATTTTCTTGTTGCTAATGTTGCGGAAATATCAAATGCTCTTGAGAATCCTTTTTTCTGTTCATTAAAAATTCTTACTGCTTCTTCTATAACTTCTCCGATAACTCCACCGCAACGTAAAGCCGTATCTTGTGCTGCACGCAAATCATTTGATTCAAGTTCTCTGTTTAATTCACGCATATAAATACTTATATCTCTTTTGTTCTTACTGAAGTATGACCATTTGTTAAATACTACTGCCAAGACTAAAATTGAACAAATGAAAATCGGTAATAGTACCGGCCAGTCCATTTTAATTGATTCGATTAATAATTCCATATTTTTATCCTCATTTTTGTATTACTCTTTTTTTTAATATTTTGTAGCTCCAAATACGTTGTAATCAAACGTAAATTGAATATCTATACTTTGTCCTTTGAATTCAGGCGGAAGCGGTCTGAACGGAGCAGCCAGTTTAACTGCATTCAATGCGGCTGCATCCGCATTTTGCAAACCTGAAGATTTGAATACGCTGCACGATAATAATCTTCCGTCTTTTGCAATCTTGAATAAAAGAACTACACGTTTGCTTTCGTTGCCTTTTGGCGGATCCCAGTTCATTTTGATTCTGCGTTGTAATTCTCTCATATATGGTCCAAAATCAGGTTCTTTTATTGCGTCGATACCCGGACGGCCTCCGCCGCCACCAGGATTTCCACCTCCTGTACCATGAGTCCCACCTGCTCCTGTACCTCTGCCTGTACCCGTTCCGGTGCCTGTACCTCTGGAAGTTGATGAACCTGAGCCGTTACCGACAGGCGCCAATGAAGGATTCGGCGAATATGTGCCGGAACCTCTTGAACCACCATTATTTGAGGAACCGCTGCCGCTGATTGGACCTGTTGCATATTGACCAACCCCTTTACCTCCTGCCGGAACAGGAACTTTAAACGGTGTATTTGTTGGTTTTTGTACCGTTTTAGGAGTAGTTGGCGGTTTCATTGAAGGTCTTGCCGTCGGAGGCTGAGGTTTTGCCAACTCAGGTTTTGGTACTGCCGGTGCAGGTGTTGGCGATGGTTTTACATTTTTTTGAGTAGTTGTTGGTGCTGCTGTTGGTTTTGGTTTTGCAACACTTTGTTTTACTCTTTCCATAAGAGATTTGTTCTGCGGTTTTGGAGTCTGAACTTTTGGAGCTCCGCCGCCTGCAGGTTTCGATGAAGGTTTTGTCTGTGAAGCAGGCATTGAAACAGGTAATTTCGGATTATTGATTCCGCCTGAACGGGAATTCATATCTGCCCTGTTTTTTGTATTCAAATCTCTTGGAGTATCTTCTTTATCTACAAGAACGAACTCTATATCATTCATTTTTGGTTTTGGTTTGTCAAATAATGACAAATTAATTCCTAATAAGGCACAAATAAATAGTACCAACCATATCGAGCCCAGTACTGCGGGGTGTAAAATTGCAGAAATAATCAACCCTTGCTTTAAAGATATTGATCCTTCGTCATCATTTCTGGTAACAGCAGGCATTTTAAAGCTGTCACCTGTCGGCTTAGAAGCTTTAGAGTATAATTTTTCATGTTCTTGTGTATATTTCCCAAGTAAAGACATTGTTTTCCTTTAATGTATTATCAGTGATAATTCTATTTTGAAATATCAAATAAAATTATCGCCCGACTATCTTATTTTAGTTGTCAGTAGGAGTAACTGTAATCGGTTGTGTTAATATAAGCTCAACAATTGTATTTGCTGATACATTAACATCCTCTCCTTTATCCCATATAGATTTAAGCAGGCTTCCTCCGCCTGTTTCAACAGCTGTATTCATTGCGGCTCCCGCACCAGAGTGAATTCCCAAATATGGCGGGGTGTAGGCTTTTGCACTCGCTGTTTCAGGCACTGCAGATGTTCCTACCGTGTAAAATATTTCACTTCCGCCAAGTATTACTCCTGTTTTATCAGGAGTTCTTACTACTGCCGAAATAGGAATATCCAATCCTGAAGGAGTCAAAATGTGAGTAAATCTCAACATAATTTTCCCATTGATTGACCCGTGTTTTGCTCTTGAAACTTCAATTACATTCCCTGTTACTGAACTTCCTGCCGGTGCAACTTTTTTCTCTTTGTAATAAAAATCAGTGGTTAAAGCTAAATTAACTTCCTGTCCCGTAGTTGCAGTTTCTGAATTTACGGGAGAAAGAAATACTCCCTTGAAGGTTAAACCTGCCGGAACAGTTACAATAGAGTTTTTCAAAGTTTTAGCATCAAGCTGATATGAACTTTCATTTAATTTTGTATTATAGCTTTCATTTGATCTTATTTTCGCAACATCAGTATTTTCATCAGCAAAGGCAAATGAACATGACATTGCTATACAAATTACCGCCAAAAGCAGTTTTTTCATTATACACATCCCTTTCAAGATATTATACTACTCTTATATTTTAACCCACTCACGCATTTTGTCAATTCTTTTAAGTTCTGTTATTCTGATATGGTATGTGTCAGGTATGACGGAGCAAGAAATATTATAAGGTGTCTTTCGCCTACAGGCAGTTTTGTATGTGCGCCCATAGAGCGCTTGCCTCCCGGGCGCATTTGTAATGTCGCTCCGCGGTGTATCCACGCAATTCCCTGAAAAGTGTCCTGATAGTGAGGCATTCTTACCCATTCTGATGGTTCGGTAAGCTCGCCGCCTATCAAATTATCATTTGAAGTATATACATATGCTTTTATATTTTGTTCGTAACCGTCAGGGAAAACAAATTTTGTAACTTTAACTTTCATAGAAGCATTTGTCCCGACAATCGGCTCATTTATTTTTTCTATATAACCGTAAAAAGCAGTGTCTTCAGGTATAACTTTAATATCCCCTATAAATAAATCGTTGGTTGAAACAAATTTAACTTTGTAACCGACAGGACATGTTTCGGTAGAAACTTCCTGCATATTAATTACAGGTACAACTATACCTGCAGGAATTTCTACCCCTGCGGATTCTCTTAGTTGTACTTTTACTTCAGGCAGCTCATTTTGGTTCTGTGCCTGTTGCACAGGCGGATTATTCGAAGCATTCTCTTCCTGACCGTAAGCAAAAGTTGAAGCCAGTAGTAAAACTGATATTAATAACAATAATCTTTTCATACTGTAATTATAACAATTTATCGAAATATATCAAGATTAGAATTGTTATAGCAAAAATCACTGTGTTATTTACTTATATTCCTGAATCGCCATAATTAATTTATAATATAATTCCAATTCCGAACGGCTTGATTTGTTTATTATGTCAATCAATTCCTGTTGTAATGATGTTTGAGATTTCATATATCCAAAGTCAAATAAATCTCTGACATTTACATTCAGGGCTTTTGCCAGTTTTTCTATGTTTTCTTCTTTAGGTAATTGTCCGCCATTTTCAAGCTTACACAGATTTGTTGTTTCCATCCCTATAATAACCGCTAACTCAACTTGCGTAAGTTTATTGCGTTTCCTTAAATCTTTAATTCTTTGTCCCAGTAGTTTACTTAAAATTGCCATAATTCTAATTTTACAATTAATCAAAATTAAAAAATTGGTATATTGTAATAATTAATCTTGACAAAGTTGGCATGATAAGACATAATATTAATAAGAAGTTGGCATTAATCAATAAGTATTACTAAAAATGTTGGCTTAGTACAATATAACTAATTAAAGAAAGGCGGAAAAAGATTATGACAAAAACTAATGGTACAAAAAAGGGTTTTACTCTTGCGGAAGTGTTGATTACTTTGGGTATTATCGGTGTAGTTGCTGCAATGACAATTCCTACATTGATTCAAAACACAAACAGTGTAAAATTCGCTACTCAATTTAAAAAAGATATTTCAACATTGTCCCAAGCAGCTTTAATGGCTCAGGCTCAGTATGATACTGACTACGCTACTACAACTAAAACTTGCGGAACTGTTAAGGCAGGAGTAGGTGCAGGTGCAGAAACATTATCATTTGAAAATGGTTCAATTTGTGCAATTTTAAATAGCACTCTTGCAGGTAAAACATATTTGGGTTTGGGATCTACAGTTAAATCAGCTTCAAATTCATCAGAGAATTATACATGGGGTTCAACAAAAACATTAACAGGGGACTTAGCATTGGGAAACATGCAGGTTTATACATTGGCTGATGGGTCATTGGTTGGTGTTAATAAAGCGGCAGTTGGATGCTCTATGGAAGTTGGTCAAGAATTAAATGCATCTATCTTAGCTGCTAATAGTGCGGCAGAAGGACAACCTTCTAATGCTGGCGGGCTTCATAATTGTATAGGTTTTATTGACGTAAACGGTACAGCTTTACCAAACAAAGAAACTGTATGTCAAACTGATACTGATACCGCATTAGATCCTTCAACCCCTTGTACAGTAACAAATAAAGCATCTGAAATCGGTGATATTTTCCCTGTTGTATTCCACGATGGTACTGTAGAACCTGCTTCAAACGCTGGTAAAGCAGTTTTGACAAGAGGTAAATAAGACTATAACTAAACGTTGAGTTAACCGAATTACTCAACAATTTGTATTACATTTGTTGCACCTGAAAATTTTTTCAGGTGCATTTTCTTATATTATATTACAACGGCTCAAACCTGTCACCCTGAACTTGTTTCAGGGTCTATCAATTGGATTTAATTTATGATAAAATGCGAATATGATAAAGTCTTATTACGTTTATATTTTGACAAATTATCTCAATTCAACCTTTTATATTGGTGTAACTGATAATTTATTGCGCAGAATTGCTGAGCATAAGACAAAATTAAATAAAGGATTTTCTTCAAAATACAATTTAAATAAATTAGTTTATTTTGAACAGGTACATGATATTGAATCTGCATTAAACAGAGAAAAGCAATTAAAAAGGTGGCATAGACAGTGGAAAATAAATCTTATTACAGAAATCAATAAAAATTTCAAAGATTTAAGTGAAGATATAGGATTAACAAAAGAATTGATAGACCCTGAAACAAGTTCAGGGTGACAGTATAGGAGTTCAGAATCTGTTAATTCTCACAAGTTTTACTAAAAAAGCTGATAGATTTCGACCGTAAGGGACATTTTGCACGGAATCAAAGATTTTGGCAAAAGCAGTCAAATAAATTCAGGATGACAGTATAGTCTTGTCATTCCGAACTTGTTTCGGAATCTATCAGTTTGATTATAAAAGTTTCATCAAATTGATTGACATTGTCCGATAAGGGGTATTTTGCCGAAGTATGTAAACTTCTTTAATATAATTTTATATAAATATTTTATATATACTTTTTTTATGCTAGGATTTTTTGTATATTAGTATTGATGTGTAATACTTTTAAGTATTTAAAGGAGAAAAACTATGACAGAAAAAAGAGTATGGCTTTTCAAAGAAGGTAATGCAAACATGCGCGCCGAATTAGGCGGTAAAGGTGCTAACCTTGCTGAAATGACCAATTTAGGACTTCCTGTTCCACCGGGATTGACTATTACAACAGCAACCTGTATGGAATACATCAACAACGGCAACAAAATGCCTGAAGGTTTGATGGATGAAGTTAAATATTATTTGAAAGAAGTTGAAGCTCAAGCAGGTAAAAAATTCGGGGACAAAACTAATCCTTTATTAGTTTCTGTTCGTTCAGGGGCAAGAGTTTCAATGCCAGGTATGATGGAAACAATTTTGAACCTTGGTTTGAACGATGAAACTGTAGAAGCTATGGTTAAATTAACTAACAACCCTCGTTTCTGCTACGATTCATACAGAAGATTTTTAACAATGTTTGGTTCTGTTGCATGGGAAATGGACAGACAAAAATACTTCGAATCTGAAGTTGAAAAAGTTAAAGAAAGAGAAGGCGTTAAAGAAGATACTCAAATTTCAGCAGAAGGCTGGAAATCTTTAATCCCTGTTTATAAACAAACAATTAAAGAAGTTACCGGAAAAGAATTCCCTCAAGATCCTTATGTTCAATTGCAGGAAGCTATTGAGGCAGTATTTAGATCTTGGAATATTCCTAGAGCAGTTGCATACAGAAATATGAACAAAATTGATCATAATTTCGGTACTGCCGTAAACGTTCAGACAATGGTATTTGGTAACATGGGTAATGATTGTGCAACAGGTGTTTCATTTACTCGTAACCCTGCTACAGGTGAAAACAAATTCTACGGTGAGTATCTTGTAAATGCTCAGGGTGAAGACGTTGTTGCAGGTATCAGAACTCCAAAACAAATCGCTGAATTGGAAACAGATATGCCTGATATTTATGCTCAATATGTAAATATTGCAAAACAATTAGAAAAAGGTTATCACGATGTTCAGGATATGGAATTTACTGTTGAACGCGGTAAACTTTGGATTCTTCAGACAAGAAACGGTAAGAGAACTGCAAAAGCAGCTATCAAAATTGCCGTTGATATGTACAATGAAGGTATTATTTCAAAAGAAGAAGCAATTATGCAGGTTGATCCATACTCTGTATATCAGGTATTGTTACCTTGCTTCAACCCTGATAAAGTTAAGCACTCTCACAAAGTTTCAAAAGGCGTAAACGCATCTCCTGGTGCTGCAGTTGGTAAAATCGTATTCGATACGGAAGAAGCTGCACAACGTGGTGCTGCAGGTGAAAAAGTTATCTTGGTTCGTATCGAAACTTGTCCAGATGATATTCACGGTATGGCTGTATCTCAAGGTGTTTTAACACTTCGCGGCGGTGCAACATCTCACGCTGCAGTTGTTGCTAAAGGCATGGGTAAACCATGCGTTTCAGGTTGTGAAGATTTGAAAATTGATTTGGCAAATGAAACAATTACTTGTTCAGACGGTACTGTATTCCACAAAAATGATATTATTTCATTAGACGGCGGTACAGGTGATGTTATGGAAGGTGCTATTGAACTTGTTGAAGCAGGTATCGATGCTGACTTTGAAACATTCTTTAACTGGGTAAATGAGACTAAACAGTTAAAAGTTGAAGCTAACGCTGATACTCCAAAAGATATTGAAAATGCAATCAGATTTGGTGCTGAAGGTGTCGGTCTTTGCCGTACAGAACATATGTTCATGGACCCTGACAGACTTCCTTGGGTACAAAAAATGATTATTGCAAACACTGAAGAAGCAAGACGAGAAGCATTATCTCACTTGTTGCCAATGCAATATTCTGATTTCTATTCAATGTTCAAAGCATTAGGTGACAAACCTCTAACAGTTCGTTTGTTAGATCCGCCTTTGCACGAATTCCTACCTTCTAAGATAGAATTAGTTGAAAAAGTTGCAACTAAAAAAGCATTAGGTCAGGATTACAAAGAAGATGAAAAAATGCTTGAAATCGTTGAGAATTTATCTGAATCTAACCCGATGATGGGCTTAAGAGGATGCCGTTTAGGTTTGACTTATCCTGAAATCAACGAAATGCAGGTCAGAGCAATCTTTGAAGCTTGCTGCGATTTGACGCGTGAAGGTCATCATATCCAGCCATGGATTATGATTCCTTTAATCGGTCATATCAATGAACTTAAAACTGCTAAAGCAACATTAGTTGCCGTAGCGGAACAAGTTATGAACGAAAAAGGTGTAAGAGTTGATTATAAATTCGGTACAATGATTGAAATTCCTCGTGCAGCTTTGACTGCAAAAGAAGTTGCAACTGAAGCAGAATTCTTCTCTTATGGTACAAATGACTTAACTCAAATGACATTTGGTTATTCAAGAGATGATGCAGAAGGTAAATTCCTGAAAAACTATGTAGAACAAAAGATTTTACCTTGGAATCCGTTTGTAACTTTAGACTTCGGTGGTGTTGGCAGATTAATTGAAATGTCAATCAACGAAGGCAGAGAAGTTAATTCTAAACTTGTTGGCGGTATCTGTGGTGAACACGGCGGCGATCCTGATTCTGTAAAATACGCTCACAAAATCGGGTTGAACTATGTATCTTGTTCTCCATACAGAGTTCCGCAAGCAAGACTTGCTGCAGCTCAGGCAGTTATCGAATGCAAAAAAGCTGCTAAAGTGTAAATAATATCATGTAATGTTGGCATTAACAATACCGACATCAAATCTTAAAACGAGAATTTGTCATTCTGAACTCGTTTCAGAATTTGAAATTCTCGTTTTTTGATTGGAAATATCGTGCATGATATTGACTGCATTAATTAAAAATATTATAATAGATATCATTTTAAAGGATTTTTATATGAAGAGTTTTGAAGAACTGGAAGAAGAATATTTAAATGAAGTTGACCCGGATTCGCCTCCTGAGCTTTATGAAAAATATTTAAACGGGTTAAATGAGATTCTTGAGCAGGACAGCACGAATATCAAAGCAATAGAGCTAAAATATTATGTGCTATTTTGTCTTGATAGATTTGAAGAAAGTGTTGAAACTTGCGATAAAATATTAAGAATTAAACCTGATGATATTGATACTTTGAATTTCAAATGTTCAAATTTATTTCAGCTTTGCAGATATAAAGAATGTATTGAAATTTGTCAAAGAATACTTGATATAGATCCTAAAAATAAAGAAGCACTGGAACAATGGGAAAGTGCAAGCTTAATGTCTGATGATAGCAGCCTGCCTAAACCTCCGCAATCGCTGATAAGTAAAATAATTCGAATACTTATTATAGCCGCAATATTTGGAACGATAATATTTTATCTCTCGTTTTTTATGTAAAGATTTAAAATTTTGTGTAAAACATTATTTTATTATGTTTTATCAAAATATCCTTTATGCTACAATTAAATCAATAGACAAGGAGAGTTAAAATGGTAGAACAAGAATTAAGAGATAAATATGAAGTTGTTATTGGTTTGGAAGTCCATGCACAGTTGAAAACAAAAACAAAAATTTTTGCACCTGATAAAAATGAATTCGGACAGGAGCCAAATAGCTTAACAAGCCCTATCACATTAGGTATGCCTGGGGTTTTACCTGTTTTGAATAAGGAAGTTGTTAATATGGGGATTTTGGCAGGTTTGGCATTGAATTGCGAAATTCCTGCAAGATGCAAATTTGACAGAAAACAGTATTTTTATCCGGATTTACCAAAAGGTTATCAGATTTCCCAATATGATGAACCTATTTGTGTGAATGGTCATATTGATATTAATGGTAAAAGAATCGGTATTACAAGAGCGCATTTGGAAGAAGATGCAGGCAAGCTTGTTCACGCAGGTGCCAACGGACTTGCAGGTTCTATATATTCTTTAGTCGATTTGAACAGAGCAGGCACTCCTTTGTTAGAAATTGTTTCCGAACCCGATATGAGAAGTCCTCAGGAAGCAAGAGCTTATATGGAAGAACTTCGTGATATCGTTCGTTATGCAGGCGTGTGTGACGGAAACCTTGAAGAAGGTTCTATGAGATGTGATGCGAATATTTCTATTATGCCAAAAGGGTCAAAAGAATTCGGAACTCGTGCCGAAATAAAAAATATTAACTCTTTTTCTGCATTAGAAAGAGCTTTGGAATACGAAATTGACCGTCAGATTGAACTTGTAGAAGATGGTGGTGAAGTTGTTCAGGAAACAAGACTTTGGAATGATGATACAAGAGAAACAAAATCTATGAGAAGTAAAGAAGATGCTAATGATTATCGTTACTTCCCTGAACCGGATTTGATGCCGTTAGAAATATCTCGTGAATGGGTTGAAGAAATCAGAGCAAAAATGCCTGAATTGCCAAACCAAAAACGCTCAAGATATCAAAGTTTAGGTTTGAGCGAATACGACGCGAATGTAGTTGTATCACAGATGGAACTTGCAAAATTCTTCGATAAAGTCTTAGAGCTAGGAGCTAATCCAAAAACTGCAGTTAATTTCTTAACAGGTGAAATTGCGGCTTATCTTAAAGAAAATCACGTGGAAATTAATGAAACAAAATTAACTCCTGAAAATCTTGCAGAACTCATTGCCTTAATCGAAAAAGGAACGATTTCAAACAATATTGGTAAACAAATTCTTGTAGAAGATATGATTACTAAAGGCGAAAATGCAAAAGATATAGTAGAAAGAAAAGGATTGAGCCAAATCAATGATGAAGGCGCAATAAAAGATATGGTCAAAGGGATAGTAGAAGCTCATCCAAAAGAAGTTGAAGCATACAAAAACGGCAGAACAAATCTTTTAGGATTCTTTGTCGGACAAGTTATGAAAGAAACCAAAGGCAGAGCAAATCCTCAGACCGTAAATAAATTTGTAAGAGAATTTTTGGAAGGTTAAATTATAGTCATTCTGAGGCTGTAGGTGTGAGATTCTTCGCTTTGCTCAGAATGACGAATAAGCCGGAGAATCTCATTTTTGACAGAAAGTTATAATATGCCGCTAATAAAACGTAAAAAATCTTCGATGGAAATTGAAATATTTGCTCAAAGTAAAATTTGCGAGCAGATACTGAATGACTATGTAAAAGATGGTCAAATAAATATTGATGTACCTCAAAATATACATCGTGTTATTTTGGTTGCAAGCGGTTCATCTTATCACTGTGCAAGATACTGCGCCAATTTGTTGGGCGCAGTTGCTGATATAGAGGCTCGTGCAATATATTCAAGTGAATTTATCCTTCAGCCTAAAATTGCCGATGATGAAGGTATTTTGTATGTTTTTATTACTCAGTCAGGAGAAACTTCCGATACAAATTCTGCATTGCAAATAGCCAAAGATCATGGAGTAAAAACATTATCTGTAACAAACAAAGAAAACTCTTCAATTTGGAATGCAACTCAATATCATATAGCTTGTCATGCAGGAGAAGAAAAAAGTATTGCTGCAACAAAGTCTTTTACTTCTCAACTTATTTGTGCAACAATGCTTGTTTTAAAACTTGCACAAAATAAAGGTGTAGATGTAACAAATTTGATTCGTGATTTAAATGATATTCCTGATGTTATTGAAAAAGCTTACAAATTACATTCAAAAATTAAGCAAACAGCAAAATTCTTGTCACGATATAAAAGTATTGTTATCAGTGCAGATGGGGAAATGTACGCATTTGCAAAAGAGGCATCTTTAAAAATTAAAGAAACTTCTTATATAAATACCTGTTCTTATATATTAGGAGAGTTTATGCATGGTCATGTTGCTGTTTTAAACAACAGTAAAAGTGCCTTGATTTATATTTCAAATGATAAATTGAATTATCTTGCAGTGAAAAATCTAAATAATATCAAAGAAAATTATAAACCTCCAATCATAATAATCGGAAACAGGACAAATCAGATAAAATCAACATATAATCTTGATATTGATTGCGAAAAACCAATAATAAAAACATTCGGAATATTGGTTCTGATTCAGTTATTATCTTTGGAAATCGCTTTGAAATTGCACAGGGATGTTGATAAACCGCATGGTTTAAGTAAAGTTGTAAAATAGTTTGTAATTTTTTGGTAGCATTTTAGGAATTTAGCAAAAAATATTTTTACAGGTTTTCTATACTCAGCTTGTAGTAAAAGCAGAAGGATGGTCATATGTTTATACAAAAAATTACAAAATCATTGAGTACAACTCCAAAACAACCCGTAAGACGTCTTTTTACAAGTGGTTTCCAGCAAATGGGCGCGGTAAAAAGAGGAGTTGATACACGAAATTATTCCCAGTTACAGGACACAATTGATTATTATGCAGATAAAATTCCCGAAGTTAAACAATTTGCCAAGGAAATAAAAACATTAAATCCAAAGGATTTGGGTACAATATGTGATACTTTAGAACTTGCGAATTATCATGCACTTTTAACAAAGGTTGAAGCAAGTGTTGATAAAACTTATGCAAAAACATTAAAAGAAACTTTACTGCCGCAGATGGTAAAAGCTTCAAAAGAAAATCCCGCAGGCATGGATTTGGTAAATGCGGTAATAAATAATACAGATGCAACGACTTCAAAATATGCGTTGCATGTAATGTCAGGCGGAGTTTTAAATGATAAATCTCTTGCAAATCAAATGGTTGCAACGGCAAAAGTCATACCTGATATTGCAAAAGAAACTTTGCAGGGCGGTTATACCATGGACTTGTCAAAGCAAGAATCTTTTATGAGTTTTATAAAATCAATGGTGAATCCTGATACCAAATCAGACAAAATAACGTCTTTATTCAGGGATGTAGTTCCTGTTACAGACGCAAGACCTGAAACATTTAATATTGATGTTTTGGGGTATTTAACTTCAAAAGCTGATGTAGAGGATATAAGAGCAAGATTAAAAATGTTGCCTAAAGTTCTTGAAGGTATTGGAGATAAAATTAAGGATTTTGATTTGGTAAAATATTTAACAAAATCAGAATAATATCTTAAAAAAGAGGTTATCAGTTTTGATAACCTCTTTTTCTTTTATAATTTATCGAAATTATAATTTAGAAGCAACCATGTAAGTTGTTTCAGCTAATCTTGTAGAATAACCCATTTCGTTATCATACCAAGAAATAATCAAACTAAGTGTTCTTTTTCAATATTACAACAAAATAAAGCCGGAATATCAATCCGGCTTATATTATTTAATTATTAATTTTTAGCATTATCCAAACTTATGTCCATTTAAAGCACGTCTCGCAGCAATGTCTCTACGTGCTCTTTCTATTGGTGGCACTTTACTAGGATCTTTAGGGTCTTCAGCATCATATTTATCTTTATGGGCATAGTACTCTTTTTTAGCTTCTTCATCAGTAACTTTTGCTAATTCTTTATTTGCTTTGTCCCAGAAAGTATAAGTTGCCCTTTCAATAGCTTTCAGCCATTCTTTTTTTTCTTCAGGAGATCTCTCTGGCGCATCTGGCACATAATGAGAATTTCCAGTTGAATCTTGATATTCTGTATAGCCTTTGCCTTTGCGAGCAAATTTATATTCACCAGATGCACAAGATGCACAAGATAATGTCTTCGCACTAGGTGCTTCACTTACTGTAACTTTTTTAGGAGTAACTTTTGGAGCCTTTGGTGCTTCACTTGTTTTTTGCTCTACAGAAATACCCATACCTGAAGAACTACCTTTAAAAGAAAAACACTGTTTCAAAGTATTGTTATTATTCTCTAAATTTCTTACCACCAACGATTTGCCATATTTTGGTAAAAATGGACTATCAGGTCTTTTTAAATTTGTACCGAATGTAATAAGTTCGTCACCAGCCATAATCTATTCCTTTCCTCATGTTTTATATTTAAATAAAAAATTTTATTTCAAAAAAATTGCTAAAAAAACAAATAAAAAATATATAAAGCTAGTAACTGCACAATATATAAGGGTTTTAGGATTTACAAAAGTTAACATAATAAAAACGATCCCGTATAGGGATCGTTTTTATTATCTCAAAAGATTATAGTTTAGAAGCAACCATGTAAGTTGTTTCAGCTAATCTTGTAGAATAACCCATTTCGTTATCATACCAAGAAATAATCTTAACTTGGTTTCCGCCCATTACACGAGTTAATAAAGCATCAACTGTTGAAGATTGAGAAGTTCCAACATAATCTGAAGAAACTAATGGTTCTTCAGTGTAGCAAAGAACGTGTCCATCAGCACCTTCTTTTAATGCTGCGTTTACTTCTTCAACTGTAACGTCTTTTGAAAGTTCAAATACAACGTCAACTAATGATACGTCAGGAGTAGGAACTCTCATAGCGAAACCGTCCAATTTACCTTTTAATTGAGGTAAAACTAATGCAACAGCTTTAGCAGCACCTGTTTTTGTAGGAACGATGTTCAAAGCACCAGCTCTTGCACGACGAGGATCTTTGTGACCTGCGTCTAAGATTCTTTGGTCACCTGTGTAAGAGTGAACAGTTGTCATTAAACCTTTAACAATACCGAATTTTTCATCGATAACTTTAGCTACAGGAGCTAAGCAGTTTGTAGTACAAGATGCCATAGAAATTACGTTGTGTTTAGCAGGATCGTATTCTTTATCATTTACACCTAAAACGATAGTTTTATCTTCGTTAGTTGCAGGAGCAGAGATGATAACTTTTTTAGCACCTGCATCGATGTGAGCATGAGCTTTAGTTGCATCTGTAAAGAATCCTGTTGATTCAACAACAACTTCAACACCTAAATCTTTCCAAGGTAATTGAGCAGGATCTTTTTCTGCGAAGAATTTGATTTTCTTACCATTAACGATAATACCTTCTTCGTAAGCTTCTACTGTACCGTCAAATTTACCCATAACTGAGTCATATTTGAAAATTCTTGCAGCATCTTCCGGTTTCAAACCAGGGTCATTGATTGCTACATAATTGATTTTGTCAAAAATACCTTCTCTGATTGCGGCTCTTAGGGTATTTCTACCGATTCTGCCGAATCCGTTAATTGCTACGTTTACCATAAGTTTTTTCTCCTTCTTTATGTGTAACATATTTTACTACTATAACATGTCGATAGTAGTATAAACAAAATTAGTAATCAAGTAAAATTACGTCCTGAATAATTAAGATATTGTTAATATTTTATGTTAAAATATACACATGAAAGAATATGATTTTTATATAGTTCCTACTCCTATCGGGAATTTGGGCGACATAACATTAAGAGCGATTGAAGTTTTGAAATCAGTTGATTTGATTGCGTGTGAAGATTCTCGAGTTACTCAAAAACTTCTTAATCATTATGATATAAGAACTAAATGTCTTTCTTATCACAAGTACAATGAAAGAGAAAGAGTTGAACAAATTATAAAAACTCTTGAAGAAGGGCAGAAAATGGCGCTTGTTTCTGATGCGGGAACTCCGCTAATATGTGATCCGGGAAGTGTAATTGTAAAAGAATTAAGAAGTCGCGGTTTTAAAGTTACATCATTACCCGGAGCAAATGCAATTGCTACTTTTCTTTCGCAAATTTCAAGAGAAGATGAACAATTTTCGTTTATTGGTTTTTTACCAAAAACAGAACAAAAAATTCAGAAGCTTGTAACAGATTATGAAGATAAAGATTTAGTTTTTTATGAATCTCCTAACAGAATTTTACAAACGCTTAATATAATCAAGGCAGTCAGACCTGATGCTCAAATAGCTGCAGGTAGGGAACTTACCAAAATGTTTGAAGAAGTTTTGGTTGATAATGTCGAAAATTTAATTAAACATTTTGAGGAAAATATTCCAAAAGGGGAGTTTGTTGTTCTTGTGTATCGTGCTCAGAATGAATCCGATGACAAAACGATTACAGATAAGGTAAAGTTGCTGCAGAATAAAGGTTTTAGCCCTAAAGATATTTCTGTAATTTTATCTGAATTATATAATTTAAACAAAAATAAAATATATAAAATTTGCATAAATAAATAGTTGTAAAATATTTTACTTTTTTATGTAATTTATGCTAGAATTTTATTGGAGAGAAGTGATAGTTTAAGGGAATGTATTTTTGAATTTCAATTCGTTGAAAAAGATTTTATTAACTATAGTCTTAGTTTCGCTAGCTCAAATACCCGCAGGCGCGATTGATGATGTATGGGGTTCGAGCATGGGTATAACAGAAGATGCGATAAAACAAAGTGCGTCTTCTAATACTGTTTTTGATACTCCTTCTGCTCCTGCTATCAGAGATGAAGCCCCAATTTTAACGCCCCCGGATTTAACTTCTTCCCAGAGCGTGGATAAAGAAAATAAAACGATTAAAGATATTGAATTTTATGGATTAAATTCTTTGCCTAAAGACGAACTTCTAAGTCAAATGAAAATGAAAATCGGGGATTCGTATTCCCGTTCCGAGATGCAGGATGATCTGAAAACAATTTATGAAACAGGATATTTTTCCGAGAAAATGAAGGCTGTTCCTACAAATAATGATGATGGTACAGTTACAATAAAAATTATTGTTGAAGAAAACATGCCTGTAAAAGATTTTACGATTGAAGGTAATACCGTAATTTCAACAGAAGATATTTTAAATAATCTTGAAGATATGAAGGGTAAACCTCAAAATATTGCAAAGATAAATGAGGCTATTGCAAAAATTCAGGATTTATATATTCAAAAAGGTTATATACTTGCCCGTATCGCTTCAGTAACAGATGATCCTGACGGCACAATTAATGTCGAAATAAAAGAAGGGATAATCGATAAGATTATGATTGAGGGTAACGAAAAAACAAAAGATTATGTAGTTGCCCGTAATATATTAACTGAGCCGGGAATGGTCTATAACGAAAATCTGATTAAAGAAGATTTGGTAAGGTTATATGCAACTCAGGCTTTTAAAGATGTAACAAGGGAAATTGAACCGAGTGAAGAAATTCCGGATGCATATGATATTACAATAAAAATTAAAGAACAAAGAACTGCAAGTGTTTCTGTCGGTGGTGGTTTGGATACTGCTACAGGTTTATTTGGTTCATTAGGTATTACTGAAAATAATTTCAGAGGAAGAGCTGAAAGAATTTCTTTAACAGGCTTGGCAGGTACAGGTGTTATAATGAACGATAATTCTGTACTAAATCATATGAACTTACAGGCAGAGTTAAGCTATTTCAAACCTTATTTCTTTAATGCTGATTCTTCTTTGAATACAAGACTTTTCTTCAGAGATTTTGGTTCTTATCAGGTTCCGTTGGCAATAGAACGCAGATTTGGTGCGGAAATGACTGTTGCTCACAAATTGAAACGCAACAGACATGCAACATCTACATTTAGTGTGGGCATCGAAAATATTGATGTAAGAGAAGGTGATCGCAGCAAAATTGCCAGTCTTTACAGGCAGTATAATGTTCCGTTATCTGAGCGTGCAAAACAACTTGAAGGCGGTCTGTTCTTGTCTTTGAGCCCTGCCTTGATGTATGATACCAGAGATTCTGCTACTGTTACAAGACGCGGTACTATGGCAAGTTTAAGATTTGATGAAAGTATCGGTATAAACGGATTAAAGAAAACAAATGGCAAATTGACAGGTATGATAAAACAATACATTCCTATTGCTAAAAAATCATCCTTATCTTTGACTGTTAAGGGTGGAGGTGCTATTCACGGGAATATTCCTGAAGTTATGGCTTATCGTTTAGGCGGACCTTATTCAATCAGAGGTTTCAAAATGAGCGGTGTCGGTACCGGTAATACTTTCGTAATGGGTTCTGCTGAATTTGCAACACCAATACCATTTATGGACAGAACCAGAATTGCATTTTTGAATAATTTGAGATTCACGGTCTGGATGGATGCAGGTAAGGTCTTTAATGGTACAGTTTCTGACAGAATTTATGACAGACCTATGTATGCGGTATCAGCAGGTGTTGGTTTGAAAGTCACTATTCCGGGAATGGGACCGTTGTCAATAGATTATGGTATTCCGCTTACCAATCCCGGACGTAACGGATCAAAACATGGTTACTTCACGTTTGGTGTAGGGGACTTAATGTACTAATAAGACTTGAAATTTTATTGATAAATATTATAATAATAAAATATAAAAACAGGAGGTTGTATGAAAAATTTAAAATTATTGGCATTATTAATGGCATCAGTTGTAACTTTCGGATGTGCAAATTCTGCAAATGCAGAAGTCGGATATATAGATTATCAAAAAGTATTGGAAAGTTATCCTGCTGCTCAGTCTGCAGTTAAAGAAATTGATGCAAAGAGTCTTGAACTTCAGCAATATATGTTGGAACAAGAAAAACAATATAAAAATTTATCAACTCCATTGCAAAAACAAAATTTTGAAACTCAGGCTGCTAATACTTTAAAATCAAAACAAGAAGCGCTAATGAAACTTCAAAGAGATAAAGAAGCTCAGATTTTATCTCAGATTCAGACTGCCGCAAAATCTGTTATGGTCGCTCAGAGATTGGAAGCTATTTTATCAGATCAGGTAGTATTTGTTGGCGGTGTTGATGTTACAGATCAGGTAATTGCAAAATTAAAAGGCCAATAATATATATTGAAGTGTAAATATTAGAATAATTGAGCGGCTTTTGCCGTTCAATTATTCATTTTTAAAAGGATTCAGAATGAAATATACAACAGATGACAGGCAATATCATATTGCATTAAGACAAGGTGATGTTGGAGAATATGTTATTCTCCCCGGGGATCCGAAACGTTGCGAGAAAATTGCTCAGTTTTTTGACAATCCTGTTAAAATTGCAGATAACAGAGAATACGTCACTTATACAGGCTATATTGAAGGCACAAAAGTAAGTGTAACTTCTACAGGTATCGGAGGCCCATCTGCTGCTATTGCATTGGAAGAACTGGTAAAAGTTGGTGCAAAAACATTTATAAGAGTTGGTACCTGCGGGGGGATGGATATAAATGTAAAAGGCGGGGATGTAGTTGTTGCAACAGGTGCTATAAGAGCTGAGGGCACAAGTAGAGAGTATGCCCCTATTGAGTTCCCTGCAGTAGCAAATTTGGAAGTGATAAACGCACTTGTTCAGGCTGCAAAAAATCTTGGCTATAGCTATCATGCAGGCGTTGTACAATGTAAGGATTCTTTTTATGGACAACATTCCCCTGAAACAATGCCGGTTGCCAATGAATTAACTAACAAGTGGGAAGCCTGGAAACGTCTAGGTTGTCTTGCTTCCGAAATGGAATCTGCAGCATTATTTATTGTTGCGAGTTATCTGAAAGTAAAAATAGGATCTGTATTTTTAACTGTTGCTAATCAGGAAAGAGAAAAAGCTGGACTTGAAAATCCTGTTGTTCATGATACCGAAAGTGCGATTAAAACTGCCATTGAAGCGATTAAAATATTAAAAGGATAAAATTATGCTTGGAAAAAACAGAATGGAATATGTAATAAAAACTTGTCCTGCTGAAAATGCACAAGAACTTCAGAATCTTTTAAATGAAATGTCTATGAAAGGTTGGGAATTATACAGCATGACCGAAGTTGGCGGTGATGAAGACGATGCAGGTCAATTGAATTGTATATTTATGAGAGAAGCTAAATCTGCAATTTCTGAAAGCGATATAATAAGTATTTCTGATTTCAAAAGTCAAATGGAAAAAATGCTTTCTCCTAAAATGACTGAATATGAAAAATGTCTGGAAATTCAAAATAAGATAAAGCAAAAGCGCGAAGAAATTAATCAGGTAAAAGCTCAGCTTGATTCTGAAACACCGGGTTCTCGCAAAAAATTAAATGAAAAAATATCTTCCGGACTGAAGGCATTGGATGATTTAAAAGGAGAATTAAATAAGGCGACCTCTCCTGATTTGATGTATTCAAAATTGCATGAAGAAAAACTTGCAATATATTTGAGTGAAGAATTATTAGGTTTTGTAGATGCTGAACGTGTAGATTTTGATGATGAACATTTGGTTGCTGAAACCGTTAAAGCCAGACTGGATATGACAGAGAAGTATGGCTATATTATTCCAAAAGTAGTATTTAAAGATGACGAAAATTTAAATCCTTGTGAATTTAGTATTCGTATTAGAGGTATGGAGGTTTTCAGAGCCGTAGTTTATCCTGACAGCAAGGTATTTATGGCTGATGAAATTCATACTGAGCATAAAATTAAAAAATCTGTAAATGCTGATGATGAGATTACAGGGAAAAAAGTTATATGGGTTCAGAAAGATAAGGCTAAAGATTTTTGGCAAACAGGCTTGACATCTTCACAATATATAGCAAAAGCCTTAAAATATGTTGCTGTAAAATATGTAGATGATTTGCTCGACTACGAAGATATAGAGAAATATATTGATGTAGTTGAAAAAGAAAATCCTTATCTGATAGATAATATTGTCCCTGATGTGCTAACCTATGCTGATATTAAGTATATTATGGTGAGTTTAATTAAGGAAAATGTTTCTATTAAAAATATAACTTATATTTTTGAAAAGATTAATGATTATGCTGATGATGGTTCAAAGGTTGATATTATAAATAAAATTCGTTTGTCATTATCAAGACAGATTTGTTCAAAATATACTGCGGATGATGGTGTAACTATTTCTGCATTTGATCTTTCTGATAAGACTTATTCAGAGTTAGTAATGGATTGTGATGATTCTGATGAATCTATAATAAAAATTGATGCTGATTTTGCACAAAAACTTGCAGGTAAAATTCAGCGAAAAGCCAAAAAACTTAATATTTATCAGCCAATACTTGTTGTACCGATAGAGTACAGACAAATATTATTTACTTTATTGAGCCTCTATATAAATAATATTGTGGTAATTGCGCAGGAAGAAATTGGTGCAAACTTTAAAATGGATATTTTAGGAGAAGTTTAACTTTTAAAAGTTTTATTTTTAAAGTATCAAAAAAATACCACCAACATTTGGTGGTATTTTTTTTGCAATAATTTTTTGCTGTTTTTATGCACAACCTGAATATCCGCAACTAGGACAAATAAAACATCCTTCTGCCATCTGAATTTTTGTACCGCATTCAGGGCATTTAACTTCTTTAATTTCTCCTGTTGGATTATATTCTTCAACGCTCTCTGCCTTATCTTCAACGACAGGCTTGATTTCTATACTGTTATCTTTCTTCTTTGAGTCTAAATTCATTGGTTGGAATTGACGAGAATTGTTTCTGTAAACTGTAATTCCTTTAAGATTATTTTTATAAGCTAAGATGTATGCTTCTTTAATATCTTCTCTTGTAGCTGATTCTACAAAGTTTACAGTTTTTGAAACGGCATTATCTGTATGAAGCTGGAATGCAGCCTGCATTTTAACGTGCCAGTATGGTGTAACGTCATGAGCAGTGTAGAATATCTTTTTAACATCATCACTAACTCCATCAACGTGTGCAATAGATCCATCCACTGCGATTTTTGACATCAATTCATCACTGTATAAACCGTGTGAAATCATATAGTCTTTGAAAATCGGATTAACTTCAAGCATTTCAGTTTTATCCATGATAAGTCTTGAAAATACCAGACCAAATAAAGGTTCAACTCCGCCAGAAGCTCCTGCAATCATTGAAATTGTTCCTGTCGGAGCAATACAGGTTGTAGTGGCGTTTCTCAAACCGTATTGTTTAATTTCCTTATCAAGTTCAGCCCATTGGTCATCTGAAATTTTACCTGCAGATTTTCCTTTGTATTTGTTATACAGGTAGTTATCCTGATCATAGATACTTCCTGTAAAGTTTTTAAATCTGCCTCTTTCTTTAGACATTTCAATAGATTCTGTTTTTGAAACATAATCTATGAATTCCATAACCTGTCCGGCAAGTTTTGTTCCTTCTTCGCTTGAATATGAAATGCCTGATTTCATAAGCATATCAGCCCAACCCATTACGCCCAAGCCGATTTTTCTGTTATTTTGAACCATTTCTGAAATTTGCGGTAACGGATAATTGTTTACTGCAATTACGTTATCTAAAAATCTCATAGCGGTTCTTGTTGTTTCTTCAAGTAAATCCCAATCAACAACCCATCCATTAGATGTTTCTTTCATCATTCTGCCTAAATTGATTGAACCAAGGTTACAAGCTTCATAAGGAAGCAGAGGAACTTCTCCGCAAGGGTTTGTTGATTCAATCGCACCAATTAAAGGTGTAGGGTTATCAGCATTCATTTTATCAATATAAATGATTCCCGGTTCACCGTTTCTCCAAGCACCATCAACAATTTTATCAAAAACTGCTTTGGCACTTAATCTGCCGACTACCTGATTGTTTTGAGGATTAATCAAATCATAATCTTCACCGGCTAAATAAGCGTCCATGAATTTATCGGTAATTGCAACAGAAATATTGAAGTTATTTAATTGATTATTATCTGATTTACAATCAATAAAGTCTAAAATATCAGGGTGATCAACTCTCAAGATACCCATATTGGCACCACGTCTTGTACCGCCTTGTTTAACTGCTTCAGTTGCAGCATTGAATACGTTCATAAATGATACAGGACCTGAAGATACGCCCATAGTTGAACGGACTACACTGTTTTTAGGTCTTAGTCTTGAGAATGAAAAACCTGTGCCTCCGCCTGATTTATGAATTAATGCAGTATTTTTTACGGTTTCAAAAATGCCTTCCAGACTGTCTTCAACAGGCAAAACAAAGCATGCTGCCAATTGCCCTAATTCTCTGCCTGCATTCATAAGCGTAGGAGAGTTTGGCATAAAATAGCGGTTTGTAATTGCTTTGTAAAATCTGTCTGCAAGTTTTTTAACTTCTTCTTCGCTTTTGCCGAATTTCGCATCAGCAGAAGCTATTGTATCTGCAACCCTGTGGAACATATCTGCCGGAGTTTCGATACATTTCCCATCTTTATCTCTCTTCAAATAACGTCTTTCCAAAACCTTAATCGCATTCTCGGTAAGGTCCAGTTTTTCTTCTAAACAAGTGTCTGACACATTAACCTCCATAGTCTGTAAATTTTATAATATAGTACATTTCCCAAAATAAGAGCATGCTCTAAAAACAGAGTGCTTATAAAAATTGTACTACATTTAATCAAAGTCATGCAAATATCCCTAATTTTTTTATTATATTTTGTTACATAATTAAGGCAAATAATTTTTTTTTGAGTATTTATATGCTTAAAGCAGGGAAATGATGTTACTAAATAGTGTTAAATTACCATACAAAGTTGTAAAGGGTTCATTTCAGTACCGGCAGACCAAGTCTGCAAGATTGACTAATTCTGTTATGAATGAATTGTATCCGCAATTAATAAAGTCTGAAGGAATAACTTTGTCAAAGCTTGGCAGGAGTTTAAAAAAATGTTTTCCTGATAATATTAAACTGTTTGTTTGTAAAAATAGAGATTCTGACAGTATTGCTCAGCTAAACAGAGTTTTTACCGCCCAAAATCTTATTGTAAAACAATCGCTGGAGCTGAAAACAAATGAAAATAACCGTATTGATTTTTTGAATATCCCAACGTTAGCACATGAAATTCGTCATTTTACAGATTCTTTGTTTCATCCCAAAATGCTTGCGCGTGAACAAATTTTGGCACAAAAAGGTCTTGATGTCCCTAAATATGTAAACTTTTACGAAAATGACGTTTATGTCAAAGAAACATTTGACGGTAAAAAGGATTGTAAGCGTATAATAAAAATTATCAAAAACAGAACAAACCGGATATTAAGAGGTCTGAATGTTCAGGATAAGATCGATTTGCTGCAATGCATTCGCTACAATCTTATATCTGAAAGAAATGCATATAATGAGACAAGTACTTACGCAAAAAAGATTTATAAAAAGAATTTTCCGGTTTATGAAGATGAATTAAATAATCAAAACAAAGAATTTCTTATGAATGAAAAGATAGATTTATATGAAAAAATGTTTTTTTCTTTAATAAAAAAAGAAAGAGGCAAATTTTCCGCAAAGCTGAAATCGAAATTGCAGACAGCTTAATTTTGTGTGGTTCTCAAGATTTTTATAAAATTTATTATTTACATTAATTTATTAATTTAATATAATCAGTATATGGATTTTGAAGAAAGAACATTAAATTCGGAAGTAAAGTTTGAAGGAAAAGTCGTTAAAGTTATCTGTGACGATATAGAAACTTCTGACGGTCATAAATCATTCCGGGAAGTTGTTATTCACAACGGCGGGGTTGTAATTGTTGCTTTGACTAATGACAATAAGGTTATTTTAACAAAGCAGTATCGTTACCCGTTACACAAAGTAAATATTGAATTACCGGCAGGAAAACTTGAATTAAATGAAGATCCTGATTATGCTGCAAAAAGAGAACTTGAGGAAGAAACCGGTTATCGCGCAAATAATTGGAAATCTTTGGGGTATATAAATACAACTCCGGGAATTTGTACCGAAAAATTGTATCTTTATCTTGCAAAAGATTTGGAATTTGTCGGAGAACATCCTGATGAAGGTGAAATAATAAAATCCCGCGAGTTTGATTTAGACAAAGTTTTTGAAATGATAAACAATGGCGAAATTAATGACGCAAAAACGATTTGTGCATTATCAAGAGCTTTTTGTAAAGGTTTTAATTTATGATTAAAATGGTCGCAACTGATATTGACGGAACAATTCTTCCTTATGGCGACGAATTTCGTCCTGCGGTTTTGGATTGTATAAGCAGATTAACAAATGCAGGCATAAAAGTTGTTTTGGTTACGGGAAGGATGCATTCTTCAGCCGTTCCGCTCGCTAAGCAATTAGGTTTAAGTACTCCGGTAATTTCTTATCAGGGTGGCTTAATCAAAGAGCTTGACGGGACTACTCTTTATCAGAGTAATTTAAAACCTGAGATCGCAAAGGAAATTATAAAATGGGCAAGACAGAATAATGTTCATTTAAATTTGTATATTGACGACAAATTGTATGTAGAAGAAGATAATGAAATTATACAGTATTATATAAAAGGCAAATTTGTTGATTATAATGTTATATCCTTTGATAAGCTTGAAATTAAAAATGTTAATAAACTTTTGGCAATAGATATTCACGATCCTGAAAAAGTTACAGGCTGGGTTGATATATTAAAAAAACAATATCCTGATTTGTATATAGTCAAATCGACTCCGTATTTTTGCGAAATCGGGCCTTCAGATGCAAAAAAATCCCTTAGTGTGGAGTTTTTAATGCGATATTGGGGGCTAGACAGGCATGAGGTTTTGACAATAGGAGATCAAAATAATGATATTGACCTTGTCGAGTCAGGAGGTATAGGCATTGCAATGGGAAACGCAACTGAAGAATTAAAATCTCGTGCAAAATATATTACCGATACCTGTGATAATGATGGTTTTGTCAAAGCTATAGAGAAATATTGTAAGTTGTAATTATCTTTTGAATCTTGACAAATCCCTGAAAAAAATAAATAATTAATAATACGGAATTAAAAATAGAGAGGATATTAAATATGGTAAAACACAGTGATAGCAAGCGTTTCCACCTCGGGAGGGGGGGGTAAAAGCCTCTCATAGCAAGCGTTTCGGCTTTACTATGGCGGAATTAATGATTACAATTGGCGTTGTTGGCGTTGTTGCTGCGATAACAATTCCTTTGCTAATCCAAAATTCAAACACCCGCAAATTTACAACGCAGTTCAAAAAATCATTATCCACCCTAAATCAAGCAGCGATTTCAGCACAAGCCCAATATGATATGGATTATGGTTCACTATCTTCAGTAAGTGATCCTTCAACCTGCGGGAGAGATAAGTTTTCAGATTCAAGCGCAACCATGTGCGCACTATTCAATAGTACGCTTTCTGCGAAACATTATCTGGGCGTTTATGGACAGGTAAAAGGCTCAATCCTTGCCTCTAAATACGAAATTACAAAGACAACAGAAGGTTTTGACCCAACAAACTTTTTAATATATTCAATGGCAGACGGTTCGCTTGTTGGGTTTAACCCAAATGCCAAACGCTGTTCACTTGAAAGTGGACAGATAATCAATAAATCAATTTTGACAGATGAAAACGGTCTAAAAAATTGTATTGGATTTATTGATGTCAATGGCGTTAGTTTACCAAATAAAGAAGTGACTTGCGCTGATGGTACATCATCTCTTGATGCGGATAATGCTTGTACGCTCAAAACAACGGGTTCAAAAGTTGGTGATGTCTATCCTGTAGTGTTCCATGACGGCACAGTAGAACCTGCCACAAACGCAGGGAAATCAGAAATCGGCGCAGGGAAAGGAGACGGCACAGGAAATGCAGAAACACCTGCAGAACCGGCAAAACCAACCACAACCCCGAGTGGTTATAAAATAGGTGATAGAAATGACCCAACCACCTGGGAACCATTTGAAATAAAAACTCCAATGACCAAAGCACAATGTGAAGAACTTATAGGGGAAGAATATGGCATTAAAGCTTGTAATTATGACAATGATTATTGGGCAGCAGCAGTAAAAGAATGTGGTGGAGTGCAGAACATGTTAAAAGATGACGATTTAACAAAACTAGCACAAGATCTATATCCTGTTTGTAGTGCTACATATTTAAATGCACCAAGCTGCAATAGTAAATTAAACACAAGTAAAATCCCTGAGAACCTATCCGGTTTAGGCTCCTCCTGGTACGTCTTGTGGTCAGGTAGTGAGTACAGCGCCGACCGCGCGTACACCCGGGGCTTCGGCAGTTCGTACTCGGGCGGGTACTACGACACCCGCAACAATTCGGGCATGAGGGCCGTTTGTGTCGGTGATTAGTAAGGCCCCCTCTCCCAAAGGGATACAAAGCGAACCAACGAACTTGTGAGTTGCGTGAGCCTGTATGCCGTATGGCTGAGGGGTGGGGTGAGGGGTCAATTGTTGGCATTCACAATATTACAGTAGGTAGGTTGGGTGAAATGTAATGAAACCCAACAAAATATTTGAAATAGTAATGTAGGATGCGTTTCTACGCACCAATTTATTTAAAATATGTAATATAATCAAATAAAAAGCCGAAAATTATTTTTCGGCCCGTAAGTAAAAATATGATTAAGAATAATTTTATAACTGGCTTCCAACGGCCTTGTATAATCCGATATAATCTACAAGGCAATTGATTTTCTGATCGGCAACAAGCTTATCTGTTGAAAGTACATTTTCTCTAAGCTGAGTCAAATCAAGTTTTGAAATTATACCCTGCTCATATTTCGCAGTGCTTAATCCGTAATCTTTTCTTTCCAATGATGCCTGAAGCTTTGTATCTTCATACTTTTTATTATCATGATCAATTGTGGTTAAAGAATCATTGATTTCCTGTATTGCTGTAATATTTGTCTGGTAATAGTTATTTAAAACACGTTCATATTCGTCTTTTTTAAGTCTTAAATTAGCAATTCTTTTACCGCCTGTAAATAACGGTAAATTTAAACCTGCCGCAAGAGCTGCCAATGCTCCTTTTGTTGATAATAAACTTCCAAAATCTTTGTTTAGGAATAATGCAAGACCTGTTATGTTTATTGAAGGCAAAAATTCTTTTTTTGCTACTCGAACATCTATTCCTGCTTTTTCAATCATTTTTTCTGCCGTAATATAATCAGGACGTTGAGAGATAATCTCTGAGGAGATTTCTTTTGGAATTACACCGCTGAAATTTATATCATCATATGAAATTCTTTTTAAATCCTGCGCTTTTTCAGGTGTTTCTCCGATTAAAACACTAAGTTGATTGAGTAAAATATTTCTTTGCTTTTTGTATTCGGTTAAAGTCGTTTGTCCTGCAACGTAAGCTTTATTTGCTTTTACGGTATCAGAAGTCGAAGTCAGACCTTCTTTATTCCTTAACAGCATTAAATCATAGATAACTTTTCTGTCTTCAACGATTTGTTCCTGAAGTTCTATCATCTTGTCAAGCTTAACAATATTGAGATATGTTGCACCAACGGCAGAAGCTATTGCAATATAAGCACTTCTTTCATCCTGCAGTGCTTTTTCATAATCTTTCTTCGCCATTTTGGTTTTATCGTGATTCTTTAAGAAAATATCTGCTTCATAATTTACTAACGCAGGTACAGCAAATGACCATTCTGCCTTTGTTACTCCGGGCACTTTAGCTAGTGCAGGTGAAAATCCGACTCCTGCCATTGGAAGTTCGTTGCCAAATTGTATTTTTACAACCTGATAGTATTCATCAACCGCTATAGTTGCCATTTTTAGTGAATAATTCTTTTTTATTGCCTGATCAATATAACCTGTAAGTATATCGTCATTGTATTTTGACCACCATTCAAAATTTACATAATCATATTTAAACTGATCACTTTTCTTTCTCATTTTATGAGTTTTTGAAATAGAAACTTTCTTGGTTTCAGTTGTTTTTGTTTTAGCCATACAAACAGCAGGGGATAAATCTGATAAAACAAATCCTGCCAAAAGTAGTGTGATAATTATCTTTTTCAATGTTTTATTCCTTCTAATAAAATATTTGCTTGCAAATTCTATATTGATATGATAGCATATCAATGTTGCAAATGCAACACATTAATTTTGTAACAAAATAAAAAAATAAAATGCGTCAGGAAAAACATTACATAGATTCAATATATTATCAGCTGGAATTAACCGCCAAGTATTGTAAATATTTGGCAAATACTGTTTTTCAGAAATTAAAAATACAGATTTCTCTGGATGAATATGCGACACTTGATACCCTTGTTGCAAATGGCCAGATGTGCCAAAGAGATTTGGCAAAACTGATTTTAAAAGACAGACCTTCAACGGGAAGAATTTTAAATTCTCTTGAAGAAAAAGGTTATATAAACAGGGTTGCAGATACAAAAAATAATCGTTTGATAAGAAAAATAATTTTGACAGAGGATGGCAAAAAAGTTTTGGATGAGATAACATCAAAGGTAAGAGGTTATCTGGAAAAGATTCAGACATCCTTTTCTCTTGAAAAAATCAATGAATTGAGGTTGTCTATAACAAGATTCAGAGAAATATTAGAAAATGAAGTAGAAATTAATATATAAAGAGGTATAAAACATGGAAGAACAAAATCAACAACTGGTTGAAACTGAACAACCGCCAAAATCAAAAGGTATTAAAAGAAAAATTGCATTTGTTTTCGTTGCGATATTGTTAGTATGTGCAGGGTTTTATGTTGTAAATGAAATGCAGTATGAATCAACTGATGATGCTTACGTTGAAAATATTTCAGTAAATGTTGCTCCAAAAGTTTCAGGTCAGATTGATAACATTTATATCAGCGATAACCAATATGTTACGGCAGGTGAACTTGTTGCAACTATTGACAGTGCAGATTATAAAGTTCGTGTAGATCAGGCAAATGCTAATTATGAAAAAATAAAACTTGATCAGACAAATGCAAAAGCAAATCTTGTCGCATCTGAGTCAAATATTGATCTGGCAAAGAAGGATTTAGACAGATACAGAAATTTGTACGAGCAGGGTGCAGTTTCAAAACAAACTCTTGACAGCGCAGAAGTTAAATATAACAGCGCAAAAGCAGGATTGACTCAGGCTCAGCAGGCATTGTTATCAGAAGAAAACAAAACGGTTGCTGATGCTAATTTGGCAAATGCCAAAGCAGCAAAAGATAAGGCTGAATTAGATTATTCTTATACAAAAATCTATGCACCTCAATCCGGTACGGTTGCATCAAGAAGGGTTGAAAAAGGTATGTATGTAAATGTGGGTTCTCCGCTATTTTCACTTGTGCCTGATGAAGTCTGGGTTGTTGCAAACTTTAAGGAAAATCAATTAAGACACATGAAACCGGGTCAGCCTGTGGATATAAAAATTGATACATACCCTGATCATGTTTTCAAAGGAAAAATTGACAGTATTCAGCGTGCTTCAGGTGCAAAATCAAGCTTATTCCCGCCTGAAAATGCCGTAGGCTCATTTGTTAAAATCGTGCAAAGAATACCTGTAAAAATTGTATTCACAGAAAAAATTGACAAAGAAAAATATAATGTTGTTCCGGGAATGTCTGTTGTTCCAAGAGTAAAAGTTAAATAATAAAAGGTAAATAATGTCCGCTCAATCAACACAAATAGAAAATGATGAAAATAAGTATTTACCTGAGAATCCCTGGCTTGCATGTTTGCCGGTATTACTTGCAGTTTTTGTGTATGTTATGGATGGTACAATTGCTAACGTTGCATTACCTCACATGGCAGGAAGTTTTTCAGCTACAAGAGATGAAAGTATCTGGATTTTAACAAGTTACTTAATTGCATCCGGGATTGTAATTCCTTCTGTTGGTTATTTCAGTAAACTTTTCGGACGTAAAAACTTTTATGTAATAAGTATATTGCTTTTTGCTTTTGCATCTTTATTGTGCGGAATGGCAAAATCTCTTGGGCAAATGGTAATATTCCGAATTTTGCAAGGTGCAGGCGGTGGCGGTATTGTACCGCTATCTCAGGCTATAATGATGGAAAGTTTCCCAAAAGAAAAAAGAGGAACGGCAATGGCCATTTTCGGTATGGGGGTTATTATTGCTCCTATTATCGGACCTGTTTTGGGTGGTTGGATTACTGATAACTGGACCTGGCCATGGATATTTTTTATAAATGTTCCGTTAGGGTGTATCGCAGCTATTATGGCTAAAAATTTGCTTTTTAATCCGCCTTATGCAAGACGTGTAAAAGGTGTAAAATTAGACGGAATTGGCTTTTTCTTCTTATTCTTGTGGCTGTTATGTTTGCAGGTCTTTTTTGATAAAGGGAATAATGCCGATTGGTTTAATGCAACATGGATAAGATGGATTTTTTCAATTTCGTGCATTTCTGCAGTTTGCTTTTTTGTTTCTCAGGCAAAAAGAAAAGATACTCTTATTGATTTGAGTGTATTTAAAAATAAAGAGTTTGTTATAGGGACTTTTATTCAGGTTGTTATGCAGTCTGTATTATATGCATCTATTGCAATATTGCCACAATTTTTACAAAGTATGATGGGCTATACTGCATATTTAAGCGGTTTATCTATGATGCCGAGAGGAATAGGGAGTTTAAGCGCAACTATTATTTGTGCTTTTATTGCGGACAAAGTAGATAAGAGAAAACTTGTTATTGTCGGTTTAGCGTGTATTGGTACGGCAAGTTTGATGTTTGGATTTTTGAATTTGCAAATTGCACAAATGAATATTATGATTCCAAACTGTTTAATGGGCTTTGGTTTGGGTATGTCTATGGTTCCTATTATTAACCTGTCACTTGAAACTTTGTCTAATGAACAAATGACCAATGCCTCAGGAATCCAAAACTTGTTCAAAAATATTGGTGGTGCGATAGGAACTTCTCTTGTTGCCACATTTTTAACCAGATTTGCGCAGGTTCATCAGTTTATGATGGTTGGTAAATTGAGTGATTTGAATTCTGTTTATGTGCAAAAAGTTCAGGCTATAACCGCTGCATTATCTCAATATACAAGTATTGATGTGGCTCAGTATATGGCAATGTACTCTCAATATGGGACACTGCGCATACAATCTACATTGTGGGCATTTATGGATTCTTTCAGAATTTTTGGTATTGCTTGCTTTATACTTATTCCTTTGTTATTCTTATTTAAAAAGAGTAAAAGCCGAGGATAAATATTTAACAGTATGCTTTTAATAATTGATGAAAATTCAATAAACACTCGATTAGATTTATTTTTATCGCAGCTTTATGATGGAATTTCGCGTTCCAAAATTCAGTCTGCAATTAAAGCCGGCAAGGTTTTGGTCAATGGAGATGTAAAAAAGCCTTCTTATGCTTTGAAATTTGATGACAGGGTAGAATTTGAAAATTTAGAGCCGGATAAAGTTATAGAGCTTGAACCGCAGGACATTGCGTTAGAGGTTATTTGGGAAGATGAAAATATGGCAGTTATAAACAAACCCTCAGGTATGCTTACTCATCCGACATTTTTAGAAACCTCCGGGACTCTTGTAAATGCGCTTTTATACAAATATGGTGATAATTTATCAGATACAAACGGTGAATTCCGCAGGGGAATTGTACACCGTCTGGACAGAAATACTTCAGGTTTGCTGATGATTGCAAAAAATAATAAAACTCATGAATATTTGGCAAATATTATAAAAGAACATAAATTAACAAAAAAATATCATGCAGTTTTAAAAGGTTTTTATCCAAATGAAACGGACATAATATCAGAACCGATAGGAAGAAATAATGTTAATCCAAAAAAAATGGCTGTTCGTCCTGATGGAAGACCGAGTCTGACCAAATTGAAAGTTCTTGAACATTTTGGCAATGAAGCAACTTATGTTGAACTTGAACTTGTTACCGGAAGAACTCATCAGATAAGGGTTCATACGAGTTTTAAAAAACATCCGGTTTATAATGATACTTTGTATGGCGCGGGTGAAGGAAAAGTTAAAACTCAGGAGCAGGTTTTGCAGTCTTTTTATTTAAAATTTGCAAAACCATTTTCATCACAGATAATAGAATTAGAAATAGAACCTGATGAAAAACTTTCGAAGGTTTTGAATTATTTTAGAAGCAGGAGCGTGTAGTATTATGAAAAAAATATTCTTTTTCTTAAGTATAGTGGTTATATGTGCAGTAATTTATATTGTTTTGATAAATACCAAAGGTACTGTTAATGTAGATATCCTAAAAGGTACTGCTTATACTAAGGATTTAACTAAAGAAATAGGACTTCCTTTATATACTTTAGCCGTTTTGACTGCAGGAATATTCAGCGGTGCAGGTTTAATTTCTTTATTTCTCGGTGTTGCGCAGGACAAAGTTAAAGCATACAAAAGAGAATTAGAAAAAACTGCAATTTCCGGCGAAACAAATGCTTCAAAAGTGGATGTGCTTGAAGCGAAAATAAAAACTCTTGAAAAGGCGTTTACTTCTGTTGTAGATGAAAGAACCAAGCTTGAGGTTCAAATAAAAGAACTAAATGCCGAAATTGATAATTTAAACAGAAAATAAATTATAAATATAAGTGTAAATAAACAGTTAGTATGACAGAATAAAACAGACATTTTGTTGTTTTTGGTTAGTTGATTTCTTAATAAAATTTAAAAATTATAGTTTTTTAGACAAATTATTCGTAAACGATGTTTTTATATAACTGTGTAGTTATGTGTGAAAGGCTAGAAGTATGGTAGAAAATGTCAAAGGCGTAAGTACAATTAATATCCGCCCTCCGCAGGAATATGCGAAGTATGAATACGAAGTAGATATTGACGGTAAAAAGCAAATGGCTTGCGTAGAAAAAACTCCTAATGGTAAAGTCACAATAAAGGTTGGTAATGGTAAAGATGTTAAAGTAATTAAAACAGATGTTGAAGGTTTAATGGAGTTTAACAAAAATTATAAGCCAAAAGATATTTTATATAATTCAAAACCTATAGAACAACCAAATGAACAAAAAGAAGTTTATTCGGGTAAACTTGCTCAAATTATGAAAAATATTGCACTTGCAGGTATGATGATTAATGGACATCGCTCAAATCAGGGTTTACAGGATTTTACAAATCAGCAACAAATTATGCAAGATAATTTTAATGCTATGCAAATGCACCAACAGGCAGTAGATGCAGCTATGCAAGCTCATAATATGGCTGTTCAGATGACAACTCCGGGAATGGGTATAGTTTAAGAAAATATGAAAATTTTGCCCCAAAAAGCTGTAAATAGTATAGCAAGACAAACCGTAGAAGTCGTTAAAGATATAATTCCAACAAAAATTGCCGAAACTTTAACAGAACTTCCTCGGTTTTCTTCGCCTGAAATGGTTATGGCAAGAACATTAAACAAAATAACCATAAAAGGTACGAAAGAACCTAAAATATTTACATTCCCAAAAGCAACACCACAAGATTTAAAACGGTTGTCATCAAATACTATTGCTGATAGTTATAGCAGAGTTACTTGGACAAATCCTCAAGACGGAAAAATTTATCATATTTTAAAAGAATCTGAACTGGCTGATGGTAATATTGCAATAAGGGTTTTGAATGAGGACGGCTCATTTCTTAAAAATGCGAGTATTAAACCTAAAAAAATAATTGTTATTGATGATTTTGAACAAAATAAATCTTCAATTTACGGTCTTTCTCATGGTGAAATTGTTACTACATTTTTAAAACGGCACAATCCTTTTGCACAAGTTGAAACAATAAATACAGGCTATGCAGACAGTATGTGTCCTGAATTTTTTGAACCGTTTAAACAAATACTTCAAAGAATTAAACAGGGTGAAAAAATTGATTACATAAGTTGTTCCAAAGGTGCTATTTGTTATTCTACATATAAAAATATGCGTGGTAAAATACCACAATTTCAACCAATAACCGATGTAGCTGATAGCGGAACTCGGGTATTATTTGCCTCCGGAAATTCGCTTGATAACCCAAAAGGTACGGCAAATCAAGTTTTGTTACTTGCAGATAAAGTTGAGGGTGTAGGTTCATTATCTCCACAAACCCATAAATTATCTGATTTTTCTTCTGCAAGAAATTCTTTCTTTACACAACATTATGAAGTAGGTGAACACTATGTCCGACCGACTGAATATGGTGCAAATATTACTGGTTTAAGTGGAACAGATGTTGTGATAACTAACCAAAAATACAAACAAGAAGTTGAAAACAATATCTTAATCGGCAAAACTAAAGAACGTGTTGATAAACTTTTAGAAAAAATCCAATCAGAAATCAAAGAAATTCAACTGAAAAGAGTTTGTTTGATGAAAGGACGAATAGATTTTGAAGCATTGCATAAACTTGAACAAAGACAAAATACATTGGAAGGACGTAAAGTAAAACTTGTCAGCTTAATGGGTTCAACGCCACTTGAAAACGGAAAATATGAGGCAACTGAAAAATTTTTTGGTACAAGTTTTTCAACTCCTATTCGTACGGCTAAACTTGCACTAACAGATATGTTGCAAGATGTAATTTAAGAGGACACATAAAATTAAAATCTAAAATAATTCTTGGTTTTTCTTATAAATTATTTGTGTTGAATAAGGCATAAATTGGAGCATACATGTAACTCTGTTATTTATCCAATCAACATCCATACAATTAATAAAGCCTGTCATTTCTGCAAATTCTTCATCTTGTCCGTCTTTTTGTCCTTCTTCATAACTCATATAACCTTTTTTGATAAAATCATCATAGATAAACTTGTTCATCGGCTTGATTATATCATCATTTTTGCAACGGTTTCGGAAATTGTTCATTTCAATTTCTCTTGTTTTTGCATAGTCTTTATTATCACTTATTCGAACTTTATTTTCATTGTCACCCTCTGAATCAATACGATTTATCGCATGCCCAAGTTCATGACAGAAAGTCATATCATCTCTTACTTTTTGTGATAATTTGAATTTTCTAACACCGTTGTCATTTCGGTAAAATCCCTCATACTCATCTGTATCAAGCATAACCATTTGGTCAATTTCTTCATCAAATTTTAAGATTAAATCGCCTGACAATTTCTTGACACTATTAAGTAAAAATTCTTTTTGTGTTTGTGATATTTGCTTATTTGTTGGTTTATTTTCAATAGTATCTAATGTTGGCTGTATTTTCTTACCTAAATCAATGACTTTTTTCTGTCCATTATATTCAACTGTTATAATATCCCCTGATAATCCGCTGATTTTATATGTTTTGCCGTTATGAACAGAAATTGCGTTGTCTTTATCAAGTTTTTCATAAGTGCGGTTTTCTCGCCCTGTGATTTCACCTTTTTTGTTTTTAAACGTTAAAGTCATAGACTTTTTGTTGCCGTCATTTACTATTGTTTTATTCACAGTTGAACCGTTTACGCATTTTACAAAAATTTCTTCGGTTAATTTATCTCCGTCTTTTTTAAACTCAACATTTTGAACTAAGTTGCCTGACGAATCAAGAACTTTCATATTATCGCAGTTGCCAAACGCATGTGTCCAAATCGGAGTAGAAACATTGTAAGTTGAGGAAACATTGTTTCTAGCTTGATTTTCAAGATATTGCATAATCAAGTTGGTCGTTTCTCTCGGTGAAGTTTGTTCGTTGGTCTTTGCCGCAACAGTATTTTGTGTCTGTGAAGTAAATACAGGCTTACAATATTGAACAAAATTGTTATTTTCACCTAATGAATTAATCATTTAGACACTACTTTCCTATATGTATATAAAGTATTTTTTGTCTTAAAAATTGCTATTCTTATTTTTTATAGTAAGTAAATATAAAAATTTATCCTAACTATTCATTGCAAACAGATGGTATTACAATAATGTCAAAGCTATCGCTTTGTAGAGGCTCTCATCCCCGTATATAATACACCTTGAAAACAAAAAACAGAGAGGAGGGGATTGTCTTGCTCGTTCGCAATAAACGGCATTTCAGGTCTTGACCCTTGTCAA
>CADBFN010000007.1 GCA_902794035.1 uncultured bacterium
GGTAGATAATTCTTTTTTAAATTGAGTAGAAAATTTCTTACTATTTGAATTTTGGATTAATGTAGGGATTGTTAATGCAGCCACTACACCCACTATGCCGATGGTTATCATTATTTCTGCCAAAGTGAAGGCAAAATGCTTGCTACGAGAGGCTTTTACCCCCACCCAGAGGTTGAAACGCTTGTTATTACTGCTTTTTGACATAATTTGAAATCCTCTCTTTTTCATAATTCTACTTATTTTATTATTTATTTTTTTTGAGATTTTGTCAAGATTTACGCAATTTTACGCAAAAAAAAACCCTTTCTTAAAGAAAGAGTTTGGAATCTTTTTCAATTCCTCGTGTAGAAGGTTAGTGTGTAGTAGGTAGTGTATAATTTATGTCTCGTGTTTATTGTTTATCTCTTACATTTATATAAAGTATTTTTCCAGTATATAATTGCTATATATTATATATTTCGTTACATTTCTTTACATATAATATAAATATATGCAATATCAATATATTTCTTTTGTAGTAAAATTTTTATATGGAAAGAGAATGTTTATTTAGCGGTAAAAAAGTACAAGTCGGATTCGACTCTGACATTGATAATTATATTATGGCAATCGAATCAAGCTGCGATGAAACAGCCTGTGCCATTGTAAAAAACGGCAGAGAAGTCATAGCTAATATTGTTGCCTCACAGATAAAAACACACGAGAAATTCGGAGGGGTAATTCCTGAAATTGCGGCAAGAGAGCATATGGATGCCATAAATATCGTTATAGAAGAAGCTTTTGCACAATCAGGACTAAAACCAAAAGATATAACCGCTTTTGCAGGAACTGTTGGTCCGGGGTTGGTAGGGTGTCTGCTTGTCGGGCTAAACGCTGCAAAAACACTTGCGCTTGTCCATGACAAACCTTTTATAGGGGTTAATCATTTAAATGCACACTTATGCGCAAATTATATTGACACAGACATTAAGCCGCCGTTTATGGCACTATTGATTAGCGGAGGACACACACAAATAATAGATGTTGAGTCATATTCAAAACAGACAATATTAGGTGAAACAATTGATGATGCAGTCGGAGAAGCTTATGATAAAGTTGCAAGATTAATCGGATTACCTTATCCGGGGGGACCAAAACTTGATAAACTTGCTCAAATTGGGAATCCTGAAGCATATGAACTGCCTATATCAAAAGTTGAAGGATATAACTTTAGTTTCAGCGGATTAAAAACTGCTGTTTTAAGATTAGTAAAAAAATTGAAAATCGAAAACGGAAATGACAATTTAACCGAAAAACAAATTAACGATATTTGTGCAAGTTTTCAGCAATGTGTATCAAAAACCTTGGCAAAAAAACTCAAAAAAGCAATGCAGGAAAAAGGATATAAACAAGTCGTTATAGCAGGCGGAGTTGCAGCAAATTCAGAAATCCGCAAAAAAATATTCGAATTTGAAAAAGAAGGATACAAAGTTAATGCTCCTGTTATGAAGTATTGTACCGATAACGCTTCTATGGTTGCATCTTGCGCTTATTTTAACAAAAACACATATGATGATGTTGATGTTGAAGTATTCTCAAGAGTAAAATAAACTATTGACAAAAGGATATCCTCGATATATCCTTTTATCAAAAAGGAGTACACTATGCCAAAAATAGCAAAAATCGGAAATTTAAAAATTCATTGCCTTACATCTTATGAAGCTGACAGAATTCCTAATATCTCATTAGGAAGAAATTGCAGAATCAAAACAAATAATGTCTTGAAAAAAGACCCAAATTTAAATCAGTTTTTCAATAAAGAAACAATGGGTGCGTTGGACAATTATGCAGAACATGAAAATTTGGATGTTTATATAAAGCCGCTTGAAAATGATATGTTTAACGATGTTGCAGTTTCCGTATTTAAAGATTCAGAAACAAAAGCTGCATTTCCAATGAATGTAGCCAAAACAAAAGAAGAAGTACCGCAATTTTTCAGAGAATTATATAACAAGGTCCACAAGGCAGTCTATCCGGATTCAAGAGGAATAGCAGACACTGTTGAACCTAAAAAACCTACTTTTTTCGGCGATTTAAAAATATATATCGAAAATGTTATTGACAGATTTAATAATGCAAGATTTGAATTCGCAGAAAAAGTTGTGAAATAAGCCCTAATTAATACGAGCTTTTTCTCATTAATTCTGACAATCTCAATTCTTGTGCAGGTTGTTTGATAAAAATAGACTTTTTCTTAATTGAAGGAATTGATGTTTGAGTTTTTTTCTTAAATTCACTCAAACCGATTTTGGTTGTTCCTATTTCTTTCCCTAAAAATATTGATTGTAAAAATTCGATAAAATTTCCCATAGTGTATCTCCTGACTTTATTATAATATTTGGCTAAGTAAACACATCATGCATTTAAACGATAACAAAAATTAAATTCATTAGACTTTGTGTTATATTTTATTTAGGGATTATGGAGTATATAAATTTGAATAATTCTTACTATAGAAATTTAGATGAAAATTTTACAAATGCCTTGAATTTTTACGAAACAAATTATTCCCATGAAGAATTAATTGAGCTTCTGAAAAGTGGTAATATACCTCAAAAACAAATTGCAGCACTAAAACTTGAAAGTATAAAATCAGAAGAAGATGCATTTATCTTGTTATCAAATCTTACAGGACAGGACGGGAAAATAAGAGAGGCTGTATCCCTTCGTTTGGCTGAATTTATGTCTGATAAGAACTATATCAAATATTTTAACTTCCCACAATATGTTCAAATATTCTTAGACGCAGTTATCGACATCAACGGGAATATCTGCAGAAATGTTATTCAGGCTATTTCTAATTTAAAAGAGAACCCTGATTTTTACAATATATTTTGCCCAAAACTTGCAGAGCTTACTTTTCATTTGTTGGATATTGTTGAAAAATTTGATTTTCAGGACGGGAAATACAAAGTAAATAAAGAAGCCTTCAAATTGTATTGGTGCCTTGAAACCATATATGTATTTTGGGATAAATTTGAGATTGAAGAATTAAAAGAAATTATCACAAGAAGTTCTGATATTGCAGAATATACAATAAGAGAAAAAGCAGCAAAGATACTGACACACAACTTTAATGACAATGACTTATGCGTTATTAAAGAAAAGTTAAAACAAGATTCAAATTATTATGTAAGAAGATTTTAATATCTTCGTGATAAAATAAAAATATAAATATTAATTGTCATTCTGAGGGGTTCATTTATGAGATTCTTCGCCTAAAGGCTCAGAATGACACCGCCGAAGAATCTCCGATAAATGTAAATAAGGGTGTTATAATGGGACAAACATTAGTAGAAAAAATAATATCACTCCATGCAGATCACAAAGTCAGAGCAGGAGAACTGGTTATAGCAAAAGTTGATGTATGTGCAGTTCAGGATGGTACAGGTCCTTTAACCGTAGAAGAATTTAAAAAATTAGGGAAAGACAAATTATACAATCCTGAAAGAACTATTCTTTTTATAGACCATGCTTCACCTAGTCCGAGAAAAGAATTATCAAATATGCACACTACATTAAGAGATTTTTCAAGAGATTACGGCGCGGTTTTATCTGAAGTCGGTTCAGGTGTTTGCCATCAAAGATTAATTGAAACCTTTGTTAATCCTTGTGAAATATTAGTTGGTGCTGATTCTCATACATGTACATCCGGTGCTTTAGGCGCTTTTGCAACAGGGATGGGTTCAACAGACATTGCAGTTGCAATGGCATTAGGCAAAACATGGCTGAAAGTTCCTCAAACATTTAAAATAGTTGTAAACGGGGAATTTAAAGAAGGAATCTGCGCTAAGGATTTAATTCTTCACCTTATCGGAATGATAGGAGCAGACGGAGCGACATACAAAGCACTGGAATTCCATGGTGAAACAATAAAAAATATGTGTATGTCTGAGAGATTCACTATTGCCAATATGGCAGTAGAGGCAGGTGCAAAATGCGGATTATTTGTAGCTGATGATAAAACTAAAGCTTATCTTGAAGAAAAAGGCAGAGCAGATAAATTTTCAACGCTTGAACCGGATGAAGATGCGAACTATGAAAGAATAATTGAAATTGATGCTTCAACAATTGAACACACCGTTTCATGCCCACATACAGTTGATAACACAAAACTTGCAAGAGAACTCAATGATGTAAAAGTTAATCAGGTTTATGTAGGTACTTGCACAAACGGCAGAATAGAAGATATGAGAACAGTTGCAAATATATTAAAAGGCAAAAAAGTTCATAAAGGGGTAAGAATGCTTATTTGCCCCGCATCAAGAACAGTGTATAAACAGGCATTGAAAGAAGGGTTATTAGAAACATTTATTGATGCAGAAGCAACGATTTTACCTCCGGGTTGCGGACCTTGTGTAGGAATTCACGCAGGAATACTTGCGGACGGGGAAGTTTGTCTGACTACGCAAAACAGAAATTTTATCGGACGACTTGGTAATACAAAAGGATTTATTTATCTGTCTTCGCCTTATGTTGCAGCATATTCGGCCATAAATGGTTATATAAGTGATAAATAATATAAACCGATAAGATAATTACTATATTAATGGTATAATTATTTGGAAGGGATAATTTAAATGCAAAATGTTATTGAAAGAAAAAATATAAAAAATATCGATTTTAACTGTGATTTGGCACAGAGTTTCGGTATATATAAAAACAGCTCAGAATACGAGCTTTTAGATTATGTTAGTTCCGTAAATATCGCCTGCGGGTTTCACGCAGGAGATCCGATTGCAATAAAAGAAGCATTACTGGCGGCTAAGAACAATAATGTTGTCGTAGGTGCTCACATAGGATATGACGACATTCAGGGATTCGGATATCGTCCTATGGACTTGGAAGAAGATGAGTTAGAAGCTCTTGTAATGTATCAGGTCGGAGCGTTGATGACCTTTGCCAAAGCATATAATATGGAAATTGAGCATGTCAGACCACACGGTGCATTGTACCGCAAAGCAATGGAAGATATAGAAACATCAAGAATCATTGCAAAAGCAATAAAAAAATGTTCTCAGTGGCTTGTATATTACGGTGCAGCCGGTAAAAATCTCTCTCAGATTGCAGAAGAAGAAAATATTCAGGTTGCACATGAAGTTCATCTTGAAAAAATTTATGATGAAGACGGGAACATTGTATTCAGCGCAAAAGATTTAGAAAACACAGATATTTCAATTTCAAGATTGAAAGATTTGCTGCATAATTCAAGAGTTACAAACAATGCAGGCGGCAAAACAATTGTGGAAGCAGATACAATCCATTTTTCCAATAAATTATCAAATGCAAAAGATTTAATTATAGCAGCAAACGAAATCGTTTCACCTCTGCCATATAATTACAAAAATGCAATGGAATCAGGATGGGTAAACTAAAATTTCATTTTGATTTTCTTAAATTATTTATCGGTATGAAAAGGTAAAAAGTATTATGAATAAAATAAAAATGCCAAAACAAATAGGATGGTTAATCCCCGGCTTACAGGTTAAAAGATGGTTTGCTCTTATTTTTGTAGGAGCAATCATGATGACTTTAGGAACATTGATTCTGTTTGATATAAAACCCGTATTTTATACAATGCAATTCATCAGCAAAGTTGCAAATAATATTTCTACAGAGTGGCTGGCATTTGGGATTATTATGATAGGTGCGGCATTTTTCTTCAAAGGCTGGAGAATGACTAATTTATCAATGCTCGATATTAGCGATAACAGAGATAGTGATATATTATTAGAGAACTTATACCGCAAGAGAAAACTTAACAGAGGGCCAAGAATAGTTGCAGTCGGCGGCGGTACAGGGTTATCAATGCTATTAAGCGGAATAAAAAATATTACAAGTAATATAACAGCTATAGTCAGTGTCGGAGATGACGGTGGAAGTTCAGGACGATTGAGAGAATCTTTGGGAATATTACCTCCGGGAGATATTCGTCACTGTATGACAGCTTTGGCTGATGATGAAGACTTGGTAACAAAACTTTTTAAATATCGTTTTGACAACGGTGAAGGCATAGAAGGTCACAGTTTTGGGAATTTATTTCTTACTGCAATGTGCGAAATTACAGGAGATATGGCATCAGCAGTTAAAGCAAGCGCTAATGTAATATCTATGCGCGGCAGAGTTTTACCTGCAACTCTTGATGATATGCGATTAGCCGCCAAAATGAAAGATGGCAGGGTTATTCATGGAGAATCGGCTATTCCTGAGGCAAAAGGACAAATTGATAAATTATTTTCAGTTCCGCAAGACTGCAAAGCAATGCCTGAAGTAATTCAGGCTATAAGAGAAGCAGAGCTTATTATTCTTGGACCTGGGAGTCTATATACAAGCGTTATTCCTAATTTACTTATAAAAGAAATTTCTCAGGAAATATCTAAATCGAATGCAAAAAAAATATATGTATGTAATATCATGACTCAACCTGGAGAAACTGACGGATACACGGTTTCAGATCACGTTAAAGCTTTGTTGAAACACGCAGGAGTTGAACATTTAGTAGATGCCGTACTTGTAAACAGCAATTTGCCGGATCAACCATCAGAAAAATACAAAGAACAAGGACAATTTCCTGTAATTGCAGACACTGCGGAAATCCGAAAACTGGGGGTAAATATATGCGCTAAAAACCTTGTAGAACCAAATAAAGACGGTTTAATAAGACATAGCGCAAGAAAAGTTGCAAGAGCCGTATATTACTGGTACAGAAAAGAGCAAAAAAATGGCAGATAGAGTTACAGTAAGAACACTAAAAAAAATCAAAGACAACGGTGAAAAATTCTCAATGCTTACGGCTTATGATTATTCGACATCTAAGTATTTTGATGATGCCGGGATTGATGTAATTTTGATTGGCGATAGTCTTGCAATGACAGCCCTTGGATATGAAGATACATATTCTGTTGGAGTCGAAGAAATGACGATTTTTACCAAAGCCGTTGCAAAAGGTGCAAAAAGAGCAATGGTTGTTACGGATATGCCATTTATGAGTTATACAATTGATATCCCTTCAGCACTAACAAATATCGGCAACATGGTAAAAAATGGTGCGAATGCGGTTAAACTTGAAGGCTGCAACGATTATATCGAAAAACTTATAGAATGTACCATAAATATGGGAGTTCCTGTTATGGGGCATATCGGGTTTACTCCGCAAAGTCAAAATGTTATAGGTGGTCATATTATTCAGGGGAAAACTGAAGATTCCGCATATGAACTTCTAAAACAAGCCAAAAAACTTGAAAAAGCAGGAGTTTTTTCGATAGTTCTGGAAATGGTACCTGAAAATGTAGCAAAAAATATCACGGAAAATATTTCAGTTCCAACAATTTCCTGCGGTGCAGGGAGATATTGTGACGGATTTGTTATGGTTTGTGATGATTTGTTTGGCAAATTTGATGCTTTTACCCCAAAATTTGCCCGCAAATACGGAGATATGAAATCACTTATTACAGATTGTGCAATAAAATATATACAAGATATAAAAAATAAGAATTACCCTAACGAAAACGAGGTTTATTAATTATGTTATTACATACAATAAAAGAAGTCAGAGAAAAAATTAAAGAATGGAAAAAAGAAGGACTTGTTGTCGGTTTGGTTCCTACAATGGGTGCTTTGCATAACGGGCATTTAAGCCTTATTAAAAAAGCGGTTGAAAAATGCGACAGAGTTGTAGTTTCGGTATTTGTTAATCCTATTCAGTTTTGCCCCGGGGAAGACCTAGACAAATACCCAAGAACTCTTGATGCTGATAACAAAATGTGCGAAGATGCCGGTGTAAATATTGTTTTTGCGCCAAGTCCTAATGAAATGTACGGTGAAGGTCAAATGAGAACTAACGATTTTCTTACCTATGTTATTCCTCCGTTTTTTTATGTCAATAAATTATGCGGGAAGTCAAGAGTTGGGCATTTTGACGGAGTTTGCACAGTTGTAAATAAATTATTTAACATTGTTCAGCCTGACTTTGCGTTTTTTGGACAAAAAGATGCACAGCAACTTATTATTATCAAAAAAATGGTCAAAGATCTGAACATTCCTGTTGAAATTATACCTTGTCCTATTGTCAGAGAAGAATCAGGACTTGCGTTGAGTTCAAGAAATAAATATTTATCTGAAGAAGATAAAAAAGAAGCACTTGTTTTATCAAAAATTCTTAATAACATAAATTCTTGCTATAAAAATGGTGTGACTGATGTTGAAGCTTTAAAAGAAACAGCGTACGATTTTCTGAATGAGCACCATGAGCTTGAGTATCTTGAATTTATGAACCAAGAGGATTTGGAAGAAGTTGAAAAAGCAGATAACAATACAAGAGTATTTATAGCCTGCAAAGTCGGAGGCGTAAGACTTATAGACAATATTTTGTTAGGTGAATAATTTTACCCCCGATTGTCTTATTGCAAAAATAAATCTATGACTAAATAATGTGGTATGATTGGTGTACAAAAGTGAGGGATATCTATATGAGTAAAAAATCAATTATAACAATATTAGCAATTATAATTCTGCCTTTGTTGGCTTTTTGGGGGTTGTCTTATAATAAAGAAGCAACAGCCATTGCTGATACAAATTTGCCTCAAATTATCAAATTTTCATCATCAATGTGTCTGGAATGCAAAGAAGTTGAGAAAATTTTTAACGAAATTATGCCAAAATACAAAGATAAAGTTGCATTCACAGCAATTATCGTAGATTCAAAGAAAGATATGAATAATAAACTTATTAAAAAATTTAATATAACACTTGTTCCGACAGTTGTAATGCTTGATTCAAACGGAAAAGAGTGTAAAAGATTTGAAGGAGCCGTAACAAAAGAAGAATACGAAGCAGAGATTAAAGGTCTTAAATAATGGAAGAATTACTTGTAATATTTCAAAACCAGACAAGTATATATATGATGTTTGCGGCTGCATTTTTGGGAGGTTTGATTGCATCACTTTCGCCGTGCTCTTTGTCAATGTTGCCACTAATTATCGGCTATGTAGGCGGTTATGGAGAACAAAAACCGGCAAAAACTTTCGTACAAATGATATTTTTTGTACTTGGTGCAAGTATTGTATTTTCTGTTATTGGGCTGATTTGCGCTTTGACAGGGAAAATATTTGTAGGAAACCCTTATTTTGCACTTATTGCAGCTTCAATAATATTGATTATGGGGTTAAATATTCTTGGAATTATAGATATTCAATTACCGGTACTGATTAAAGAAATTCCACAAAACAATTTTAATAATGATTTTTTATACCCAATTTTACTCGGAGCAGTATTTGCAATAATAGGAACACCTTGTTCTACTCCGATATTAGCAAGTATAATGGCTTTTGCATCAGTAAGTGCAAATATGTTTCAGGCTATTTTAATGTTATTTTTATTCTCATTAGGACAAGGTATAATTTTCATATTGGCAGGAGTTTTGACCTCAAAACTCAAATCCTCGGGCGGAAAATTTTATCAGATTTCTGAAATAATAATGAAAGTCTGTGCAGTACTATTGATTCTGGTTGCTTTGTTTATGTACTTTAAAATATTTTCATCTGTAATTGGGTAAGAATATATTACAAAAGTTCAATATATGTGTCAAAAATTTTTTTTATTGTATAATGTTTGATATAAAAAATAAATTGCAGGAGGCAAAATGGAAAACATTATATCAAGCTACGAAAACAGTAACAGAGCAAATATCAATCCGACCAGAATAAAAGTTGTTGGTGTCGGTGGTGGAGGCGGAAATGCCGTTAATCGTATGCTGCAGGCTAAACTTGCCGGTGTCGATTTTTGTCTTATGAATACTGATCTTCAGGTTTTAAGCTGCAGTAATGTCCCTAATAAGTTACAACTTGGGGTTGAAACCACAAACGGATTAGGTTGTGGTGCAGATCCTGTAATGGGCGAAAAAGCTGCAATAGAAGTTAAAGATAAAATTACAAAAGCTTTAGACAACACAGATATGTTATTCATAACTGCCGGTATGGGCGGCGGCACAGGAACCGGTGCTGCACCTGTTGTTGCTCAAATCGCACAGGATTTGGGAATTCTAACAATAGCTTTTGTTACAAAACCATTCTTCTGGGAAGGCAAAAAGAGAATGACTCAGGCAGAAGAAGGCATTGAAAAATTGAAAAAATATGTAGATGCAATTCTTGTTGTTCCTAATGATAAACTTCTTCAGGTTGTTAAACGTGAAATAGGTGTAAGAGAAGCATTTTGTGTAACTGATGAAGTGTTATTCAGAGGTATTCAGGGATTGTCTGATATTATTACTATTCCCGGAATGATAAATATTGACTTTGCTGATGTCAGAAAAGTTGTTAAAAATTCCGGAACAGCATTGATGGGTATAGGTCGTGCACAAGGAGAAGGCAGAGCAATTAAAGCTGCGGAAATGGCTATAAACTCTCAATTATTAGAATCTTCAATTGATGGTGCAAGCGGTATAATCGTTAACATAACAGGCAGTTCTAATATGACTTTATACGAAATCAATGATGCAACAAATGTTATTAACAATGTTGTTAAAGATGATGCTGATGTAATTATCGGAACTTCAATAAACGAATCTATGCAAAATGAAATTCAGATTACGGTAATTGCAACAGGCTTTGCAGAAAAAACTTCAAGAGGAGCATTGCAAATGTCAGCAGCAGAATATTTCAGCGGAAAAACTTCTACAGGGGTTGTTTCATCATCATCTGATTCAACATCAAAAGGTCCTGAATTTCCAAGTTTAGATGTGCCTGATTTTCTTAAGAAAAACTAGAATTTAAGAATACAAATATAAAAAAAACAAAAAAGCTTGATATTATTATCAAGCTTTTTGTTTTTTAGTAATTTCAGTTATTACTATGCAGATGTTATCCCAACATTAGGGAATGATTTTTTTACACTATGTTCATATTCCAACAGCTCCTGTAATTGCTCAATATATCTTTCAGCATCTTTTGCGACAGGAGAATTATCAGGGAGCAACAACTTTTTCATTAAATCATACCTTTTTTGAATGATTAATAATGGGTTATTAAGGTAATCAATATTTGCACTGACTATCTGACGCAGTCCTGATATAGCAAGATCAATACTTGTGCCTAAAATAAGAGTTTTTGATTGATCCGGGAGTCTTTTAATATCGTTCAAAGCATCATCAATAGCAGCTTCAAATATTTTTGCACCTTCTCTGTACTTAGTCTTTTTACATTTTTCCATTATTCTGTTTTTGTAGTCTAAAATAATTTTTTCATAATCAGGATTATTATCAAAATTTTCTAATTTTTTGAATTCACTTTTTGCAAATTTTGCCTGAGAGTCTGCACTTTTCAGGATTGTTTGAATTCTGTTAAAATTTTTATAAGCAATATCAAGAGATTCTTTATCAGATATCATTTTTGCAACTTTTTCGGAAAGTCCCAACTGATTTAAGAACAATGCCGCAGTATCAAGACTTTCTTCGTTTAGCATAGGTGCAACTATAATATTTAATCCGTCATCAGAATCCATAGAAACAACAGTTCCGTTAGTCAATTCTAAAGTTGAATTTTTGAATGCATCTCTGACAGCATTAAGATTACCTTTTCTTGCACATTCCATTAATGTTGTTTGCAATTCCATCATATCAGCCTTATATAACAAAGATTTCAGATTAGTTTTATATGTATCTTTCAAGGCTTGTAGAGCATTTTTTGACGTTTCAGAATCATCAGAATACTTTGTATCCGGATGTTTTGCATCTTTTGTACAAAGCATTAAATACTCTTTCATATATCTGTCAGGAGTTTCAAGAAGTCTGTGCTTATAGAACAGATCTCTGAACTGATTAAATATTTCATCTGCATTTTCTACATTTTGCGAGTATGTATCTGCAATATTTTTTGAAACATCAGAACTTTCATCTGTTAATGTTGAATTAAAATGGTCTTTTACCCAAACGGCTTTTGATTTAACAGAAATCCATTTATTTATTAATTCAAGAGCCTTATTCTGATACTTAGGCTCAAACAAAGCCATGATATAAGTCTTTTTATATTCATCAATATTATCTAAAGTAACTTTTTGAGCTTCTTTCATTGTCTTGCCATCTGCAGTTTTTTCATACAACTTGAATAAATTATATACGGAATTAATATATTTTCTGAATTGTTCAACATCACGAGATCCTGACGCCAATAATTGTTCTGCTTCAGCTCTTGTATCATCAATAGTTTCATCATTGGAATTTAATGCCATTAATCTATTTATATCTGAAGCAATTTTTTTGTATTGAGCAGGTGTCATATCGCCTGTTTTAGGCAATTTTGAATCAGCATAATTTTTCATATCCGTAACTATTTCAAGTGAAAACTGCTGATTTTTGTAAGCATAGATATAATCCATATAATTATTTAATTTTTCACTGAAAGTATTAAGCGAATTTTCTATATCTTCAGGAGTAGAAATTTCAACCTGCGGATATGCAGGAAAAACTCCATACTTCCTGAATGCATCATCTTTGTATTTATTAAATTCCTTTTTAACAGTTAATTCGCGGAAATTATAATAAAAATCTGAATATAAATCATCAAATGAACGCTTACCGCCAACATAAGTCCCGCCGCTTAAATTTCTTGAAAGTTTTTTCAAGTCATAATATGCACGCGTTTTACTTTCATCAATGTCTTTATAATAACTTTCTGAGAATACAGTATTTATAAATGAATTTTTGATTGTTTCATTTCCTGTACGAATCATTTTGACTATATCGTATCCGCTAATAGATTTAATACCTAAATCTGTATCTGTAATTTTTGAATCATATTTTTGAATATACTCTTTTTGAGTCATATTTCTCAGGCTATTGAGGATTTGCGCAAATTCTTTATCTGTTTTTGGAGCAAATTCTCTGTCAATCCATTGCGCTATTTGTTGATTACGATAAGAATTGAATCCTGTTTTTACATCTTTTTCAGTAATTGTCAAATTCTTTTCAATCAGTGGTCTGATTTTATCTGATAAAGCTTTTATTTTATCCTCTGAAACTTTTGTCTTAATTTTCATGGACTTTTCAAATTTTGCCTGCATTAAGTCAATACCTTGACTTATGCTGCCATTGTATTCATTACCTTTGACATTTTTCATCGAATTAACGATTTTTGTCATAGCTTTATAGCTTAAATTCAGATTATTTTCCTGAGCAAAAGTTTTCAACTCACTATATATATCTTTTCTTGAGCTTTCTGTAGCGTATCTTATAATTTCAGGATTTTTAGCCATAATATAATCAAAATTTTTACGTGCTTCTGCCTGAAGCTTTTTATGCAATTTATCAAGGTCTTTTTGAGATTTCACTTCAACATTATATGTATTTATATCAGGAATATCATCATAAGACTTTATAATCGCAACCTTTTCTGAAATAAGTCTTAATTTATCATCAGGTGCAAGTTTATAATATTTTTCTTCAGAATCAATACCTTTATCAAAAGTACCATCTCCATCAATTCTTTTTAATAAAAGAGGATACAATTTTCTTGATGCATCACCAGCAGTTTCTATTTTTTTAATAGTCGATTTTAACTCGTCCCTTGTCATATTAGAAGCGTACTCAGTTAATTCATCAATATAATCATACGAAGGGAGCAAAAGAGTTTGCTTTATAGTTTTTACAGTACTCATCGCCTTAGGAGAAACGCCCTGAAGGATCAAAGAACGAATCAGCGGGAATGAATATTGTTCATTACCATCATTTACTAGTTTATTGTATCTTCTTGACGGAATTCTTTGAGGTTTATATTCACCTTTTCTGTCAATTAAATTATCATCTATTTTGCCGTTCTGATACTGATCATTTGTAATATATCCGAGTTGTCCGCCATATTCTGCAGAATAATCAGTTCTCAATAATCCCTGAGAATCAGTCCAGACATTTTCGTGTTCTGAAGCACCCCAACTATTGTCGTGAAATATAATATCATGAACTTTTTTTGTATCTTCAGAAACTAAAACTGTAGGTTTTACATCAACAACATATTGAGCATGCATTGCGGGTTCGTCATCTTTGACAGAAGTCATTGATGTCCCTGAATAAGGAGCATTTTTTATCTTGTTCAAACCTGTACGAATATTTCTTTCTTCATAGTACGGTCGGTCGGTCATGTGTTCAAAAATTTTCAATGCCTGATTTTCCATCAAACCACTTTCATTTTCTTTTGTCCAATATTCTCCTTTTTGAACACCGATTTCTCTGTTTAATTCTTCTAAAGGCTCTTTCATAAACGTATAAATATCATTAAGACGTCTTGTTGATGTTGCATACCATGAATTAATATTCTGTCTGTATTTCGCAAGAGCCTCTTTTTCCATTGGAGTGAAAGTTGTTATCTCTTTTGGCAAATCCTTAAATTTAACCCTTAAACCTTCATCATTATCCTGACTTTTGTAATATTTATCAAATTTATTTCTCAAAGAAGTAAGTTCTTTTTCAGTTGGGATTTCGCCCATATTTTCAAGCTTTCTCAATACTGCATATTTTGGATCCGCAGTATTTAACAAAGTTCCGTCTTCAGAACTGATTTGCAAAGTATCCTGAAGTGTCTTTATTATAAGTGACATATTATTAAAACTTGTTGCAAGGACTTGATATAACTGTTGTGTAACTTCTATATCAGCATCCTGAGGAGCACCGTTTATAAGATTAAAGCCTGCTATATAAGAAGGATTTGGTTCTCTGAACAAAAGTTCAAAAGTATTGTCAAATGAATCTTTTAAATCCAATAAATGCGATTTATGACCGGATTTATTCAGAATTTCTAAATACTGTTCTTCCGTACAGTTTTCATCATCCAAAATATCCAAATACTTATCAAATGTATTTAGTAAAATATTTCTGTTAGGCTTCAAACCAAATTCATCAGCAACAGATTCAATTTCGCTTTTATCTTTTGTTACTTCTATTTCATTTCTTATAGCACCTATTTGAGTCGATAGGACTTGTTTTCTGTCTCCAAGCAATAATGCATGATATAAATCATCCATAAAAGTAGTTCTCATAAGATTTACGGTATTTACATAATCATCCATAACTTCAGCCAACACTTCGTCCGGATTAGCTAAATCACCTTTTTCCTGAGCTTTTTCTCTAACTTCATTGCCAAATCTTTCAAATAATTTTTCTTTTAATTCAGGATTAATTTTTCCTGAACGAATATTATTGCTAAGAGTTTCAAGATTTTTTATCAAAAAGGATTCGTTATCGGGTATATTTAACTGATTCATTAAATCCGTAAGATATTTCGGGATATCCAATGCAAAAGTATGCATTGTCCTATAAGCTGCGGCAGCATTAAATAAAGCTCTGCTGTCGGCATATCTCTGAGCCTCTGATGTAGAATAACCTTTATTTAAGTCATGTATTTCAGTTATTAAATCAACTATATCATTTGATTTTTCTTCTATTAATTTTTTATTACTGTCAGAAGGTAAAATACTTGATAAATAATTTGCAACTTTTTGAGATTTTGATTCATCTGTTTCATTATTTATAAAAGAGTATTTTAATTTTAGACCGTCTAATCGTTTTTGCTTGTCTGAACTATCTACAGACAAAGATATTAAATCACTGCCTATATGCCTTATTTCATCTTTAGTCAAAGAAGGGGACATTTTATGAAGTATAGAATAAATTAATGTTGTATCCTTATGAATTTCAGAAATATTTTTAGCATCCTGAGATGATTTTATTGAAGTGTAATATTTTTGTTTTTCAATTTTTCTTTTGCATGAAACGACGGCTTCTTTTGATTTCATACAACTTCTGTAATAATCTTGGTATTTTTCTTTTTCTGCGTCTATATCTTTATGAATATGCGTATCATTAAAAGTTCCAAAATTATCCTTATCAAACGCGCTATATGCTCCAATTACATCATTAAACGCACCTGCAGTATCTGCAGCATTCATCCAGTTCATTACAGATGTATCGACAATACGATATCCTTTTGACAAAGCATAATCATAATCAATTTTAGCCTTTGGAACAGGGACTTTTTGGTGCCTGCCAAGATTTGTTCTGTCATATACCTGCATATAATCGTTATTGTCAAGTTCTGTCAATACCATATCAACATAGTTTGACTTATCTTCGTATGCAAGCGCCTTACGGCAAATTGATATTGCAACGCACATACCATGCTGTTTTTGATTAATTGCTTTTATATTTGGAACTTTTGACTCCGGAGTATTGACGGTAATATCATTTAAGATTTCAGCAAGAACCTGAGTCTTTTTGTCCTTTAACTGAGGATTGATTACATAATCATCACTCATTAAATAATTCAATTTTTTTAGAATATATAATTTTTGCGCAATAGGAACTTCAGACGATACGACAAAATAACTTAAATTCCTTTTTATATTGGCAGCATTGGCATTCTTTACATTTTTTAATTCCTCAGGATTTATTTTTGACAAAAGTAATTCGCTGTTTGCAAGAATTTCTTTTTCTTCTTTGGTAAGATTTTTAGGAGAAGAAAAAGCCAGAGTTAATTTATGCGCAAGTTTTTCCTGAACAGACTTGTCAGACAATTCGAATGATTTTTTTGCAGCCGCATTTAACTTTGCTTTCCAATCATTGTACGGTTTTTTGCCTATGTCTATATTCGTTCCGTAACGAAGATTATCAGATACATCCAGCAAAAAGTTTATATTGTCTTCTCCTGACACATTTCCCAAATCTTCAATAGCTTTTGATATTCGTCTTTGGTTAGGAAGATTCAAATCGTAAGGATTGTCATGTTTTAACTGTTCTACAGTATTTCTATCTTGTCTTATACCTGTAAAGGCGGCATAATTATTAACTCTATAAATTCTCATAGAATTAAGAAAAAACGTAAAAATTTATTTTGCTACCTTAATAAAAATTATTAAAAAAATCTTAACAAATATTTAAATTTGAAAAAGATATGCTAATGTACTAAAATAATAAAAAAAGGAGAAATAAAATGGGTAAACAGGAAGTTTTGCAGTATCAACCTCAAGGGGTTTGCTGTCAAATGATGCAGGTTGCAGTTGAAGATAACAAGATAGTTGATGCTGCATTTTTTGGAGGATGCAACGGAAATTTGAGCGGAATCAGAAATTTAATTAAAGGAATGAGCATAGATGAAGTTATAGATCGTTTGGGTGGCGTTACTTGCGGACCTAAACCTACAAGTTGTCCTGATCAGCTTGCTGCTTGTCTTTTAGAATATAAACAAAAGAAAATGGCTGAGGCAAAATAATTTATGAATAATAAAATTTTAGTTATTGATGATGACCAGTCAATAAATGAATTAATAAAAGTAAATCTTGAACTTGCAGGGTATCAGGCAGTTCAAGCGTATGATGGGATTAAAGGATTTGCATTAGCAAAACAGGAACTTCCTTCGCTTGTAGTTCTTGATGTTATGATGCCGGAAGTTGATGGGTTCACAGTTGCCAAGCGCATAAGAGAGAACGAAGAGACAAAAAATATCCCGATAATTATGCTGACAGCACTTTCTCAGCTAAATGATAAAGTAAACGGCTTTAATATAGGAGTTGATGATTATCTGGTTAAACCTTTTGAAATTGAAGAATTGCTTGTAAGAGTAAGAGCGTTATTAAAGCGAACAAATCAGATACCAAAATCAGCATCAGTGAGGGATTTACAATCAATTGGAGAAATTACATTACTGCCGGAACAATACAGCGTAAGAATTGGTGATAAACAAGCAAAACTGACTCCTATTGAATTTGATATATTTAACCTGCTATTTCAAAATCACGGTAATATAGTTTCTTCTGCAAAATTACTTAAAGATATATGGGGCTATTCACCGGATGATGATGTTGAAACAATACGAGTTCACATCAGACATTTACGCAGTAAAATCGACAAAATATCAAATGGCAAAAAGTATATAGAAACTGTCTATGGCGGTGGATATAAATTAAATATTTAAAAAGGCAATTTTTTCTGCTGAAAACACTTTATATATATAAGTAAGTTTTTCAGGGGAAAATCATGTCATTTGTATCAAATGTCGTTAAATACGCATGGAAATACACTGCACCAAGGGTGAAAGATATCAGCAAACTGCAATACGTTACACCGGTAACAAAAGATGCAGGATTAAAAATTGTGCATCCAATTAAGCAAGTAGCAGTTTCCGCCGAAAAAAGTCTGAGTGGTCTGACTCAGGCTTTCAGAGAAAAACTTGATCTTTATAATGCATGCAAATTACTAAAGTCAGAAGGCTTTAATACCGGTACACGAATTATTAACCGATGGAAGCCGGAGTATGGCATACAAATAAACGGAGTTTACAGAAACGCGATAGAAGAACTAAATCAAAGCGGTGCAATAGAACGCTATATCAGTCAAAGATTTCCGGCAATAAAATCAAAAGCTGATATCGAATACATTAAAGGCATTTTGAACAAATATCTCGAAAAAAACCTTGATATATATACATACCCAAGAATAAGCAAAATATTGTCAGGTTTTCATCCTGAAATTGCACAAAAATTAAAAAATGGTGCAATAATTTATATGCCAAATAAAGAAAAAAGTTATAGCCTGATTACTCAGATGTATAAAGAAATAAATCCTGATGCAAAGATAATTGAAGGCTATAAAAATTTAAAAACATTTTTACAAGACAAAAAGGGAGTTGAAATAATTGTATTAGATGATTGTCTTGTAAGCGGAAAATCTGCTGCCGGGCTGCATAAAAACATTTTTCTGGATATCCCGGGCGGAAAAGACAAAGTTAAATCTATGGATATGTATGTTTTGACAGCTTCTTCTGATGGATTAAACAAAGTACCCAAAGAGATTAAAGTACACTACGATTCATTAAAACATTCATTAACAAGATCTGATTATTTCAAAAATGAATTAGCACCTGAAGAGAAAAATATACTTCTTGCTGCGTTAGGCTCCAGTGATTTAAAATACAATCAGTATTGCGGTATTATGCTTCCTTATATGTCGCCAAACAACAACAGTTTATTTAGTGCTCACATGATAAGAGAATTATTCAGCGGTCCGGAATGTGCAATTAAAGGTATCTTTAGTCCGACAGAAATTGATATTCTTCGTTCAGAAGCAATAAGAAGGGCTTTGCAGCCTGCAGCTGCGGCTGTTTAATTCATAATTCTTAATAATTAAAAGTTTTAAAGCAATTTTTTTTATGTTATTCCTTTGTAAAAACAAAAGGAATTAAAACTAAATGATAAATATTTCTAATACCCCTAAAGCAGCAAAAATTATAAGCATAAACCCAAATATACAGCCTAAAAATAAAACCGGTAAAACAACCGAATACAAATATTTAAACAAAATTTATGACATAAAGGCAAGAGGTGCTTATCCGAGTAACATATTGAGCAATTTCGCACCAACATCCTTTAAGATCGACGGAGTGAAAGTAAAATCTCTTGAAGGCTTTCTACAATCATTAAAAGTAAATAACCCTGAAACCCAACGTAAAATGTGTTTATTAGATGGTTTTGAAGCAAAAAAAATGTCTAAAAGCATAAAACAATCTGAAAATGATATGCTTTTATTTTGGAAAGGCAAAACTTTTCTTAAAGGTTCTGAAAAATATAAAGAACTGAAACAATCTGTAATAGAAGCAAGTAAAAAAGCTGAAGGCGAATTTTTTAATTTTGAAGGCGAAATGATTTCTTCAGTTAATGCTTTTTTGATGGCAATAAAAGTAAATAACCCTGAAATTCAGAATCTAATTTTAAAAATGCCACAGGAAAACTTAAAAACTATATCAAAAAATATTACTCCTAAATACCAGATAAGAGATCTGTATTGGAACGGGAAAGTTATAAAACGTGATTCAAAAGAGTATGAAGAACTTCTTGATAAAGCATATAAACAAAGATTCAAAAGTGATTTTCTTTTTAGAAAAGCTTTAAAAGACTCAAAAGGATATACACTAATCCACTCAAGAGGGAAAACCGATATATCAGATACAGTTTTGACACAGAATGAATTTTTAGACAGGCTTAACGATCTTCGAGCTAATAATGAATTAAAATACAAATTACTTGATGCAATATACTCTCCATATTGTAAATTTAAGGAATTCATAAAATTATTAATGAATAAAATATCCGAATATATAGAACAATAACAATTATATAAAATTGCAAAATGCAATTACATGTTATATAATGAGCCCGGAGAGTTTTATGGATAATTTATTAAAATTTAAGGGTAGCTGGAGAGATTATCAAAAACGAATTTTAGATAATTTATCTTTTCATCTGAGGGATAAAAAGCTTCATGTTGTCGCAGCTCCGGGAGCGGGCAAAACGACATTAGGGATAGAAGTTATATCAAGAATAAATCGTCCTACACTTATCCTTACACCGACAAATACGATTAAAAACCAGTGGAAAGACAGAATTTGCTGTGCATTTCTGGATGAAAAAGATTATGAAATAGTTTCAACTAATATAAGAGAGCCAAAATTTATTACTGTAACTACTTATCAGGCTTTACTGGCCGCTTTCTGCGGAAAAAATGACGATGAAGAACTTCAGACATATGATGAAAATGAAGAGGATATAGATGCGGATTCTATAACCTCATCAAGAAGGTTTAACGATAAAAAAGCTGATGAAGTAATAAATATTTTAAAAAGTGCAAAGGTTTCTTTGTTATGTTTTGATGAGGCACATCATTTAAGAAAAGAATGGTGGAAAGCGCTAACTTATCTTAATGATAACCTTGAGCCCGAACAAACACTTGCACTTACTGCGACTCCGCCGTATGATGCCGATTTGAATGAATGGAACAGATATGAAGAACTCTGCGGTGAAATAGATGAAGTAATCTCTATACCTGAACTTGTACAAAACAATGATCTTTGTCCGCATCAGGATTTTATATGTTTTTCAAAACTTCGTGACAGTGAAAAAGAGATGATTAAAAAGCATGAACTCGCGGTAAGCCAGTTTGTGGATAAAATCACAAAAGATACCAAACTTATAAAATATTTGAGCAGAATGAGTTTTTTAATAAATACAAATGATGAAGTCGAAAAAATTCTTGATGCTCCTGAATTTTATGTTTCAATTGCTTCATTGTTACACAATCTTGGCTTTAAAATTTCAAAAGAATTTCCGGAGTTATTTAATGCAAAAGAAAAAGATATACCAAAGTTTGATTCAACTCAGGCGAAGATATTTTTAAACGGTTTTTTGATAACTCATACCTCAGAATTTAAAGGTTTAGAAGACAAAATTGAAGATTATCTTGCTCAGGCAAAAAGAGCAGGACTTATTCACAACAAAAAAATTGTACTAAATGAAAGCGTAAAAATTCAGCGTCAGATTGCGTCAAGTACAGGGAAAATGGATTCAATAGTTGAAATAGTACAAACCGAAACAGAATCGTTAGGCAAAGATTTGCGCATGGTTATCCTTGCAGATTACATTAAAGATAAAGATACTGACAATACACACCTGGGTGTAATTCCAATTTGGAGAACACTTAAAAATAAATTTTCGAGTGAACAAGTGAGTCTTGGTGTTCTTTGCGGTTCGCTGATTTTATTACCCAAAGACAAACAAAATAATTTTAACACCTTGTTAAATGATAATAATATTGATCTTTCAAGTGTAGCGATATCTGATTATGGAGAGGATGAAAATTATATCAGAATAACACCAAAAGAAAGTGCAAAAAATGTCATAGTAAGCCTTATTACAGATATGTTTAACAGAGGTCATATAACGATTTTAGTCGGCACGCAGGCACTTTTGGGTGAAGGTTGGGATGCTCCGAGTATAAATTCTTTGATTTTATCAAGTACTGTAAGTTCTTATATGCTGTCAAATCAAATGCGTGGCAGAGCAATCAGGATTGATAAAAATAATCCCGATAAAATTTCTAATATCTGGCATCTTGCAACTATCGGAATTCCGTCTGAAAAATCTTTTTCCGAGATTTTGTTTACTCCGATAACAACAGACTTTGACCAAAAAGATGAAGTAAATTCCCTGTTTTATGATTACAAGCAATTAACTAAACGCTTTGAAGGCTTTGAGGCTCCGTCTTACTACGATAAACATGAAATTCGCAACGGTTTGGAACGCTTGTTTACTGCAAAAGAAATTCAAAAACTTATAACGGAAAAAGGAGAAAAGGCCTTCAGTGAAATGAATGCCAGAACTTTTGCTCTTGCAAAAAACCGGCAACAAACAAAGAATTGGTGGAATAATGCTTTAAATTTAGGCTATAACAATTCAAAAATGAAATTAAGGACAGGGGTTGAAACAGAAAAATTAAACCTCAGAACTCTGACTTATAATGGTTATCGACAAATATGTATGACATTATTTAGTTTAATGTTAGCAATATTTCTTGGTCTTATGCCAAATCGTTCGGTTAATAATGAGGCTTTAACAGTGCTATTGGGTTTATATTTAATTATTGCCGTTATATTCTTATGCATATTTATAAGAATCGGGCTTAAATATCTGAAAACCGGTTCTGTATCAGGAGTAATGAAGCAAATAGGAATTGTTATGCTTGAATCTCTTTCTTATCAGGGGTATATAAAATCGTCCCTAAAAATTGTCGGACTTGAGGTCACTCAGGACGAAGCAGGGGTTTATGTGTCCTGTGCAAATCTTCCTACAGAAGAAAATAATTTATTTATAAAATGTATGAGAGAATTTCTTGACCCTGTTGAAAATCCGAGATATTTGTTTGTAAGACATGGAAATCTTTTAGGGCAAAAACAAACAGATTATTTTTCAATTCCTGCAATTTTGTCAAACAACAAAAATGATGTAAATATTTTTAAATCCTTATGGGAAAAATATATAGGGAAATGTGAAATAATCTATACAAGAAACACTCAAGGTCGAATAACACTATTAAGCGCAAGAAAAAATGCATTTTCAAATATGAATCGTCCAAAATCAAAACGACTTTCAAAATGGCAATAAAAAAAGAGTTCTCAGTTTGAGAACTCTTTTTTTCGTAATATTTAAAACTATGCTTCTGCAGGCGCTTCTGTTGCAGCTTCTTCAGCCGGTGCAGCTGCTTCTGCCTCAGCTGCTGCCTTAGCTTCTGCTTCTGCTGCAGCTTTTGCTTCTTCTTCAGCCTGTTTTTTAGCTAAAGCTTTCTTAGAAAGCTTAACTGTTTCTTTTTTAACATAATTTAATGTGCCGTCTTCGTTACAATGTTTGATTAAATATTGTACTCTTTCAGTTGGCTGAGCACCTTTTGAAATCCATTCCAAAGCTGCTGCTTTATCAAATTTCATTTCTTTTGATTTAGGATTATAATATCCTAATTCCTGAATAGGACGACCTTCTCTTTTTGTTGTTGAGTTGATAACAATAATTCTGTATGATGGTTGCTTTTTAGCACCTAATCTTTTTAATCTGATTTTTAACATTTCTTTTTCCTTCTTTTTTCTAATCTGTTCAGTCGTTCAGGCGCCGCTTCCTGACAAGACCTAAGCCAAAATATAGAGGAAAACTACTTCGGCTATGTACTGAATTTAATCACAAACATTTTAAATACGCAAGCAATTATTAAAAAAAAATGAAGTTCCTTGATTTTATGGATATTTATAGTAAAATCTTAATGTGATACAACATTTTAATTAGGGGAAAAATATGGAAACAACATTAACAAAAGAAAAAGACAATGTAGTGATTTTAAATATGACAATTCCTGCAAACGAAGCAGAATCAGCATATAATCTTGCGGCAAACAGAATTTCACAATATGTAAACATTAACGGATTCAGAAAAGGTAAAGCACCTAAATCTGTTGTTGAAAGACATGTAGGTGTTGATAGAATTCAGCAAGAAGCACTTGATATGTTATTACCAAGATATATTAGTCAGGCTATTACTGAAAACAAATTAGACACTATTACTCAGCCTGCTTTGACTGCATATAATTTTGAACCTGGGCAGAATCTTGAAGTTACCATTCAGGTTGAAACAAGACCGGAATTCAGTATTGGAACCTACAAGGGAATGGAATTAAAAGCTGAAATAGCTCCAGAAGATAAAGATGCAATGAATAAGGCTTTAGATAATTTCTTAACTCAACACTCATCTTTAGAACTTGTTCTTGACAGACCATCAAATGATACAGACATTGTAGTATTTGATTTTGACGGAACCTGCAACGGAGAAAAGATTCAGGGCGGAAGTGCAAAAGGATATTCATTAGATTTAGGACACTCAAACTTCATTCCTGGTTTTGCAGAACAATTGGTCGGACATAATATTAAAGACGAATTTACAATTGACGTAAAATTCCCTGATGAATACCACGATGAAAAATTAAAAGGACAGGATGCTAAATTTGATATCAAAATCAATGAAATTAAACAAAGAGTATTACCTGAATTAACTGATGAATTTGTTAAAAAATCATCAAGATTCGCTACAGTTGATGAATTAAAAGCTGATATTCAGTCATTCCTTGATAATCAAAGAGAAAGTTCAAAGAAAATCAGTGCAGAAAATGCAGTATTTAAATCAATTGTTGATTCAACATCAATTGACATTCCTCAAAGCATGATAGATCGTGAAGTCAGAGCTATTGCAGGTGATTATCAACAAAGAATTTCTGCACAAGGCGGAAATTGGGCTCAGTTCTTAGAAAATCAAGGCGGAGAAGTTAAATTTGCACAAACATTATCAGAAGAAGCAAAACTAAGAATTAAAAATTCTCTAATTTTAGATAAGATTTCAAAAGAAGAAAACATAACTGTTGAACAAGCAGATTTGAGCGGGAAATTATCTCAATTAAGTGCAGCATACGGAATTACACCTGAACAATTGGTAAAACAATTTGGTCAAAACCCTTCATTTGTTAATTCACTATCACAACAGATAGTAAATGATAAAGTAAGAAACTTCTTATTGGAAAACAATAAATTTGAATATGTAGAAGTTGAACCTGCTGCGAAAAAAGAAGATACAAAAGAAACAAAACCAAAAAGAAAATCTTCCAAAAAAGCAGAAAAAGCAGAAAAAACAGAAGAAACAGAAGAAACAGAAGAAAAATAATAAAAATAGTATAAAAGGCGGAGTCGTCGCTGCGCCTTTTTTATATAATTAATAAGTATAGTAAAATAAGAAAGGGAAGAAAAATGAGTTTTGTACCTGTTGTAATAGAGCAATCAAGTCGTGGAGAGCGTTCTTTTGACATATTTTCAAGATTATTGAGAGAAAGAATTATCTTTTTAGGCACTCAAATTGACGATATGGTTGCAAATTTGGTAGTTGCACAGTTATTATTATTGGATAGTGAAAATCCTGAAAAAGATATTATGTTATACATAAATTCTCCGGGAGGGAGTGTAACTGCAGGCTTTGCGATTTATGATACAATGCAGCATATAAGAGCAGATGTTTCTACAATTTGTTTGGGGCAGGCAGCATCAATGGGGGCATTTTTACTATCATCAGGCACAAAAGGTAAAAGACTTGCGCTTCCACATTCAAGAGTTTTAATTCACCAACCTCTTGGCGGTGCTCAGGGTCAGGCAACTGATATCGAAATTCAGGCTGCTGAAATTATCAGAATTAAAAAATCTTTAAATGAAATTTTAGCATCAAATACAGGTCAATCAATCAAGAAAATTGAAAAAGATACAGACAGAGATTATATCATGACTCCGCAAGAAGCTTTGGAATACGGAATGATTGATAAAGTTATTTCAAGAGACGAAATTAAATAGTAACAAAAGGGGCTTATAAATGCCAAAACATGATGAAAAATTAAAATGTTCATTCTGCGGAAAGACTCAGGATCAGGTAAAAAAACTGATTGCGGGTCCGGAAGTATATATTTGTGATGAATGTGTTGAACTTTGTAATGAGATTTTAGACGAAGAATTTCTTGACAATAAAGAAAAAGAAATTGAAGGAGCTAAGTCAGAGAAAGAAGAAAAAGCAATACCAAAACCTCATGAGATTAAAGCATATTTGGATCAGTATATAGTTGGACAAGATGATGCAAAAAAAGTTCTTGCCGTTTCAGTGTATAATCATTACAAAAGGTTGAAACACAATACTAATGACTCAAAAGACGGTGTAGAAATACAAAAATCTAATATATTGCTTGTAGGTCCGACAGGTTCAGGTAAAACATTGCTGGCACAAACATTAGCTAAAATGCTTGATGTTCCGTTTGCAGTTGCTGATGCGACAACACTAACCGAAGCAGGCTATGTCGGCGATGACGTAGAAAACATATTGTTAAGATTATATCAAAATGCGGAATTTGATTCATCAAAAGCCGAACGCGGTATTATTTATATTGATGAAATTGATAAAATTTCAAGAAAATCCGAAAGTACGTCCATAACAAGAGATGTTTCAGGTGAAGGTGTTCAGCAGGCACTTTTAAAAATGATAGAAGGCACTGTCGCTCACGTTCCTCCTCAGGGCGGAAGAAAGCACCCTCATCAGGAATTTATTGAAATAAATACAAAAAATATCCTGTTCATTTGCGGTGGTGCATTTGTAGGACTGGAAAAAATTGTTGATGCAAGAGCAGGTCAGGGTAACTCAGTAGGCTTTGGTACGGCTTCACTATCTCAGGCCGAAAAAGATGCCAATGCATTGAAACTCCTGAAAAAATTGCAACCTGAAGATTTACTAAAATTTGGATTAATACCTGAATTTATCGGTCGTATTCCTGTTTACGCAGTTTTGGATCAATTAAATGAAAAAACATTAAAAATGATTTTAACAGAACCTAAAGATGCCATTTTAAAACAATATCAGGCACTTTTGAAAATGGATGGTGTTGAATTGGAATTTGAACCTGACGCAGTAGATCTTATTGCAAAAGAAGCAATTAAACGTAAAACAGGTGCAAGAGCATTGCGTTCAATTGTTGAAGAAATCATGCTTGATGTAATGTATGATGTTCCGACAAAGGAAAATATTGATAAATTCATAGTTACAAAAGAAATGGTTGAAAATCGAAAAAATGCTGAAGTAGTTCAGCTTCCAACAAAAAAAGAAGAAGGAATAACAGCATAATGTAAAATATGAAAAAAGCGGTGATTATATTTTAATCACCGCTTTTTTATTGCAAAAGGTTATTTTTTATGCAATTATGTGTATATAGGGAGTATGTTGTATGGGCGAATCGAAAACTTTGATTTTAATTGATGGTCATGCATTGGCATTCAGAGAATATTATGCTCTTGAACGTACAGGGATGAAAACAAGCAGCGGAACCCCAACTTGGGCTGTTTATGGCTTTTTTAAAGCTATTTTTGATTTGCTTAAAAATAAAGAACTTAATGCTGATGCGATCGGAGTTGCTTTTGATGTTTCTCACCACACATTCAGAACAGAATCTTATGAAGAATACAAGGCAAACAGAGAAGCAATGCCTGATGAGATGCAAATTCAGATGGGACTGATTTACGAAGGATTACAGGCTTTTAATATTCCTATTTATACCAAAGAAGGTTTTGAAGCAGATGATGTTATAGGTACAATTTCAAAACAAGCCTGCGAACTTGGGCATAAAGTATTGATTTTAACAGGAGATCAGGATTCATTTCAGCTAGTCGATAAAGAAGGATGCGTAAAAGTAATTATCCCTTCAAAGGGGGAATTAAAAGAATATAACTGGGATGAAGTATATAAAAAACTCGGAGTATATCCAAATCAGGTTATTGACTATAAAGCTCTAAGAGGAGATACCTCAGATAACATTCCCGGAATAAAAGGAATTGGAGAAAAAACTGCCGTCAAACTATTAGAACAATTCAAAACAGTCGATAATGTTCTTGCAAATTATGATCAAATTCAGGGAAATGCAATCAGAGAAAAAATTAAAAACGGCGTTGAAGATGCAAAATTGAGTAAATATCTTGCAACAATTGTAAGAGATGTGGATATTGATTTTGATTTTGATAAAACAAATATAGAATTGCCTGAGATATCAGAAGTTACAGAATTTTTGCGAAAAATGCAATTCTACAGTTTTTTAAAAAACATTGAAAATATTTTAAAAACATTCAATAAAAACAATAGCGCAACTACTCAAATAAAAGAAAAACAAAATATAGCACTGGCAGATTCAGATGGTCAATTAGGTTTATTTGCTCAGGCTGTTCAGGCAGAAGTTAATAAAGTTGAATTAAATTACAAATCAAAATTAATCAACAGCAAAGAAGATTTAGAATTAATGATCACAGAGATAAATAAACAATCTCTAATATCATTAAGAACATTTGCAGATATTGAAAATTGTGTCCGTTTTAATTTATACGGAATTTTACTTGGTTATAATCCGGATTATAAATATGAAAATAAAATAGACATAAAGGATAACCATTGTGAAACTTATTGCTATTACATTCCAATAAATCAAAATCTTGACAATCAATATGTATTAGAAAAATTAAAGCCAATACTTGAGAACAATAATATAAAAAAAATTGTTCACGATACAAAAAAAGAACTGAATATTCTTGGCAACATAGAAGGCATAGTGTTTGATACAATGCTTGCAAGTTACATAAAAGACTCCAGCACTTCAAACGATTTTGACATACAGTGTATGGAACGTATCAATCATATTTTAACAACTCTGATTTCTGATAATAAAAAAATGAAATTTTCTGATTATTCAATGACTGATATAGAAAAATATTCTTCAGACTGCACTGTAAGTTTGTTTAATTTAGCAAAATACTGGTATGAAAATCTTGATGAAAAAGAACTGAAGATATTAAATGATATAGAAATTCCATTAAGTTATGTATTATCGGATATGGAAAATGTTGGAATATCTGTTAATATTAAATATTTAAACTATCTGACAAGAAATCTTAACAACAAAATATTAATCCTTGAAGAACAAATATATGAATTGGCAGGAGAGCGCTTCAATATTAATTCTCCTAAACAGGTCAGTCAAATACTATTTGATAAACTTGAGTTAGATACAAAGAAAAAACGAGGCAAAGCAAAAAAATCAACAAGCGCAGAAGTTCTCACAACACTTGCTCAAGAGCACGAGATTGCCCGCCTGATACTTGAATATCGCAAATATTCAAAATTGAAATCCACATACACAGAAGCATTACCTTTGCTTGTAGATGAAAAAGACGATCGTATCCATACTACATTTAATCAAACTGCTACTACAACAGGGAGATTATCTTCTTCAAATCCGAACTTACAAAATATTCCAATCAGAACGCCAGAAGGGAATAAAATAAGACAAGCTTTTGTACCTAAAGACAAAAATTCTTCTTTAATCATGTCTGCGGATTACTCCCAAATTGAGCTCAGACTCCTTGCTCATGTATCGGGTGACGATAATTTAATTAACGCGTTTAATTCAGAAATTGATGTACATACTCTTACGGCTTCAAAAGTTTTTGATGTACCGCTTGACAGGGTTACAAAAGATATGCGCTATAAATCTAAAGCCGTAAATTTCGGAATTGTTTATGGACAAAGTAAATATGGACTTGCAAAAGCATTAAATATATCTGCCGATGAGGCTCAGAATTTTATTGACAAATATTTTGAGACTTATCCCAAAATACAATTATATATGCAAGCAATGGTTGAACTTGTACAAAAACAGGGATATGTAGAAACAATATTTGGGCGTAAAAGATATTTGGCAAACGAAATAAACAGTCCAAACGGAATGATAAGAGAATTCGCCAAAAGAGCGGCCATCAACCACCCAATGCAAGGTTCTGCATCTGATTTGATAAAAATTGCAATGATTGATTTTTGTAAAAAGTTGAAAAAAAATAATTTGAAATCTAAACTTATATTACAGGTACATGACGAACTTGTTATAGAAACAGAAAAATCAGAACTTGAAGAAGTAAAAAAACTGGTATTAGAATCAATGGAACTGAATCAGCCGCTAAAAGTACCTTTGCTGGTTGATATAAATATTGGAGAATCATGGAAAGAATCGTAATTTTATTTATTTTTGTACTGATAATGTTTACAGGTCTGAATGCAAAAGCAGAAAATCCTGTCGATTTAACTTCGCTCATAACCGTACAAGATGTTAAGCCTCAGGATTGCATAAAAGTTTTTAACACAGATAACGTACATCTTTTATATCTTACTATTGCATCTGTAAATGCAAATAAATTTAAAATAGATGAAATACAATCACGCATGGGATATGTTCTTTTTACTGTCGCCAATAAACAATTTCTTGCATCAATATCCAACGTTAATACCCGTCAGGGAATGCTGAAAATAACCCCTGTCGATAATAATTATTACTTCCAGCCCGGTATTGTTTCAAATATATATAAATATATAGAGCTAAATTTAAACACTCAATTAGAAAATATTAAATAATTTGCGGGAATATATTCTTTGCATTTATTGTCGTAACGCTTTCAATTTCCTCAGATGGGATCCCACGAAGATTTGCAATTTCCTGAACTACATACTTTACATAAGAAGGCTGATTTTCTTTCCCCCTGTATGGAACAGGAGTAAGATAAGGGTCATCCGTTTCCAACAAAAGATATTCTAAAGGAATATTTTTTGCAACTTCTTTTACTTTAACGGCATTTTTAAAAGTTACAACTCCGCCTATTGCAATATATATCCCCTGCTTTATACATTCTTTGGCAAACTCTAAGCTGCCAGAGAAACAATGCATTATTACTTTTGAATTTTTGTTGTGTTCTTTCAGGATATTTAGAGTATCAAAATATGCCTCTCTGCAGTGAACATTTATTGGCAGATTCATTTGATTAGCAAATTCGATTTGCTTTATAAAAACCTCTTTTTGCAAGTCTATAAAACTCTTATCCCAATAATAATCAAGTCCTATCTCTCCAATTCCTATAATTTTATTGTTTGATTTGATAATTTTTTCCATATCAGAAAGAGTTTTATCCGTAAAACATTTTACTTCTTCAGGAAAAACTCCGACATAACCATACACATCAGGATATTTTTTTACAAGTTCATCAACCTCAAAAATACTTTTGTCATCATATGAAGGAACAATAATTACAACATTTTCATCTGCACAGTTTTTTAAAGCTTCATCTACAGAATGCTCTTTTAACATATTTACATGTGAATGGGTATTAATTACTGCAATTTTGTCCATAAAATAATTATAACATTAAAATATTTGTTACTTGCATTTAACCTAAAATAATTTCATGATAGAATATCTGCATAGAAGATAAAAAGGAGTATGAAATGCAAATGTTGGAATTAAAATGCGATATTAAAGATATAAATTTGGCTCAACAGGGCAAAAATCAGATAGACTGGGCTTTTAAAGATATGCCTGTTCTTAAGGAAATCAGAGAACGCTTTATTAAAGAACAACCTTTCAGAGGGTTAAAATTATCTGCATGCGTGCATGTAACAAAAGAAACAGCAGCTTTATGTACCGTTATGCAGGCAGGCGGAGCAGATGCGGTTTTAGTAGCTTCTAATCCGCTATCCACTCAGGATGACGTAGCAGCAGCACTTGTTAAATATTATAATATCCCTGTATTTGCAATTGCAGGTGAAACTGTTGAACAATACAAAAGTCATATACAGGAAGCAATTAATCATAATCCTGATATCATAATTGATGACGGATGCGACATGGTTTCAATGATCCATGATAAAAGACCTGATTTAATCAGCAAAATTATTGGATCAACTGAAGAAACAACAACAGGTATTATAAGATTACAGGCAATGGAAAGACAAGGCACATTAGGATTTCCTGCAGTTGGTGTTAATACAAGTTTAACAAAACACTTATATGACAACCGTTACGGAACAGGTCAAAGCTCATTTGACGGACTACTTAGAGCTGCAAATATTTTAGTAGCCGGCAAAACAGTTGTTGTTTCGGGTTACGGCTGGTGTGGCAAAGGCGTAGCATTAAGAGCAAAAGCACTTGGTGCAAACGTTATCGTATGTGAGGTTGATCCGTTAAAAGCCCTTGAAGCGGCGATGGAAGGATACAGAGTTATGCCTATTTCTAAAGCCGCATTGGAAGGAGATATATTCCTGACTGTTACCGGTGATAAGCACGTTATTGATGTAGAACATTTATTGTCAATGAAAGACGGAGCCTTCGTCGGTAACGTTGGACACTTTGACTGGGAAATTAATGTAAACGGATTACAATCTTATGTAAACGAAGTAAAACAAATAAGACCAAATTTACAAGAATATGTTTTGAATAACGGGAAATCAATATATGTACTTTGTGAAGGAAGATTAGTTAATCTTGTGGCCGCAGAAGGGCATCCTGCAAGCGTTATGGATATGAGTTTTGCAAATCAGGCACTTGGAATTGAATTTCTTGTAAAAAACAGAGGAAAACTTCAAAACAAACTATATACTTTACCGTATGAAGTTGATGTAAAAATTGCTGAATTAAAATTAAAATCAATGGGAATTGAAATTGACAGTCTAACAGCAGAACAAGAAGAATACCTTAACAGCTGGAAAGTATAAGGCTATTATAACTAACTTGCAAGAATAACTAATAAAGTCTATAATGTCTATATGGTTGTTATAAGAAGATTAAATTGCTTTGATTATCCAAAGCTGAAAAAACTTATTTCATATCTTTGCACTGATGACAGTGACAGACTTGCAAAAAATCTTATGCAGGAACCACCTGACATTATAAATGCAATGCTGCCTTTGTCATTGAAATTTCGTTCAGAATCTTTTATTCTTATTGAAGATAATGAGATTTTAGGACTAATTACTGCTATTTGTACTCCGGGAAATCCATACAAAATTAACATAACAAGGTTGATATTTAAAGAAAACCGCTATGAAATAGGCAAACAACTAGTTGAATTTTTAATACAAAAATTAGGCGGCAAAGGTGCAAATACTTTTAGCGTAGTAATTGATGAATGCCATAATGAACTTTTTGACCTGTTCGTAAACGGATGCGGATTTAGACAATGCTCATCTGAAACACTGTGGAAAATAGAACAACCAAACCCACAACAAGTTAATTTTAAATGGAGATATGCCCAAAATTCAGATGCCGATAAAATCGCGGATTTATATAACGGGGAAGTTGTAAATATTTATAAACCGTCACTCATTCGCCACAGCAAAGAATTTAAGCCAAGATTTTTTCAAGGGTTTACAAAGTTCTATAAAACAAGATACGTTTATGAAGAATCCAATAAGCTTTTAGGCTATTTTTCCATAACAACAGAAGACAATATAAATTATATTCTCGATATTACAACAAACAGCGGATATCAATTGGAATATGACGACATTATTAACTCAATGTTGAGTGAAATTGCACGCAAAAAACACAAATTTTACCCGTTTATAAAACAAAAAAAATATACAAAAAATTCAGAGCGTCTGGAAAATTATTTGAAATCTAAAAACTATATACCAGTTCAGACTCACTATATATTAGTAAAAGATTTTTACAGAACAGTAAAAGAAAAATCAGAAAACTGGAATGTATTTATTTTAGGCGAAAGTCAAATCACAGGTTAAAGGCACTAAAATATTATTACGTTCATTCCAATAAACGTAATATTTACACTAAAAAACTTTCAAACCACACCTGCTTGGCAAATAAATCAGAAAAAAAATATTTTATCCTTCTGCGGTTAACTCATCCCAGATGCTTGGTACAACAACCAATGCAGTGTAAACAATGAAACCGAACAGGATTAAATTGATAGCCATGATAACCTCCTTTGGTTATATTGACTTTTGGAGATTCCTCTTTTCTGCGACCCTGATACTTTTACCAAAGAATCTCCTGTGCTCAGGACAGCATTACTAAATCATCCATGTATATTAATCCCAAAATTTGAATAAAAATAACATCAATTTTTAGTGTTTTATCCAACGAAAACTTTTTACATAATTCGTTCCGTTAATATCTCCGAAAATATCAGCTCTAAACACTCTTACCGCTGTATCTTTACTAAAATTAGGAATTTTATTTATGTTGCTTGTAGATTCCGGATTGATATCATTTATATTAATACCAGGAATTTTATTTAATAATCTGTTTAAAGATGCATTACCAATCATACCAAGCAATGTTGAGAAATCTTTAGACAAACTGCCATAGACCTGCATATCAGCAACAAGTGCAGATATATCATAACTTCCGGTCAGATACATATTAAGTTCTTTACCTTCAGAATAAACATTAATATCATTTACAACACCGTTTTCAACTTTTACATCACCTTTAATCTGAGAGAATTGACCGGTTTTTAAAGGAGTTATTAAATCAATTATACCATTTACGGATACACCGGTAATTCCGCCTGTTACGAGATTTGCAGCTTTTAACAAATATTCAAGAGATCCGAGTTTTGGCATTCTGCCATCTTTTACATTAAAAGAGCCTTCTCCGCTAAGAGTATTAACGCACTCAACGCTGTTAGAGCCTTTGAAATATGCCTTAAGATCCCCTGTTACAAGTCCATACATTTGCCCCGGCATATCTAAGAAATTTTCACTGATAATTTCAGCATCAGCATCTTGAATACTCATAGTCGCATTTGTTTCCATCGTATCCAGATTGGTAGAAATATCACCGTATATTCTGCCATTTGCAAGGTTTAAGGAATAATTATTTATATGAAGAACATTGTCATTATCCATTGTAATTTTGGCACTAAAATCATCTGCCTGAGCCTTTTTAATCAAAATTTTATCAGCTATTATTTCACCATTTTTTATAATAAATTGACCGGACGGCATAGAACCTGACTGAGCAATTTCTTCTTTTAATTTTAACCTGTTTGTATCGTAATCATTAAACGCATCCAGTAACACATTCAGATCAAAAACATCAGTTCTAAGTTTCAAATCTTCAATAATATATGGAGGTTTAGGATTATTTACTATTTTGGCAAGCAAACTTATATCGTTAGTCATTACAACTCCACGCGAATTTAAATTGATATAATCTCTTTGCATATCAATATCTATATCGCGAATTGTTGAATTAAACAAAGGAATATCAATACTTGAAACATTCAGTGTTCCTAATGCGTAAGGAGCAAGAGAAGTCCCGTTTATCAAAACATCTGTCATGAACATTCCCTGTTTTATTGTTGGTTTTTTCAATAAAATATTAAATATTTTAGCATCCGTTGGTTCATAAGTTTTTATTTTCAGATTATCGAATTTCAGGACATTATTCTTCAGTAAAGAAATTGCGCCGGACATAGATAATTGTTTTTGTTTAGACGTTTTTTTATTCTGGGAGGTTATAGTCTGAATATAATCAAGAGAATTAATTTTAACTTTATTAGGCATAACAACGACATCAGAATTAATTGAAACAGGATTTGTTGCTATTCCGTCGATATCAGTTATACCTGATGGAGAACCTGACAGAGTAGCGCCCATATAATAAATTGAAGAATTTTCTTTTATATTCAGATTTGAATTTAAACGTAAATTATTTAGCGGACCGCTTACTTTTGATGTAAAATTAGCATCACCTTTCAATTTGACCGGATAAACGGAATTGTTATTAACTAACTTATCAAAAAACTCCTGACAAAGCTTGCCTGAAACATACAGATTTAAATTTGGATTTGATAAAATATTAGATATGCTACCATTTATAAATACAGGCATTGAACTTACTTTAGAATTTATTTTGCTCAAATAAAGAGTTTTACCGCGCATATTTGCCTGACCTGACAATACATTTACAACCGCATCAAAAGGTTTGTAACGGAAGCTTATATTACTCAAATCAGAATTTGAATATATTTCGCCATTTTTTATATTTCCTGAGATATCTATATGCCCCTTAATATCAGAAATATCATCCATCTGATTTTTATATGACTGAGGTAAATCAATCTGATCTTTTGCTTCACTTACAGAAGCGATATTAAAATTACGGAAATTAAAAACAGCATCCTTAATTTTCATTGCTTTATAAATATCTGCACCTGTAAAGGATAATGTAAACGGACTTTCATAAAAAGAACCGTTTATGCCTTTTACACTCAGTTCAGAATTTTTAAGATTGAAATTTGCATTTTTTACCTTGATAGGGTTTGATGAGTTCACATTGGATAATATTTTACCGGTAGCGGAAATTTTGTTGTAATCCAAACGTGAAGTTTGCGCCTGACCTTTATATTTTGCGACAAAAGAAGCCTCTAAATTTCCCAAATCGTTTTTAAAAGGAACAAATAAATTCGGATTAGTAGCTTCCCACAAGTTAATCAGCTTAAATCTGTCAGAAGAAGCCGTCAAATCTATATTTGTATTTTGAGCAGTCCCTTTTACATGTATATGAGAATCTTTAAGCATCCCCTTTATATCATAGTCTGCATCACGTTTATCAAAATTAACTTCACCATTAATATTTTTTACAGGAAGATATGTATCCTGGAGAACAGTCGTTGCATTATGAAAAACGATTTTCCCTTTTGCGAATAAATCTTCATTGAATTTAATCTGAGTTACATCATCCTGAACTTTACCATATATTGTCAGGTACAAATCCCCAATTCCGTCAGGCTGCCTGAAAGGTAAAGTTACTTTCTGAACTTCTGCCAACTCGGGAGAAGAATTTATAACCTTAATCATATCAGGAATTTTTTGTCCCATTGTTCGGGCTTCGACTTTCACATCCCCAAATACGCTGCACTTACCTTCAATATCAGCTTTTTTGCCATTGATTGTCCCTTTGGTTACTTTAAATAAGATATTGCGGTCTTTAAATAATACTTCACCTGCGGCGTTTTTGAGTTCGAGGTTTTTAACCTGATTAAAAGACGCTGTACCATCCCAAAATCGTAGTTCCCCAAATATATGAGGATCAATTTTCTTACCTGCCGAACGAAGATCAATAGAACCAAAACCTCTTGCTTGCATAACAGGCACAGGCCCCAGTTTGAATTTCAACATCTGATGCAATGGCATTAATACAGTTCTGGCAATCGTTAAATCAATAGCATTCGTACTTTTTATATTTAATTCAGAATATTTGGAACCGTCAATTTTTGCGAAACCCGTAACTGAAACGCTCTGAGTGTCCGTAACAGGAACAAAAACATCCACATCCATTATTTGACGATTAAAATCCAAATCAACAGATCCGCCTTCAGGATTGAGCAATTTAGTATTCACAACATGAAGATTGCGAAGTTTTATTTTACCAAAAACATCCGGTAAATTCCCATCGCCTTTAAAACGAAGATGTCCTTCTCCGGTTCCGAAAATATCTGTTTCTTTAAATTTATAAAAATTCATATCAGGAGGTATTTCTTTAAACCAAGGTAAAATTTTAACCACATCCTGAAGTCGTGCTTTTCTTATATCTAATTTCAAATCCATAGCAGGAATTTTTTTCCCTGAAGATAAAAGATTACCTTTTAATGCAAATTTAAAATCTTTTGACTCTATAGAAGTGTTTTTAAAATCAATCCCGCCTGCTATCGTTTCAAAATTACTGTTTAAAGACAATTTATCGTGATAAATAATCTGTGAAGGTTTATCAACACCAATAACTTCAAGACCATTTGTCCAAATTGATAAATCTACAAGCTTATGACCGGATTTTGTAAGTTTGGTATTTGCATTGACATTGAGAAAACCTGACAATTTTTGAACAACACCATTGGTTAGTACAGGTGCGTAATATGAAATTGAAGATAAGTCAAAATCTTTTATAGCGGCATTTAATTTTAATTTGTTATCATTAAAATTATTCAATGGTAAATCTAGCTCTACATCAGCAAAATACGGAGTCTTTTTATTTTCTATGATAAAATTACCCTTTGTAGAGAATTGAATTTTATCATTCAGCACAAATTTCGCATTATTAAGATAATCACCCCTAATTGCTAATTTTTTATTATTTAACTTGTCATCAAGATTTATATTATATTCCCCGATATCAAGATTTACTTTTGCGATTTTGAATGGCGACTCCTTAGTTTCCAGCTTTATTGGATTATCACCAATTAAAAATTTTTTATCTTTTGAAAATACGAAATTGACAATTTCTTTGTCCGCAAATATATGAGAAATTTCTACTTTTTTAAATAAAAGAGGAAAAAGCTTTATTTTTACTTTTGGATTATCAATAGATAAAGCTTTTGAGCCATCCTTATTTAAAAGAGATATATTATCACTTTTAATCCAAATCGACGGGAAAGAGCCCATAGATAATTTAGCATTTCCAAGTTTTACATTATAATTCGAAGCGTTATATATCTGAGATTCGATTTGCGACTGGTGTTCAGGCAAATTAATTATTGCAGGAATACCCCAAATATACCCTGCACTCAAAATTGCAGCAAAAGCTGTTAAAGTTATAATTTTCCACTTCTTTCTCATATCTTATTTATTATAATATAATAAAATTCATAAGGGAATATCAAAAACTCATACAAATCTAGTATTTTTCACATAAAATTTGGAAATAAGATTTTTTATGATAACAATTTGGGCAATAATCAGGAGCATTTTTCCCTTCGAATATATACCCGCATTCACGGCATATCCATTTTTGATCTGTTTCTTTTACAAATACACATCCATTTTTTACGATATTATACAATTGTCCAAACCTTTGCGCATGGTGCTTTTCGGAATTAATTACATGCTTAAATGTTGACGCAACAGAGTCAAATCCTTCCTCAAGTGCAATTTTTTCAGCATTAGCGTATAAAAGAGTATATTCTTCTTCTTCACCTTTTATTGCACTTAATAAATTTTCTTCCGTTGAACCGAATTCAAACGGATAAAACGAATCCACATGCCCGTTCTGTGTGTAACCTATGTGCTTATAGAATAATTTTGCATGTTCATATTCATTATGTGCAGTTGTTTCAAAAATTTCTGCAATCTGCTCATACCCTTCTTTTTTGGCAACTGATGCATACATAAGATAGCGGTTTCTTGCCATTGATTCCCCCGCAAAGGCATTTATTAATTGTTGCTCTGTTTTTGAACCTCGAAAATTTACAGACATTACGCCTCCTTTAAACCGTAAATAATATATATTATTCACACTTCAATTTGCATATACGGATGTCTATACTTTTGGGCTATTAAAATTTTTCTAATTGATACTTTTCGGGGATTATTTTGGAAATAATAAAAACAATAATGTATTTACTATGTTAATTAGGAAAATTATGACTGATTTATTGCATTTTACAAAAAAAATTGCTCAACGTATTCAATACTATGAAGCAATCATAGATTTTTCCGAAGAAACTCACTGGTTTAACCCTTTTTATACACCAAGAGATATGGTTGTAATTTGGAATGATGAAAATGAAGAATTCAATAAATATTAATAATTTTGAAAAAATATAGCAAAAAAATTTTTTCTTGTGTATTATTAAATTCATATTCTATAATTTAATTGGAATTAAACATGCTATCTTTACAAGAACAAGAAAAAGAAAAAATATATAAACCGGATTTCAGCTCAAAATCCGGACGGGAATTACTCGCATTCTACCTTCAGACAAAATTTAAGCAAATATTTTTATATGACAAAAGGCAGCAAACACCTATAATAAATGCCATTGCTCCCGATTTTATAAGCAGATTTACAAAAAGAATAATTAACAACCCGTCAAAACGCCTGCTAATTGGTGTAACAGGCGAATCAGCCTCCGGAAAATCAACAATATGCACAGAAATCCAAAATGTTATAGGGCAATTCCGAATGCCTGTTACAGTTCTCAGTACTGATAACTATTTTAATGATATATCAGAATTAATAAACAAATACGGAACTTTTGATAACGTTCGTGACAGCGGGTATGATGTCGATGCCCCTACAAGTTTTCAGCTTGACACTCTGCGCGAAGACTTAGAAGCTCTGTCTGTGGGAACAGACATTATGGCTCCAATGTATTTACCTAACGGAACCGGAGTTTCAATACCAAATGCGATTGAAGTCAAATCACAAAAAATTATTGTTGTTGAAGGCATTGCAACAATGTATGAAAAAGTAAAAGATGTATTTGATATTAAAATATATGTGGAAACAGACAATGAACTCCGTCGTTCAAGATTTATTTCAAGAGCCGTAGAAGAACGCAATCAGGATCGGGAAAATGCTATGAAGCACTGGAATTACATCTCTCTTGCCGGTGAAAAGTATGTAAAACCGTTTAGAAAAGAAGCAGATTTGGTATTAAACGGCAATTCGGATTTGGGCTATTTTGCAAAAATTTTAGAACATATTTACAATATCACTAACAATTTTGAAAATTAATCTACTTTAAATTGACCACTTTTCCGTTATTAATTACCTTTATAAGTTTGCCTGCAATATCACGAACAAACTCATTTATATAATTTTTTTCAGGCGATGTAACGGAAATAAATTCCTCAATATAATGTGTATTAGAATCTTTCAACTCTGTTTTGGTAATACGCCTGTATTGTTGAAATTGATTTTTATATGTTTCAATACAACCATTATCAGTATATTCCTTATGTTGATACCCGATAATCTCTCTATTGGCATTATATTCAAAACTATCCGTATCTCTGCCAAATTCATCATATTTTATAAGACGTATTAGTTTATTATTCTCATCATAAATTTCTTTTTCCCTGTGCAGATTAATATTCTCACTTTTAAAACTAATTGTATTAAAAATTACTTTCAATCTAATACTCCTAATTCATATCAAACGTAAATTGTAAAAAATTTCCCATCAGATTTTCATTCCAGACCTGAACATCATTAGGAACATCAAGAACTGTCGGAGTAAAATTCCAAATATATTTAATACCTGCTTTTACCAGAAAATCCGCACTTGACTGAGCAAACTGAGCCGGAACAGTGAGAATTGCAATATCAATATAATGCTGCCATACATATATTGGCAACTCTTTTACATCAATAATTTTTTTATTATTTATTTCTTTTCCTATTTTGTTTGGATCATTATCAAAAAGACTTATAATATTTAGCCCGTAATTAGCAAAATTACCATAATTTGCAAGAGCCATCCCCAAATTTCCGGCTCCGATAATATATGCCCTTTTGTTTTTTTCAAATCCTAAAGTAGTTTCAATAGATTTTTTTAATTCTTTTACGATATATCCTACTCTTGATTTACCGGAATTATTGAGCACATTTATATCTTTACGGACCTGAGAATCATCAATTTTCAATAATGACGCAATTTGTCCGCTTGAAATATACTCCTCTCCTTTATTTATATAATCACTTAATATGCAGTGATAGAGAGTAAGTCGGTTTATAACTTTGTCTGAAATTTGCTTTTTCATATAAGTATTATACATGAAATATGTTCAAACATATAATTAAACAACAGATTAGCTTGACAATAAAATGTATTTGTGTTAAATTGAAGCTTGTCAGAAGTTATACAATTAAATATGATTCCAAAAAGCCGAGAAGGCGTTTGTTTGGCGTATTTATTTCATAAAGGTCAGCCCTTTAAATAGCATTTTTTAACATTAAATGAAAGGTAAAAATCAATGGAAAACAATGAAGAATTAAAAGCTGAAGTTGTTGAAGAAACATCAACAGAAGTTGTTGAGCAAGCAGCTGAAACAACAGAAGCAGTTGAAACACCTGCAGAAGAAAAACCTGCAAAATCAAGACGCGGACGCGGCAAAAAACAAAAAATCGAAACTGTCGCTGAAGAAAAACCTCAATCAGAATGGACTGAAAACGTAGTTCAAATCAGCCGTGTAACAAAAGTTGTTAAAGGTGGTAAGAAATTATCATTCAGAGCAATTGTTATCGTTGGAAACAAAAAAGGTCAAGTTGGTGTAGGATGCGCAAAAGCATCTGAAGTTATTATTGCTATCCAAAAAGCAATCGCTGATGGCAGAAAAAATGTTATCAACGTACCTATTTTCAAAACAACAATTCCTCACCCTGTTCAGGCTAAATCCGGTGCAGGATGCGTAATGCTAAGACCTGCTTCTCAAGGTACAGGTATTATTGCAGGTGGTGCTGTTCGTTCAGTATTAGAACTTGCAGGTATTGAAAACATTTTGGCTAAATCATTAGGTTCAAAAGCTCCTTTAAACGCAGCTAACGCTACTTTAGAAGCTTTAAAATCATTATCAACATTTAGTGATATGGCTAAAAAACGCGGCTTATCATTGGCTGAATTTTTAAACTAGTATAGAACTACAAACTACAATATAAAAAGTTCTTAAAAGTATTATTTAAATATAAAGGAATAAAAAAATGGCAAATAAAAAAACAGCAGAAAAAATCCAAATCAAACTTGTAAAAAGTTTAATCGGTTCTTCTGACAAACAAAAAAGAGTCGTTGCAGGTTTGGGTTTAACTAAAAAAGATCAAGTTGTTGAACACGCTTCAACTCCTACAATTTTAGGAATGGTAAATAAAGTTTCTCACCTTGTAGAGATTGTAAAATAGTTACCACTCTTTAGTAAATAATTAATAAAAATAAAGAAAGAAGGAATAAAATGTCAAATATTACTTTAGAAGATTTAAGACCTGCTGACGGTGCGACAAAAAGAACCGTTAGAGTAGGGCGCGGACGTTCTTCAGGTTGTGGTAAAACTTCCAGCAGAGGTCACAACGGAGAAGGTCAAAGATCAGGAAGCTCTGCAAAAAGAGGTTTTGAAGGCGGTCAGATGCCGGCTTACAGAAGATTACCTAAATTAAAAGGCTTCCAAGTATATTCAAAAGTTAATTATGCTCAAATCAATGTTGGAAGAATTGACGCTTTAGGTTTGAAAGAAATCTCATTAGAAACATTAAAAGAAAAAATGACAATTCATCCAAGCTGCGTTGGTTTAAGAGTTTTAGGCAACGGTGAGATTAAAAACGCAGTAACAGTTAAAGCTGTTTATTTCACTCCATCAGCAAAAGAAAAAATCGAAGCCGCAGGCGGAAAGGTTGAAATCGTATAATGGCAAATGATATTAAAGCACCTTCTACAGAAGACTTAATGTCAATGTGGAATGCTTCGGGATTGAAACAAAAAATTCTGTTTACGTTGTTAATGATTGCAGTTTGGAGATTTGGTGTTCAGGTGCCTTTATATGGTATAAACAATCAGGTATTCTCTACAATAGCATCAGGCAATAACATTATAGGATTTTTGGATTTATTCTCAGGCGGTGCATTAGGTAAGGTATCTATATTAGCATTAGGTATCGGGCCTTTCATCACATCTTCAATTATTGTTCAGTTAGTATCTGTAGTAATTCCGTCGCTGGAAAAATTGCAGAAAGAAGAGGGTGAAGAAGGTCGCCGAAAATTATCACAATATACAAGAATATTTACGGTTGTACTTGCGATATTTCAGGGATTCATATTCATGCTCTTTTTGCATCACTTGCCGGGAGCAGTAATTCCAAATGTCAGCCACGTTTTATTTTATATTAATTCAGTATGTATCCTTACTGCAGGTGCAGTATTGGTTATGTGGATTTCAGAATTAATTACCGAAAAAGGCATTGGTAACGGCGGTTCACTTATAATATTCTGTGGTATTTTATCGGGAATTCCTGTATATGTTCAGAGAACATATCAGCTTGTAAAAGCCAGTCCAAGTATGCAGCTAGCACTATTAGTACTGCTTACAATTTTCTTCCTTGCAACAATTTTGATTGTAATTATGCAGGAAGCTGTAAGAAAAGTAATAATTGTAAATCCTAAACGCCAAATTGGTAATAAGATTTACGGCGGTATGAATTCATTTATTCCGTTTAAGCTGAATCCGGGGGGGGTTATGCCAATCATCTTTGCGATTGCAATATTGTTGTTTCCATCTACAATATTGGCAATGGTTGGTCAGGCAAACATAAAATCAGTACAACTTAAACATATGATTATAAGCTTAAATCACTTTTTAAGTCCTGACGGGATTCCGTATTATATAATGTATGTAGGTTTAATTATAGCTTTGACATTCTTCTATGCTTCAATTATGCCAAACATGCAGCCAAAAGATATTGCAGATAACCTTAAAAAATATGGTTCATCAATCCCCGGAATTAAGCCGGGCAGACCTACAGCTGAAGCTTTGGATAAAATATTATCAAAAGTTATATTTATCGGGGCGATTGGTTTAGGTATTGTAGCATTAGTTCCGTCTTTCGGAAGTTACGTTACAAAGATTGAAACATTACAGGGTATAGGTGCAACTTCTTTGATAATTATGGTAGGTGTTGCTCTTGATTTAATAAATCAGGTTCGTTCTCACCTGCTGGCAAGAAATTATGAATCATTCTTAAAAGATGATTAATAAAACTTATAACCAATAAGTATAAAAATAACTCCCGCGTTCTACGGGAGTTATTTTTTGTTTGTTTATGCTTTTTAATAACTAAGAAATTCTGCCAGGGACAACAACCCCGCCTTTTAAATTCTTTTTATAGAATTCAACGTGAGGCTGAAGAACAGAGTCAAGAACTTCAGGGAATGATTGTCCGTTCATAATTCTTGTTACAATTTCCTGATAAACTGTAGCGAAAGCTCTTAATTGAGTCAATCTTCCTGCAGCTTCGGCAGTTAATCCCATACCTTTTGTTTCCACTTTTTCTACAAAAAGCGAACCGGTAACAGAATAAGATTTTGTTAAAGCTTCAATATAACTTTCGGAATTTTCTCTGCATTCACCTTTATCAACAGGAACTGTTAAAGCAAAGACAAGTTTGTTTGCAGGGTTAAAATGCGCTTCTGCTGAGTGATGCATTGCATCAGGAACCTTTGCAACCTGTTTTAGAGTATCTTTAACAGATTCATTTTGCATTTGAGCATGCCAATATACGGTGTTTTCGAATATAGCTCCCATATATTGGTGAACAGAAGCATCAATTCCGTTTGATTTAGCATCGGCCCAGAAAATACCTTCTTTTAAAGCATCATTGATTTCCAAATCTGCAGTTAAAGATTCTGTTGAAACTGTTTGTGCAGAATTCAGCATTGTAATCATGTCTTCTTTTTTCATGCCTGCATATGCTAATGTGAATAATGCGTGATCGTCAAAAGCAGAAAATCTTCCGCCTACATCATCATGGATAAACAAATCGCCAATCCAGTTATTTTCGTTTGAGGTTCTTCTCAATTCTGATTTTTCAGCATTCGCATCAGTTACGGCAATAAAATGTTTATTTGCACAGATTTTTGCTTCCTGTTCAGATTTACCCTGAGCTTTATAAGCTTCAATAAGTCTGTTTAAGATTCTCAAAAATCCGTCTTTTGTTTCAAATGTAGAACCTGATTTTGATGCTATAAGGTAATTTGAAGAAGTTACATCATTACCTAAACGATATAAAAATCTTTCCCAGCTTGAAGAATCTATATCAGAATAGAATTCAATATCAGTTCTGTTAATGTTTAAACCATTAATAGATAACATGTGTTCTACTGTATGTTTAGAACCACCAATACCCATTACACTTAATGTTTTAGCTCCTGTAGCTGATTTTAATTTTGAAACCATTGAATAAATTTCATCAACTCTTTGAGCCTGTTTTGAAGGTAAATCTACCCAATTCAAAAATTGACCTGATTTATTTGCACGAGAAGAAAATTCTTTTACAAATTCAGACACTTTTGAAGAATACTTGCTAAAATCTATTCCAGAGAAATTAGCAGTTAAACTTGAACTTTTAGTCAACATAATCATCCTTTCTTTTTTACCTATACACGCTTATTATTTTAGCACAAAGTAAATCACATGATTTAAATTAAGAATAAATTATTGACTTGAAATATAAATTTTAATATAATTAATGAACCAAATAAGGAAAGCATGGGTGAAAGTCCCTCACTGGTCCGCAGCCGTTATAGTCGGAATGCTTATTGGTTTAGTTATTACTTTGCGAGACTGGAGGCTTTATTATGCAACAAAAAGTTATTAAACGTGACGGACAAATTGTCGAATTTGATTCCGAAAGAATCACAAATGCCATTTGTAAGGCATCAAATGTTACAAAAGAAATTGATCAATTCACCGCAAGACGATTGACAAAAAATGTAATCAAAATCGTCAATGATTTTGTAAAAGAAAAACAATCTAACATGTCTGCACCAACAGTTGAAGAAATTCAGGATATTGTTGAAAAGGTTTTACTATCTTCTGAATACAAACAGACTGCAAAATCTTATATTCTTTATCGCGAACAACACAATAAAATGAGAGATTTTGCAAAAAATGCATCAATTGATATGGTTGATGATTATTTAAAACAACTTGACTGGCAGGTTAATGAAAACTCTAATATGGGTTATTCTATTCAGGGGTTAAATAACTATCTGGCTTCTGCGATGAGTAAAAATTACTGGCTGAATAAAATTTATCCGTCTGAAATTAAAGAAGCTCACGAAAATGGAGATATTCATATACATGATTTGAATATAATTTCAGTATATTGTGTAGGCTGGGATTTGAAAGACCTATTAAGTGAAGGTTTTACCGGAGTAGAAGGGAAAGTTGCATCAAAACCTGCAAAACATTTCCGCACAGCATTAGGACAAATGGTTAATTTCCTATACACAATGCAGGGAGAAAGTGCAGGGGCTCAGGCATTTTCAAACTTTGACACTTTGCTTGCTCCGTTTGTCAGATATGACGGTTTGAATTATCAACAAGTTAAACAAGCTCTGCAGGAATTTGTATTCAATATGAACGTTCCGACTCGTGTCGGATTTCAAACTCCGTTTTCAAACGTAACAATGGATTTGGTTGTCCCGTCATATTATAAAGATCAATGTGTAATTGTAGGCGGGGAAATGAAAGAAGAAACCTATGGCGACTTCCAGACTGAAATGAATATGATAAATAAGGCATTTTTCGAAGTAATGATGGAAGGGGATGCTTCAGGCAGGGTATTTACATTCCCAATTCCAACCTACAACATTACAAAAGATTTTGACTGGGATAATCCGGATTTGGAAGGGCTTTGGGAAATGACAGCAAAATACGGTATTCCATATTTTTCTAATTTTATAAATTCTGATATGAATCCTGAGGATGCACGTTCTATGTGTTGCAGATTAAGAATAGATAACAGACAACTTGAATACAGAGGAGGCGGGTTATTTGGCTCTAATCCTTTAACAGGTTCAATTGGCGTTGTAACAATTAATCTTCCTAAAATCGGCTATCAGGCGAAATCAAAAGAAGAATTTTTTGAAATCTTAAAAGACAGAATGGAAGTTGCTAAAGAATCACTTGAAATCAAACGTAAACTCCTTGAACGTCTTACTGACGGCGGTTTATATCCATATACAAAATTCTATTTGAGAGATATTAAATCAAGATTCGGTGTTTACTGGAAAAATCACTTCTCAACTATTGGATTGGTCGGAATGAACGAAGCATGCGAGAATCTTTTAAATTGCGGAATTATAGATAAGGAAGGTCATGATTTTGCAGTAGAAGTAATGGATTATATGAGAGATATAATTGTAAAATTTCAGGGAGAAACAGGAAATAATTACAATCTTGAAGCAACACCTGCCGAAGGAACAAGTTATCGCTTAGCAAAATTAGATAAGAAAAATCTTATTGATATCAAATGTGCGAATGACGAAGAATACTACTCTCAAGGAGCTGAGCCGTACTATTCAAATTCAACACAACTCCCTGTTAATTGTACAGATGACATATTTGAACTTCTTGATCATCAGGATGATTTGCAGACCAAATACACAGGCGGAACAGTTGTTCACATATTTGCAGGTGAAAGAATAAATGATACAACTACAATGAAAAATTTAGTGAAAAAGATTTGTGAAAATTATCATTTACCATATTTCACATTCTCACCTACATTTTCGGTCTGCCCGACTCACGGCTATGTCGCAGGAGAGCACCAAACCTGCCCTGACTGCGGAAGCGAATGTGAAATATATTCAAGAATTGTAGGTTACATTAGACCGGTTAAACAGTGGAACAATGGTAAAAAAGCAGAATTTGGCAACCGAGTAACCTTTAATATGGAAAAAGCAGGAGAACACTGCTGTTGTTCATAATTGGAGGAATTCAAAAAACTACTTTAGTAGATTTTCCGGAGAAAATTGCGGCCATTGTTTTTACACAAGGCTGCAATTTTCGCTGCGGATATTGTCATAATCCTGAAATACTTGATTTTAAACAAAATGTGAACTATAGAACAGAAGAATTTATGGAATTCCTCAAATCAAGAAAGGGCAAACTTGACGGAGTTGTTATAACAGGCGGTGAGCCGACTTTACAAAGCGGATTGTATGACTTCATTAAAGATATTAAGTCTTTAAATTTTGCAGTTAAACTTGATACAAACGGCACAAATCCTGAAATACTGGAAAAGCTTATTAAAGAAAACCTGCTTGATTACATAGCCATGGACATAAAAGCCCCTTTTGAAAAATATAAAGAAATCACCGGCGCAAATTGCGACCTGCAAAACATAAAACAAAGCATTAAATTGATTATGAACAGCAACACAGACTACGAATTCAGGACAACCGTTCTCAAATCTCAATTATCATTTGAAGATTTTGAAGACATTGGCAAAATGATTAACGGGGCAAAAAAATATTATTTACAAAAATTCGTCCCTTCAAAAATTCTAAATAATAATCTATTAAATGAAAAAACTTATTCAGAAGACGAATTTAATGAAATCTGCAAAAACCTCAAAAAATATATAAAAAATATCTATGTCAGATAAAATATAAAATCTGTAAATGTATAATAATTTATGATATATTTTTTATAAAAAAATAGTACAGGATTAAGATTTATGCTTGAAAATAAGAATGAAATAATAAAATGCCTGAATGAGGGTGGTGTTATAGCTTATGTAACAGATACAGTATGGGGATTAGGCTGTTTGCCGGATAACGAGCAAGCCGTAAAAAAAATTTATGAAATAAAAAAAAGAGAAGCCCAAAAACCACTAATACTGATGTCTAATGAAATTTATAATCTGCTTGATTATGTAAAACCAATACCCAAAATCGGTCAGAAGCTTATCAAAGAATTTTTCCCGGGAGCACTGACAATTGTTACTGATAAAAGCGAAAAAACTCCTGATTACATCACATCAAATTTGAGTACAGTCGGGATAAGAGTCCCTGATAATATTGTTTTTCAGGAAATTTGTTCAATTATACCTGGGCACGTTCTTGCAACAACAAGTGCAAATTTATCTCATCAACCATCTGCCAAAACATATGAACAGGCATTGGAGAATATGAACGGGCTTGCTGACATAATAATCCCTGATTACGGGTACCTTGCTAAAGGTTTAGAATCAACTGTTTGCGGAGTTATGAACAACGAATTAAGAATTTTCAGACAAGGTGCAATTATAATTAATCAGTAATTTTATGTTATATATAGTTATATGAATAGCGATTACAAAAAACTTTTAAATAAAAAAAAGAAAAAATACTGTGATGTAAAAACAATGGGCGTTAATATTGATAAAAATGAGTATTATGAAATTATATTATCAAATTCTGCCCATCCTGAAAACATGAAAAAATAAATCATTTCACAGGTATCGTAATTTTAAATACGGTTTCGGATTTTGTCGATTTCACCAATTCAAGATCTGAATTTTGACTGTTTAAATATTGTTTGCAAATGTTCAAACCATAACCTGAACCGTTTTGCTTTGAAGTATAACCGCATTCAAAGATTCTTTTTTGTCTATCCTGAGGAATTTGTTTGCCGGTATTTGATATTTTTAATATTGCAAAATTATCTTTGACTTCGCCTATTATTGATATTTTACCTTTAATTTCAATAGATTCAACGGCATTTTTTATAATATTAACGATGCAGGAAAGAAAGCGATTTTCATCAATACAAATATCCGCATCATTTTTAATAAAGCATTCAAATTCAATATTTTTGTCTTCAACATATGCTTTTGATAATTCAACCGCTTGTTGAACGGTATTTTTAAAATTTATAATTTTAGGTAGGCTCAAATCCAAAGATTTTAAATCCGTAACATTCATATTTATTATCTGGAGAGATTTTTGAATACAATCAATTGCATTTAAAACAGATGGATTATTGTAATTATCATTTTCTATATGTCTTTTTATAATCTGGGCATACATATCACAAACAGAAAGATGATTCCTTATTTCGTGAGATACAAATCTGATTTGCTGACTCTTAACTTCAATTTCATTATTTTTTGTATTTTGCATTTTTCTCCTTACAAAAAAAGGGTTCATACATAATGCAGAACCCTTTTTTAATACTATAAATATCTTATGCCGCTGTTGTCATAGCCGTTTCCTGTGCAGAAGATGGTTTAAATCCGTGAGTTAGGGCATATAACACAGCATTAGTTCTGTCATTAACTTGTAATTTTTGGAATATATTATTAACGTGAGTTTTAACTGTAGTTTCGGAAATAATTAGCTTTTGCGCAATAGACTTGTAGTTAATACCCTGGGTTAATAAATCAAGAACTTCGTTTTCTCTGCCTGTTAAAGATAACAACAGATTTTCTCCTGCAACAACTTTTGTTTCTTCTTTTGCTGCATTTTGAAAGTATTCAAAGAATCTTGTTGTAAGAATTGATGGAAGATAAATTTTACCATCAGCGACTGTTTCTATAGCATCAATCAATTTAGATGAAGCCATAGTTTTTAAGACATAGCCTCTTGCACCCAGCTTCATAGCTCTGTATATCAAATCCGAGTCATCATAACCGCTGAGAATCACGACATTTGTTGATACTCCCATTTTATTAATAGATTGAATAGCCTGTAAGCCATCTTTTTCAGGCATATTTACATCCATCAACACAATATCAGGACGATATTTTTTTATCAGGCCTAATCCCAAATTAGCACTTCTTGTTGCTCCAACAACACTGTAGTTTGTTTCTAAAGAAATAAGTTCTTTAATTCCTCTTAAATGATTAGCGTTGTCATCAATTAATAATACTCTCAATTTTCTTGTAAAATCTCTCATCTTATTCCCCCGTTTGTTAATTGCTTTCTACACTATACATACTACTCTTTTCAGAGGGGAATTTAATCCATGGAAGGATTGATTAAGAACAAAAGCAAGATTGAAACACTTATCTAAATCTGCAGGTTGAGAAAGCTTCTCAACCATGCTCTACACCATGCTTTTGCCGCATGGTTGAGCAAGAATGTAAATTCAACTATCAATATGATTATTGATTCTTAATAAATATTTACTACATAAATGGGTTTTTATTGTATTTTAAATTTGAGCATATTAAGATTATATAGCATATAGAGGAATAAGGGGTAGTAATGCTTGAACTTGATATCAGAGGAGTAAGCCAAGATATAATCGGCAGCGAAAATGGCTTAAATATACAAGCAGAATTTGAAAATTACAAAACACAAATTGCAGATATAGTATCTGATTTATACAAACGAAAAGATACACCCGGTGAAGGATTGCAATGGATGAACTTAGGATACAGTCAGGAAACATCGTGGTATGTTAAAGAATATGCTGCACTTGTTGAAAACAGATTTGATAATATCCTTGTTTTAGGTATCGGCGGTTCAACTTTAGGCGGAATTGCAATCACTCACGCATTACTAAAACCTTACTGGAATTTGCTATCTAAAGAACAACGAGGAGGATATCCGCGTATATTCTTTCTTGACAATGTTGATCCCGATGATATTAACGGACTTTTAGACATAATTGATTTAAAGAAAACCCTTGTTAATGTTATTACCAAATCAGGTGATACTACAGAGACAATGGCTCAGTATATGATTATCAAAGACAGGTTAGAGAAAGAATTAGATGATGATTACAGAAAAAATATCATAGTCACTACTGACAAAAAAACAGGAATTTTAAGACAAATATCAGAACAAGAGGGATATAAAACTTTTGTAGTTCCGGATGACGTAGGCGGGAGATTTTCTGTATTTACTGCTGTCGGACTTTTACCTTTTGCATTAGTAGGAATTAACATTGACGAAATAACTGCAGGAATAAGAGATTTAGATGCGCAACTTAAAAATACGAATATTTACGAAAATATTGCAGCACAAAATGCACTTATTCACTATCTGCTAGATACTAAATACGGAAAAGACATAACAGTATTAATGCCTTATTCTGAAAAATTGAAATTTATTCCCGACTGGTTTACCCAACTGTGGGCAGAGTCCCTCGGGAAAAATAAAACAATAGAAGAAAAACCGATTAAAGCAGGCCCGACCCCAATCGGAGCTATAGGTGCAAGAGATCAGCATACACTTATGCAATTATTTAATGAAGGTCCAAACAATAAAGTAATAAACTTCGTGAGAATCGGAGAATTTGATACAACATTGGATATTCCTCAAATCTTTCAATATACAGGGATTGGTTACTTAGGCGGGAAAACAGTAAATAATCTTATCAATGCGGAAGCTGATTCAACTCAGGCTACACTTATAGATTATTCAAGACCAACTATAACTATTAAAATTCCGAAAGTAGATGGTTATCATATTGCACAATTACTATATATGCTTGAAATGCAAACAGCAATAACAGGAGCATTATACAATATCAACACTTTTGATCAGCCATCAGTAGAGCAAACAAGAAACTACACTTACGGACTAATGGGCAGAATAGGCTACGAGGGATCTGCAAAAGCACTGCATGACAAACTTGAATATGTATAATTAAAGTTTATTTATGATAAAATCTTATTGGCAGATTATCAGAAAGGGATTAAATGAAAGTATTAGTAGGATTATCAGGCGGAGTCGATTCATCAGTTGCAGCATTAATATTAAAAGAGCAAGGTTACGAAGTAATCGGAGCAACAATGTCTATTTGGGGGAAACAAGGACTGGCCGTTGCTGAAGGTAAACACAATGCTTGTTACGGTCCTGATGAAGTGGAAGATATAGAAGCTGCACAGAATCTTGCCACTCAACTTGGAATTCCTTACCACGTTGTAGATTGCGTAACCAAATACGAAGATATAGTAATTAAAAACTTTAAAAAAGAATATCTTGACGGTCATACTCCAAATCCTTGCGTTTGGTGTAATGCATTGATAAAATTCGGAGTTCTGCCTGAAATCGCAAGACTTAACGGAGTTGAATTTGATAAATTTGCCACAGGACACTACGCAAAAGTTGAAGAAGAAAACGGCAGATACATTTTAAAAAGAGGGATTGCGCCACACAAAGATCAATCTTACTTTTTATACAGATTAAAACAAGAACAGTTGAAAAATATAATTTTACCTCTTGGTAATTATACAAAAGATCAAATAAGACAGATTGCGAAAGAAAATAATCTTCAGGCTGCAGATAAACCTGACAGTCAGGACTTTTACGGTGGAGATTATAATGAACTTCTTGGTGTTGAAGATAAAATCGGGAATATAGTTGATACAAACGGTAAAATTCTCGGCACACACAAAGGTATATGGAATTATACAATAGGTCAGAGAAAGGGTATCGGAGTTTCTTCAACAGAGCCTCTATATGTATTAGAATTAAAAAAAGAATCAAATGAAGTTGTTATAGGACCGGCAGACAAAACATTTAAGAAATCTCTAATCGCAAATGATTTAAACTGGATAGCAATTGAGGATTTAAAAGAACCTAAAAAATGTCAGGCAAAAATACGCTCAACCCAACAACCAACACCTGTTGAAATTCGCCCGTTACAAAATGGCGAAGTAGAAGTCATATTTGACGATATGCAAAAATCTATTGCAATCGGTCAATCTGCGGTATTTTATGACGGTGACAAAGTATTAGGCGGCGGTGTAATTAAAAGCGTTTTATAAAGAAACGCCCTATTGCATATGTTACAAATCTTTATACTTGCCTTTGCCTATTGCAAATAAAAAATGTTTATTATACTATCAAATATGCAAGCGTGCGCTCATGTGGATTTTTATGTGGAAAAAATCTTTTTAAACGTGAGTTAAGGAATTGTATAAGTAGCAATTATTAGAAATATAAAGGAAAAACAAAATGATTAACCCTGTTATTGATGAATTAGAAAAAGAATATTTAAAGGATTCTTTACCTACTTTCAACGCAGGTGATACTGTTAAAGTATTCGTTAAAATTGTTGAAGGTAACAAAGAAAGAATTCAGGCTTTTGAAGGTACTATTATTAAGATTCACGGTGCCGGCCTAAATAAGACAATCACTGTAAGAAAAGTATTCCAAGGTGTTGGTGTTGAACGTGTATTCTTAATCAACTCTCCGCGTATAGATAAAATTGAAGTTTTAAGACGTGGAGATGTAAAACGTTCAAAACTTTACTACTTGAGAGAACGTTCAGGTAAAGCAACTCGTATTAAGGAAAAAATTGAAAAAAGATAAAACACATATTCATTGGTATCCGGGGCATATTGCCAAAGCTGAAAGGAAATTAAAAGAACAACTTTCGCTAGTGGATGCCGTAATAGAAGTAATTGATGCGAGAATACCACTTTCAAGCAGATATGACAATATTACGGGACTTCTAAATCAGAAGCCCCGTTTTTTACTTGTAAATAAATCAGATTTAGTTGATAAAAATGAGCTTGATAAATACATTGAAATTTTAAAAAGAGAAACAGAAACCTCTGTTATCCCGACAAGTGCAAAATCAAATAAAGACCTCAATATTATTATAAAAGAGGCAATAAGATTATCAGAGCCACGCATTGCGGCAATTATGGCTAAAGGTCTTTTGCGCAGACCGGCAAGGATTATGGTTGTAGGACTTCCAAATGTAGGCAAATCAAGTATTATAAATAAATTGACCCGTTCATCAAAAACAAAAACAGGTGCAAAAGCCGGTGTAACAAGACAACAGCAGTGGGTAAGAATTAACCCGCAACTTGAACTTCTTGATACTCCTGGTATTATACCAATGAAACAGGAGGATCAAATGCGTGCAACGAAATTGGCATTTGTAAATTCTGTCGGAGATAATGCGTATTCAAACGATTTTGTTGCAAAAGAGCTTTTGAATGTGCTAAATGATAAACAAGTCAAAGTTTTCAAAGAATATTATGCTCTTGCGGATGCAGAATTAACACTTGAAAATATTGCCCTGAACCGCAAATGGCTTATAAGAAATCAGGAGCCTGACATTGAACGCACTGCAGGTTATGTTTTAAAAGACTTCAGAGAAGGCAAAATCGGCAAATTTATTTTGGATTAGGATAAAACACTTCCGCTTTCAATTTTATAAATCTGAACATCTTTTAAAAATTCATCTTCAAAAAGAATTGTATCTACAGATGTTATTATTGTTTGCGTATCATCAGAAATAGATTTTAACAAATAATTTTGTCTGATATCATCAAGTTCTGCTAATACATCATCAAGAAGTAAAATTGGTTCGTCACCTATTTTTTCGGTTATCAAATCCAGTTCTGAGAGTTTTAAAGCCAAAACAATCGTTCTTTGCTGGCCCTGTGATGCAAATTTTGTACCATCAAGCCCGTTTATTGAAAAAATAATATCATCTCTGTGAGGTCCGACACAAGCCTGACACCTTTTTATTTCTTCATCTTTTCTTGCATCTAAAGAGGCTTTGAAAACAGTCTGAATATCATTTATATCCTCAATGGCATCATCATCTATAAAAGAACAGTCATATTTTATTGAAAGATTTTCTGTTTCGCTGATTGTTAAATGTTTATTTTTTGCAATCTTCTCAATCTCTTTTATATATTTTTTTCTGATATAAATAATATTACTACCGGTCACTGAAAGCTGTTCATTCAAAATGCTCAACAGAGTATCATCATATTTCCCTGTTTTTGCACATTGTTTGAAATAATTATTTTTTTGTATTCTTATTTTTTCATATTTAGAGAGTCTGTCATCATATGCAGGATAAATTTGAGATATAGCTCTGTCCAGCCAATCTCGCCTGTCTTGTGGAGCACCTCTTAACAAAAGCAAATCAGATGAAGAAAACAACACACATTTTATAACATTTTTAAAGTCTTTTATTGCCGATTTTACCCCATTAATTTTTAATTCACGTTTTTTATCACAATTGTATTGATAAAATAATTCCGTTTGAGTATTGTTTTTGAATATTTGAGAGTTTATAGAGAACTTATCCGCTGAGAACTGAATCAAATCCGTATTACTTGTTGTTCTTGGCGATTTCAGAGCAGATAAGAAATAAATGCTTTCAAGGATATTTGTTTTTCCCTGCGCATTTTTACCGATAATAAGAGTTTTATTTTTATCAAATACAAGCTCTAAATCGGAACAATTACGATAATTATTCAGCTTAATCTTCTCTAACTTCATAGAGTCATTATACTTTAAATATATGATTTTTGCCAAAATATGGACTTTAGGTAATGAATTGTGTATAATAGAAGAGTTCAGATAAGATAGAGGTTAATGTATGCTGCCTGTAATTACGGAAGATATTGCACAAAAAGTTTTTGATGAGATTTTTACGGATATGCCAAAATGGCGTAAGGAAATGATTCATTATATAAAAGACGAAAACCCTGAAATCAATTCAGCAATAATTGAAGCCGCAAACAAAACAGACTTAGATCCAAAGGCGGTTGCACTTGGAGCATATATGTCATATACATTATTGGAATTAGCAGCAAAAGAAAGTGAAGATATCCTTAATTATACAGAATAGAAAAGGTTATTATATATGGTAATAGAAGATTTATTAAAAGAAATTATAGAATGCAGAGGCTCAGACTTACATATATCAAGCGGATTACCACCTATCAAACGTGTAGATGGTAACCTTATCCGAATGGATTATCCTGCGTTGACATCAACTCAAGTAGAACAGTTATTATTTCCAATGATGTCAAATGACCAAAGACGCCGTTTAGAACAAGACTGGGAACTAGATTTTTCATATGGTATCAAAGGAATGGGGCGTTTTCGTGTAAACTTCTATAAAGATAAAGGCTCATATGCCGCAGCATTCAGAACAATCAATTCTGAAGCTCCGACATTAGAAAATATGAATATGCCTCCAATAGTTACAGAAATTGCACAAAAACCAAGAGGTTTGGTTCTTGTTACAGGACCTACAGGTTCAGGTAAATCAACAACTCTTGCGGCAATGATAGATTATATTAACAGAACAAGAGCAGAACATATCCTGACAATTGAGGATCCAATCGAATTTGTTCATACTTCAAAGATGAGTGTAATTCACCAAAGAGAATTAGGTATGGATACACGTTCTTTTGCAAATGCACTTAAATCTGCATTGCGTGAAGACCCTGATATCATACTTGTAGGCGAAATGCGTGACCATGAAACAATTGCCTTAGCTCTAACGGCTGCAGAAACAGGTCACCTTGTCTTTGGAACACTGCACACTTCATCTGCATCTCAAACAATTGACCGTATTATTGACGTATTTCCTCAAGGACAACAACAACAAATAAGGGTTCAGTTAGCAAACTCGCTTGTAGCAGTATTTGCTCAAACACTATTACCTAAACTTCTTCCTGACGGTTCATCAAAAGGGCGTGTTATGGCACAGGAAATCATGGTTGTAACACCTGCGATTGCAAACTTAATCAGAGAATCTAAAGCCGCACAGATATATTCTACAATTCAGACAAGTGCTGAAGCCGGAATGCAGACTTTAGAAGCATCATTGGCAAAACTTGTTAATGGAGGTCAGATAACTGAAGAAAGTGCATACTCTAAAACATCAAGACCTTCAGAATTGGGAAGATTAATAAATAAAAATGCAACAAATTTAAACTAGAAAAGAGGTAAACCTATGGCGTTAATGACAGATGCTTTAAGCGATGCCCTGAGCGAAAATTTTTCTATTGTGAAAATTCTGGTTTATGCTATTCCTGTTTTTATATGTGCTTATGCTTTTATACACAAAAATATTCCATTATTCATAATTCTTGCCATACCTACGGCAATATTACTACTCGCACTTTTAAGTAACGGCATAGCTAATATTACCAGCAACAAAAGAGAAATATTAACTCTTAATGTTTTTAGTCTGATACCTGTTGCAATTAAGCTATTTTTAGCAATTACACCACAAACAATAATGACAATCGGAATCGGATTTTGTCTGACATACTTCATCCGCATACCTGAGGAATTAAAATACGGTCAGCTAATATACGAATGTATTGTCTGGGCACTATCAGCATCTGTTATACTAACTGAATACTTCGCATTTTCTAAACGATTAGATGTAAAAGCCCCGTACAATTTGCAAATGATTTCAGAATCAACAATAGACATACTTGTAAATATTATATTTCTTATCCCGCAATTAATCTTAATTGACGGAATACTGGTTGGTATTGCATGGTATATGTTTTTCTTATTCAAATATTCTCTCCAGCACCCATTGTTTGTTTATTACTGTTCTGCAATATCAATATTTAATATTTCTTTTTTAGCCAGCTATATCGCACAAATTTCATATGAAGCAATAAAAGAAAAAGATGAGCTATATAACGACAACTATTATATTAAGACAAAAAAATATGAAATTTTAAATAATAAAAAAGAAGAAAAAGAGAACTAATCTTTCATCTCCCTCAATTTCTTTAATTGATCGCGAATTTCGGCAGCTCTTTCAAAATCCAGTATTTTTGCAGCTTTGTGCATATCTTTTTCTAATTTTGAAATAAGCTTAGGTAAATCTTTCTTTTCTACACCCATTTCAACCATTTGTTCGGCTACAACATCCTCAAAATTACGATAACTTGCGATTAAAGAAAGAAGATTATTTTCAATAGGTTTTTTAATTGTTTGCGGTATAATTCCATATTTTTGATTGTATTCAATCTGAATTTTTCTTCTTCGTTGTGTTTCTTTGATTGCATTATTCATAGAATCGGTAATCTTATCTGCATACATTATCACTTCACCACAGGCATTTCTTGCTGCACGACCGATTGTTTGTATCAAACTTGTTTCAGAACGCAAAAATCCTTCCTTATCTGCATCCATGATTGCAACAAGTGAAACTTCAGGAATATCTAACCCTTCCCTTAGCAAATTAACACCAATCAGAACATCAAATTCGCCAAGCCTCAAATCTCGCAGAATTTCGACCCTTTCAATAGATTTTACTTCTGAATGTAAATATCTGACCCTGATTCCTTCCTGAAGGAAAAAGTCTGTTAAATCCTCAGCCATTCTTTTGGTTAAAGTCGTTATTAAAATTCTTTCATCTTTTTCTGCACGTTTTTTTATTTCAGCTTTCAAATCCGCAATCTGAGTATCTATAGGACGAACTGAAACTTTTGGATCCAGAAGTCCGGTCGGTCTTATGATTTGTTCTACAATCTGCGAAGATGTTTCCTTTTCAAATTGTGCAGGTGTTGCGGATATGTATATTTTTTGTCCCACTTTATCGTAAAATTCTTCATTTTTAAGAGGTCTGTTATCTTTGGCACAAGGCAAACGGAAACCGTAATCAACCAAAACCTGTTTTCTTGAACTGTCACCATTAAACATACCTTTAATTTGAGGTAATGTAACATGAGATTCATCAACTATTGTTAAAAAATTATCAGGGAAATAATCAAGTAAAGTTGCAGGGGCAGTTCCCGGAGCACGTCTTTCAAGAATACGAGAATAATTTTCTATACCTGTGCAATAGCCCATTTCTTTAATCATTTCAATATCATATTTTACACGTTGTTCAAGTCTTTGTGCTTCGACAAGTTTATTTTGATTATTAAGTTCTACAAGTCTGTCGGATAATTCTTGGCGAATCAATTTTATTGTTTCTTCCTGATTTTCATCATCAGTAATATAATGCACTGCAGGATAAATAACAATTTCTTTTGGAGTATCAATTATCTCACCGGAAACCTGATCAATTTTAACTATTTTTTCAAGCTCATCCCCAAAGAAATATAATCTTGTCACTACTTTTTCATAAGGAGGCATAATTTCTACTATATCTCCACGAACCCTGAATGTTGAATATTTTAATTCAACATCATTTCTTTCATATCTGATTTCAACCAGATATTTCAAAAGAGCATCTCTGTCTATATCATCACCACTATGCAGAGTAATAGTACCTTTAAAATAGTTTTCAGGAACACCTAAACCATAAATACAACTGACAGACGACACAACAATTACATCATCACGTTCATAAAGACTTCTTGTAGTATTATGTCTCAATCTGTCAATTTCTTCATTTATGCTTGACGATTTTTCAATATATGTATCAGTTCTCGGAATATATGCTTCCGGCTGATAGTAATCGTAATAACTGATAAAATATTCAACGGCATTCTCAGGAAATAATTCTTTAAATTCGTTATATAATTGCGCGGCTAAAGTTTTATTATGAGCAATAATAAGAGTTGGACGCTGTACTTTTTCTATAACATTTGCAATCGTAAAAGTTTTACCTGACCCTGTTATACCAAGTAATGTCTGCGTGTCATCACCCTGTTCAATTCCTTTGACAAGTTTGTCTATTGCCTGAGGCTGATCTCCAGAGGGTTTGTAATTTGAAACTAATTTGAATAACTTATGCTCCATAACTAAATTTTAGTATAAATATACACATAAACAATATTATCTGAATATCTCGCTAAGATATTCTAATTATGTTCATTTTATCTTTTTGTCATGAAGCAAAAAGAAAAAACGAACCAAAAAAGAAAAACTCGCTGATGACAATACCGCCTTACGGCGGCATAAGACTGCTTACGCAGTAATATGTGTTTTTGCCTATCGGCAAAAATCTCATAGCGCTCTTGCTCGTTCGCAATAAACGGCATCGTTCGCAATCAGGCAGAATATTCATTACTGCCATAATTGCTCAACTGTCGCTATCGCTCCTGCCTCTGCTCACTCGCGCTAAGGACAACGGCGCGCACTTGCAAGATGTCCGACCTTTACGAAGTGAGCAATCATTGTTTGCAACACGGCAACAAGGCGGGATTTGTTTGAACGATAGTGAGTTATCCCGCCTGTATGTGGAGCATAGCCCGAGCAGAGGATATAAGGTATAAGCCGTATCC
>CADBFN010000008.1 GCA_902794035.1 uncultured bacterium
GTTCGGCGCAAGCGAGCCAAGTGCGAAGCCTTTTTGCTAGTGGCGAAAGCCACAAAAAGCAAAAAGCGTAGTCACGTCGAAGGCGAGCGCAGCAAGACAACCTTGTATCGCCCACCATAGAACACCGAACGACTTTTGTAGTTCGGTGTTCTATTTGTGATGTAAGGATTTGAATATTGTTTGGGTTCAAGCGCAAGCCGAACAGAGGCTGGTGTATTTTGTCGAGTAGTACGGTTTTCTTTTTTTTGATGTTTTTATTTTATAAAGTCAGCTATTTATAGGGATTTTGGCGGTCGGAAGTGCAACTTTACTCCAAAAACCGATTTACTCATATTTACGCATTATTTACTCACGCCGGTTGGCAACTTTCCAATAATAGTAAGAAAATTTTAAAAATTGTTTTTTTTAATTACTAATTGTCAGGCAGTGCCTGACCTACAAGCTACAAGCTGAATTTATCTTTTAGTTGCTTGTCTTGTTTTGCAAAAACATCTTTTAAAGTTCGATTAGCCGTTTCTATTGCTCTTTTAATATCTATTTGATACATGTTATGTTCGCGATTTACAATTTCCGTATTGTTTATATTTTCAACCATATTGGTCAACATATTGATAATATTTGTAAATAATGTCTTTGTCTCTTTTTCTTCAGTGTCAACAATAAAACCAGGTTTTACGGCAATTTTTTTACCATTCATATCAATAATACCATCCGCCGTAACAAAACCCTCAACATCATCACACTTATAGTTTATTTTCCATTTACCATAATTCCCAATAACCTTTTTTCCATCTTTACTGTAAGCGATACCGTTCACAGTTTTTTTAAAACAATCATATGAATCTAATAATTTCATATCTAACTTGTTTATTGGGTTTAATTCTATTTTCATAAGTACCACCCTAATATTATATTGTATTACTTGTATTAAAACATATAAAAAATTTTTTTGCTATTGTATATAAAAATATTTAATAATCAATTTCTTTGTTAAAAATCCTCAAACCGACTGTTATTTTACAGCTGGAGCAGATTTTGGCTTTGCCAATAGGCACAAAAGCCAAAATGCGAAATGCTGTTTATTGCGAGCAGGTTAAGACGGTTTGCATTCTCCATCATAAAATACCTTGCAATATTTATTGCAAGGTATTTTATATACTGCGAATGAATTGTATATTCTGTAATTATGCGACTGCTTGAAAATTTTTGCCTGCTTTGTCGCCATATTGTGCAATTAATTGTTCTTCAGTTAAAATTCTTGTAACAGGTTTTGCGCCATATACTGATGGCAGACTTGTAATTTTGTAAGTTCCGTCTTTTAAAACTTTTACTTTGGTAGTACTTCCAATCAATTGTCCTGGTAAAGTTAAAACATCTCCGGTGCTGGTAACTACAATATTTTTTTCTCCGGCTGGTACAACTGTTGCCTTACTGCCAAAACTTACACTTTGTAAACTGTTCATAATACACACCTCCAAATTAAGAATAAATTATGCATATAGTATAAAACAAGTAACTTGCATTTTTTGCTGATATAAATAACATGGTTAAGAAATGTTAAGCTCTTGGATGAGTTTGTTCATAAACATCTTTCATGTGCTGCATAGAAACGTGTGTGTAAATTTGAGTATTTGAGATACTTGCGTGACCGAGAAGTTCCTGAACCACTCTTAAATCAGCTCCGTTTTCAATTAAATGAGTTGCAAAACTGTGGCGAAACATATGTGGAGTGACTTTTTTAGGTAATTCAATTTTTTCTACTATGTCATTTATTACATTGCGAACCATTCTTGTTTGTAATCTGTAGCCTGTCTTGTTTATAAATACCGGTGATTGATCTGTGACAGGAGGCAGAGTATAGTCTTTTGCAATCAATGGTCTTGCAAAATCAATGTATTTTTGAAGATATGTTTTAGCTCTGTCTGTAATAAGTATAATTCTTTCTTTTGCACCTTTACCAAATACGGTAATTTCATTGTTTTCAAGATTTAGGTTTTCAAAATTCAGATTGCTTAGTTCTGATATACGCATTCCGCTAGCCCATAATAGTTCAAGTATTGCTCTGTTACGATATCCTGCCGGAGTTGATATATTTATGTTGTTGAGAATTTCTTCTACCTCCTCCATTGAGAGGAATTTTGGCAAAGCTTTAGGTCGTTTGGGGGAAATTATATTTAGCGCAGGATTGTTCTCAATTTTTTTCTCGCGGGCAAGATATTTGTAGAAAGTCCTTATGGATGCTATCTTTCGGGCGATTGTTGTTTTTTTGTAATCAAATTTTTGCATGAAGTGTAAATACTCACGAATTTTTGAAAAATCTGCATTTTCACAACCCTCATCCCCAAGCCATATCAGATAGCTCAAAATGTCTGAGCAATAGGCTTTTGCGGTATGTTCAGAAAAATTTTTTTCAACTAAAATATACCCTTTAAAATCTTCTAAATCTTTTTTTGAAATCGAATTTAATGCCATATTTGTATTCTATTGCTTTTTTCCGATAACTATTATACAATACTTTTATAGATTTGGAATAATATTAAGAGATTAAGGTTAGGAGAAAACAATGAATTGTAAAAAATTATTAGTAACTTCAATGATTTTGACTTCTTGTGTTCTTTTTGCGCCTCAGTCATTTTCTGCAGAACCTCTAAAGGCTCAAATCTCAAAGAATTATGTTGATATAGGCAGAATGATTGAATATACTAATTACGCAGAAGCTGATGCAAAGTTGAAAGAGATTTTACAAAAGAACCCTAATGATTTAGAGGCTAAAGCTTTGCAGTTAATGTCTTTTGCAAAACAGTGGAAATTAGCCCCTGCTCAGTCAGAATTGGACAAATTATTGGCAAAATACCCTAATAACCCTCAATTTCATTATGCACAGGGTTTGGTATATTTGATGAGAGAAACATCATCTGACGTTGAATATATTAAAAATATTACTAACTTATCAAATGCTGCGATTCAGGAATTTGTAAAAGCAGTAGATTTGGATAGTACTTATTTTGAAGCATACAATGCAATGGGTGTTGCGACTTTAAAATTAGGCAACAAAAAAGATGCGGCTGACTTATTTAAAGTTGCGTTGAAGATTAACCCTCAATTTGCTCCTGCCTATGATAATTTGGGTAATATTGCAATGCTTGACGGAGATTTGGATCAGGCAGAAAAATATTATTTGCAATCTATTAAATGCAACTCTCACAATGCAACTTCAATGTACCATATGGGACAAGTTGAAGCAAAACGCGGTGATTATACAAAAGCATTAACATGGCTGAACCACTCACTGCATATCAATCCGCAGTCATCTCCAGGTTGGAATTTGCAGGGTGAATTATATTTAAAACAAGGTAACCAGGCTGCTGCAATCAATTCTTTCAAAAAAGCAAAATATGTAAAACCTGAAAACTTCAGACCTTATGTAAATCTTGCAGGAGTTTATGAAAGACGTGCAGATCACGAATTTGCAATGGAAGAATTGAAAACTGCAATTATCTTAAATCCTAATTATAAAGAAGGTATTTACAGAGTTGGTAATATGTCTTTGGAAACTAAGAAATATCAGCAGGCACTTGAATATTATTCAAGATTGTTAGGAGACCAGACATATAACAATGCCGCAATTGTAGGTCTTGCAAATACATATTATGAAATGGCAAGAGATACAGCGGATTCAAGAGACTTTACAACTAATAAAGATGTATATTTGGCTTATGATTATGTAAATGAAGCAATTCAAAGAACTCCAAATGATTTGAAACTTCATTTGGCAAAAATTAAGTTAGCTAAATTAACTCACCAGGTTGAATTAACTGAAGATAATTTGAATTACATTGTTCAGTCAGCTTCAAACAGTTTAGTTGATACAGTAATTAAAGGTGAAGCTTATTTATCTTTAGGCAGAGAATCTGATGCAGTTTATACATTTGAAAATGCAATCAATTTTGCAAACAGTGTTGATGATGAATTGTATTTATCAGAAATTCTTGTCCAACATAAACAGTTCAGAACTGCAAGAAAAGCTTTGGAAAAAGTCTTGATGACAGATCCTGATAACAGAATTGCATTAAACGGTTTGCACTATATTGATTTGTGTGAAATGAAATCAAATGAATTCTTTGAAATTGCACTAAGACAGTTTAAAGAAGGAAACTTTGCATCTACAATCGAATATTGTAACAGAGCAATTGATTTCTATCACAATGCTCCGTCAATTGCAAAATTAAAAGCTCAGGCTTACGAAGCAGAAAAGAATTACGAAGGTGCAGTTAAATATTATAAACAATATTTATCTTTAGCTCCAAATGCTTCTGATAAGGCTGCTGTTGAACAAAGAATTCAGGTCTTTACTCAACAGATGTAATTGATATAAAAATTATTTAAAAGAAAAAGTTTGTGTGTGTGCGCAAACTTTTTCTTTTTATGTTTTAATATCATATAAGTATGATGAAAAAATTTGATATAAGAAAGACATTTGAGACGTTTTTAAAAGAGCCGCTAAGTGTTTTGACAAACGGTTTGTTTCAGATTGTGAACATCGAAGGTGAAAATTTTTTTGCAAAAGAAAAATCTTTTAATGTAGATTTTGTAAACGGTAAGACTCAACTAACACTTGTAAATAATCAAAAAATGTATAATTTATTTCAGACAGTTTTGTATAAGAAAAAACTTTTAGAACAAAAAGAGAGAATAAAAAAGGGGTAAAATAAGTAATTTATGGCAAATTTTATGCAGGCAAAATTTATACAGAGTGCGGAGAAGCTTTCTCAGTGCCCAAATTTTAATCTTCCGGAGTTTCCGTTATTAGGTCGTTCAAATGTTGGGAAATCGTCTTTTATAAACGGGTTGGCAAATAATAAAAAACTTGCAAAAACCTCTAATACTCCTGGGAAAACAAGGTTGATAAATTTTTTCAATTTTAGTGATAAATTTATGATTGCGGATTTGCCGGGATATGGTTATGCAAAAGTTTCAAAAGAGGTTCAGAATCGTTGGCAGAAGAATCTTGAAGAATATTTATTAAAAAGAGAAGATATAAAATATCTTGTCCAACTGATTGACGGAAGGCATGAAATTCAAAAGAACGATTATCAAATGAGAGAATGGGTAAGTGCATATAATTTACCGATAATTACTGTTATTACGAAAACAGATTGTATATCTTCTCATAATAAAATAGCGCAGGCTATAGCGTATGTAAAACGTGAATTTGGCGGTGAAGTTTTTCCTTTTAGTGCAAATAATAACCGTTATAATGAAAAAATACTGGATTTTTTTCTTGAAAATGAGTAATATTATCAAAAATTTTTATAGCAGATAAAACAAAAACTCCAAATTTTGAAATACTTTCAATATTGGAGTTTTCGTTTCTTTATTTAAGAGATATTCGGTTCAATTATTCGTCTTTTTTGGCGAATGATTGATTTGCTCTTGATTTGATTTCAGTTTTGATGTTTTCGATAAATTCATCAACGCTGAATGTTCCGATTTGACCGATACCTCTGGCGCGAACTGCAACAGTACCTTCCTGAGCTTCACGATCACCAACTACACAAACGTAAGGAATTTTCTTATCCTGCAGTGATTCTCTGATTTTGTAGTTCATTGATTCGGAACGATCGTCTAATGATGCTCTGATACCTGCTTCACGCATTTTTTTATAAACGCTTTCTGCATAATCGGTATGTTTATCATTAGAAATCGGAACAACATTGACCTGAGTTGGCGCAAGCCATGTCGGGAATGCACCTGCATAATGTTCTATTAAGATACCATGGAATCTTTCCATTGAGCCAAAGATTACTCTGTGAAGCATTAACGGAGTCTTCAACTGACCGTCTTTGTCTTGGTATTTAATATCAAATCTTGCAGGTAAATTAAAGTCTAACTGAATTGTAGCGCACTGCCAAGTTCTTCCGATTGCATCTTTAACTTTGAAGTCAATTTTCGGACCATAGAATGCACCGTCACCTTCGTTGATGTCGTATTTCATTCCGCGTCTTTCCATTGCTTCTTTTAATCCTGCTTCTGCCTTGTTCCAGTTTTCTATTTCACCGACAAAACTTTCAGGACGGGTTGATAATTCAACTTCAAATTCCATATTGAAGATTGCCATTGTATCTGCAACAAAATCAATTATACCGTTGATTTCATCAACCAATTGTTCAGGTGTACAGAAGATATGAGCATCATCTTGAGTAAAGCCCTGAACACGAGTTAAGCCTGATAATGCACCTGATTTTTCTTTACGGTAAACAGTTCCTAATTCTGCCATTCTTAATGGTAATGAACGGTATGAATATCTGTTTGCCTGATAAATCAGGATATGGAACGGACAGTTCATTGGTTTTACAACGTATTGATCATCAGAATCTTCATCTTTCTGAATAAAGAACATGTTTTCTTTGTAGTGATCCATGTGTCCTGAGATTTCCCAAAGAGTAGATTTTGCAATTTGAGGGGTATTAACGATTACATAACCTCTTTTGCGGTGTTCTTCTCTCCAGTAGTTTTCAATTTGTTCACGAACACAAGCCAAATTCGGGTGCCACAAAACTAAACCTCCACCCATTTCTTCACGGGTTGAGAATAAGTCTAATTGTTTGCCGAGTTTTCTGTGGTCACGTTTTTCTGCTTCTTCCAAGAAAGTTAAATATGCCTGCAAATCTTCTTTGTTCCAGTATGCAGTTGCATAAATTCTTTGAAGCATTTTATTTTTTTCGTTACCGCGCCAGTATGCGCCTGCAACTTTTAATAATTTAAAAGCGTTTGCTTTGATATATGAAGTATTTGGCAAGTGAGGACCTGCACAAAGATCGTTAAACAAAGCATTTCCGTCTTTGTCTTTTGTAATATACAAAGTCGGATTGTCGTTGCGGTGTTCTTCTAACAATTCTGCTTTGTAGATTTCGCCCTGAGCCTTGAATTCATCAATCTGCGCCTGAACATCAGGAATTTCGTATCTTTCAAATGTAAGATTTTGTTTAACAATTTCTTTCATTTTTTCTTCGATTTTGTCTAAATCTTCCTGAGTAAATGCATGACCGTCAGTCAAATCAAAGTCATAATAAAAACCGTCAGCAGTAGATGGTCCGATTGCCAGCTTTGCATTCGGGAATAAACTTTGAACAGCTTGTGCCATAATGTGAGATGTCGAGTGTCTTAAAATCGACAAAGTTTCGTTGTTCTTTTCCATATTCAATTTTTCCTTCCTTATCCTTTTTGCATTGCCGAATATTTGTGCGACAACATTTACACAAATATTTATCTTTTTCCGCCTGTGCAATCAAAGATTGCTTCGTTCCATTCACTCCCGTTTCAGTCACAACGGCGGTCATATAATGTTTCGTGCCCTGTTCGTCTCGTTATTTAACGAGACGACTCCGGCACTTCACACCGGCTCACGCATGGGGTGGATCCCCCTAACAAGTACTTTTATATTATAGCGCAAAAAATATTTTTAGGAGCGTTAATACAAAAAAAGGAGTATAAATCATGCAAACAAATTTAAGTGTAAACAATCAACCTGCTTTTAAAGCTTCGGTATCAGATAATTTTGTAAAAGCGGCACACAATTATTTTAAAGGAGTAGAATACAGACCATGGAGAGCTGAAGTTTTTGATAAAAAAGTAGCAAAAGTATTTAACGAATTCGGATATGATGAGTTTGTAATTAACTATAGCAAAGTCAAAAAAGACGGAAAAACATTACACAAACTGTCTGCCGATAGAGAAGGACTTTCTGTTCCTTTGACAGAAAAAGATCAGTTTAGAAAAGTTCTTGAAAAGTTTCAAAGAATGACAAAAGGTGAATTATACGTAAAAATCAAACAATTTCGCCATGAGCATCCTGAATTAAGACCGCTGAATGCAAATGTTGAAATGCCGGAATTAAAATAAAAAATTGTGTAATATATTGATAAAAGATTGTCATATACCGTAGCAAATGACAATCTTTTTATTTATTGAACATAACAGAAATTGTTACAAACTATTCACGAATTTAACGTGATAATACATTCTCAATATTTATGTATTATCATGTTAGAACGAGTGAGGAAATAGCATGCCACCTGTTAAAACAAAAAAGAAAGAAATTGACGAAAATTTAATACCACAAAATATAGAGGCAGAAGAAGCCATTTTAGGAGCTGTATTAGTTAATCCTTCCAGTCTTGCCAAGGTTTCTGATTCTCTTGATGCGGGTTGTTTCTATAAACCTGCACACAGATATATTTATGAAGCTATGATTGAGTTGTTTAATAATAATGACAATATAGATATAGTTTCGGTTTCGGATGTTTTGAGTTATAACGGAAAACTTGACGCTGTTGGTGGTCGTGCATATATTAATGATTTAGCTGAAAATACGATTACGACAACAAATGTTGCGTATTATGCAAAGATTATTAAGGAAAAAGCAATCAAACGTGCGTTGATTAGTGCAGGTGCAGAAATAGTAAGCAAAGGTTACGATCTTGAACCGAGCGATGCGTCAATTGAACAGGCAGAAAAACTTATATATGACATAAGTTCAAATAAAACAACTTCTGATTTGATTCCTGTCAAAGATTTGGTTTTGACTGCTTATGACAAAATTGAATATCGCTACAACCATAAAGATGAACTCTCAGGAGTTCGCACAGGGTTTGATAAGCTTGATATGACCTTGAACGGTTTAAATAAGTCGGATTTAATAATTCTCGCAGCTCGACCTGCAATGGGAAAAACTGCGTTGGCTCTGAATATTGCGCAAAATGTTGCAATTAATGAAAAAGTTCCTGTTTGTATATTTTCTCTTGAAATGTCAGCGGGGCAGCTTGTTCAGAGAATGTTATGTTCGTATGCGGAAGTCGATTCACAAAGAATAAAAACAGGTCAGATGCAGCAAAAAGACTGGGAAAAACTTACTATGGCAATGGATGATTTTTCTCAGGCAAAAATTTATATTGATGATTCAGGCGGATGCACTCTGACTGATGTTCGTACAAAATTACGCCGTTTAAAATCTCAGGAAAAAGATTTGGGATTAGTTGTAATTGATTATCTTCAACTTATGGAAAGTTCGGGCAAAGAGGACAGATTACAACAAATTTCAGCAATATCGAGAGGTCTGAAAATTTTAGCAAAAGAATTAGATGTACCTGTAATTGCTTTATCGCAATTATCCCGTCAGGTTGAAAGCAGAAACGACAAACGCCCTATGCTTTCAGACTTGAGAGAATCAGGCTCAATTGAACAAGATGCTGATATTGTAATGTTTATTTATCGTGCGGATTATTATGCAAAAGCCGAAGAATCAGAGGAAGAAGAAGCAATCAAAGCAAATTCAAAGGGTTTATCCGAAGTTATTATTGCAAAACACAGAAACGGGCCAGTTGATACAATAAAATTATTGTTCCAGTCAAATATTACAAAATTCAAAAACCCGCTCAATGACTCGTTTGATGCGTTTTAATTAATATTTCTTAATATTTTAAAATAATATGGCAATTTTTTATAATAAAAATTGTTTATATAAATGTAAGGGATATTAAGTCAAAAGATTTTGGGAAAAATAAAAAACTAAACTCAATTCAAATGAGTAAACAATGAGTCAAAGTTTTGGGGAAAATAAGACTCACCAACAGGGAAAAATTTAGGGGAAAATTAAAATCGAATCATCCATCATAATCAATCTTCTTGGGTGCTGAATATTTTTCAGTGCCTTTTTTCTTTGTTTAAAATTAAATACAAATCTATATTTTTTAAATTATCTGTTAGAAAATTCTTCCATTTTAAACATTCTAAATTGTAATGCGTGAGTCAAATGAATTGAAGTGATATTTTCGCTTCCGTCTAAATCTGCGATTGTTCTTGCCAGTTTTAATATTCTGTCGTAACGTCTGCCTGAAAGCTGATATTTTATTATTGCCGCTTTTAAAATTTCTTTTGACTGTTCATCAAGAACACAATATTTTTTAATCAATTTGGAAGTTAATTCTGAATTTGTAAAAATATTTTCGTTTTTATAGCGTTCTGACTGGATTTGACGAGCTTTTATAACTCTTTTTCTGATATCTTCGGAACTTTCTTTTGCAGGTTCAGCTTTCAAAAGTTCTTCAGGAGTTAATCTTGGGACTTCTATTTGTAAATCTATTCTGTCTAACAATGGTCCTGATAATTTTGATAAATATCTGCTTATCTGAAAATCCGAGCAGGTGCATTGTTTTTCTTTATCACCTAAAAATCCGCAAGGACAAGGGTTCATTGCACCTAAAAGTATGAATTTTGCAGGATATTTTACAGAATGTGATGCACGCGAAATTACAATTTCACCATCTTCTAACGGTTGTCTTAAAACCTCAAGAACCTGTCTTGGGAATTCAACCATTTCGTCTAAAAATAAAACCCCTCTATGAGCAAGAGTTATTTCTCCTGGTTTTGGGTTGCTTCCGCCACCGATTATGCCGTTAGCAGATGCGGTGTGATGGACACTGCGGAAAGGTCTTTTTACCACAAGCGGTTCATCAGCCGACAAAAGTCCTGACACACTGTATATTTTGGTCAATTCAAGTGCTTCATCAAGTTCTAACGGCGGAAGAATTGATGGAAAACATTTTGCCATCATAGTTTTGCCGGCTCCGGGGGAACCGGTCATAAGTACATTATGTCCGCCGGCGGCTGCTATTTCAAGTGCTTTTTTGGCTTTTTGCTGACCTTTTACATCTCTGAAATCAAATAAATATTCTTCACTTGATTTCTGAACAAGATAATCTCTCGTGTTTACAATCGTTTTTGATATTGGATTTTCCGTAAAATGTCCTACAACATCTCCTAGACAGTATGCACCATATACATTAATACCTTCTATCAAAGCGGCCTCTTTTGCATTATCTTTTGGAACTATAATATTTTTTATTCCCTGTTCTTTTAATCCCAATACTAATGGCAAAACTCCATTAACAGAGCGTATCAGACCATCAAGAGCCAATTCGCCGATAAAAGCGTATTCTTCGACTTTATCAGCGGTTAAAACTTCTTCTTCTATTAAAATCCCTATTGCTATCGGCAAATCAAAGCCTGTACCGTTTTTTTTGACATCAGCCGGAGCAAGATTTACCACAACTTTTTTTGACGGAAAAGTATATCCTGAATTTTTTATGGCAGATTTTACTCTGTCACGAGCTTCATTAACAGCAGCATCAGGCAAACCTACCACCGACATTGCCGGCAGAGAATTTATTACATCAGTTTCAACCCACACTCTGTATGAATTTAAACCTATTAACGTTCCTGAATTAACCCTGTTTACCATAGGTTCAGTATAGCATAAATATTACGGAATTTGTTTTTTACATACGATTATGATAAACTCATACTATAAGAGAGGCAATTATGACTGAAGTTTCAAAATTACAAAATGACGTTCAATTTATATATAAGCAAAACAAAAATACCCCAAGAATGGCTTTATGTTTGAATTTTTCAATAAATCAGCCTGAAGAAATTCCGGGGATTTATACTCTTATGGCAAGGTTGTTACTTCAGGGAACAAAAAAATATAATTCCGAACAACTTGCCAATGAATTTGAAAAATATGCAATAGATTTTGCCAGTGAGCTTTTCCCAAATTATCTGAGGGTAAAATTTGTTTGTTTAAATGAAGATTTTTCAAAAGCTCTTGAATTAATGGATGACATTTTGAAAAATTCAACTTTTGAAGAATTTGAAAAAGAAAGAATAAAATTAATCGGTGAAATTTCGGCAGAGCTTGACTCTCCGCGAACTACCGCAATGGATGCGTATTATCGCGAATTGTTCGAAAATCATTATTACGGAAATTCATTAGTAAGAATTTTGGATAATATTGGAAAAGTGTCAAAAGAAGATGTTATAAACGCATTCAAATATATTTTAAATAACAGCAAAAAAAGTCTTGCCGTCGTTGGTACTCTTGATAAAGAGAAGATATTTGATGAAATAAATCAAACTCTCGGAAAGCTTCCTGTTTCTACTGCAGGGAATTTTATGATTCAAAAACCTGTATTAGAAACTGTCAAAACTGCGGAAAATAAAAAATCTGATTTGAATCAGGCTCATATTATAAAGGGTTGGTTATTGCCTACATATGGCGAAGTTGATTATCCTGCCATAGTTCTTTTAAATATAATTTTGGGTTCCTGCGGTTTAAGTTCAAGACTGTTTTTGGAGCTTCGTGATAAAAAAGGGCTTGCTTATGTTGTTCGCAGTTCTTACGAAACATATAAACTTGCAGGCAATTTTATGATTTATATTGCCACTGCTCCGACAAATATTGATACATGTTTAAAAGGTTTTGATGAGGAAATAAGAAAGATTAAAACAGAACCTGTGACAGAAGAAGAACTTGAAAATGCAAAAACAAATATTGTCGGGAAATATGAATTTTTAGCTGAAACTAATATTCAGCAGGCATGTTCTTATGCAAAATTTGATGTTTTAGGCTTAGGATATAATTATTCCGAAAACATAAAACAACAGGTACAATCTGTTACCGCTAATGAAATTTTAAAATGCGCCCAGAAATATTTTTCTGATGATAAATATGTTTTGTCAGTTATTAAACCTGAATAATTATTTAGTTTTGTAAACATTATTTATAAATTAATCAATTCACAACATTGAGCTTTCTTGTAAACATTGAAACAGTAAAAGAAAGTAGGTTCAAAATGTGTACAGATAATCTTTTAATGCCTGAAAATGAATTTAGTCAAGATGTTATAGCCAAATACAACAACGAAATTCAGCAAAAAAGAATTGAATTAGCCACTATGGAAATCGTTGAAAATTTGGAAAAATTATATCTTGAAGTATAGTTATTTGACAGATAAACAGATTTAATTTTTTATAATTCAATAACAATTTTGCTATGTAAAAATACTTTATATAACAAAGGGGCAAAATGTTTTTTCTACCAATAAGAGTAAAACTGGTATCAGATATTATACACAATCGCAAATTTTTAAAATTTGCCAATGAATCTTGTCACAAATGTTTAGGTTCTGGAATAAAAGATACACTCAATAAGCATCCTAACATTAAACAAGCAGGACAGAAAATAAAAAACATTTGGGATTATTTTGATTTACTAACAGAATTATCTTAAATAATTTTTTTCATATTCTCGCCTTTATATATGGAATGACATTCCTGTTAATTAATAGAATGATATTCCATAATTGGTCTATGAGTCAATTAGCCAGAAAGATAATATCAGATAATATTAAAAAATTCAGAGAGAAATCCGGATTAAAAAGAGAAGAACTTTCATTAAAATTGGGGGGCGACAATTCATATATTTCAAAACTTGAAAGATACAAAGTAAATATCCCTATTGATCGGATTGAGGAAATTGCAAATATTTTAGGTATAAATTTTATTGATTTATTTAAATAAAATGCAATATGTTGGTTACAATTAATACTTGTCCAACAAAATCGTAAGTTGGGCATACTTGTCCAACAATACTTTTACCCCTATAATCCTTTTCTTTTATAGAAATCTTCAATGAATCCGGTATTAAAATTACCACTTATAAACACTTCATCTTCAATAATAGCCTGATGGAACGGGATTGTTGTTTCAACACCTGTTACAACATATTCTTTCAATGCACGATACATTCTTCTGCGGGCTTCGTTTCTGTTTTTACCCCAGCAAATGAGTTTTCCTATCATTGAATCGTAATAAGGCGGAATTGCATAATCCTGATAAACATGGGAATCAACTCTTATACCAAAACCACCCGGAGCTAAATAACCTGAAATTACGCCAGGATTAGGCATAAAATCTTTTCTTGGGTCTTCAGCATTAATACGGCATTCGATTGCGTGACCTTTTAACTGTATATCATCTTGTGTATATTGCAATTTTTCGCCTGATGCAACATAAATCTGTTCTTTTACAATATCAACATTAGAAATCATTTCAGTAACACAGTGTTCAACCTGAACTCTTGTGTTCATTTCCATAAAATACCAGCTTCCGTCATGGTCAAGCAAAAATTCACAGGTTCCTGCCCCTTCATAATTGATAGCTTTTGCTGCTCGAACTGCGGCAGCACCCATTTGCGCTCTTGTTTCTTCATCAATTGCAGGAGATGGAGCTTCTTCGAGTAACTTTTGATGACGTCTTTGAATTGAACAATCTCTTTCACCTAAATGAACAACATTACCAAAACTGTCACCTAATATCTGAACTTCAATGTGGCGAGGATTTTCAAGATACTTTTCGGCATAAACGTCAGGGTTGCCAAAGAAATTTTTCGCTTCAGATTGACAAAGTTCCATATTAATTTCAACTTCTTCATCACTGCGGCAAATTCTCATACCTTTACCACCACCGCCGGCAGTAGCTTTTAGGATTATAGGATAACCTACTCTGTTTGCAAATTCCTGAACTTCCTGAGGTGTTTTAACAATTCCTGTTCCGGGAGTAACAGGGACATCATTTTCAATCATTGTTTTACGGGCTGTAGCTTTATCACCCATTTTGCGCATCGCTTCAGAAGAAGGACCAATGAATTTTATTCCCTGTTTTTCACAAATTTCCGCAAAATCGGCACGTTCAGACATAAAACCATATCCCGGATGGATTGCATCTGCGCCTGAAACCATAGCCGCCGACATGATAGACGGAATATTTAAATAACTTTCGGAACTCTTTGCAGGTCCGACACAATATGCTTCGGTTGCAAGACGCACATGCAATGAATTTGCATCTGCCTGTGAGTATATTGCTACCGTAGGTATTCCGATTTCTCTGCACGCTCTTATAATTCTTACTGCGATTTCGCCTCTGTTTGCGATTAAAACTTTTCTAAACATTTTTGTTCCTCTTTGTTATTTATAATGGCGGGGCAGGTACCCCTCCCTATTATTCTATTTTTTTGTGAATCGTGAGTTGTGAATTGACCTTTACAGATTCGATGACCGTAAAATGTGCGATAGCAACGATAACGACTGTTCACAACTCACATCTCACAATTCACAAATAGCATGATAAGAACTTAATGTCTTACTGCCTTTATTCCACATACATCAAAACTTGACCGTATTCAACAGGTTGTCCGTCTTCTACGCAAATTTCAACAACTTTACCTGCAACTTCAGCCTTAATTTCATTCATCATTTTCATAGCTTCAATGATACATACAACATCGCCTTGTTTTACACTCCCGCCAACTGTAACAAACGGAGCTGAATCAGGAGAAGGAGCCATATAAAACGTTCCTACCATTGGAGATGTAATTGGAGTGCCTGATTTCTTTTCTTCCTTAGCTTCAACAGCCGGTGCAGGAGCTGATGCTGCAGGGACACTTGCAGATACTTGTGATACTGCAGGTGCAGCCGTAACAACAGCAGGTGAAGAAGATACAATAACATCTTTTCTTAATGTAATTGCCTGTTCCCCATCTTCTAAAGATATTTCGGTTAAATCTTGTTCTTTAATTATTTTTGCTAACTTTTCTATATAATCTGTTTCAAATTTCATCATATTACCTCTTTATTATATTTAATGGCGGGATATTATCCCGCCTAAAAATAATTTTTATAATATTTAAACTCTGTCTAAATATTCATTAGTTCTTGTATCAACTCTGATAATATCACCGTTTGCAACAAAGAACGGAACGTTTACAACCGCACCTGTTTCTAATGTTGCAGGTTTAGTACCGCCTTGAGAAGTATTACCTTTTTCTGACGGAGGAGTATCAACAACTTCAAGTTCAACGTGAGCAGGAATATCTACTCCGATAACTTTGCCTTCATGCAATAAAATCATTACATTCATATTTTCTTTAAGATATTTTTTGCCGTCACCAACCTGAACTTCTGATACATGTAATTGATCATATGTTTCATTATCCATCATTACATAATCAGAACCTTCTTTATATAAGTACTGCATTTCACGTCTGTCCAAAGTTGCTTTGGCAACTTTTTCACCGGCTCTGAATGTTTTTTCAACAACCTGACCTGTCATAACGTTTTTAAGTTTTGAACGTACAAATGCAGAACCTTTACCCGGTTTAACGTGCAAAAATTCTACAACTGACCATAAGCCGTTATCTAATTCTATTGTTAAACCTGTTTTAAAATCGTTTACTGAAATCATATATTTTTCCCCTTTTTAAAAGTAAAATCCTTCTTTGTGAATAAATAATATCATAAAGTGTATTTTTTTTCAAAAAATTGAATAATCTTGTTACAAATCAGCAACTCAAATTATATTAAAAAAGTGTGGCAATCTTTATATTTATTTACAACTACTTTACAATTTGGGTGAGCTATAATAGAATACAAGTATAGAAAGCAGTATTGCTCATGAAAAAAAAGAACGGTGTCCCCGTTCTTTTTTTCACTAATAATGAAAGGTCGGTAAAAGATGAGAACAGAAATAAACAGATTGGAAATTTTGGCTAAAATTACACCATTAATTGAAAATACTGCTATGCGTTATAATCTGGTACCGATTGAAATTGATTTTTCCAAAGAAAATCATCGTTGGTTTTTAAGAATATTTTTGTATTCAAAAGAACGCGATATAACTCTTGATGATTGTGAAAAAGTAACAAGAAGTCTTGAAGATTTTCTTGATGAATTGATTCCTGTCAAATATTATCTTGAGGTTTCTTCTCCGGGATTAGAACGTAAATTCAAATCAGAAAAAGAATTTATTATATTTAAAGGTAAAAGAATCAGTTTAAAACTGAAAGAGCCTTTAGAAGGTGAAACCGAAAAAATATTTAAAGGCGAACTTGTCGATTATGACACGAGCGAAGGTTTGACTTTTTTCAGGTTTGATGATGGCAAAGAACTGCACATTCCCAAAGATAACATTGCATCAGCAAAATTGTATATTGATTAAAGTTTGTATGGAGATAAGTAGTTAATAACTAACAGAAAATATAAAACAAAAAGGAGAATACACACATGATTAAAATCGGAGCAGGGAACTTAAATGAAGTTTTCGAAGAATTAGAAAGAGAAAAAGGTATATCAAGAGAAGTAATCGTTTCATCACTTTGTGATGCTATGGTTGCAGCTTATAAAAAACACCTTAGAGTAAAGGAAATTGAAAATGTTGAAGCTATTCTTGATGAACAAGGTGGTGAAATCGGAATTTTTAAAGGCAAAACCGTTGTAGAAAATGTCGAAGATCCTGATAACGAGATTTCATTAACAGATGCAAAAGAAATTGATGAAGATGTAGAATTAGGTGACGAAGTAAAATTGGAAGTAACACCTGATCAATTTGGCAGAATTGCTGCGCAGGCTGCAAATCAGGTTTTAACTCAAAGAATTCGTGAAGCTGAAAGAAATTTGGTTTTAAATGAATTTTTGGACAAAAAAGGAACATTGATTACAGGTATTATCCAAAAAGTTGATGAAAGAAGAAATGTAATAGTTAATATCGGTAAAATTGATGCAATTATGCCAAGAAAAGAACAAATTCCGGGTGAATTTTACAAACCTGGTAACAGAATCAGAGTATTTGTTCTAAACGTAAAAGAAACAACAAGATTACCACAGGTTATAGTATCTCATGCTCACCCTGAAATCGTAAGAGAATTATTTGAACTTGAAGTTCCTGAAATTGAAGATGGTATTGTTGAAATCAAATCAATTTCACGTGAGGCAGGATACAGAACAAAAATTGCTGTTTGGTCAAACGATCCGGAAGTTGATTCTGTTGGTGCTTGTATAGGCCCTAGAGGAACAAGAATTCAAACTATTGTAAGTGAATTAAAGAATGAAAAAATCGATATAGTAAGATATTCCCTTGATCCTGTTGAATATATTGTAAATTCTTTATCTCCTGCAAGAGTTGTATCAGTTGATATTATGGCAGATGATGAAGACGCTCATGAAGCATTGGTTGTTGTTCCTGATGATCAGTTATCATTAGCAATCGGTCGTGAAGGTCAGAATGTCAGACTTGCTCACAAATTAACTAACTGGAAAATAGATATTAAATCTGTTTCTCAAATGGAAAGAGCTGAAGCAGAAACTCAAAATTATTCTGAAGAATTTGAATATTCTGAAGAAGAAAACGAAATTGAAGACATAATGAATTCTGAAGAACTTCAACAGGAAATTGAAGAAGAAATGAATCAAAATGTCGTTGATGAAGAAGATTTTGCTTCTGAAGATGAACCGGCAGGCGAAACTGAAGAATCAGAAGAATAATAATCAAAAATTGTACATATTTAAAAACAGGCGTCAAATTATATGTTCGACGTCTGTTTTTATTTTATTGTAAACTTTTATATTAATTCTTTGGTATTAGACTTTAAATTTAGAAAAACATGTTACATAATATATATTGAGGATATATTTACCCGAGGGAAATGGAGTTGATTATGGAAAAACGCTGGTATGAAGTGTCACCTGATGTATGCCTGTTGCTTGGAAAAATCGAATCGGCATTGGGTGATGACAGGATTAAGTATGCAGGAAAGATTTTGTTAGAGTTGAAAAAAGCCGGTTACTCATTTAATCCGCACAAATTTGATGCAAAATTAAAAGAATACTCAATGAAAAGATGGTATGATTACAACAAAACAGTCTTTTATGCTTTTGAATGCCTAAAAGATGCTGACAGAACAGTTCAGGGTTTTGTTGCAAGAAATGTTCATGATTACATTATGCAATCTAAACAAGCCCTTCCTTCAGTGCCTTAACTGCTGCCTGAGTTCTGTCATCTACAAGTAATTTTTGTATGATATTGCAAACATGAGCTTTTGCAGTGTGGGATGATATTGTCAATTCCTGAGCAATTTCGTTGTTTGATTTACCATCAACTATAAGTTTTAAAACTTCATATTCTCTTTGGGTCAGGTCTGCGTGCTGATTGCGAAACATCGCACGCGACATTTTTCTTTGAGGAATGAGTCCGCTGTTTTTATCACGCAATATCGGCACTGCAAGCGGATCAATCCACATTGCTCCATCTTTTATGGTTTTAATTATCATTTTTAATACATCTGTATTTATGTCCTTCATTACATAGGCTCTTGCCCCTGATTCAAGTGAATCAATAACTTCTTTTTCGCTCAAATGAGATGTTAAAATTATAACCTTTGCATTTGTATTTAATTCAAGAATTTGTTTTGTTGCTTCTATTCCGTCAATATCAGGAAGTCCAATGTCCATAAGAGTCACATCAGGATGAGTTGTACGGAATTTTTCAACAGCGTCTTTGCCTGTTTGTGCTTCAGAAGTAACTTCAAGTCCGTCTTTTGGCTCAAAAAGAGATTTTAAACCAACTCTCATCAGTTTATGGTCTTCGACAAGTAATAATTTTATGGGTGTATTTATCATAAAAAGCTCCTTTTTCTAATAATATTCGGATGTAAAGGACTAAACACAAACCTACTTTTGGTAAAAAATAAAACTATTATTTTGAGCAGTTATCTTTGGATTTTTATTTTAATAAAAATTTAATGGATAATATGAAACTTTTGATGTAACATTATAACATCAGTTATGAAACAATCGAAATATAAAGCAGTTATAGTAGGGAGCGGAATTTCAGGATTATATACCGCATTGAAATTAGAGCAAAATTGTTCAGGTGAAAGAATTTTGCTTATAACAAAATCAAAATTTGGTGAAAGTAATTCTTATTATGCTCAGGGCGGAATGGTTGCTGTGTTAAAAAACAATCAAAATGATTCTGTCACTTCGCATATTGAGGATACACTAAAGGCAGGTGCAGGTTTAAATGACCGAAATACCGTTCAGTTTATAAGTGAAAATTCAGATAAAGTAGTGCGGGATTTGCTCAAATTCGGAGTTGATTTTGACAGAGATGAAAACGGAGATTTCAAATTAACAAAAGAGGCTGCTCACAGTGTTCGCAGAATACTTCATTCAGGCGGTGATGCAACAGGCAGAGAAATGGAAATAGCTTTAATTAAAGCTGTTAAAGAAAATAAAAATATTGAAATCAGAGAAAATACTACAGTTGTTGATTTAATTGCAGAAAATAATATCTGCAAAGGGTTAATTACATTTGATAATAAAGATTATGAACTAATAATTTCAGATGTGACAATACTTGCAACAGGTGGTTTAGGACAAATATACAAGTACACAACGAATCCGCTTTGTGCGACAGGTGATGGTTTTGCACTTGCATACAGAGCAGGAGCAGTTTTAAGAGATATGGAATTTGTTCAGTTTCATCCGACAGCACTTGCGATAGATGATTTTGAAAACCACAACAGATTTTTAATCAGCGAAGCAGTCAGAGGTGAAGGTGCAAAACTTTTTGATATAAATAATCATCAGTATATGAGGGATTATGATGAACGCGAAGAACTCGCACCAAGAGATATTGTAGCAAGAGCTAATTTTAATCAAATGAAAAAAACAAATTCAGATTGTGTTTATTTAGATGCAACTCAAATTGATAATCTGTCAAAAAGATTTCCGACAATTACCAAAAAATGCGCTCAATACGGTATCGATATTACAAAGGATAAAATACCTGTAGCTCCGGCTTCGCATTATTTTATGGGAGGAATTGAAACAGATATCAATGGTGAAACTTCTGTAAAAAATCTTTTTGCAGTAGGTGAGGTTTCTTCAACAGGTTTGCATGGCGCAAACAGACTTGCAAGTAATTCGCTTTTGGAATGTGTTGTCTGTGCATATAAAACAGCTCAATATATACATGATAATAATAATTTTGTTATCAACGATGATAATATCAATGATGTAATTACCGAAAAATCAGAGAGTGTATGCAAAAATACAAAAGAATTGAAAACAAAATTACAAAATACTATGTGGCAAAATGTCGGCATTTACAGAAATGAAAATTCTTTACAAAAAGCGTTAAATGATATTGAAAATATTGAAAAAGAATTTGACAGGCCAAATTATTGTGCCAATATTGAGGAATATGAATTGCGAAATATGATTATAACATCAAAACTGATTATCCAATCTGCCATGAACAGAAAAGAATCAAGAGGTGCGCATTACAGAACCGATTATCCGCATACTGATAAAGTCGCAAAGCATAGCGAAATGAAAATCTAGGTTGAATATAATTTTATCTTTGCTCGGAAAAATTATTTTGGTAACTATAAAAAATAAGTTAAAATCAGCACCCACCCCTACCTTCCCTCGTGAAGGAGGGAGAAATTTCAAATTGAACAGAATGTGAAATTTAGAAATTTTTGATGGTGATTACCCGTTAGGGATAACCGTTTTGCAAAAATTTTGTGGTAAATAATATATAATTGCCATTATTTTTTAATAATATCAATTATTTCGTTAATTTTTGCCAACTGCTCAACGGAACAAGTTTTTAGCTTTTTGTTAATAACTGTAATAACAGAAATTTCATCATCTGACTGTTGTTCAATCAACAAATCAAAGGGCGAAATGTGGAATGTATTACATATCTTGTCTATAGTGTCCGCCGTAGGTTGATATTTACCCTGCTCAATATTTCTTAATCCTTGGATGCTCATATCAATTTTTGATGAAAATTCATCTTGAGTAAGTCCTAATGAGTTTCTTAATCTTTTAATTCCTTTAGAAATCAAATATAGATAGTTCATTTCTATAAATTAAACTATTTCAAGAAAGATTAAAACTAATTATGTAGGGTATAAACTACTACATATACTACCCTCTACCCCCACACACACACAACAACAACACGTCCCTACGTTGTATTATAACAGATGTTTTTCAGATTTCCTTAATAATATTTCCATATAATGAAAATTTTACTAATCTTAACAATTTAAGACTTTCTAAAATTTACATAAAACATATTATCGGAATGTGTTTGAGCTATATTTCTTTATGCTAGCCGTCTTTTCTTTTTGATTGCGATGCAAAAGCGGATTGTGAGCTGAGTGCGAAGTGCCGGTGTTGGCTTGCGATAAGCAAGACAAGCAGGGCACGAAGTCACATTAAAGGCGAACAACCAAGAAAGAAAAGACGGCGGAAAAGAAAAACACGCTATCTCACAGCAATGCCTAAAGGCATTGCACCGCTCATAAGATATAAGTGCAAATAGTACTTACGTTTTTGTCCTTACGGACAAAAATCTCTAAGCACTGCTAAAGACAACGCAGCGCATTTGCCCCTCTCCCCACCCCTCTCCCGATGGGAGAGGGCGCAGTTCTTGAAATTTTAATTTCATAGAAATGCGGGTGAGGGTTTCTTTCTGACCGCTTTCTTTGACCACCCAAAGAAAGCGGTCATGACAATTTGGATAAGTAAATTCTACCTGTAATATGTTTTATGTAAAATATTGTTTTATAATGTTTTATAGCATGTTAATATATAAATGGTATTAAACTATAAGAATAAAAAGGGAATAATATATGTTAAATAATTTTTATATTGAAGATCATGTAAAAAAAGCATTACAGGAAGATATAGGTTTTGGTGATGTTACAACAGAAAGCATTATCGGAAATGATTTGATTTATAATGCAAAATTAACCTCCAGAGTTGAAGGTATTGTTTGCGGTCTGGAAGTATTTAAAACAGTATTTAAAGTTTTATCTGATAAAGTAGAAGTTAAACTTTTATTTAAAGATGGGGACAAAATTCAAAAAGGTGATGTTTTGGCAGAAATTAAAGGTCCTGCAAAATATATTCTTTTGGGAGAAAGAGTTTCGCTAAACTATATTCAGAGAATGAGCGGGATAGCAACAGAAACCCGTAAATATCAGGATGCAATAGGTGAATTGCCATGCAAAATTGTTGATACAAGAAAAACTACCCCGAATTTCAGAGCATTTGAAAAATATTCCGTAAAATGCGGCGGCGGAGCTTTACACAGATTCAATTTATCAGATTGTGCAATGATTAAGGATAATCATATTCAGGTTGCAGGCGGAGTTACAAATGCGGTAAAAGCCGTAAAAGCAAATCTTTCTCATGCACATAAAATTGAACTAGAATGTGACACATTAGATCAGGTAAAAGAGGCTTTGCCATTGGGCGTTGATATTATTATGCTTGATAATATGAGTTTTGAACAAATGAAAGAAGCCGTTTCACTAATAAATCACAGGGCAATTGTTGAAGCAAGCGGGAACGTAAATTTAGATACGGTCAGACAAATTGCACAATGCGGAGTGGATATAATATCATCAAGTGCTATCGTTGCAAAAGCACCTGCTCTTGATTTGGGCTTGGATATGTAGTCTTAAGATGCAAAAATTTATTTTACCTTCCATGATTCTTTTCTGAACAGTACCAAGAAAGGAATAATTTCAAGACGTCCGACAAGCATATTAAATATAAATATTATTTTTGTCCAGAATGATAAAGATGAATAATTCCCCATTGGCCCGATAACATGTCCCAATGCCGGTCCAACGTCACCTAATGATGCAATGGCAGAGGTTACACCGATTACAATATTTCCTTCTATCGCAATTACAAGCAAAGCACTTACAATAAATATCAGGAAAAATCCTAACATAAAGAATATAGTTTGTTTTATGACATTATTTGGTACAACAATTTTATCAATTTTAATGCTTAAAACAGCATTAGGATGGAGTATTCTGTAAATTTCATTTTTCATATATTTACAAATCAAAAGCCATCTTGTCATTTTGACACCGCCGCCTGCAGAACCTGAACAGGATGATAAAAACATAGAAATAAATAATATTAATTTTGCATTCAAACTCCATAACTGATAATCTTCACTTGAACATCCTGTTGAAGTAGCCAGTGATAAAACCTGAAAAAATGATGCCCCAAATGAATGTAATATTGAAAAATGGTTTTCAAAATATAAAATCAGCGCCAAAATAGTCGAAATTGTTATGATAATTTTTGTATAAAATCTAAATTCTTCACTTTCCCAAAATAATCTCGGATCCATTTTAGTCAAGACTTTTGACTGAACAACAAAACTTGCTCCTGCAATAAACATAAATAAAAATACGATACTTGTTATAATATTTGAATGATAACCGCCAATGCTTGCAGGGTTAGGTGAAAAACCGCCCGCAGATAATGTTGACATCGCATTACATATACAATCAAACGGATTCATTCCTGCAAAATATAAACAAACGGCACAAAGCACTGTAAGAACTGAGTAAACAAGCCATAATGCAGATGCAGTATTTTTAATTCTCGGAGTAAATTTTTCTTCCGTAGGTCCCGGTGCTTCGGCAAAAAACATTTGTCTGCCTGCCACTGCAAACTGAGGCATTATGGCGATAAATAAAACTATAATTCCCATACCGCCTAACCATTGCATAAATGAACGCCAGAATAACAAAGATTTTGGGATATCAAATGAAGTTAAAATAGTTGCACCTGTAGTTGTTATTCCTGAAACAGATTCAAAAAAAGCATCTATAAAGCTAAAACCGTTAAACAAAAACGGAATACTTGCAATTAAACCAAACAAAACCCATGCCAAAGATGCAACAATCAGGGCTTCTGTACGTTTTATATCATTTAGTGCATCATCATCTTTTTTATGCTTTTCAATTCTGCGTAAAAAATCCCCTATAGCAAGTGAAGAAATTGCTGCAGCAAAAAAGGCAACCGCACAATTCCATTCTCCAAAAATCATAGCAACAAGCAATGGTATAAATATCATAAAACCGATATCCACCATCAATAATCCGATTGCATTTGCTATATAATTAAATCTCATTTATACTACCTTGAAGTGTTCTTTAATTTTTTGTGCATCTTCCGCCTTTGTAAACACAATAAGTATGTCTTTCATTTTTATTTGTGTATCACCTTTTGGAATAATAATATGGCTTCTGCGCTGAACAACACCTATAATTGCAGGAGCAGGAAATCTTATATCTTTAATAAATTGTCCGTTAAATTCATTTTTAACAGGAATTTCCAAAACTTCTGCCTCTCCCTGTTCAACTGTTGCCAAAATATCAACATCAGCTTCATCCAAATCATTGCGGACTTCGTTTATCGCAGATGTTTTTGAAGATACGGCAATATCTATTCCGACACGTTCAAACAACGGAATATTTACAACTTTCGAAACTCTTGCAATGACACGTTTTACGCCTAACTGTTTTACAAGCAGTGAACAAAGCAGATTTCGTTCATCGTTATTTGTAACGGATATTACAACATCACAACTGCCGATTTCTTCCTCATCAAGCAATTTTAAATCAGTGCCATCACCATTAATTACAAGAGTGGAATTGAGTTCCTGAGCCAAAAATTCACATCTTTCATAATTTTTTTCTATGATTTTTGATTTTATTTTCATTATTTCAAGATTTTTGGCAAGCATATAACCAACATTTCCGCCACCAATAATTGCAACAGATTTTACACGCTCTTTTTCATGGAAGAATGTTCCTGCCAATATATCTAATGATCTTGATGTTCCCATAAATATCAATTTATCATCAGCATTTATTTCGGTTAAACCGTTTGGAATAAATAACAAATCATTTCTTTTAATACCGACTATAATTGTATCTTTGGTAAAACCGCAGTCTTTAACCATTTTCCCGACAATAGATGATGTCGGTTTAACTTTATATTCCAGTAATCTTGCTTTGCCGTCTGCAAAATTTTCGACATCTAAAGCGTGAGCAACGGTAACTATTCTGAAAAGCTCTTGTGTCAATAATTCTTCAGGCCATACAATATTATCAATGAAGAAATCGCCGAGATACTCATTGGATTTATCCTGAGCCATAGCGTTTTGATATTCTTTCTTTGATACAAAACAAATAGTTTTAATTCCGCTTATTTTTTTAGCAGTAAGACATGCAACAATATTAGCTTCATCTAATCCTGAGCAGGCGATAAATACATCAGAACCCATAATATCAGCTTTTTTTAATACGTTTATATCTGTTGCACTGCCCTGAACAAAACTTATATCGAGTTTGTCAAATTCCTCGCTGCGGTTTTCTTCTTTATCAATAACCGTAATATCGCAGTCCTCGAAAAATTCTGTTGCAAGTAAACATCCTATTTCAGTTGCACCGTATATTATTATTTGCATAAATCACCTACCTGATTAATCCTAAAGCCGAAAAAATCATTATAGCTCCAAAACGTATTATAAACTGAATAAAGAATAATGCGATAACGGCAACTATTGGTGAAAAATCAAATGGTCCCAATGGAGGAATGAATTTTCTGAATAAATTCAGGTACAAATCAACTGATGATTTCAGCGCATTCAGAATTGGATTTCTATCCCAATCCAAATTTGGAATCCATGTTAATAAACATCTTACACAAATCATCCAGAAATATATCTGGAAACACATATTTATTGCCCATAATATTTTATTTACAATGTCAATCATTCTTCTTTATCCTCACTTTCGGATTTTTCATTGTCGCTTTTTGTTTCAAATTCCTCTTTTACGTCGGAAACAACTTTATCAATATATGCGCGTTCATTTTTTTTGATTTGTTCAATAAATTGTTCCGGAGTCATAACAAGAACTTTAGGTTCTTTTGGCGCATAATATTTTTTATAAATTTTTCCTAACCCCATCATTATAAGAGCTGATGCTATCATTACAAGCATAGGTGAAACAACAAATCCAAAAATCGGCGGTATTATATAAAACCCTGCAATTTTGAATATGTAATTAAACAATGGAAAATTAGGATTTATATTTGGTACCAGAGCTAAAAAACAAGCCATAACAACAAAATATAAATAATAATTAACTAATCTGTATAAAAAAATTATAAATTTAGCCATAACAAACCTAGAAATCTATTTTGGTAGAATTTTTACATTCACAATTATCATTTTCAGCAGGAATTTTTTCAATCATACTGAATAACAATGATTTTAGATTTTCAACATTACTGTTAAATACTTCCAAAACCGCTTCGTGAGATACAGGCGGAACATCTCCGACCAAACCTGCATCATAATCCGTGATGAGAGAAATATTCAAAGGACACATATTCAATTCTTTAACCAAATAAGCTTCAGGAAAAGCCGTCATATTGATAACCTGCCAACCTTGCCTTGTAAAGAAAGCAGATTCAGCTTTTGTTGAAAAACGAGGTCCGTTTACGACAACAACTGTTCCTCCGTCATGAACTTTTATCCCAAGTTCTTTAGCCGTTTCAACAGCAAGTTTTCTCAATTCAGGACAATAAGTATCAGCTGCAGAAGGGTGCTGAACAACAGGTCCTTCGAAGAAAGTTGATTTTCTGCCGTCAGTCCAATCTACAAACTGATCGCAAATAACAAAACTTCCCGGTTCAACTTCTTTTTGTAAACTTCCTGCGGCACAAGGTGAGATAACTCTTTTACAACCTAAATGTTTCATTGCCCAAACATTTGCTCTGAAATTTACCAAATGAGGCGGAATTGAGTGATTTCTTCCATGACGCGGCATAAATGCAACTTTGTGTTCTCCTATCTTACCGATAAAAACACTGTCACTTGTCGGTCCGTAAGGAGTATCAACTTTAACTTCTTCTATATCACTTAAAAAACTGTAAAAGCCTGATCCGCCAAAAACACCAATATCAGCTTTGTTTAAAATTTCCATATTAATACTCCTTTAAATTAACAAATTATTCTTATTCTACTATCTAATATTTATTTTTATGTGCATATTTTACTATACAAAATATAAATATTCAAATTTGTTAATACAAACAGAATTAGAACAGTACGACAATATGAATCATTATATAAATTAACCAACAGACTAATTTAAAGCAAGATATTTTTTTCATTTAATATAAATAATCTTTTTCATACTTCCAGCTATTCTTAATTCCAATGAGGGCATTTGCCCTCTTTTTTTTGCGAATTTTGTGTCAGGGTGATGCGAACGCAGTGAGCAAACCCGCGGAAGTGAGGACAAAAGTGAATGGCAACGAAGTGAAATGAACAATTGTCCGAACTTTAACAAAATTAAAGACAAGCCCCGAGCAGAGGCAGGAGCGATAGCGACAGCAGAGCAATTGTGGCAGTAATGAATATTCTGCCAAATTGCGAACGTTGCCATTTATTGCGAGGGCGTATCGAATTTTGTGTCAGTACGATGCGAACGAAGTAATTAAATATTACTAATCATCAAATATCATAAAATTCTCAGGTAAATCTTTCTCAAGTTCAATCATAAATTGAGATATAGTCATATTAAAGGAACCTGCTAATTTAAACAGTGTTGTTAATTGAGGATCTTTCAATCCTCTTTCCAACTCACTCAGTACAGATGATGGAATATCATATTCTCCGCCCAAAAGATATTGACTTTTTGTGCCTCTCAGTCTTTTAACCGTAGATGCTATAGCATTAAGTATAATGTCTTTTTTCTCTTTTTGCATACTTACATTTTTTATGTATTAATTAAAACATGCTATCGCGTACGCGATAATATATTGTACAAATCTTTAAAATAAAGAATATTAATACATTGAATTATTATTAAGTTTTGATATAATTAATAAAAAAAAGGAGAAAATCATGGATAAAAATTTATCACCAAGAGAACATGAAGTAGTTCAATATATGTGTAAAGGATTAACCAATGACGAGATAGCAAAAGAAATTAATATAAAAACTTCGACTGTAAAAGCACATCTTAAGTCAGTATATAAAAAGTTAAATGTAAAAAATCGTGTAGAAGCAATATTATATTTCATAAAAAAATAGTGCCTGCATATTGTAAGCACTATTTTTTTATATTTTAGATTTTATATTATTTCATATTTTTTTTGTAAATATCTAACAGATTAGTTGTTTCATCTTCTGCTTCATTGGCTGCAACTGCAACTTTTGCATCTGTTGTTTTATCATTACCTTTCATTGAAGGTTCAAAAGCATCAGGAGCTTTTTCTTGTTCAGAAATTTCACCGTTTTTCATTTTTTCACGTTTATCCAGCCATTTTTCAACTTTACTTGCAAATGGAGTTGCAATCAGCGGAACGATTACACGTTTACCGATAATGGTTGCTGCTGCAGTATCTAATACAAACTTGAATACATCTAATGCACCTTTTTGTACTTTTTCATCAAATACTTTTTCCAAACCGAGTTTTTTCAATACAGGTTCACCTTTTTTAGAAGCCCACATACGCATTCTTGATATAGTATTTGATTTTGCTAACGGATTAAATGATTTACTTAACAATTTATTAAATATTTTTCCTGAGTATTTTCTCATTGCAAGGAACATACCGATCTGAGCAACAATCATTAATAAACCGTTTGTCAAATCTAACGCCGCAACAAATTTACGTTTTTTATCAGGAATTTTTTTGTTATTCATACTCTGAGTAACATACATTGCACAACCAATACCATCTTTTGCAATAATTGAACCAACTGTTGCCATTGCCAATGCATCTTCAAGATTCAGGTTAAATTTATCGCCTAACCATCTTGCAGGTTTTGCATTAGTTGCTTTTGCAATCCCTTTACCAATTCCTTTTAAAGTACTTGTAGTGACAGATCCGATATTCATTATTTGTCACCTCCCTGTTGTACATTTTGAGGTGCTTTATCCTTTTTTATTCCTGCAAGTTTAGGGAAGAATAATTCCATAAATCTCGGATATACCCAGTTAAGCGCTGTACAAGTAATAGGTAAGGTAATTAAGACACCAACTCCGATTTTTGTTATTTGATTCCAGCTCTTGTAGTTATTATCTACAAGTTTTTTATATGCTTTTGCTACATCTTTAAATACTTTTTTGCTCAATTTTTCAACTGTGCTGCTGCTGAATGTGTTTGTGTTTTCCAAAATTGGTTCCATAATTTTGTCACCGCGTTTGAATTTACAAGCTTCAGCAACTTTATTTATTGCAGCTTTTATAACATTTTCATCTGCCGCACCAGGAGATTTTATTCTTGCTTCTTTTAGCTGAACTATACGTTTTTCGAGGTTTTTATTTCTTTCGTGCAATGCATCTTCATAATTTTCTACTGTAAAGCCGTCTGCATAAGATTTACACATTTTTTTGATAGATTCTATACGTTGTAAAGTTCTTTCAATTCTGTTTGCGCGTAAATCTTCAGGTTTGTCCATGATTTCCTGTAAAATTACTCTTACTTTTGGATTTGTTTCTTTATCAAGAAGTTCCTGAACAGATTTTCCAACTTGTTCATATAAACCTTTCAGCTCAGTTTCATCCATAGTTTTTCTGACTTTTTCAAGAGGAATATCTTTAAATAATTCTTTCAGATAGTCTTCATTTTCCATAAGAGTTTGAGCTCTGTCTTTATAGAATACAATTTGATCCTGAGTTTTCTTTAATTTTTTAGCATCGTTAATATATTTTTGAATTTCTTTATTTACAAGCTCTGCAGTTGTTTTATGATCAAGATTTCTTTCGCCTATAATAATTTTGCCTGTTTCTTCAAGACCATCTGCAACTTTTTGAATCTGAGAGTCTTTGATTGCATCGACTTTGTTATCAAATGCTTCAGTATATGCATCTCTTCTTGCTTTTGCATCTTTGCTGAACCAAGATGCAACAAGAGAAGGTTTCTTCATACCTTGTGCATCCATTTCTTTTTTAACATTTGCTTTGATATATGAATCAGTATTTATAACCTGTTGATCCAAATTTAGTCTTGCATATTTAGACAATTCAGGGTTATTAAATACTGCATCAAGTCCTTTATCAATATACTTTTGAACTCCTGCCTGGAATAAAATTGCTAAAGCAGCTGAAACAGGTTGGCGCATAGCAGTATATTGTTTTGTATTTTTAACATCTTCCTTTTCTTCCGGAGTTGCATTTTTTGGAGCATGCACAAATGGGTTATAACCGATAAATATCGGAGCTACTAACCCTGTCCCCAAAGCTGTCAGTAAAATACCGCCAATTTCACCTTTTAACCATTCAAAAGATTTCATGACCTCAATTACTTTTTTATGATGTAATAAGTTCATCATTTCTTTTTCGGTTTTTGACATACCGGTAAAATGAGGAGTCTTTTTAACACTGCCGGCTTTTAAATTTGGCACATAACCCCTTGCCTGAGAATTCTGATTAACAATATCTACTTTCATACTACCTATAAACCTTCCATATATATAGAACCTTCGACAAAGAAAAAATTGCTATCATGCTCGTCAAATATTAACAAATATTAAGAGCAATATTTTTTTGTTACTAGGAACATATATATCCCGAAACTACTTATTTACTATACACACCCCGATTATTCATAAGCAGAAACAATTACATTATACATAATAAAAAATAAAAATAAAGATGTATAAAAAAAATTATTTTTTTCTTAACAATATAAATAAATATATTTAAAATCTTACAATTTTTTTGTTTTGTTTTTTTTCTAATTTTTTCATGACATCTTTAAATGGGATTATCGGTTCCATTTTAAAACCGCAATTTTCGGAAAGAGTACCACCCATCGCAAAAAGTTCTTCTTGCGGGTATCTTCGGCAGATTGGAGGACGCCAAAAATGTATTTTACATTTTTTTGTTTCGGTATCAAGATGTTTGCATTCAAAAATCAAGCCTAACTCATCTTTACCTATAATTTTTAAGCCTGAATAAAAGCTGAATAATCCCTGTAATTTTTCAAATTCTTTTTCATCTTTTAAAACATGTCTGAAATGTTTTACATAAATATGAGTACAGCATTGACCGCAACCTTTGCATTTCCCTGTGCGCCAGTAGTGTTTTCTGAATATATGAGCCCATATAAATTTTTTCAATTTTTCAAACATAAACACATGATAGTATCAAAAGCGAATGAGTATTGTTAATTTTTGTAAATTTATATAAGAAAAAAGGCAAAATTATATCTTTAGGGTAATTAAGAAATTTGGAAAAAGACATAAATAATTAACCTATATACAGTTTTTAACTGACATAATACTATAACATAACCAAAAATAACCAACCTGACCTCGAAAAGAGGTCTTTTTTTTTGCGAATTTTGTGTCAGGGAGATGCGAACGCAGTGAGCAAACCCGCGGAAGTGAGGACAAAGGTGAATGGCAACGAAGTGAAATGAACAATTGTCCGAACTTTAACAAAATTAAAGACAAGCCTCGAGCAGAGGCAGGAGCGATAGCGACAGTTGAGCAATTGTGGCAGTAATGAATATTCTGCCAAATTGCGAACGTTGCCATTTATTGCGAGGGCGTAGCGAATTTTGTGTCAGGGTGATGCGAACGCAGTGAGCAAACCCGCGGAAGTGAGGACGAAGGTGAATGGTCAAAAAAGAGCGAAAAAAAAAGTCACACTTGATGCGACTTTGAACAATAATCTTGGGAGGAGATTTTGGGATAGTTTGTACATGCATGATATACCAACATGTCAAGTTTGTAACAAATATAAACAAATATTGTAACAAATCTTTACATACAAAATATTTTATGTTATAATTTGATTTATGGAGAAAGATTTAAACATACTTATCATTAATGGTCCTAATATTAATATGCTTGGTGTAAGAGAGCCTGAGCAGTATGGTTCAAAATCATACAAAGATATTGAAATGGAGCTTCATGAATATTCATTTGAGCTTGGTGTTAATATTGAAATTTATCAAAGTAATTGCGAAGGAGAAATTGTTGATAAAATTCAGTATGCGCTTGGGAATTTTGACGGTATAGTAATAAATGCGGGAGCATATACTCATACCAGTGTCGCTATCAGAGATGCTCTTTTGGCGGTAAAAATTCCAACTGTAGAAATTCATATTTCTAACATTTACAGACGCGAAGAATTCAGACATGAATCAATGTTTGCAGATGTTTGTGTAGGGCAAATTTGCGGATTTAAAATCGACAGTTACAAACTTGGACTGCAGGGGCTTGTTAATTTCTTAACAAGTGCTAACGACTAATTCCGAATAAGGATAATTAATTATGAATAGTACAGTTTTGGCAGTAGTTGCCATAGTTTTGGTTTTGTTTGTTATAGTTGTTTATAACAGGCTTGTAACTTTGCGTAATTATGTAAAAGAAGCTTTTTCTACAATGGATGTTTACCTTAAAAAGCGTTGGGATTTAGTTCCAAATCTTATTGAAATTGTCAAAGCTTATGCAGGACATGAAAAAAGTTTACTGGACGATGTTGCAAAACTTCGTTCGGGCAATTATTCCGATATGTCTGATAATGATAAAATAGATACAAATAAAAAACTTGGTGAAAGTTTGTCTCAAATTATTGCCGTTGTTGAAAATTATCCTGATTTAAAGGCAAATGAACACTATGCAAAGCTGATGGAAGAATTAACATCTATAGAAAATGATATTGCTAATTCAAGGAAGTATTATAACGGTTGTGTTCGTATTTTGAATAATACGGCAGAAATATTTCCAACAAGTCTGATTGCGGGGGTGTTTGGAATTAAAAGTGCAAAAATGTTTGAAATAACGGAAGGTGAAAGACAAAATATAAAAACGGAGTTCTAAATGAAAAAGATTTTTGGTTTAATTTTTGGTCTATTAATTTACATTTTTGTTTCAATACCTGCATTTGCGGAGAATTTTTATATCACAAATTATGATGTAAATATTAATGTTGATAAAAACAAAACAGCACATGTCACAGAAGAAATTGATGTGAATTTTACGGTTTCTTCTCACGGAATTTACCGTACAATACCGCTGAAAGGAAATACTATTTCAAATATTCGCATTTATCCTGCCAAATATAGTGAAAGTATAGATGGAAATAATCAAAAAATTAAAATAGGGGATCCTGATGTATATGTAAGTGGTCCTAAACATTATCGAATATCTTATGATTACAATTTTTTAGATAATAAAAACGAATTTTATTTCAATATAATCGGTACACAATGGGAAACGGAAATCCAAAAAGCAAGTTTCAGTGTAACAATGCCTGAAAAATTTGATTCAAATAAAGCAGGACTTTCTATAGGTAGAGAGGGAACGGCAGGTTTTAACGGCGGAGCGCAGTTTTTTGTAAATGATAAAACTTTATCAGGATATACAACCCAATCTTTGCCTGCTTATAACGGTATAACATTAAGAGTTGAAGTGCCAAAGGGTTATTTTAATCATAAAACAAATTATGTTCCGATGATTGTTATATCAATAATGCTTGCATTAACGGTAATCAGTTGGTTTATATGGTTTACTTACGGAAAAGATAAGCCTGTAATTCCGGTTGTAACATTTTATCCGCCCAAAAATTATAACAGTGCGGAAGTTGAATTGATGTATAAAGGTAAAGCGAGTGAAAAAAGTCTTGTATCTTTGATTTTTTACCTTGCGAATAAAGGTTATTTAAAAATTTCTGATAGTATGTTTGGATTTGAAATTGAAAAGTTAAAGAATTATAATGGTAAAAATCATATTGAAAAAGCATTTATGGACGCGTTATTACCAAGTGTCAAAATTTCGCAGATAGATTTAGAAAAATCAAGGACATTTTATAGTAAATGTCAAACTATAATAGACAGCATAAATAAAGCGCGTAATAAAATATTTGTTAGAAATTCTATAAGTTATAAAACTATAATTCCTGCTGCATTATGCCTGTTAGGTTTAATTTTTCTGACTATATTTTCACTATTTAATTTTAATTTACAACAAATACAATCATTAGGTATAGTATTATTATTTCCGGTTATAGCAATTGCAGTATTTATAAGCAGTTTTAAGACTTCAATTTCTAATCGTATATTTTTAATATTATGGTCATTGGGTTTTGGTGGAATACCACTGACAATAATTTTACCAAATATAACTATTAATTATTTAAACTTACCATCAATTATAGCCGGATTTATCGGAATTATTATATCAACAATATGTTTATATAATCTTCCTCAGAGAAATGAATTTGGAAACAGAATGCTTGGAGAAGTTCTTGGTTTTAAAAAGTTCATTGAAGTTGCGGAAAAACACAGACTGGAAGCGTTGTTAAAAGAAAATCCGTCTTATGTATATGATGTTTTGCCTTATGCTTATGTGTTAGATGTTTCTGACAAATGGATAAAGCAATTTGAAAGCATTATGACGCTAAAACCTGATTGGTATTGCGGTAATGTTATTAATACTCATTCATTTAATACTTTTTCACATAATTTTGCATCAGTTACTGTCCCTACAAGATCTAATGGCGGGGTATCATCTTCAAGCCGTGGCGGAGGCGGTTTTTCCGGCGGCGGTGGAGGCGGTGGGGGCGGAGGCTCCTGGTAAAATTTTAAAAATTGATTTGAAGTTTATTTGATTCCTTAATAAATTTCCATTAAATCTTGACTATTATTAAACAAAGGTTTAACATTAGGTCAAAGGAAGTTCCGCTATGGATAATAAAATTTTGCGCAAACGTACTATAAGCGTTATTATAGTTACAGTCTTAATGATGATAGCTGAAATTTATTATGGTATAACAAGTCATTCTATGGCTTTAACAGCTGACGGATTTCATATGGGTACACATGTGCTGGCATTTACAATAACTTTAATTGTTTGCCTTGTTGCAGTTAAATATGAAGACAAAACAACGAAACTAAATGCTCTTGGGGGATATACAAGTGCAATTCTTCTGGGTTTTACATCTGTCGGAATTATATGGGAATCAACAGAAAGGTTTTTTAAACCCTTGTCAATAGGTTTTTCAGATGCGATTTTGGTTGCGGTTATAGGTCTTATTATAAATTTACTTTGTATATTAATTATGGGTGGTGAAAATCCTTTGCATAATCATAACCATTCGCATTGCAATTGCGGTCAGTGTGATGATAATCATGAAGTTCATAATTATGAGCATACAGAAAATTTGAATTACAAGGCTGCATATCTTCATATTGTTGCAGATGCAATGACTTCAGTTCTTGCAATATTTGCTTTGCTTCTTGGAAAATACTTCGGACTAATAATTTTAGATCCATTAATAGGCATTTTTGGCGGTTTGGTTATTGCAAAATGGTCATTTGATTTGTTAAAATCATCTTTTAAAATATTATTGGATTTTTAATTTATTTATCAACATCAATTCTTAAAACTTCGTAAATATCCATTTTTTTGGATTTCCCGCGAATTTGAACGTCTTTAATTTTTATAACATCAGCACAATCAGAGATGTAATTATATGTTGTTGAACTTATCAGCAAATTTGTTTTATAGACTTTGTTATAACCTTCAATTCTGCTTGCAAGGTTTACACTGTCGCCAATAACTGTGTATTCCATACGATTTTCTGTTCCGATATTACCTATAAATACTTCTCCGGTATTTATACCTACTCCTATCTCAAAACGCGGACGACCTTCTTCAAGCCATTTTTCACGAAGATAATTTACTTTTTTCAGCATCTCATAGGCACATTTTACCGCATTTTTAGGGTGATTTATATCTTGTATAGGTTCTCCGAAAATTACCATAATTGCGTCCCCTATAAATTTATTAATAACCCCGTTATATTTGCGGATTATCGGCTCCATTTCAGCAAAATATTCGTTGAGGATTTTAGAAACATCTTCGGCACTCATTTTTTCGCTCATGCTTGTAAAACCTCTTATGTCTGAAAAAAGAACTGTTACAACTGCCCTTTTTCCGCCTAAACCGAGATTTTCTATATCTTTAACGACATTTTTCATGACGTCTTGTGATAAATATTTTCCCATTGCATTTTTGATTTGTTCTTTATTTCTGCTTTCATTTAAGAATTTGAAAGAATAAGCAAATATCATTGTAACGAATTGGCAAACCAGCGGTGTAGAATAATTAAATACATATCCGCTTATGGCTAATACTATTATAAAAAGCAGATATATTAAATCTGTTCCGATTATAGCAAGTAATCCCCGTATAAAAGAAGATCTGAGAATTACAATAAATGCAAAAACACACAATAGCATGTAGAAAAATGCGCTGACTCCGACTCCAATATTGTTCAAGTGTGAATCAGTGTATAAATTATCAAATGTTGTTGCCTGAATATCAACTCCCGGATGATGATTATTTACCGGTGTCAGCAATACATCATCTGATGGCCCTGAAATATTCCCACCGATAAAAATAACTTTATCTTTAAAAAGTGCAGGATTTATTAAATCAAAACTTTCAGGATTGTAGCGTTGGGGGTGAGTTTGAGGGGTAATCCCCTGATTGAGTGCTTCATAAGTTTTCAAAACCTGCATTGCCTGAACTGAAATATGTGTATAATCAGATTTTGAATCTTTTGTATTAAATGGGGAGTGGTAAAATTTTATAGGAACATTAAAACAACCATTTTTGTATTCATATTCTAATTTTAAGCCTGTTTTTGGTACTGTAATATATTTTTTATCAATTATAATATCATTGGTTTTATGCATTAAAAGATACATTTTTAACGGCAAAGAAGGATAGTAGTTATCTCCTATTTTTACAATATGCGGTGAATCAAAAATAAAATTTGAATTTTCTCCTGCTTTAATCAGAACAGAACCGTAATTTTTTGTGCTATCCCGCAGGATTTGTGAACTGCTTACTATACTGTTAAACTCCGTATTTTTTGGAATTTTGGTTTTTAATGTAACATTGAGTGAATGATTTTTGGAGAAAGATTTTAGTAATTTTTCATCACTGTCATTATATGCCGCTGCAGGAGCAAATGCAGAAACAAGATTATCCATTTTTGAAATTTGGTTTATAAAATTTGTGGATTCTTTGGCTAATTCATCATTAAATGAAATGAAATTAACATCTAATCCTACAACTTTTGGTTTTGCATATGTATGGAAAAAATCAAGTAAATCTGCCGTTACTTCATTTTTATCATCACTTGTCCAGTGATATTTTTGATTTGTCTGATCATCTATAATTACTTCTATAATATCTGTTGATATATTGCGGTTTGATGCAAAATGAGAAATCAAAAAAACATCTGATAATGGTTTTATAAATCTGTTTGCCAAAAAAGTGAAAACTAATATCAGCAAGAGATAAAACAGTAATGAATAAATATAAAACAGTTTATTCTTTAATTTTTTCATACTTTAAAACCCTTTGTACTATTTTATGATATAATAAATTTTGAAAAAAGGATAGACTATGGGCATAAATTTAATAGATGAATTGAAAAAAAATAAAATATTCCCGATTATCAGAAGTAAAAATTCTGATGAAATCATTAAAACTACAAAGGCAATAATAGAAGGCGGTTTAAATATTGTAGAAATAAATGTCGGAAATTCAAAAGTTTTTAATGCAATAGAAAATTTGTCAAAGAATGCAATAGTATGTGCAGGCGGAATAATTACATCTGTTCAGGCGCAGATTGCTATTGATTGCGGGGCAAAAATTATTTCATCGCCGGTATTTTCAACAAGTATCGTTAAAATTTCAAAAGACAGACATGTTCCGTTTATTGCAGGTACATCAACGGCAAATGAGGCATACAGAGCCTGGCAGGCAAGAATTCCTGTTGTAAAGGTATTTCCGGCAACTGCCTTAGGCGGGGTTGAATATATTGAAAATATTTTAAGACCAATGCCTTTTTTGAATGTTATACCTCAGGGTAATGTTAAATTAAATGAAGTTAAAGCATATTTGAATGCAGGTGCGCTTGCGGTAGGTATCGGACGAGATCTGACTGCCGGTTTTAGTCCCGAAGAAATTACGCAAAGAACAAAACAACTTTTGGATAGTCTGAAATAATGAAAAAAAGATTTGTATTATCAGGATATTTTGGATTTAAAAATTTTGGGGACGAGGCTATTTTATCTGTCCTTGTGAATAAATTACAGGCTGACAGAAGCAGAATTACAATAATATCATCTGATCCTGAATATACGAAATCACTTTATAAGCATATAAGATGCGTTAAAACATTTGATTTTCAAAATATAATTGCATCTGTATATAAATCAGATTTTTTGATTTCAGGAGGCGGAAGTTTGCTTCAGGATGTAACAAGTCTAAAAAGTTTGTTATACTATCTTATAATCATTTTTATTGCGCTTTTTCTTAGAAAAAAAGTTATAATTTTTGCACAGGGTATTGGTCCGATAAATTCCGCAGCAGGACAATTTTTAACTAAAATACTGTTAAAAAACTGTTATTATGTGAGTGTCAGGGACAAAAAAAGTTCTGAACTTCTGCATAATTGGGGCATAAATGCAGATTTGCTTTGCGATCCTATATTTTCTGTAAAAATACCTGAAACAGAAAAAAATAAAACTTTGGCAATACAATTAAGAAATTGCAAAAATATGAATAATGATTTTTTAGACAGGCTTGCTGATTGTGTGTGCAGAAATTTTCCGGATTATAAAATTGAAATATATTCTTTTCAGGATTCAATTGATTATGAAATTTGCAAAACATTTGAGCAAAATATCAAAATGCTTAATTCGGAGATGCAAACCGTTATATATAATAATCTGACGAATTCTGAAATTGTTGAACATTTGTCAAAAGCACAATATCTTATTTCAATGCGTTTCCATGCAATTATTATCGGATTGCTCTCAGGTGTTAAAACTTTGGCAATAAATTATGATATAAAAGTTGAAAAAATTGCAAAAGAATTTGAAATCCCTTTCATTAATATGAAAGGAGAATTCGGTGATAATTTTTCACTGTTAAAAAATCAAGACCTTGACAAAATTAATAAAAAAGTATCTGCCATTAATTTTGACTGGAGTGGTTTTGAAAATGCTGTAAAATAGTAAAAATTATTTAAAACATTGCATCAGTCTGATTTAATTCGCCAATATAATCCAAAGGTTTGTTTATTGGCATATTTTCAAACATTTTCTCCAGCATATTTTCAACATTTGTAATCTTAAAATTTGCAACCAAATCCGATAATCTGGTATCTATCCCGTAGTTTAAAGCAGCATCCATATTTTCATCCTCAAAAAAATAATGTATATTTATATATTTACTAATCCCGCAATAAAAATAATAATAACATTTATAAAGAAATATTAAATATGCGACTTTTATGCTATAATACTTTGTATGAAGAAGATACTACTTATTTTAACTTTGGTTATATTAGCAATAAATTGCATAAATACTAATGTTCAGGCATCATTGGTTTCTACAAGAGCCTACAGGCAAGAGCAAAACAAAATTAACAAGGCTGAAATAAAACAAATTAAAAAACTTTTTGCTTTGCATTCACAGTTTGCAAATAAACATGATATTACAGGGTTGAAAACTTTATATTATGACAATTATATAAATAGTGACGGGTTTAACAAAGAAGCATATTTTAAAAGTATTGAAGAAACATGGGATGAATGTAAAGATTTAGCTTATACAACAAAAATCCGTTCAATTGATATAAACGGCAATAATGCTTCTGTTACCGTTGAAGAATCTGCGATTGGCACTATATATGATAAATTGGATACATTATCTATAACCGGAGAAATTCATGCAAAATCAGCAAGTATATACCAACTTGTAAAAATCAATGACAAATGGTTCATATCCGGAGAAATTATGCTGACAGATGAGTCTTCATTATTATATGGTGATGCAAGATTTATGAATATAGAACTGATAGCACCAAATCAGGTTGGCGCAGGGGAAGAATACACAATCACCGCAAAGGCAGAGGCGGATAAAAATACTGTTATTGTTGGTTCAATAGAACATGATCCCGTTGTATATCCGTCCAAAATTCCTGAAGGACCATTAAGAACAATGCCTAAAACAAATGTTTTGGAAAGATTTATAAAAGCTAATACCGATAACATTAATGAATATGCTGTGGTATCTCTTGCAATTTCTAAAGCCGTTTCAGACAGTTTTAACGGTACAAAGATATATGTTGCAGGTGTTGCTTGTTTAATGAAAAGAGTAAATGTAATTCCAAAGAATAATTTTGTTAAATTAGAGGTTAAAGAGTAATGAGAGAATCGGTTGGTAAATATTTTTTCCTGATAGGAAGTTTTATATTCTGGATATTTTTGGCTTTATTTTCTTCAAAGTTAATAGTAGATAATGTTACTTCAGGACATCATTATTCAAATGCCGTATTTAGTCTTACATATTTAAAAAACAGCGGAGCTGCATTTAGTTTGCTGGAAAATGCCAGAGAATTTTTTATAATAACGGCAATTGTTGCAACAACTTTATTATGGGGTTATGTTCATCATAATAAAAGTATTCATCTGATATCTGTTTCTTTCATTGGGCTTTTATCAGCAGGAATTATGGCAAATTGCCACGAAAGGATAGTTCTTGGCTATGTCAGAGATTATATTCACTTGAATTTTATGAATTTTCCGGTATTTAATGTCGCAGATATTTTTATTACTATTGGCGCAATTGCTTTAATTGCAATTTTACTTATTTATAAAAAATAAAAGGCAATTATTCTTTGTATCCGATATATGGTAAATTTCTGTAATAACCGTCATAATCAAGACCATAACCTACAACAAATTTATCATCTACATCAAAGCAGTAATAATCCGGTTCAATATCAACTTTTCTTGTAATTTTTTTATCTAAAAGCGAACAGAATTTTAACGTTTTGACGTGAAAATTCATATGAATAAAATCAACCAAAAATTTTGCAGTTAATCCTGTATCGACGATATCTTCAATAATTAAAACATTTTTCCCGTTCAAATCAGGAAGTTTTATATCAACAGCATTAACTTTTCCTGATGTTGTGGTTGAAGACCCATAACTTGATAATCTTATAAATTCAATTTTTAAAGGCATATCAAGATGTCTTACTAAATCAGTTGCAAATACAACAGCTCCTTTTAAAACACATATTGCAATGACTTCTTCGCCATTATAAAAATTATTTAATTCTTTTGAAACCTCTGCTATTCTTGTTTGTAACTGTTCTGAACTATACAGAATTTTTAAGTCTTCTAATTTAATTTCCATCTGTTTTAACCTCTATCTTATGTGTAGGATTTTTTGTTACTTTTATTTTATCACTTAAACCTATATTCGGAGCCCACAAAATTTCTTTACCCTGAGTTAAAAAAAGTAATTCGTCTTTTATATGGTTTGGAATTTTCTTTGAATTTAGATATTTTTTTAATTTTTGGTGTCCTTTCATTCCGTATGGTTGGATAATATCCCCGTCTTGCCTGTTTCTAAACTCAAAATTGAAATCTATTGAGGAGAAATCCACATAAACAACCCTGCCAGAATGTTTATCAGTTTTGTCAGGCATGCTATCACATTCGCAAATATTGACAGTAATTCTTCCATTTTTATATTCTCCGGTTTTATCTATTTTTATATTTATATTTTCGTTATTTTTTTTCTCTATAAGTTCAAAATATTTTTCGCATACATATAAATCATATCCTGTTGTAACAGAACAAATTTTACCCGATTTTGAAGTGTTATTTTCAACTATAAATTTCAAAAGAGTTTGTATTCTTTGTTTGTCATAATCCTGCGGTACCAAAGGAATGACTAAATCATAAATAATTCGCATCTGTATCGGATTGGACAAATTCAGAAAATCTTTTGTATTAAACTTATTATTTTTTAGTATTTTGTTTTTGATTTGATCAATGTACTCACATACAATTTCTTCTTCATCTTTCGCATTTTGAATTAAAGAAGTCAAAGCATTAATTGTATTAGGATTAATTTCCTGAAATAAAGGTAAAATATCGCTTCTTATTAAATTTCTTTTGTGTATAGTATCTTTATTTGAACTGTCATTATTTGGTTTAAGATTATTTTTTTTGCAATATTTTTCTATTGTATTTCTGTCAATATTCAAAAGTGGTCTGTAGAAAATATCTCTGTGGGAAGAAATTCCGCATAAACCTGAGATGCCTGTACCTTTAGCGATTCTGTAAATCAAAGTTTCGGCATTGTCATTTTTATTATGTGCGGTGAATATAATATTTGAATGAAATTTTTTCGCACATCTGTCAAAAAAATCATACCTTGCGTTTCGGGCATCTGTTTCAGTGTGTGCAATATCAGATGGCAACTTTTCGCTGTAAAACTCTATTGAATTTTTCTGGCAAAATTCTTTACAGTTTTTTTCTTCCGTATCACTTTCTTCTCCTCGCCAGTTGTGATTTAAGTGAATTGCAATAATTTTGTTTTCGCAAATATTTTTCAGGCAATTGAGCAGGCACATTGAATCATAACCGCCGGAAAATGCAACAAGAAATATATTTTCAGGCTTATTAATATTATAATTTTTTAAAAATTTTTTGATAGTTTGTTCAATTATATTCATTATTCAAAGGAATTTATTATGAATTCAAATGTTTTTTTATACCTTCACGAATTTCCAAAACATCTGTTCCGAGTTGTTCTAATGCCTGCATAGCTGTAGATTCAGGTTCTGTGGTAATTGCCCATAACAAATCAGAAGATTCAATTTTTGTTTTATTTGCTTTTTTGGCAATTTCCCACGCAGTTTCCAGAACACGTTTTGCACGTTTTGTAAACATGATTTCTTTATCTGAATAATCACTGCCCACTCCAACCATTTGTTCTACAATTTTTCTGGCGTCTTTTATGGTAATTTCAAGTTCATTGAGAACAACGGCACCTATACCTGTTGCTTCACCAATAATACCAAGCATAAACATTTCGGTTCCGACAACGCATTTGCCCATACGTCTTGCTTCCTGCTTTGCCAGACGAAGGATTGTTAATGTTTCAGGCATTTCTTTTTCAATAGGTTTGATAATTGTATGAGCCAAATCATCATCATTAATCTTAAATTCTTTAAGAATATTATAAGCTACACCTTTTTTGGATTTTAATAAACCTAAAATCATATGTTCAGGCAGCACTTCGGATGAACCGAGCTCTTTTGCCGTTTGTTGAGCTAATGTCATTGCGACAAAAGCGTTTGGTGTGAATACAATTTGACGTCCTTCATATTCAGCACTTCTTGACTGAACTTTTGACAGTTTATCTTCAAACGCGCTGTCGGTAATGCCAAATTGTGCAAGTATTTTGGTCAAATTTGATTCTTTATCTTCCAAAATAGATGAAATAATTTGTTCTGTTCCGAGAATTTCAAATCCTGAAGTTGAAAGTTTCGAAACTGCACGCTCAAGAACTTTTGAAGCTTCCAAATTATCAAATAAAGTATCTGTTTCTTTTGTCAAATCAATTTCCGGTTCTTTATTTTCTTCAATTTCAGGGTGAAAATCTTTTTTTACTTTCCTCTGAACCAGTTTTTCTATAAGCGGTCTTGATTTATCAATATCAAAACCAAGTGTTTCCAAATATGTTGATATTTTGGAATGTTTATCATTTATTACTGCTAAGACAAGGTGTTCATAATGAACAGTTGAGTTACCGGATTCATTTACCAAATCCATTGTCTTTTGTAATATACGTTTAAAATCATCACTGAACGGAATTGAAGAATTCATATCTGCTTCTTCTATATTAAGGCTCATATATATTTCTTGCGCTAAATTCTCATATGTAATATCGTAGGAATTAAAAATCCTTGCACAAAATCCTTTTGCGTTTTTAACAACTGCAAGCAGCAAATGTTCTGACAATACTTTATCAGAGTGGTCATAAATTGCAATGTTTTGTGCTTCTACAATTACATTAAGAGCTTTTTCAGTGAATTTTTCAAACATAACTATTCGTCTTCTTCGTCTTCCAAATCTTCTTCATCAAGTATTTTATCTACATATTCTGAAACTCTGTCAAATTCTTCATCATCTTCAATTGTTTCAAAATAGCTTGTGCCGTCTTCTTCGGTATATGTTACGATAATTGTGTCATACATATCATCTTCAGAATGGGACATATCTGCAAGAATTGCATATTGTTTCCCTTCAAAATCTATTATATCGTATAGTGCACATTTGATAACATTACCATCTTCATCTGTAAGTTCGATTAAGTTGTTTTCTTCTTCTGCCATTTTTTTGCTCCTTTATTTTTGTAAATTGTTTAATTTATTCTCGAAAGGTATTGCTCCAGTATAATACAAGCACTTTCAATATCAACCAATCCTTTGTCTTTTCTGAAATCAATTTTTTTATTGCGAAGATTTTCTTCTGCACTGTCTGAGGTTAGTCTTTCGTCTTCAAATATTACCTCATAACCTTTTATTTTTGAAACAAATTTTTCGCAATTTTCTGCCTGAAATCCTTTTGTTCCGTCCATGTTTATTGGTAATCCGGCAACTATTTTTTCTACATGATTGTCTTTAGCGATTTTATGTATTGTTTCAATAGCTTTGTCTTCCGGTTCTCTTGGGATGTATGAATGACCTTGAGCAGTAACTAAAAGAAAATCGCTCAGGGCTATTCCTATTCGTTTAGTTCCGATATCAAGAGCCATTATTTTATACATCAGATTTTACCCAATTTGTTTCTATATATGTTATTTTATCCGAAATATTTTCATCTGTAAACATTTCAGTATTCAAATCTTTATTATATTTTATAAGAACTAAATATTCATAAATGCTGCGTTTTAGTATCTCTGTTAATAACTGCTCAAAAGCGTCATTATTATATGCGATATTATATATCTTCTGAGCTTCATCATTTTTGTCTATTGAATATTTAATATATGCACAGAAAATAAGTTTATTTTTCCATGAAACTTTTTCTTCTGTATAAAATACTTTATCTTTATAATTTCTAATCAACTCATCTAAATTTTTGGTATTTTTTAATTCTTTTAACAGTTCTTCAAATTCGTCGCTGTAATCAGCATCTAAAAACCAATGAGAAGATATTTTCATTTCATCAAGACTTTTTATTATATTAATATTGGTTTTATCGGGTATAAATTCATTTTTTATAATCTCATCGATATATTTTTCATCACAATCTATATCTATTAACAAATTTCTCCAGCAAATGTATTCATACGGAAGTTCCCAATCCGAATCGGATTTTTTAATAGTTGTAATTTCAGCATTAAACAGAATATTTTTAAAGATTTCAGGTTTTACTGATACGACTTTTTCATCTTTTAAAAATTTCTCTAAAATTTTGTTGCATTCAAATTGTGAAATATCATAGAATCCAAAGCAATCTTTAATGCCTGTTTCAATGTTTATAACAATTGATATAAAACGAATTCTTTTTTCTTCGGTTATTCTTGTGCAAATCATTGCAACATCACCATGACCGTCAGGATATGTCACATAAAATTTGTCAGGTTTTGTATTTATGAGAAGTTTTTTATACAATTCTTTTGTATTATCCGTTCTCATACCTGACATTTTTAATGTTGCAAGGCTTTTTCTTATTCTTTGATTAAGCTCTCCTGTTGTGTATTTATTCATTCTTTCAAGCAAATTCAGAGCAAGCTGGGATTTTGTATTGCCAAGTAATTTCAGAGCTTCTTTCCCTTCAGGACTGTCAGGATTAGATTCAAAAACGGGTATAAGAATGTTTGCCAGAGCATCAGATTCAAAATCATGCTCAAATGAATTCAGTAATGTTATTTTATCTTCAGTTTTGATTGATGCAAGAAAATCCATAAAATCAATCTGAACTTCCGGATTTATAATTGCATTTTTTAATAACTGTTTTGTGTTTTCGTCAAGAATTTCATCAGCATCTTCAACATACTCTGAGCAATTATCATAAGACCAGTCTGCATCAAGCTCTCTGAGCATATTAAGTACCATTACTCTTATATCTGTTGAAAGATTTTTATTTTTCATCATTTCCCACAAGCCGGAAATTAAATCATTTTTACTGACAAAATGTTCTAACAAAAAGCATATTACAGGAATTTTTTCTTTTGAGGCATTGGATAATTCTTTGAATAATAACTTTGATAATAACGATTTATCTTCCTGTGAATCAAGTAAATCTATATCATCAAGACAATTTCTTATATCTTCTACCGAATTTATTTTACAAAGTAGCTTTGTTAAAGTTGATTTTATTTCAAACGGATTAAGTTGTTTTGAGACGCTCAATTTATTTTGCCTTTCCCCAGAATGCTTTTAAAATTTGTTGTGCTTCGGCACAAGGGATTCTGTCCTCAAGAACAAAATATTGCAATGCTATCATAGTGCATTCCGAACAAATATTTACCCCCGGACCTTCAATCATCTTTATCACCTGTGTATTAGGTCGTCCGCAGAAACTACAATAAACAAGTTCTTGTTTTTGTTCTTCTTCTTTATGTTCTTTAGATTTATTCTTTTTTGAACCCAGGCTTACAACTTTATCGTCTGACATTTTAAACTCCTTATTATGAGTGAATCGTGAGTCGTGAATGGTGAATTGTTTTTTACAACAAATAAATATAAGTTATTATGAAACGGTCAATTCACGATTCACATTTCACTTTTTTATTGTAACTTAAATTAATGAAATTTGCCATATATTTATTATTAAATTATAATAAATTAACAACCTTATTTTTTTAAGAGGAGATATATGAAAAAGACATTACTTATAGTCAGTGTTCTAATTGTAGCTGTTGTATCAACGGCTTGTATAAATAATTTTGCGGTGAGAGATCTGAATAACAAAGCCCAGATGTATATGCAAAAAGGTGATTATGCTCAGGCAATAGAAAGACTTAAATCAAGTATTGACTTAGATCCTTCTATATATGAAACACATTATAATCTTGCAATTGCATACACTCAGGCTGAAGATTATCTGAATGCATCTGATGAATATCAGAAAGCTTTGGAAATTAAACCAAATGAAGCGGATGTATTCTATTCTCTTGCAACATCACAAAATAATCTTGCAATTGATATTGAACAGGGTCGTGTAAGATTGAATTCTGAAGGTGAACTTTATAAGCCGAAAGCTGATGAAATTGATTTCAGTGAAGAATATAAAATGAGCGAAAAAGAACAGAATTATGTTGCTCAATATAAAGATGCTGCGATTAAGAATTACAGTAAATATCTGGAACTAAAGCCAAAAGCTTCTGACAGAGAAGAAGTTGAAAAACAAATAGAATCTTTGGAAGGGAAAAGTTCAAATCCCGCAAATGAGGAGTAAATGATTGATTATACCCGCTCAAAATGATATTGCATTTAATTTTTTGGGGATATCAATTTATTATTACGGGATAATTCTGGCCAGTGCGATATTTTTTGCACTGATATTTGCAAATAAATTATTTAATTATTCACATCCTGATTTAAAAAAAGATATAATTCTTGAATTTGCCCCTGTAATTATAATTACGGGAATATTGTTTGCCCGTTTATATTTTTGTATTCTGAATCCTCATTATTATTTTAGCCATCCTATTGAAATTTTTGATATCCGCGAAGGCGGTTTATCTATTCATGGTGGTATAATTGGCGGAATTGTCAGCACATTGTTTATGATGAAAAAATATCGGTTGAATTTTTTTACAATAATAGATCCAATTGCATGCTCTACATTTTTGGGTCAGGCGATAGGCAGATGGGGAAATTATTTTAATTCCGAAGCTTACGGTTTACCTGTAGCATCTCAAAATTGGGGTTTATATGTACCGCTTGGCAGAAGGATTTCAGGTTATAGTCAATATGAACTGTTTCATCCGACATTTTTGTATGAAAGTATTTTAGATTTTATTTCTTTTCTGTTTTTATTTTTTATATACAAAAAATTCGGTAAACAATATAAAGGATTGGTATTTTTTTCATATTTGATTTTGTATTCACTGATAAGGTTTTTTATTGAACAAATAAGAATTGACAGTGTATTGAATATAGGCTCGGTACCATTTGCACAGATAATTTCTGTCATTTTGTTTATAACCGGTATATGCGGAATATTATTTGTTTTTAAAACAAAAACGAATTAATTTTTATAAGTAGGCAATTTAATTGCAAAAAAATAAAGGTACGAAATTTCGCACCTTTATTTTCTGTTTTATATTTAATTATTCTCCTACTGCTTCTGCACAATCAGTACAAATGCCGTTTGAGTTAAGCTCACGATATTTCCAGCAGCGTGAACATTTTTCGCCTTTTGCTTTTACAACCCAAACACTGTAACCTTCTTCGCTATATTCATTTAAGATTTCTTCTGAAGGTTTTTCATCTGTTAATTGAGCCTGAGAAACAATATATATATCAGCCAGATCAGATTCATTTGCTTTAAGAATTTCTGCATTCTCAGCTTTTATATATACTCCAACTTCCAGAGAGCTTCCAACTTTTTTATCAGCTCTTAATGGCTCGATGGCTCTTGTAACAACTTCTCTTGATTTTAAAATTTGAGAGAATTGTTCTTCAAGTTCAGGTTTATTCCATTTTTCATTTACAACAGGGAAATCAGCAAGTAAAATACTTATCAATCCGCCTTTTTGAACTTCAGGAACACTTTGCCAAATATCTTCTGCCTGATGAGGCATTACAGGAGTAAGAATTCTGACTAATGCCATAAGATTTTCAAACAAAACTGTCTGACAAGCACGACGGGAGAGTGATTTTTTGCCTGCCGTATATAATCTGTCTTTTACGATATCAAGATAGAATGAACTCAAATCAACCGCAGCAAAATTTTGTAAGCATTGGAAATATTTGTAGAATTCATAACTTTCAAAACTTTGAGTTACTTCTTCAATCAATTTATTCAGTTTGTGAAGTGCAAATTTATCAATTAATTTTAAATCGTCATATTTTACATAATCATTTGCAGGGTCAAAGTCAAACAAATTACCGATTAAAAAACGTGCGGTATTTCTTGTCTTTTTAAATATTTCAGTAAGTTGTCCGACAATGTTATTACCGATTTTTATATCATTTTTGTAATCAACAGAAGCAGCCCAGAGTCTTAAAATATCTGCACCATAGTTTTTGATAATATCATCAGGGCGGATGTAATTGCCTAAAGATTTAGACATTTTTCTTCCGTCTTCTCCGAAAACAAAACCGTGAGTCAAAACCTGTTTATATGGAGCTTTATCCTGAGTTGCTATCGAGGTTAATAATGAAGACTGGAACCATCCTCTGTGCTGGTCTGAACCTTCCAAATACATATCAACCGGAGTATGTCCGAGTTCGTCTGCTCTTGCTTCTACAACAGCACTCCACGATACTCCTGAATCAAACCAAACATCCATAATATCTTTTTCTTTGCGGAAGTGAGTTTTACCGCATTTAGGACATACAAAACCGGATGGTAAAAGTTCTTCTGCGCTGTGATTAACCCATGCATCAGAACTTTCTTTTTCAAATATTTTAGCAACATTTTCTATTGTCTGGTCGTTGCAAATAACTTCACCACAGTCTTCGCAATAGAAGATTGGAATTGGAACCCCCCATGCTCTCTGACGTGAAATACACCAGTCAGTACGGCTTGCAACCATGTTACCAATACGACTCTCCCCGCTTGCAGGAATCCATTTGACACCATGAATTGCCTCCATTGCTTTTTGTCTGAATTTATCAACTTTTACAAACCATTGAGGAGTTGCACGATAAATTACAGGATGCTTGCATCTCCAGCAATGAGGATAACTGTGATTTATTTCATTTTGATATACAAGAGCTTTTGTGTTTTCAAGCATATCAATTACCATGTCATTCCCTTTATAATATGGTACTCCGACAAGTTCAGGAATTCCGACTTCTTCTTTCCAGCATCCTGTTGCATCTAAAGGTGAAAATACTTCAACACCGTATTTTACGCCGACTTCATAGTCTTCAAGACCATGCCCCGGAGCCGTATGAACCAAACCTGTACCCGCATCAAGCGTAACATGTTCGCCTAAAATTATTTTTGATTTTCTATCAACAAGCGGATGTTTTGTATTCATTAGTTCAAAATCTTGTCCGATTGCAGTACCGATAACTTTTATATCGCCTTTTTCCCAGCCTACATCAGCCAAAAATGTCCCAAGTAAATCGGTTGCCGTTACATAAATATCGCCCTTATAATCAAATAATGTATATTCAAATCTCGGGTGCATTGAAATGGCAACGTTTGAAGGAATTGTCCAAGGAGTAGTTGTCCAGATAATTGCATAGACTTTCTTTCCTTGCGTATTAATCATATTTTTAATTTTAAGCATAGATTCTTCATCAAATTCAAATCTTACATATATTGATTTTGATGAAATATCAGCGTATTCAACTTCTGCTTCTGCCAATGCTGTTTCGCAGGATGCACACCAGTAAACAGGTTTTAAACCTTTTTCAATGTAACCTTTTTTATACATTTCACCAAATACACGAACTTGTTGCGCTTCGTATTCAGGTTTAATTGTAAGATAAGGATTTTCCCAGTTGCCTAAAACGCCCAAACGGCGAAATTCACTTTCCTGACCTTTCAGGTTTTTATGAGCAAATTCTCTGCACTTTTGTCTTAATTCACCTTCCGTTATTGAATGACGACCACCTTTAAGGGTTTTGACTACTGCATTTTCAATAGGCAAACCGTGTCCGTCATACCCCGGAACCATTGGAGCATAAAATCCTTTCATAGTTTTATATTTAATAAGAATATCTTTCAAAATTTTATTTAATGCCGTTCCAACGTGAATTTTTTCCGAACTTAAATACGGAGGCCCGTCGTGTAAAACAAAAGAATTTGATTTATCACGATTTTCAAGCATTTTTTCATAAATATTATTTTCTTCCCAAAATTTTTGAATTTGCGGTTCTCTTTGGGTTGCATTTGCTCTCATTGCCAATGTTGTCTGAGGCAAATTCAGGGTGTCTTTATACTGTTTTTGTTCTGTTGTTTCAGTCATTTATTTATCCTCTATTTTTTCTGTAACTTCTACTGTTTTAGCCAAAGGCTTAGGGGCAATCAAACTCCAAAATCCGCCTTCTTTATCGCATTCTTGTATATAATTATTCATTTTATCGTAATCAAAACAATTTTCCCATCTCGCAATAACAACTGTTGCAACGCAGTTTCCTACAAGATTCACCGTAGTTCTTCCCATATCAAGGATTTGGTCTATCCCAAGCAGAATAGCAACTCCTATAAGCGGAATGTTAAAGCTTGCAAGAGTTCCTGCAAGTACAACAAGAGCAACTCTTGGAACGCCTGCAATACCTTTGCTTGTCAGCATTAAAGCAAGCATTATAATTAATTGCTGAGTTAATCCTAATTCAATTCCATTTATCTGTGCGCAGAAAATAACTGCCATTGCAAGATATAATGTGCTTCCGTCAAGATTGAAAGTATAACCTGTAGGCATTACAAAACTAACAATATTTTGCGGGACTCCAAATCTTTCCATCAAATCAATTGCTTTAGGAAAAGCAGCTTCAGAGCTTGCAGTTGTAAATGCCAATACTGCGGGCTCCTGTATAACTCTTAATAAATTTCTCAAAGATATTTTTGCATATTTGCAGGCAATGAACAGTACCAAAAATACAAATACTATTAACGCTGCATATAAAGAAAAAATTACTTTAAAATAATTTTTCAGTATAGATAAACCGTTTAATCCTACTGTGGATGCAATTGCACCAAATATACCCAGCGGAGCAAAATACATTACATATTCCGTAAATTTAAACATAACCTGAGATACGGATTCCAATAATGTCATTACAGGTTTTGCTTTTTCTCCGACCGCACAAATAGCGATTGCGAAAAATATAGAAAATACAACTATTTGAAGTAAATTTCCTTCAGACATAGCCTGAACAATGCTTGTAGGGAAAATATTATAAACTATTTCAGAAACTGAGGTCATAGGTGCAGTTACAGCCATCAAACCGGCCTCTTTTAACAACTGAGGGTTTGCAGCTGCCGTACCAAAACCATGCCCCGGATTAAATATATTTCCCATAAATAATCCGATAATCAATGCCAGAGTAGTCACAATTTCAAAGTAAATAATAGTTTTTAATCCAACTTTGCCAAGTTTTTTAACATCTCCATGACTTGCCAAACCTCTGACTAACGTTGCAAATAACAAAGGAGCAATAATCATTTTTACCATTCGTAAAAATATAACGGCTAAGGTTTTCATCTTAACCGCATAATGCGGGCAAAAATGACCAAAAACAACACCCAAAATAAGTGCTGCAAATATCATCCATGTCAATTTTGAATGTTTCAAAGTATATACCTCTATACAGATTATAGGACAAACATGGTTTAATATAAAGATATAGTTAATTTTGTAAATAATGTGTAATAAATTAAATTAATTAATCCAAAAATCTTTCGTAAATATTATTTATATTATTTAAAAATTCTTTAGGATTAAAAACATCTTCAATTTCTTCTTTATTTAAGTATTTTAAAACATTTTTGTCAGCTAATAAATTTTGTTTAAAATTGCCATGATTTTCAAATGCGTCAAGAGCATTCTTTTGTACAATTTTGTATGCTTCTTCTCTTGAAAGTCCTTTTGCAACGAGTGATAAAAGCATTTTTTGGGAGTAAACAATTCCGCCAAATTCTTCACTGTGAGAAAGCATGTTGTCTTTGTGAACAACAATATTTTCCATTATGTTGTTAAATCTGTTTAACATAAAATCAACTAAAGTCAGACTGTCAGGGAAAATAATCCTTTCTGCAGAACTGTGAGAGATATCTCTTTCGTGCCATAAAGCAACATTTTCCATTGCTGCAACAGAATTAGACCGCACAACTCTTGAAAGTCCGCATAAATTTTCGCTTAAAACCGGATTTTTTTTATGAGGCATGGCTGAAGATCCTTTCTGCCCTTTAGAAAATCCTTCTTCAAGTTCCAAAACTTCTGTTCTTTGCAAATGCCTGATTTCTGTTGCAAACTGTTCAATTACGGTTGCAATGAGAGCTAATGACTGCATAAAATGCGCGTGGTAATCTCTTGCAATAATTTGAGTTGATATTCTGGCAGGTTTTAGCCCAAGATTTTTACAAGTAATTTTTTCAATTTCCGGAGAAATATTGCTATAAGTTCCGACAGGTCCTGAAATCTGACCGACTCTGATTTGCTCTGTGGCATGCTCAAAGTTTTCTTTTTGTCTTTCTAAAATATCAATCCAGTTGCAAAGTTTTACTCCAAAAGTCATGACTTCAGCATGAATCCCATGACTTCTTCCGATGCAGATAGTATTTCTGTGTTCGTTGGCAAGTTTTTTTAATGTATTTATGACAGTATCAAGGTCTTTTAGTATAATTTTTGCACTATCCTGAATTTGCAACGCAAAAGCTGTGTCAATAACATCTGAGCTTGTCATGCCGACATGTACATATCGGCCCAAATCTCCAAGACTTTCATTTACGCATGTTAAAAATGCAATAACGTCATGCTTTACTTCCCGTTCAATTTCATCAATCCTTTTAATATTAAAGCATGCTTTTTGGCGAATTTCCTGCGCAATTTCTTTTGAAATTGTCCCAACTTGTGCATACGCATCGCAAACTGCAAGTTCAACATTGAGATAATAAGTAAATTTGGACTCCAAAGTCCAAATATCCGCCATTTCTTTTCTTGAATATCTTTCTATCATAACGTGATTATTTTAGCATAAATATAATATAAATATTATTTAATAAAATTAAAAAAATCTATTGACTTTAAAAATTTTTAAGTTTATAATGGTAAATGTGCATTGGCATGGAATAAATTTTGAAAATATAAATAGCAAAATTATTTAAAATTTATTTTGAAAAACTACTTGACAATAAAAATTCTTGTAGTACGATAAGAAAACCGAGATATGAATGCTTGGTTTTGTTTGCCCCAAACACTAATAACTATAGATAGTTAAGTCTGGTGTGTTGGAGGAACCCAAAAACAGAACATTGAAAACAGAATAGCTGAAAACGAACGCCCGAGCAGAGGCATTAGCGTAAGCGAAAGACGAGCAATTATAACCGTAATGAATATTCGGTTTAATTGCGAGCGTTGCCGTTTAATGCGAGGGCGACATAAATTGAATTTATGTGACAAATATACTTGTTAATTTCGTTAAAAAATGATTCACAAAGGACAGAACACGCAAGTGTTCAAAAAAAATGAGTCAAACCTATCATATAGATAGGATGGACATAACTTTCTGACAATGGAGAGTTTGATCCTGGCTCAGGACGAACGCTGGCGGCGTGCTTAACTTTCTGACAATGGAGAGTTTGATCCTGGCTCAGGACGAACGCTGGCGGCGTGCTTCATACATGCAAGTCGAACGAGAAATTCACTTCGGTGGATGGAAAGTGGCGGACGGGTGAGTAATGTGTAGAGAATCTGCCCTGGAGTGGGGGACAACAGAGGGAAACTCCTGCTAATACCCCATATGCGCGTAGTTGCGATACTATTCGTGAAAGATTTATTGCTCCAGGATGAGTCTGCATCTGATTAGCTAGTTGGGGGTGTAATGGACCACCAAGGCGACGATCAGTAGCTGGTTTGAGAGGATGATCAGCCACAATGGGACTG
>CADBFN010000009.1 GCA_902794035.1 uncultured bacterium
TCAAATTTGATTTCACCTGTAACGTCAGTTGTTCTGATGTAGAATTGAGGTCTGTAACCAGGGAAGAATGGAGTGTGACGTCCACCTTCATCTTTTGTCAAAACGTAAACGTTTGCTGTGAAATGAGTGTGTGGGTGGATTGAACCAGGTTTGCATAAAACTTGACCACGTTGGATTTCAGTTTTATCAACACCACGAAGCAATGCACCAATATTATCACCTGCTTGACCTTGGTCAAGAGATTTTCTGAACATTTCAACACCGGTAACAGTAGTTTTCTTAGTTTCGCCTAAACCAACTAATTCAACTTCGTCACCAACTTTTACAACACCACGTTCTACTCTACCTGTTGCAACTGTACCACGACCTGTGATTGAGAATACGTCTTCAACCGGCATCAAGAATGGTTTGTCTAAGTCTCTTTCAGGAGTTGGGAAGTAAGAATCGATAGCATCCATCAATTCCCAAATTTTATCAACCCACTTATCTTGTCCTCTTTGAATATTTGGATTAGCTTGAACTGCTTCTAAAGCCTTTAAAGCTGAACCGTGAATGAATGGGATGTTGTCTCCGTCAAATTCGTAAGAAGAAAGAAGTTCTCTAACTTCCATTTCAACTAATTCTAATAATTCAGGGTCATCAACCATATCACATTTGTTTAAGAATACTACCAAGTTAGGTACACCAACCTGTCTAGCTAACAAGATGTGTTCACGAGTCTGAGGCATAGCACCATCTGTTGCAGCAACAACAAGAATAGCACCGTCCATTTGAGCAGCACCAGTGATCATGTTTTTAACATAGTCAGCGTGGCCCGGGCAGTCAACGTGAGCATAGTGTCTTGCATCTGTTTCATATTCTACGTGAGCTGTAGCAATGGTTATACCACGAGCTCTTTCTTCAGGAGCAGCATCGATTTCATCAAATTTCTTAGCATCTGCTTTACCTGCTGCAGCCATAACACCTGTAATAGCTGCTGTTAATGTTGTTTTACCGTGGTCAACGTGGCCGATTGTACCTACGTTAACGTGCGGTTTCGTACGTTCATACTTTTCACGTGCCATGAGATTAATCTCCTTTTCTTTTGTGTCTAACTTATATATCCTACTATAACTTAGTATTCAATAATACTCTTTTAGTATAGTTGCTCATAAAACTTTGTCAAGTGTAATCAATAAAAAATCCCCGACGACACACATAAAAAACTAGATTGTAAAGATATGTAACAATATTTTTGATTTTAGTCAATCCATTCATTAAAAATTACTTTATATACATGAATGGATATTGAAATTCGGAGGAATGATTATGGCAGGCGATAAAATTGATACAAGTAATAATATTTCACCTTATATAAAAAGACCGCAAGATTACGGCATAAAAAATTATTTTCTTGAAGCTCAGAAAAAAGCTGCAGCTTTGGGACAAGGTGTAAAGAAAAAAATGCCGCCTATATTTAATGATTATCTGCAGGCAAATGCAAGTTCTAATGCCGGTTTTGTACAACCGGGGAATGCAAATTATTTAGGTACAACAAACAAATAATTTTTGCATATTCAAATATTTGTAATAAAATAATCCTTGAAGCAGATTCAAGGATTATTTTTTATGCTACTGACTGCAGATATAGGAAATACAAATATTACACTCGGAATTTTTGACAATGACAAATACGTCAATGAATTCCGTTTGGCTTCTGACAAAGATTTAGCTCAGGAAGAATATGAAAATCTGCTAAAAACCATACTCAGAGATTACAAAATTACAGGCTGCGTAATCGGTTCTGTAGTAAATGAACTTGATGATAAATTTAAATGTGCAATAAAAAATACACTAAATACAGAGCCGGTAATCGTATCAAACAAAATTAATAGCGGGGTTAAAATAATAGCGGATTCTCCTGAAGAAGTCGGAGCAGACAGAATTGCCAATGCCGCAGCTGCCGCAAGCATGAATATAGGTGCAGTTATCGTAATCGATTTTGGAACAGCAACTACTTTTGATATTGTTAATGCTAAAAAAGAATTTTGCGGAGGAATAATTATTCCGGGTTTAAAAACTCAATTAAAAAGTCTATATAACTCTACTTCAAAATTACCAATAATTGACATTGATATATCCCCTTGTGCAGTCGCTCAGAACACTAAAGATGCCATTCTTGCAGGTGTAATTCGTGGTAGCGCCTGCGCAGCTGACGGACTTATTGAACAATGCGAAAAAGAATTGGAACAACGGGCAACCTTAATCGCGACAGGAGGTTATTGCGGGCTGATGGCAAATTATATGAAAAGAAAATTTGACTACATTAAACCCATACTAACACTTGAAGGTTTAAAATTAATTTACGAATTAAATAAAGTCGAAGGGAAAAATTATTCTTCAACGTTATAGAATCTGTAAGCCTTGAATATTGCACCTATAGCATCTTTAAATGACCTGTTCATTGCTTCTTCATCCATATTGAATTCCCCTAAAAGCTGGTCAGTTTCAGCTGAATAGATTTTAGTACGAGGCAACTCATCCGTTTTTGTAAAATAATTGTATCCGTTCGGATGTTTTGCTTTAAATTGCTTATTCCTGACTTCACTTGCTTTTGAAGCTGCCAAATCAAGCATATCTTTCTTATCTTTAAAATCAGAACTTTTCCAGTCTGAATTTAAAACATAAAATTTGTTTTCATTTTCAGTAATTTCATATCTTTCAAAGTACAAAGAAACAATGCCGTCTAAAAAACTTTCAACAAATGAAGTTTTATTTTGCGCAGGAGCAGCAGGATCAGCCGGAGCATTTTTTGAATCAGCAGCAACCGCGAATACCAAAGCAATAATTAACGCAAAAATTACTATAAAATATACAACAGGTAAAATAACCAAACTTAATATTGAAAATACAGTTGCATGAGTTCTCTGAGATTTATTAAACTCATCTACATCAGTACAACCTTTATTTTTATAAGCCCACTCATTTCCTTTTAAACCGCAATACATCTGAAAATAAAATCCGAGCGGAGTAAGCCACAGTAAAAGTTCAAACAACGGGATATAAGACTTATTGAACAATCCCCATATCCAGGTGCCGAAAAAAGCACCCCAGTTAAATTCTTTTTTATAATCGTAAGGTAAAACGCCCGTAATTTTACCTTTTTGGAAAAATAAATACGCAAATAATATTAAAGATAAACATAAAAATAATATTATATAAATCAAAGGATATAAGAAGGAAAAAGCCCCAATCGCAGAGATTGAACAAAGGGCCAGATTAGTATGTTTTCTGACTTCACCAAACATATCATTCAATCTTCTGTATATATTGGAAATACTAAGCACTGAAACAAATGCTGTTCCTGTCAATATCCATAATTTGAGTAATAACGGAGCATCATAAAAAATCTTTGAGATATTAAAAAAATCTCCAAATTCTTTTATATGACTATAAGTATATGTAGAATAAGGAAACATAACAACAGTACTGATTGCACAAATTATAACCATATTTAATAAGAATGCATGTCTTCCTATTACACCCTCAAACGAAAATAATTTTTCATTTATCTCTAACTTATTATCTTCCATATAGTATCTCCTTACTTAAACAAGTGTTTTAATTATACAAATACAAATTAGATTTATCAACTATTTAATATCTTGCGGATAGGTTATTTTGATATTACTTTCAGAACCTTGCACAACAAATATATCAGAGAGAGAATTTTTGAGAATAAGACCACAATCATCAGTAAAGTTTGAATCATCCGCAGAAAGCAGATGAGCTTTTTTAATCAATGACAACTTGAAACCCTGAGGAGTTTGCACACGCCGAAGAGAATTTCTATCGGGCATATCAACTAATATATCATTTTTTACCACTACAACTGTATCAGAAGACTTTATCGCTGCAGTCACTGCATTATGAGAATCTAATGCCTTAACACATCGTTCAATTATATCCTGAGTAACAAACGGTCTTGCGCAATCATGAATTAACACATTTGCTTCATCATCCTCAATCGCAAACACACCATTATATGAACTATCCTTGCGCTCATTCCCGCCTTCAACAATTTTTACTACCTTTTTATAATTGTTTTTATTTATAATATCTAATGTTTTCTGCATGTACAAAGGATTTATGACTAAAATGATACCGTCGATAAAAATGGATTGTTCAAAAGCCTCTACAGACAACTCTATCAAGGTCTTTCCATCAATCTGTGCAAATTGCTTCGGCAAATCACTGCCAAATCTTTTTCCTGAACCAGAAGCTAATATTACTACATAATTTTTCACTATATAACCTCTTATTATAAATTATATCACATTTACAATGACCGGCTAATAATTTTTTCTGCTACCTTGCTATTAATGGTTCAAACACAAAGGCTCACATATAAACTAATTTGTGCCGAATTTTATTATATATACATAATCAAAACCTGTTGCAGGCTTTAAATATTTTTTATTCCATTTATCTAAAGCTCTTTTACCGATAAAAAATTTTGGATGAGGCGGCTGATTATACCCCGAATTCTGAAAAGCAACTGCCGTTCTGTATTGAGTATCGTGTAATAATGTCGGCATTTTATATTTTGTTTTGAACGTCGTAAAATAAATTCTTAAAGTTGAATTATCTTTTGTCGCATAAGCAATTTCTTCTCGCCAATCACCGAATATATCTGCCTGAAAAATCGGTGCATCACGCTCCATATGTAATACATTTTTAAAATGTTCTATTGTTTTATACCTACGACGACGGATATTATATTTAGAAATCTTTGTTCTAAAAACAATTTCTCTTGATAAATCCCCATCCCACCATATTATAAATGCAGGATTTCCCGGAGGTACAAGACCTACCCGCTTACCTTTCATGTCATATAAATATTTATCTATTGTTGTAAACATTACTGAAGAATTTATACTGTCATCAATATTACCTGCAACGCCACGCCCTATATCCCTGTCCGCAGGAATAGCACCAATTATTTTTCCATTTTTTGCTTTTCTCATATCCGCACCATATGAAAAATAGTATGGAGCTTCCTCGTGCACCTGAAAAATCTCCTGTTCCCCGTCGTTATCAAAATCCGTAACATGCAGGGTATCACCATGTCCATGTTCTGTAGAATTAAGAATTGAACCATCATCATCAACGATTGTCGCACCAAAAACTATCTCATCTTTACCGTCATTATCGGCATCACATACAGACAGCTGATGATTCCCGTTACCATAAAGCGTTTCTCCCCGGAAATCATCATACCTTTTCCACAACAATTTAAAGTTTTTGCCATCCCAATCGTAAGCAGCCATTGCAGCTTTTCGGTAATATCCTCTTGACATTATAATACTTGGATGAACGCCATCAAGATAAGCAACTCCTGCCAAAAACCTTTCAGACCTGTTTCCAGACTGTTTTCCTTCATCTCCCCAACTTTGGGAATTCCCGCGCTGAGGATAAAAATTTATTGTTTGTAAAGCTCTGCCTGTTTTCCCGTCAAACATAGTAATCCAGTCAGGTCCATGAACAATTTTTCCTTTCAAATCGCCATTTTTTTCTCTTAAATCGCTGTAATTATTATACTTTTTACCTGTTTCAGAATCTGTAAATAATAAATCTTTGCCTTCGAATTTAACACCGGCATCACTTACAAATTTACCTGCAGAATCTTTTGTACCCAAAGTAGTACGCATAACAATATCACTACGACCGTTGCCATTGAAATCATAAACTATGAACGGAGTATAATGAGCTCCTGCGCGGATGTTTATCCCCATATCAATCCGCCACAGTTTCTTGCCACTTACTTTATAACAATCTAAAAAAGCATTCCCGGAATATCCCGGGAAACCATTATCACGTTTATTAGTCGGATTCCACAGAATAAAATACTCATAAATACCATCCCCATCAACATCACCAACTGAGACATCATATATCATATAAGAATATTTTTCTCCGTCAGGGGTTACCCCATCTTTTGGCTTATCCAACTTTATATCTAAATAATTATTTTTAAAAACTGCGATATTCTCACTCTTTACAGGCTTTAATCCCTTTAGAACGACATTATAGACGTCACCAATTTTTCCTTTTTTATCAAGAAAATTTGTAGAATCCAAATTTGAAACAAATAATTTTCCGTTCTTATATATATCAAACCTCTGATTAATTGGTTCCTCTCCTAAAAGCCGCCAGCTAAGATAAACCCCTTTATCTGTTTTTACCGCATATCCGCCACGCGTTAAATACTCTACATTCCGAGGTTTATCAAATTTTACGGAATTTGATTTTTCGCCTGAATCAATACTCACATAAATGATTATTCCAAAGAGAATAACCATTGCAATAACTAATGCTTTTTTATAATTGTTAAATATTTTACGAACAAAATTCATAAAAAAATTATATCATACCAAAAACAGATAAACGTAATAATCATATATAAAAATTGCAGATTATAGCAAAAAATTAATTTATATGTTTTGTATTAAAACACAAATATGATTACGAAAATAACATCAAACACTGTACATAACACATTTAAGGCAAAATTACCGCAAAAGTCGATAAATATTGCTTCAATAAGTGCTTGTGGTCGTTTGGATAAAAACAGCAAAGCAAGTATCTTCTTTGGAGTAGAAAACAGAGAAAATTTGCTTGCAAAAATAGAAAACCACATTAACCTTGTATTGCAAAAAAGTAAAGACTTAGGGTTCTTACCCTCTTTTCCGAAAAGAGCTTTTTTCTCTATTAATAAACCTGAAACCATAATTAATGCCTGGAATCACATTTGGACTCAAAGCAAAGGACGCAAATTTGAAGAACTAATTGAGCATCCGGCGCGTCTTACTTTCGATGGGGATTTTTTTGGAATTAACGGGAAAGCAGATTCTCATACAATCGGAATAATGTATGAACCGAAAACAAAAACATTATTTTGTCTGGATTCATTATCAAATTTATGCAAACAAGTCAAGGAATATCAAGATATTTTAATAAATCAAATATTTAATTCTCCAAACGGTGAAATAAAAAAAATTATTTTTTCAAATAAATACCAACAAGGAACAGATGAATATACCTGCAACAACTGGGCTCTCGCAAACATTGAAGCATTGCAAAAGGCTTTAAGAGCCGGAAAAGATATTGACAATACTGAAAAATTAAACGCAGTATTACCTGAAGATATAAATGAAATTTTAAAGAAACAATACGAATATTTACTTAAAAGACAATAATAAAAAAAAGCAGGAATCCAAATTATATTTTGTAATTCCTGCTTTCTTATATTCTTAAAAATACTAGAATGTAATATTATAAGTTGAGCCGTTTGTGAATTTGATACTGAAATTCAGTGGTTTCGGATCGTCTTTGTATTTCAAAACTAATATTCTCATATTTGCATTTGAACTTAACTGATAATCTTCAGGCAACGCGTTAGCAAATCTTTTTGATTCTTTAGTAATGCGGGCTAATCTTATCCAGTTTGGAACACTGCACAATGCAGATGTTCCTGCGGTCAGGACCAAAACAGGCGGAAAAGTAGCTACAGTGTCAAGTAAATCAAGTCTGTCTAAATCAACAAAGGATTCTGTAGTTACATCTTTTAGCCCTGCAAGTCTTTCACTTGTAGCTGTAACAGATGCCGTTGAAGAATTTTTGTTAGTTACCACATATTCAAAAGCATGTACATATTTGTTTTCTTTTTGTTTTAAACGATATTCATTTTGTACAATTGATATTTTCGCATTATCATCGCTATAAGTTTGAGTATCAAGAAGGGTTAAATCAATAGGATTAGTATCATTTGAATACGGGAAAACAGATGTTTTTTTGTTATCTTTTGCCATATGATTATTTAATTTTGCCATTCCTGTTTTCAAAGGTTTTACCAAATCAGGTGAAATATAAAAATTTCCTAATTCTTGTTTTCTTGCCAAGGTAAAGAAATCAAATTTATATTCTTTCATTGCATCCCTGTCATCAACCTTTTCATAACTTAACCCGCTTTGTTTTAAGAAATCTGTCATTTCATTATTTTCAACATCATATTTTTCATTTGATACAACAAAAATATTTGTATTTTTATTCGCAGGATACAATCTTACAAAATAACTGCAATTATCATCGGAATAAATATATGCGTTTGATACTTTTTCCAAAGGAACAAATGCATCTGCTCCATTATATGAATCAACAAGATTTCTTATATTTGCACTAAGCTCTCTTATATTAATACCATTTACCTGATAAGCATAAAAATTCTTTGCAAGCTCAGCAGAAACAACACCAGCATTGACCAAAGTAATAATTACCGCAAATACTAATAATTTAAAAATCTTTTTCATTTTTACCTTCCTTAATTACCATTACACGTACAATATCTATTAGTATGTAAACTGATAAGTTTGTCCCTGTTTTTTAACAGTAAATTGTAACGGCTTTGGATCATCTTTAAATTTCATACAAAGTATTCTCATTGAAGAATTTGCCTTTAAGTCATAATTTTCAGGCAGCGAATGAGCAAATCTTGTAGCTTCTTTGATAACCATACCAAGTCTAACATTGTTAGCTACTGTAAAGCCTAATGATAAACCGCCTGTAGCAATAGCAAGCGGAACACCCAAGTTATCTGCGACATCTAATTTATCCAAATCTACAAATGTTGATGTTGTAATATCTTTTAGTCCAGCAAGTCTTTCTGAATATACCTTTTCTACTTTTATATCAGAATTTGAATTATTTTTAACGATATATTCAAATGCGTGAACATATTTATTTTCTTTATTCTTTAAACGATATTCATTAACCGTAACGGTAACATTTGCAGCCGCATTATAATATTCTACAGAATCTACACATGTTAAATCTATCGGGTCATTATCTTCGGAATACGGAATAGCAGATGTTTTTTCATTCCCTTTAGACAATTTATCATTTAATTTATTCATACCTTTTTTAAGTGGTTTTAAACCGTCAGGGAGTGTAAACAAACCGTCTAAAGCTCCGGATCTGGCATAATCTATAAAATCAAACTTATATTCTTTATAAGCCTCTTTATCTTCTAGAGTTTCATATCTGTAATTTTGACTTCTAAAGAAAGCAGTGACATCATTGTTATCTTTATCATATGATGCGTCTGACACAATATATACATCCGTATCATGCAAGGCCGGGTAAAATTTCATATAATAGTGTTCCCCATCATATGTTGCATAGTATGCATCTCTTGCAAGTTTCTTTACTTCAATTTCTCTGCTTAAAATGTTATCAACAACAGGAACAACCGTTCTTATATTTTGTCCTTTTATCCTGTAGGCATGATAATCTTTAATCATTCCGGCTGCATTTGCAGTTACCGAGAATATTACAAGTAATGATAATACGCAAATACCTTTTAATAATTTTTTCATATTAATTATTCTCCTTTATTGATTCAACATTTTCTTCTTTTTCATTTATATTTTTTACATATAATTCGTCAAGCAAAACACAAACTGCTGCTGCCATTGCAGGTCCAAAAAGAACTCCTATAAATCCGAAATATTTCCCGCCTAAAATTAATGACAAGAAAATAATTGTCGGATGCAGATCCATCAATTTACTGAATGCATAAGGTCTAACCAAATTATTTTCTACCAGTTGAGCTAAAACCATAACAATTAGCGTTGTAATAAGCACTTTTGCGCCAAATTCATAAACGCCTATTAAACAAATTACAATTGCTATAGCAGGCCCGACAACAGGGATGATATCTAAAATAGCAGCAATGATTGCTATAGAAATTGCATAAGGATTTTGCAGAATTAATAAACCAATTGCATTTACAGCAAACACACTTAATACTGCCATTGTTTGAGCAAAAACATATCCTCCCATTTTTGAAGATATATTATCAATAATTTCTTCAGTTCTGTTTTTTATATTTGCAGGGAAATATTTCAATATAGTTGCTTTAATGCTCTTTTTATCCTGCATAAAGAAAAACAGAAATATTAAACCCGTTAAACAATAAGCAAAACCTGAACCCATTCCTTTTATTAATCCCATAATATAATCAATTACACCCTCGGTAGAATTTGCCATAGAAGCCGTAATTCCGTCAATATCAATTTTGCTTATGCCCATTTTTTGAAACAATGAACAACCATTTATAGCATCATCCAAATTTTTAACATAATTCGGATACTCTTTAATTAATTCACTAATTTGGTAAGCCCCAAGCATAAATATAAATGTTATTAATAAACCTAATATAGACAACGCACCGAATAATACAATACATGTAGCAACAGGTCGTGGCATTTTATTTTCTAATTTATCAACAATAGGATTAAGAGAGCAAGCAAAAACCAACGAAATAAACAGCATTATTGCGACATCAACATTTGTGAACATAAAAATTAAACAAAGAACAATAAAAAATCCAAAAATAACAATACTAATCGGAATTTCTTTGTTAAACAACTTTATCATATTCCCTCCTATTAACCTCTTTATAAGGACTAAATAATCATATACAAAAGTAAGATATTATTCAATTTACTTAATAAAAAATTACAAATTTTTAAGTCAGGATAAAGAAAGGAACAAAAATTACTGTTGTAAAATAGCAGTCGATTTGAGAAGAAAGAACACAAAATTTGAGAATATTCTAATAAACGAGCAAATTTTATTTTTAGGAGCATTTATATAATATCAATATTGTGTAAAAGGAATTAAATGAATGGAAGTATCAGCAATTAATCCAACACAGCAAGCGACTTTAACACCGCATGAATTATTAGAAAGATTTAAAAAAGGTGAAAGACCTGAATATAAAGTGAGCGATAGTGACAAGATGTTGCAGGAATTAGATGTACTTGCTCAAAAATATAAACAGGCAGTATCCGTTGATAAAAAAGCAGATTTAATCAGTAAAGAACGAGAAATGCTATATGAAGAACTTTTAAAACCTGAACTTACACTCTCACGAAATTATAAAGAAATCTCGGATATTATGCCAAAAGAATTCACACCGCAAGAAATTGATGATACTTTGAGATTATTCAATATTACAGGTATTGGCAGAATGGAACGACTCGGAGGGGCATATCAGCATAAAACCCCAAAAGAAAATGTTGCAGTTCTTAAAAATGCCTACGCACTATTTGATGAAACAACTAAAGCAGGAAACCGAGGAAGAGATTTTGTTGTAAGAACATTAGCATCGATTGAAGAACGAAATCCGAAATTAAAACCTTTTATTCAGGAAACATATAAATATTTATTAGACATAACAAAAGACAAAAATTTAGTTGAAAGCATAACTCAACTAAGAGAGGATTTTGATACTTCCTCAGCATTAAAACAGTTAAAAGAAAATCCGAATAATGACTTTTTATTCAGAACAGTAATTAAAAAAAGCTCTCCAAATAATAATGAGACAAGAGAATTTATAACCGAAATATTAAAAAGTGAAAAAGCAGAACCTCAAATGGTAAGAACGGCAATTTTGGGTGGCGGTAAATTCAGAAGTGATGATATTTTTGGGATTATTAAAAACATTGCACTTAATACAAAAGAACCTGACATCAGAAAACGAGAATTTGCAGTTCAATCAGCCGCACTTTATTTGAAAGATAAGCCGGAAGAAACTAAGGAAGTTTTAGAACAAATCAGCAGAGAAAAATCTGAATTCGCACCGTTGGGCAAAATTCTTCTTGATAAAATAACAGGGAATTATCATGGGCAAAAAGACAGAGAATTAAAATATGCAGGAATGACCAAAAAACAAGCCGACAGATTTAAGAGTTTGTTTAATCGTTATTATCAGACAGAATCGCCTTTGAATACAAGACAAGAAAATGTATGCCAGTTGAACACTTTGCCGTTCAGAAAGCAGTTGGGAAGATTTATCGGTAAAGGCAGACATTATTTAATCCAAAGTGATACATATACAAAACAAGCAATTAATAGTGTTGCAAAAAGATATTTCTTTAAAAATGCCGGCATATATAATTCAGGTGATTATATGGACGCCTTTGACGGAATAGCTTCCCCAAAATATAATATGATGAATTTTTACAGAGTAAGTTCATCAACCCACCAGAACCAAATGGCGCACGAAAACGGACATACCGTTCACGATATGTTTGATAAATCAGATATGAAAACTCTCACAAGACTATATAAAAAAGCAATGCGTGAGAACAGGACTTTAGATTACTATGCGGCGGCGAATAAATATGAATATTTTGCACAGGGTTGTGATGCATTTGCATCGGTTTATAAACCGCATAAAGAAATATTTGCAAATAGCGGACTTGCACATACAATTTATGAACTAATGGATAAAGATCCTGATTTGTTGAAATTTATTAAAAAAGTACTGAAAAAATACCATTAATAGCAAATTTTATTTTTTACAAATTTTACATGCAATATGCAAATTACATTTAAGGCGAATATTAATAAACAAATTAATCCAAAGTATAAAACTCCTCACTCAAAAGAAAATACTGTTGCTATATTGGGAAGTTCAAAAGCGACAAATGACATTTTAAATTACATGGATATGTGTGCTAATTCTACAAAAGCACTAGTTTTAAGTGGCAAAAAATTAGTTCATGGTTGCGGTTCAGCAGGAATAATGGGTGAAGCGTATAATTCAGGTTATAAATATTCTTCCAAGAACAGTAAGGGTTTGCCTGAACAAAATTTAGCAATACTTGCAGAGCCATTGTGGGGAGACGAAGATACTGAACATTGTATTCCAATAGGTTGTGCAAAAAGTGAAGCAGATAGAATAGAAAAATTTGCACAGGTTGCAAATACAATATTAATATTCCCTGGAAGTGCAGGGACTTTACAGGAAGCTACAACCCTTATATCTAAAAATTATTATGGGAAACCTGAGGATAAAAAGAAAATCATATTAGTTGGAAGTGAATTTTTTAAAGGATTAATAGAGCAGTACAATAAATTGTATCAATCTCAACTAATAAAATATCCGCCCGAAGAACTTTTCAGTGTTGCAGACAGTGAACAAGAAATTATTGGGCTAATAAATAAATTGTGATTATTGAACATAGAATGTAAATTGCCAGTAAGAGTAAATAATGAGTAAATATGAGTAAATTGGTTTTTGGGTAAAGTTGCACTTCCGACCAGCAAAACCCCTACAAATTGCGGACTTTATAAAATAAAACCATCAAATTTTATTAACCGCACCAACTCGATAAATACAGCTAGAACACAGACCAAACTTCGCTTGGTAGGATTCTCATCCCAACCACACATATAAAAAACGCACCCATAAAGGGTGCTTATTTTTATTATGGGGCGGGTGGTGGGATTGTCTTGCTGCGCCTCGCGTTAGACGGCTTCCGCGTCGGCTCATTTGTCTAGCCGACCGCTTGGCGATTTCGCCGACGGCTTCAGCCTTTGCTCGGCTTGCGCTCGAACCCAGACAGTCCTGTCGGCCTGTTGGGTTCTTCAAAACTCTTCAGCACTGCAATATAAAACAGACCACGACAAAAGTCGAAGTCTGTTTTATGGGGCGGGTGGTGGGATTCGAACCCACGCATAACGGAACCACAATCCGTGGTCTTAACCACTTGACGACACCCGCCATATGTTTCAATATATTCATATTATCAAATAAATATTCAAAATCAAGTACTAAAAAGAGAACCACATACATGGTTCTCCCTTTATTTATTAATTATCCCTTTGATTTAATTTATACGCTGAAACATATAACCTATTCCGCGAGCTGTCAATATCAACTCAGGATTTGCTGGGTCAGTTTCCAATTTTGATCGCAATCTTGAAATATGAACATCTACAACTCTTGTATCAATTCTGTGATCAGGCGGATATGCCCAAACATGCTGCAAGATTTCGTTTCTTGAAAATGCCTGACCGGAATTATTAACCAACAATTCTAACAAGCTGAATTCCATACCGGTTAATCGGATTCTGTCATTCTTTCTGTAAACCTGACGACGTGCAGTATCAATTTTTATATTACCGGTTGTAATTACGTTCTTTGTAACTTTACCTGAAGATGAAGTCATTTCACGGTTATTTGTTCTTCTCAATACCGCTTTTACTCTTGCTTCAAGTTCTTTTGGGCTGAAAGGTTTTACAACATAATCATCTGCTCCAAGTTCCAAACCTGTAATTCTTTCTGAAACATCACCCAATGCTGTCAAAATAATAATAGGCACATCAGAAGTACGTCTGATTTCTCTTGTTACTCCATAACCATCCATTTTTGGCATCATTACATCCAATACAACCAAATCAGGATTATTTTTATTAAATGATGCTACTGCTTCTTCACCGTCTTGCGCAGTATATACATCATAACCTGCCATTTTCAATCTTGTTTCAAGAATCCTTCTGATACTTGATTCATCGTCAGCCAAAAGAATCCTCTGACGATTATCGCCTTCAACAGGCATTTCAACATTTTCTGACATAGTGACTTCCTTATTTCTTTAAAATTCTACCTTATAGAAAAATTATATATAAATATTAAAATTTGTATCTTTTTCTATACTTTTATAACAGTATGTTACACTAATTAACAAAAAATTGCAATAGGGTAAACATATATTTTTTATATTATTATCCTGTTGTATAATATAGCACTGTTATTGAGCCACCGAAAGTTTTTCACTTACAATCTTTCTGAATTTTTCAAGATCATCTTTCGTGTCAATTCCCACCGGAACAAAATTTACAACTGATGTTTTTATACGCATACCGTTTTCTAATGCTCTTAATTGCTCAAGACTCTCAGTCTTTTCAAGCATAGTCTGAGGCAATGAGGTCATAGACTCAAGAGCATGTCTTTTATAGCCGTAAATCCCCAAATGCCCGTAAAATTTGGCAATTGAAGTGTTTCGTTCAAAAGGGATTTTAGAGCGGGAAAAATAAAGTGCAAAGCCATTAATATCAGTTACGCATTTGACAAGATTTGGATTTTCGGCTTCCTGCGCTGAAATTTCTCTGATCAATGTAGAAATATCTGCCATATCATCTTCAATTACATTTTTTATAACGGCATCGATGCTATCAGGTTCAATAAGAGGTTCATCTCCCTGCAAATTACATATATAGTCTATTTCAGGATGTCTTAATACTACTTCCATGATTCTGTCGGAACCAGATTTATGCTCAGTTGAAGTCATTTCAACTTCTCCTCCAAAACCTTTTACACAATCATATATTCTCTGATCATCAGTTGCCACAATAATGATATCAGCAAGTTTTGAAGCCTGAGCTTTTTCATATACCCATTGAATAACAGGTTTATCAAGAACTTTTAACAAAGGCTTCCCTTCTAATCTTGAAGAACCGTATCTGGCAGGTATGATTATTGCACTTTTACCCATAAAAAACCTCCTTATATTTATAACAATTATATTACACGCAGAATACTAAAAATTCAAACAAGGAAAAAGAGCATAAAAATATTCTTAACTATTTTGTCACCACAAATGATGTCCATTGATCCTGATGTATTTCTTCTGCAATTTTGAGATTTTCTCTATCAATAGCATCAAGAACCATTTGTTTTTTTTCATCTAAAATACCACTTAACGAAAGATAAGCACCATCTTTCATAATATTTTTCAAATCGCCCATGATTTCTGCCAAAACGAAATGCAAAATATTTGCACAAACGAAATCAAATTTTTCCGTAATCTTATCCGCACTGCCAAGCTCAAATACACAGCTTTCGGAATTTTTTAAAGCATTTTCTTTTGCAACATCAATTACCGTCTCATCCGTATCGCATCCGTAAACATAAGATGCTCCGAGTTTTTTTGCCAAAATAGACAAAATACCCGAACCCATACCAATATCTGCAACTCTGTCACCTTTTTTCATATATTTTTCCAAAGCCTTCATACAAAGTTGAGTTGTCTGATGAGTTCCTGTACCAAACGCGCACCCCGGCTCAAGTTTTATCACAACTTCATTTTCTTTTGGCTTATATTCAATCCAATCAGGAACAACGGCAATTTTGTCAGTAACATGAGTTACATCCCATTTCTCTTTCCATTTTTGCGACCAGTCTTCGGTCTTTTTTTCTTCTAACTTAAACTCCCAGGACCCAAGCTCAAAAGGTGTCAGACCACGACTTGAAAATTCTTCTCTGTACAAATCCAAAACATTTTCAATATCATATTGCATATCTTCAAAAGATTCATCATTTTTTAAAAATATACGCAGAGTTCCTTCGGTTGTATCAACCATTTCGAGGTCTTTATAAGTTTCTTCAGCTAAAATAACACCTTCACAATCAAAATTATCAAAGAAGATTTCACTAATCAAATCTTCCATCGCAGGATTTATTTTTAACTTTAGCTCGTAATATGTATTATCCATATTATTACTCTATAAACGCACCCATTGCACGGTATTTGTCATAGCGTTGATTTCTTAATTCTTCACCAGACATTCCGTCAAGTTCTTTCAGCGCATTCAAAATTGTTTCTTTCAGATTATTTGCCGTTTTTTCATAATCTGTATGTGCGCCGCCTGTAGGTTCTTTAACCATACCATCAATAATTCCGAATTTCATCAAATCAGGTGCCGTAATTTTTAAAGCAGTAGCAGCTTCGAGATTTTTTGAAGCATCACGCCATAAAATTGAAGCACAACCTTCAGGTGAAATAACGGTATAATAAGCATGTTCTAAAAGATAAACTTTATTTGCAACTGCAAGTCCTAAAGCACCACCGGAGCAACCCTCGCCTGAGATAATCGCAATAACAGGGACTTTTAATTTTTGCATTTCTTTAAGATTATATGCAATAGCAGCACCTTGTGCATGTTTTTCAGCGCTTATCCCCGGATATGCCCCCGGAGTATCGATAATAGTAACAATCGGAATATTAAATTTATTGGCATGATAGAAAAGTCTTAAAGCTTTTCTGTATCCTTCAGGCTGAGGCATTCCAAAGTTATACTCAAGATTTTCCTTGGTTGATTTGCCTTTCATAGTCCCTATAATCATAACAGGGCGACCATCAATTTTAGCCAAACCGCCAACAATAGCTCTGTCATCAGTACCGACTCTGTCTCCATGAAGTTCTACAAAATCAGTAGTCATTAAATCTACATAATCCAGAAATTTTGGTCTTTCAGGATGACGTGCTATCTGCATTTTTTGAGCAGGGTTAAGATTTTCAAATAATTCTTTTTTGAAATCTTCTGCTTCTCTTTCTAATGTTTCTATCACTTTATTTAAATCCTTACCTGAGTCAATACTCATTTCTTTCAATTCTTCTATTTTCTTTTGAATTTCTAATATAGGTTTTTCAAAATCTAAAGATGTACTCATTTATACTTAGGCTCCTTTATTCATGCATTGACAAGATATTTGCCAGTACACTTTTTAAATCTTTTCTTGATGATACAACATCAACCTGTCCATACTTCATTAAATATTCTGCTGTTTGGAAATCTGCAGGAAGTTTTTGTCTTATTGTCTGTTCAATAACTCTGCGTCCTGCAAAACCAACTCTTGCGCCTTGTTCCGCAACAATAATATCGCCTAAAGTTCCAAAACTTGCGGTAACTCCGCCAAAAGTAGGATCAGTAATTACGTTTATATATAACAATCCTGCTTCATCTAATCTTGCACAAGCACAGGAAGTTTTAGCCATTTGCATAAGACTTAATGCGCTTTCCTGCATCCTTGCACCGCCTGATGAAGTAACTGCAATAACAGGTAATCTCAGTTCAATCGCCTTTTCAATAATTCTTGTTACTTTTTCCCCAACTACACTACCCATAGAGCCGCCCATAAAATCAAAATCCATGATGGCTGCTGCAACTCTGTGACCGTCAATACAGCCAACACCTGTTATAACAGCATCATTTAAACCTGTTTTTTCCTGAGCTTTTGCAACACGGTCTTTATAACTTTCAGTATCTACAAAATCCAACGGATCAGTCGGTTTTATATCCGAAAACATCTCATCAAAAGTGCCTTCATCAAATAACTGGTTTACTCTTTTTCTTGCATTTACCCTGAAATGGTAATCACAAGCAGGGCATACCATCAAATTATCTTCTATATCTTTTTTTAGTAATTGAGCTTCGCAATGAACACATTTTGTCCATAAGTCAGGGTTTGCCTCTATTTCAACTCTGGCTTCAAGTGCTCTGCGCTGAATTTGAGCTTCCTTCCGCTTTTCAAACCAATCTTGAACTGTCATATTAAATAATCCTTTTACTATATCCCTAAAGGTAAATTTTTATACTTACCCAAATATATTATAACAAATATTTGAAATTGGCAAAAACTTAATATAATCCTTACATAATAAATGTCACATAAACAATTCATAAAGAATAACAGATACAGACGATGCAAGGTTTAAGGATTCTACATTTTCATTCATTTCAATTTTAACAGAATCTGTTGCATAATCTGTCAGCTCTTTTGATAATCCGTCTGATTCCGCTCCAAACATAATTAAGACAGGATACTTACATTCAAATTGCTTTAACATATTTCTGCTTCTTGGTAAAGTTGCGACCTTTGAAAATTTTGCAAATACTTTATCCAATATCTTGAAATCATTTACATAAACAAAAGGAATTTTCCATAAATTGCCGACTGCGGAACGAACACACTTTGGATTGTAAATATCAGCACTTTCTCCGTATAAAACAATACCCTCAGCCCCAAATGCAACCGCAGAACGAATTATAGTACCCAAATTTCCCAAATCTTTAATATTTTCCAATAAAATAACCTTTTTAAATTTTGAAAAATCATTTATATCATATTTCTTTTGATACGCAACAGCTACAGCAGGCGGTTCGGATTCGGTAGAAGAAAGTTTTTTTAACACAGCAGAAGTTGTTTCAATTATCAAATCTTTTGCAAATGAGTAATCTGAAACATTATCCTTATTTACAAATATTTTTTCTATATTAATTCCGTAATCAAAAGCCTCTTTTATAGCTTTAAAACCTTCAAGCAAAAATTTTCCCGTTTCGGTTCTGTATTTTTTTTGAAGTAATTTTGAACAGGATTTTACCAAATCATTATTTGTACTAGTTATTTCCACTATATAACCTCGAATTCATTTAGCCGGAGTTTTTCTTCTTCACTGAGCAAGTCATAATCAATCAATTTTGATTCATAAGGCATTTTTACGAAAGAATGAATATCTCCATCTTTAAAATAACATGAATTTTCCAATCGGACACCAAATTCACCTTCTTTATACAACCCCGGCTCAATTGAAAAACATTCCCCATCTAATAAAGGAGTTTTGGCAATTTCGTGCGAACTCAAATTTGGCGGATATTCATGAACATTAATTCCAATACCATGCCCTAAACCATGATTAAACACAAAACCATCTAAATCACATTGTGCAAAAAAATCACGAACCATAGCATCTATTTCATAACCTGTTACAGGTCTTTTAGCAGATAATTTGCAATAATTAAAGCCTCTGAGAAAAGCTTTTAACACATATGTATAGATTTTTTTATGCAATGGAGAAGGAGTACCTTTAACAAACACTCTTGTTATATCAGTAGCCAAACCACCTTCAAAATAACCGCCGCAATCGATTAAAACAAGACTTCCGTCAGTTATAATTTCGTCTTTGGAACATTTTGAATAATGGGCTAATGCGCTATTTTTATCTTTTGCAACAATTGAAGCAAAACTCAAGCCTGTTGCGCCCTGATTTTTAAACTCTTTAGCCAGCTGAAATGCAATATCAAATTCAGAAATATTATCGTTATTATATATATAATCTCTGATTGCCATTAAAGCATTATCTGTTCTTTTAAATGCATCTTTCATATGCTCAAGCTCAAATTTATTTTTTTGAGCTTTATAAAGCTTTACAGGATTGTTTTTCAAATTAAATGCTCTATCCCCAAGCAAAGCATATTCATAAGCATTAATAGAAGTTTTATCGACAAAAACATCATGTTTTATATTTTTTAAGAATTCATCAATATTATTTAATTTTTCACCATTAAACAATATTGCATTATTTTTCATAATCATGGCTTTTGCCATAATTTTTGCGCTATAAGGCTGTCTTGTAAAATTACGCATATTAAATATATACGAGACTTCATCAGGATCAGTAAGATAAATAGCTTCATCATCACTTAGATTTGAAGATATTTTTGCAATTTTGTCATCCGAATTTAAGCCGGTATATTTTGACTCAAGAGAAATCTCTCCGTCAGAATTATAATGAATTTTATCATCATAAGGATCATTCTCAAAAAGTTTAATTTTTCTTCTTTGTGCATATAATTCCAGATTTTTTTGAGAAATCTTTTTACTAAAAATACCTAAAACCTCATCTTCTGGAATTTTATTTACGATTTCATCAATAAAATTTTGTCCGTTTTGTAATTTGACAACCGAAACAAAATTATGATTTACCTCAATATCCGCCTGAATATGATATCTTCCATCTACAAACAAATAAACCGTTTCGGGAGCAACTAAAGCCTCGCCTGTAGAGCCCGAAAATCCGGTTAATTTATACCTTGAATTCTGCGCTAAGGTATTATACTCTACCAAAAATTCGTTAGTAGAATTTACCAGAAGATAATTTACATCATTATCACGCATAAAGGTTCGTATATTCATATAACCTCAATACTTTTAAAATTATTAATCTTCTTTTCCTGTTAATTGAATCAAATGCCAGCCAAACTGAGTTTCAACAGGCTGAGATATATCACCGATTTCCATAGAAAAGCATGCATCTTCAAAAGGTTTAACCATCATGCCTTTGCCAAAATACCCCAAATCGCCGCCTGCTCTGCCTGATGGGCATAAAGATTTTTCCATAGCAGCATCGGCAAAATCAATTTTACCTGCCATTATTTCATCATATAAATCTTTTGCTTCCTGCTCTGTTTTTACTAATATATGGCTTGCTCTAACTTCTGTCATAATATACTCCTTTTCAAATACACACTATATACTAAACACAAAGACATTTTACAATAAAAAGACCTGTCTTGCAAGAAACAAAACAAGCCGGAAGTTATAAAACATGAAAAATTTTGATTAAAGTGTAAGTCCAAAACATTTTAAACCAAACCGGAAAAGAAACAAAATCTTATCGTAACCCCGAAAAAGTGCCTGGATGCATTGAACTTACATTTATATAATAACCGTTCATGACACTTATGGCACCATTCTAAAGTATAAATTCACGCTATTCTTTGGAAGTATTTTTATATAATACTTTAGAGTTATAAATTAACAAAATGAAATATTTTAACAAAAAATGAACTTATTTATTTTCAAATCGTTATAATATTGTAAAGGATAAAAATTATGACAGACAAATGTACAAAATACGAAGCTCTATTTACTTTTGCAAGTGAAGAAGATTTTCTCAAACACATTGAACAATGTGAAGATTGCAGGCTCGAACATGAAAAAATGCAAAAAATTTCATCATTAATACAGGAAGTAAAACCTTACTACAGAAAAAAACGCAATCAAAGTAAGATATTAAAAATCGCATGTTCATTTTTACTGTTTGCATTCTTAGGTACAGGAATAGGCATTGTAAATTTAAACACTGATATTTCTGACACAATAAAATATGGCACGACATTGAGTGCAGAAGACTTAGGTTTTCCGGTTGATTCATACGGATTAATAATGGTAGAATAGATGGATTTTAACAAAATAATAGAAACAAATAAACAAAATATCAAAAATATAATCCGTTTGATAACAAAAGAAGAAAATGAAGATATCGAACAGGAAGTATATTTAAAAATATGGAAAAACTCACACAAATACGAAGAACGAGGCTCAGTAAAGAGTTGGGTTTCGATGATTGCGAAAAACACATCACTTGATTACATCAAATCCGCATATCACAGATTTATTTGCGCCAGTGATTCAGACGAATATACACTTGATTCAATAAAAGACAAAAAAATATCTCCGGAAGATAAAATAATAAGTCTTGAGCGACAAAGAAAAATCATCTCAGCGATAGAATCACTAAAACCAAAATTTAAAGAAGTAATAATAATGACTGAAATCGACGGATATTCATACGAACAATGCGCGCAAAAGTTAAAATGTCCGCTCGGTACTGTTAAATCACGCATATTTAATGCAAAAAAAGAACTAAGTATTTTACTGAAAGATTTAATATAAGGAGAACATTATGAAAAAAATACTTTCAATGCTTTTATTATCAGCAGTTTTAACAATCGGTTCGACTCAGGCAATCGCTGGCGAATCGGCTGATAACATTCAACAAAAGCCTCAAAAAGAGCAACAAATGATGAAAGTCAGAGAATCATTTGAAAAACGCCTCAATTTAACAGAGGAACAAAAAACAAAAGCTAAAAAAATTCACCAAAAAGGTGCAAAACAAATGAAACCGGTTATGAAAAAAATCGGTCAGCTAAAACAAGAAATTCGTGAAATCAAAAAATCTGAATTAGACGAATCCGCAAAACAAGACAAAATAGACAAAAAGTTTGAAGAAATCCGTAAACTTGATAAAAAAGCACACAATATCAGAAAAGCAAACGGCAAAGAATTTGAAAAGATTTTGACAGATACACAAAAAGCTGAACTAAAAAAAATGAAAGCCGAAGGCCGAAAAAGATTTGAAAAGAAACATCCGCCAAGATCACCATTTGGAATGTTTGGTCCTGACTTCAAAGGCGGCGAAAAAGGGATCTTTCCTCCTCCACCTCCACCAAAAGAAGAAAAATAGAATATATGCTCAATACGCAAAAACAGGAAGTGATGATTTTCACTTCCTGTTTTTATATATTTACTTACTTAGTAATTTTATTCGCAACGATGACCTTTAGCATTAAATAAATCTCTCAAAAAATTCTTAGCATCATACAATCCCGAATCAGAATTCCCATCTGAAAATTTTTTGCATTCGTCAATAATTTGTGTGCAGATTTTTCTCATATCGGTATAATGTTCACGCTTTTTATTTTTACCGAAATTTTTAAGTATAATATCAAAGAATGTACCTAAATCCTCACCCTCACGCCATATTGCACATCTAATCCATTCAGGAGCTAAATTCCTTTTATTACTGTCAATATGACTGACAACTTCAAGGTTAATTAAACCCCAATGCTTATTTTTATTGACAGGAGTTTCATTTAATACAACAAAGAAACCCTCAACACTTTTAGGAGAATTCTTTTTTAGCAAGCAATTTTTTAATGCATCTAATCCTCTATTATTTACAATATTTATACCCGATTGTGTTAAATGGTCATATAAATATTGTTTAGGTTTTGAATCTATAAAAGTAATTTTCATAATATTCTCCGCATTAATCTATTCTTACTATCTATACATAAAACTCAAAAAAATATTTTTTGCCAATACAAAATAGCAAATTTTATTTTTACGGGTTTTATAATATGATATCGCAGGGGTAAATATAAACTCGAAAGGGATATGAAAATGCAAGTTGGTAGTTGGTAGGTTGGGTGAAACCCAACAATAACGAAATTTTCTATTAATATAATAAAAGAGGCTCTGAATAAATCAGAACCTCTTTTTAATATGTTTTAAGAAATTAAATTACTTAGCGATGCTAGCATCATCAAGCAAGATAACTTGAATTTCTTCACCTTCGTGTGCAACATAGTTCAAACCAGGAGTTACCAAACCTGTGATTAAACCAACACCTGCACCAACAGGAGTACCAATAGCAACACCGGTACCTACTTTGTGAGGGTTAGGAATGAATGAGAATCCAACACCTGCACCTGTACCAACTGCAGTACCACCAACTGTGTATAATGCAACTTTACCTGCTGTCATCCAAGGACCTTCTTTCAAAGCATAATCTTTGTAGAATGGTTTTGCATTCATATCAACAGTTTTACCGTTTGGAGTTACAACTTTTGTAATTTGAGTGTAAACTCTAGCGTTTTTGTTGAACCATTGTGGATCCTGAACATTCAATACTGTACCGTAGAATGTAGAACCTGCAGGGAATAATACTGTACCTTCTTCAGTAACGATATCTTGTGGGTTAGTGAATGTAACAGTATCACCTGCAGAAGCTAATTTAGATTTGAATTTGTCTGTATATTCAATTTCTAAAACGTTACCTTCTTTAACGATATTTCTCATATTTGTGATAGTAACTTCATCACAAGGAGCTTTTTTAGTAACATTTAAGTGTTCAGTTCCTAAAACTGTTTCTGCTTTGTATTGAGACTTAACTAAATCTAATTTTTTGCTTAATCTGTATAATAATACAGCTGCTTCAGCTCTTGTTAAATCTTCAGTAGGTCTTAATTCTTTTTCATTTGGATGATTTACATAGATGCCATAAGATAATGTTTTAGCATAAACATTTTTAGCCCAGTTAGGGATTTTCTTTGCATCAGAGAATTTTGAGATAATTGAAGAATCAACAGAACCATCAATTGTGATATGAGAAATAACTGATTGAGCTTCATCTCTCAAAATTGAACCATATGGTCTGAAAGTTCCGTCAGGATAACCATAAACTAAACCAATTTGTTGAGATCTTGCAATTGCATCATGATCTGCACCTGATTTAGCAACATCAGTATAAGGAACATCAGCAACAACAGCTGCATTGCTTTGACCTAAAACTTTTAATAAAGCTGCAACGAAATCAACTCTTGAAATTTTAGCTTCAGGGTTGAAGTTACCATTGTTTAAAAACATAACTGAATCGCTAACTACTTCAGCAATTTCAGTTTGAGCCCAGTAGTTTGCATCAACGTCGTTGATACCTGCATAGGCAAATACAGGAGCTGTAGTAATTGAAAGCATTCCTGCAACTAATAAGCCTGCTAATAATTTTTTCATTTTTTACTTCCTCTTTCTTTTGTACTACTATTAGTAAACCAACATCGAGTAAATTATAGTACAATTATTCCCAAATGTAAAGAGTGTAACATGAAAATTTTGATAAGAATTAAGGCTTAATTTTTTTTGCAATAAATAAAAATGGTGCTTTTACATAATTCCAAAGTTTTTTCGCGACTTTTACAATCCCGTTTTTGATATTTTTAAAATTTATTGACGATGTTGAAATTTTTGGCATTTTTAATTTATGAAGTTTAGACAAACCGATACCACCTGCAATCAAGCCTGCAGCTGCAATTACTCCGAATAAAACTTTTTTCCAGGTCGGATTTTGAACCAAAGGCCTATCCTCAGGGTTTTTATATGTATCAAAAGCGGGAACATCTTTTAGCTTAATCCCGGGGGGAAGTAAAAAATCATTTTTCAGCGGCAAAGATTCCATCTGAGGATGTCCGACATAACGCGGCTGTTTTCCTGTAATAAATGCAGGAGCATCATAATCTATAACTCCTGCTGCTGCACATGCATCTAAAGCGTTTACCCAATTTGAAGACATAATAATATTCCTTTACTTTCACAACCTTATATTTATATAAAGTATTTTTGCTCTCAAAAATTGCCTTTTTTGTGTTATTATCAAAATATATAAATACATATAAGGAGAAACAATAAAAATGCTTGATAAATTTTATTTAACTACGGCAATAGACTATGTAAACGGAGCACCGCATATTGGGCATGCTTATGAAAAAATATTAACAGATATTATTGCACGTCATTATTCTCTTAGAACAAATAACATGTTCTTTTTGACAGGTACTGACGAACACGGCATAAAAATTCAAAAAACCGCAGCAGCCCAGGGAATAAGCCCAAAACAGCTGTGTGACGAAAATTCTCAGAAATTTAAAGATGCATGGGAAAAGCTTGATGTTAAATACAACAGATTTATCAGAACTACAGACCAAGATCATGAAAATATCGTCCAAAAAATCTTCCAAAAGCTAAAAGATAAAGGTGCAATATATAAACATGAATACGAAGGGTGGTACTGTCAGGGGTGTGAATGTTTCTTAAATCCAAAAGATCTGACAGAAGACGGTTTATGTCCCGATCACCAAAAGAAACCTGACATCGTAAAAGAAGAAAACTATTTTTTCAAATTAACAGATTATAAAGATGCTATTATCAAACATATAAAAGAGCATCCAGACTTTATAATCCCAAGCTTCAGAGCAAATGAAGTTTTAAATCAGCTTGAAGATATACAAGACATTTCAGTATCACGTTCTAAAGAAAATGTAGGCTGGGGTATTGATATTCTTGATGATCCTGAACAATCTATTTATGTATGGATTGATGCGTTATCTAACTATATAACTGCAATTGGCTACGACCCTGACGGATCAAGCGAACAATTTAATCAGTTATGGCCGGTTGATGTTCACGTCATAGGTAAAGATATATTAAAATTCCATTCAATTTACTGGCCTGCAATATTGATGGCTTTGGATTTACCTTTACCAAAACATATTTTTGCCCACGGCTGGATTACTATTGATGAGACAAAAATGTCAAAATCATTGGGGAATGTTGTTTCACCAACTTCAGTTTTAGAAAACTTTGAACTAAAATATCCTGATGCCTTCAGATATTATATGGCTACATCAGCTCCTTGCGGGCGTGACGGCAATTATTCCGATCAGGATTTCAAAGAAAAAGTAAACGCTCATCTTGCAAACAGCATGGGTAACCTGCTAAACAGAAGTCTATCAATGCTTGTAAAATATTTTGACGGAGAAATTAAACCAGAGTTTGTCGAAAATCGTTCAAAAGAAGCAGAAAGTTTACTAAAAACTGCATTAGGAACAGTTAAAATTGTAGAAAATCATTTTAATCACTTTGAAATACAAGAAGCAGCACAAGAAATTATCTCAATTGTTGATGCCGCAAATAAATTTGTAACAGACAATGCACCTTGGACACTTGCTAAAGAAGAAAAAATGACAGAATGCGGACAAGTATTGGCAACAGTACTTGAAGTAATGTGTATTGTATCATCACTGATTTATCCATACTGTCCTAATATAGCTTCAGATATGGCGAAGCAATTATCTTATGATATAACTGTAAAATATGACGACATTACAACTGAAAATATTAAACCAGGGAAATTAATCGCTAAAGAAGATATTTTTCCGGTATTTTTAAGAGTCGATTCAGAATTAGCAGATAAATCTAAGAAATAGAAACAATATTAAAATCTTCATCCCATTCAATATTGCCATCAAGATCAATTTTATGGTAATCATACGGGTTTTGAATAAACTTAGGATTAAATAAATTTTTCTTGCCTAAAATTTTAACAATATCAGGTAATAAACTTGTGCTACCTGCTAAAGTACCATGTGCAGATTCAGCCTTATTACCATCAAAATAAACCGTTTCATCCGCAAAAACAAATTCTCTTATATTACTGTGTGCGCAAGGCAAACTATCTGAAACCAAAATTATTTTATCTTCAGGCTTGGATTTAAATAGCAATTTAAGAGCATCATCACTTACATGAACACCATCGGCGATAATTTCAGTATAAATATTATCATTGATTAAAGCAGAAAGAGCCGTTGATTTACCCCTGTGAGTTATTCCGCTCATAGCATTAAAAGTATGAGTAACTCCGTCACAACCTGTCAAATCTCCGCCAATACAATGACCTGCCTGAACTTTAACATTCTTTTTATTTAAAAAGGATATTAAATTTTTATTGCACAACTCAGGAGCAAGAGTGACAATTTTAATAAAATCATCTGATATTTTTCCGAAATTCTCAACCGTAGGTTCTAAAAAATGTATCGGGTTATGAATTCCTTTTTTTTCAGGATTAAGAAAAATTCCTTCAAGGTGGATTCCCAATATTTTTGCGCCTTCTGTCTGCTTAAGGGCTGCTTCTTTAATAACCGCAATTTGTTTTTTAATATTTTCAACCGTATCAGTTACTAAGGTCGGGAAAATTGCGCCAACTCCTTCTTTTTTGATTTTTTGAGCCAAATCCAACACATCAGCCACAGAGGCTTTGTTAAAATCAACTCCGTATGCACCATGAAAATGCTGTTCTATAAGTAATTTTGTTTTCATAAATTTTTATATTACGCTTTCTGCAAATACTTTTCTGACTTCTTCCCTGTCATCAAAGTGAATAGTTCGGTCTTTAAGAATTTGATAATCTTCGTGCCCTTTACCTGCGACAACAACTACATCATTATTACTTGCAAATGTTTTTAAAAGCCTGATTGCTTCCCCTCTGTCAGGTTCAACAGTTACAGTCTCAGAATCGACAGACTTTAAACCTGCAATAATATCTGTAATTATTTGTTGAGGATCCTCGCTTCTTGGATTATCGCTTGTAATTACAATTCTATCCGATAATTGCTGAGCAATTGCTCCCATTTTAGGACGTTTTGTGGCATCTCTGTCCCCTCCGCAGCCAAATACACAAATTAATTTACCATTTGGAGGAGTAATTTCTCTTGCTGTTTTTAAAACATTTTCAAGTCCGTCCGGAGTATGCGCATAATCGACAATAACAAGAGGTTTTTTATTTACAACCTCAAACCTGCCTGCAACCCCATGAACATTTTGCAACGCACTGATTGCTACATTTATATCAATTCCCATTGCGATTGATGCCGTTACCGCAGCCAAAACATTATAAACACTAAACATACCGTTCATATGCAAATTTACATTGTAATCAGTATTATTAAAGTTCAATACAAATTCCGCACCGTTTGAAGAAAAACGGATATCTTTTGCCATAACATCGGCGGATTTTTTTACACCATAAGTATATTTTTTAACTTCATCAGGTGTTTGTTCCAAAAATCTTTCACCATATTCATCATCAATATTTATAACCGCAAAATTATCTTCATTTAATCTCTGAAATAACAAAGCTTTAGCTTTAAAATAATTTTCCATAGTAATGTGATAATCTAAATGATCCTGAGTAAGATTAGTAAAAACTGCGCCATTAAAACGACAACCGCCGACTCTGTTTTGTTCTAATGCGTGAGAGCTGACTTCCATTACAACATTATCAATTTTTTCAATGTCTTTTATCATTCTTAAAGTTGCCTGTAATTCAGGTGCCTGAGGGGTAGTATGTTTTGCATTTCGGTATTCTCCTGATGAAGAAAGTTTATACCCTAAAGTTCCGATAAGCGCACATTTTTGATTATTTTCTTCTAATATTTTCTGAATTAAATGGGTGACGGTAGTTTTTCCGTTTGTACCTGTTACTCCGACCAAATTAATACCTTTAGACGGACTTGAATAGAATCTGTCTGCAATATCAGCAATTTGATATTTTGTAGATGCAACCTGAACTTGCGGAACGCTGACATCTTCGACTTTATGTTCAACTAACAAAGCAACTGCTCCGCTTTCAATTGCCATCTTAGCATATTCATGCCCGTCAGTATGCTCTCCTACCAGACACACAAAGATATCACCTTTTTTAGTTGTACGCGAATTATATGATATCCCTGAGATTTCAACATTTTTGAAATTTATTAAATCTTTGTATTTTAAATATTCAATTAATTCATCAAGTTTCATTATATTTCTCCTTATTATTTTTTCTTTTCTGTTTGCAACTTATCAGGTTTTAAATCGAGAATTCTTCCAACCTGTTCAGACACTTCGTGAAAAACGGGGCCTGCAACTGTATTACCCCATATAGCACCCTTTGAAGCACTGTCAATAACGACATAAACAAGTACCTGAGGATCATTTGCAGGGAAATAACCTATTGTTGAAGTGTACATTGTACCTGAGTACCCTCTGCCGTTGGCTGCAGGCTTCCTTGAAGTCCCTGTTTTAGCGGCTATATTATATCTGTCTGATTTTATTGTAGATTTTCCGTTATTAACACTTTTTACCAACAAATCTGTAATAGTTTTTGAGGTTTGAGGGGATATTGTAGGAATTCTCTTAATTTTTTCTTCTTCTTCCTCAGGCGAATATTTTATTATATGAGGAGTAACACGAACCCCGTTATTTGCCAAAGCCGAAACTGCAGAAACCATTTGCATTATAGATACTGACGTTCCGTATCCGTAAGACATAGTCATATGCAATCCCTTATCCCAGTATTTAGGAGATGCAAGCAATCCTGAAGATTCACCTGGCAAGTCAATACCTGATTTTTCGCCAAAACCAAATTTTTTAAGCATCTCATAGAATTCTTTATGAGTCATCATATAACCGACATTGACAGAACCAATATTACTTGAATGTTCAAATAAATAAACTAAATCAATAGTCCCCGGAGCTCCCTTTTGTTTATAATCATAGTTTTCAATAGTATAGTTGCCAAACTTTATACGCCCCTGATCCTGAATCAGCGAATTTTTGTTAATCTTGCCAAGCTCCATAGCACTTGTAACGGTAATTATTTTGAAGGTAGAACCCGGCGGGTAAACATCTGTCAGAGTCCAGTTTTTTATAATATGATTAGGTACTTTTTGAAATTTATTAGGATCATAAGTCGGTGCAACGGCATAAGCAAGAATCTCGCCGTTTTTTGGATTCATTACAATAACAGCACCTCTTAAAGCACCTTTTTCTTTAATCATTTTGAATAATTCTTTTTCACAAACATGCTGAATAGCTGCATCTATAGTCAGGGTAACATCCAAACCTTTAGGATTCACCGTCAGAGCAACCGGATCAGTTGAAAATTTATAAATAATTTTTCCATCTCTTGTTTGCTGATAACCTGTTGCTTTCACGACATGTTCAAGTTTGTCCTTCGCACTATACTCAACACCGCTTGATAAATCGGCTTCGAAATTGTAAAAACCAAGGACATGGGAAGCAAATACTCCCTGAGGGTACTCTCTTTCATCTTTTTTATCCAGCGATATTGAACGGAAATTATTTTTTGCAATAATTTTCATAAGTTTTTGCGCAGTATCTCTATCGACATTTTTCTTTACCGCAATAACTTTTATAGATTTATCGGAAAGCTTTTTTTGCAATGTTTGTTTTGAGATTCCCAAAATTGGAGAGAAAAGTTCCGCAATTTTTTCCGGAGATTCTCTTTTTGAATAATCAACAGGACGGGCATAAATATTATAGTAAATTCTGTCAGTAGCAAGTTTTATACCATTGCGGTCATATATATCTCCCCTAAGTTCAAAGTCGTGACTTGCTCTTTGCATTTTTCCGCGCTCTCTGTAACGATGAGGGTCTATAACCTGCAAAATTACAAGATGAAACAAAAGAATAATTATTATAAAAATATATGCTATGTTTAGCCAATTAGTAACATCATTACAACGACGACCTCTTTTGCCGTCATTATTTTTATCTTTAACATATCCCATAATTAGATTTTACCACAAGCTGACAATTAAAAGTAATATATTAAAGAATTTTAATATTATATAATATTTGTAAATTTCTTTGTATTTAAAAGATAAATGTTGTAATATATACAAAGAGGATAACGAAATGGAAAACATAACAGAAAATAAAGAAAATATAAAATCTGCTATAGAATTTATTGTTCAAAAAAAATATACAGAAGCTGAACAATATGTAAATGAGGCTTATCAGTCAGCAAAAGAATCAAACGATAGCTCAATTATTTCCATATGTTTGACTCTGAATGCATTTTTAAAATATTCCACAGGAGAAACAAATACTCAACAGGGAATAGAAGAAGGATACTTCATGGCGCAGAAATCTGAAGATTTATCAGCGTTACTAATTAATGAAATGATAAAAGGAAATATTAATTTTTCAGAAAACGACAAAAACGTCGCATTAATACACTATAATAATGCTCTGAAACTTTCTGCTCAAAAAGATGAATATAATCTTTCAGATTTAATTAATACAAGGATTAAACAGCTTCAAAACGGTATGGATTATTCTCTGCCTACCCAAACAGATCCATTGGTTTCACTTGTTAAAATAAGCCGCTCAATTACCGCACTTACCGATATTGACGAACTGTTAAAAGTAATAGCGGAGGAAACAAGAAATGCAATGCAGGCTGACAGATGCACCGTATTCCTTTGGGACAAAGACAGTAACGAATTATGGTCAAAAGTTGCTCTGGGCGTAGAGAATAAAGAAATACGATTTCCTGCCGATAAAGGGCTTGCAGGATATGTTGTTCAGTCAGGAGAGACACTTAATATTACAGATGCATATTCTGATTCAAGATTTAACCCGGAAGTAGATAAAAATACCGGATATCGCACAAAAACCATTCTTTGTATGCCGATTATGAACAATAACCACGAGATTATCGGCGCTTTTCAGGTTCTTAACAAAATTGACGGTATTTTTACAAAAAATGATGAGGATCTGTTAATTGCAATAGGCGGAAGTGCCAGTATCGCACTAGAAAATGCTCAACTATTTGACAGGCAGCTGCAAATGTATCACGAACAAAAACTTTTATTTGAAAGTTTTATTGATACATTAGCAACCTCTGTGGATGCCAGAGATAAAATAACAGCAGGTCACTCTACAAGAGTTAAACTATATTCTTCTCTTATTGCAGATGAATTAAATTTCTCGGCAAAAGATAAAAATTTACTGGAAAAAGCCGCAACCCTTCATGATATAGGTAAAATAGGAATCAGAGATTCCGTACTTCAAAAAGAAGGTAAATTGACAGATGAAGAATACAAACATATACAAGAACATGTAAGAATTACACATAACATACTAAATAAATTGTATATGTCCCCTGATTTCAGAATTATTACCGAAATGGCTTCTTCTCACCATGAAAAATATGACGGAAGCGGTTATTACAGACATCTTAAAGGGGAAGAAATAACTTTAGGCGGACGTATTCTTGCGGTTGCAGATGTTTTTGATGCTATAACATCTAAAAGACACTATCGTGATAAAATGCCGATTAAAAATGTTTTAGGTATTATTTCTGATGGCGCAGGTTCTCACTTTGATCCGAATTTGGTTGATACGTTTTTAAAAATATCACTTGATAAAATAATAAGCGTATTTTTATATGACACAAAAGGCGAAATAAAAAATGAAGATTTAGCCGAATTAAAGGCACACAATTTATATGATATAAAAAATTATTCACTGACAGAAAACTTAGGTACAAAAGAACAGCACACTCTGGATTTATTTAATAAATATTATCTGAATCTTGCAGAAGGAGAAAATAATGAGGGATAAAATAATACTTATAGCATTTTCACTAATTATTTCTAATTCTGCTTTTGCGCTGGATATGAAAGGAATTTCACCTGTTAATCCGCTGGAGAAAACAGAGGCATATCAAAGCCGCGTAATCATCCCATCTTTTGAATTGAAAAGAGCAACTTTGACCAAAAATTCAATAAAGAATCAATATGCAATAGCAATGGATAAATTCACAAAAAGCAATGTACGTTCGTCATATGAAGATTTCAGAAATCTCATAGATAACGTAACTCCAAATGACTATGCTTATATGAAATTATCTCAGGATATGGCATCTATTGGTTTTTTCAATCTTTCTGAGCTGGCAATTTCAAAAATGAAAGATGATGATTTGTCATCTTTGTTGGAGCAGGATATTAAAAAGTTTTATTTCCCTACTGAAAAATTAAGTAAAAAAGATCAGATTTATCTGGCAGAATTATATTCAAACATGAAATATAATGATCAGTCAAAAGAAGCAACGACAGAATTATCAAAACAAACATCATTGCTTATGGATTCGGATTATGCCAACTATATTGCAGCATACGGAGCAATGAAAAGTTCTGATTTTAAACAGGCGGAAAAATTTATCGATAAGGCTATCAGCATTAATGAAGATAACATTAATTACAAACGACTTAAGGCAGAAATTGCCGCACAGGGAAACAATCCTAAAGAAGCCGTAAATTTGTATAACTCATTTTCAACCGACGATTTTAAAACCGTTGCTTTTGAAAAAGATATATTTGCCTCAAAGGAATATATCCTATACAAATCAGTTAAAAATGAGTACCAGAAAAAATACCATCTTGCATACTATTATTATGACAATGGAGAATTAAACAAATCTATAGGTGTTTTACAAACCTCAATATCAGGAAAGAAAAGTATAAATAAAGATGTTTATGCTCTTAGTGCTCGAGTGTATTTCGATATGAAAGAATTTGAAAAAGCACAAAATTATGCACAAAAAGCACTAGACATTGACAAAAAGAATTCTGCTGCACTGATTATTCTTGGAGATATTGCATACAGAAACAAAGATTATCAATCTGCGATAAATTATTATAAAAAAGTACAGGGTAAATGTTCTAATTTTGATCCGGAATTAAAACTCGCTCTGACATACATAAGTCTTAATGACATAAAAAAAGCAAAAGAAATATATTCGAAAATTTTAAAAGTTTCGTCTAAGTCATTTATGGCATACTATCAGATGGCATTACTTGACTCTGACAGAAGATTAGAATACCTAAAAAAAGCTATAGCTATTAATCCGAATTTTAATGATGCCTGGCTGAGTCTTGCAGAATATGCTATCAACAAAGGAAATACCGATAATGCTCTTTCATATTTAAATTCGTCAAAATACATTGATGATAACAACTATAAATATTATTATTACTTAGGATTAATCTTAAAAAATAAAGGTCTATTAACAGAAGCAAAAGAAAATTTTGAATATAGTCTTAAATTGAATCCGGACTATGAATTAACCAAAAAGGAACTAAACATATGAAAAAAAACCTCTTAATAGTAGAAGATCACGAATTAACGCGTTTTGGGCTTAAAACAACATTTGAAGACGTAGATTACATTGAAGTGATATATGAAGCATCAACAGGGGAAGATGCAGTTGAAATATTTAAAAATAATAAAATAGATTTGGTTATTATGGATTTGGGGTTACCTAAAATGAACGGTATAGAAACAACTCAGGCAATCCACTCAATAAATCCTGATGTAAAAATAATAATTTTAACATCTCATAATGATGAAAAAGAGGTATTAAGCAGCTTAAAAGCGGGCGCAAATGCATATTGTTCCAAAGAAATAAACCTGCAAAGATTAGTACAGGTTGTTCAGTCTGTATCTGAAGGAGCAGCATGGTTTGACCCAAGTATCGCAAATATTGTTCTTCAGGCAACTTCAACATCAAAATTTGATGACAAAATTTCTAATTATAAAGACTACGACCTGACTGCAAGAGAAGCTCAAATACTAAAATTAATGACTGAAGGTTTTAGCAACATGGAAATAGCTCAGCACCTTGTAATAAGCGTAAACACAACAAAAGCACATGTCGCAAGCATATTGCAAAAACTGGAAGTAGATGACAGATTACAGGCAGCACTAAAAGCATTAAAATATAAAATAGTTTAAAATCTTGACTACAAGCATAAATATGTTTTATTATAAAAAAACCTGATATATATTTAAGGAGATAAGCATGCTAGATTATACAAAAGATGAATTATTATCTTTAATAGAAAATACCCCGGAGAAATTTAACGAATGGAAATCAGATAAAGACGATGTCGATTTAAGCGAAGTCGATTTTTCTAATATTGTATTGAAGGAAATTGACTTTAGCGGAGTTGATTTAAATTCAAGCTCTTTTGCCGACAGTGATTTATCATTAGTTAATTTTACTGATGCAGATTTGACATCTGTTGATTTTACAAGAGCTTCTATTGTTGAATGTGATTTTACAGATGCACTATTAACAGGAGCTGATTGCAGCTATGCACAAATGACATACTGTACTTTTACAGGTGCAGATATGGCAGGATGTATTCTTTCTGAAACAGATTTGTCAAATTCTGATTTATCGGCATCAGAAAATTTGGCTTCGGCAAGATATGATAATGATACTCAATGGCCTGACAGCGATATGCTGCCTGAGGACTTTGATTCTGAATGTTCTGATGATTTATCAGCTCTTAAAGATGAAGAAGATGCTCCTATAAGAAGTGACGGAGAATACTAATATGATTAAAGTTGCAGTATGCGGTGCAAGTGGCAGAATGGGAAAAGAAGTTTGCCTTGCCGTTACAAATAATCCTTTAATGGAATTAATTGCAAAAATTGATATTACAGGAGAGGATGTATATAATTCGATTGAACAGGCACATAAAAATTGCCCGATTGATGTATTAATTGATTTTACCCAGCCAAAATCAATTTTTGAGAATGCAAAATATTGCTTAAATAATAATATCAAGATTGTTATAGGAACAACAGGTCTTAATGATGACCAAATAAAAGAATTAAAAGACTTATCAAAAAACAATAATACCGGGTGTTTAATTGCGCCGAATTTTTCAACAGGTGCGGTTTTGATGATGATGTTTGCCAAAATGGCTGCTAAATATTTTGATAACGCTGAAATCATTGAATTACACCACAATCAAAAGAAAGACGCTCCTTCAGGTACGGCAATCAAAACCGCCCAAATGATGGCAGAAGCAAAAGGAAGTTTTAAAACAGGTAATTGTCCTGAAACAGAAACCATCAAAGGTTCAAGAGGAGGAACATCGTATTCTGATATTCAGATTCATTCTGTCAGAATGCCTGGATTTATGGCATCTCAAGAGGTCATTTTCGGATCAAACGGTCAGGTATTAAAAATCAGACACGACTCCACAGACCGAAAATGCTATATGGACGGAGTTCTATTGGCCGTAAAACATATTTACGAATATAATGACTTCATTTACGGACTTGATAACTTATTAAAATAGAATAAAAATAGCACCTCACATTTATTATGAAGTGCTATTTTTTATGTTTTTATAATTTCTAAAGCTAAACCAATTCTTTTAAATAATTTGGAAGCGCAAATCTTGCATAATGATAATCTTTATTATACATCTTGCAGGTTGGTATAATTTCATTTGCACGTTCGTCATTATAGTACTCTAACGGTTTTACATCTTTGGAACAAAAAGCCCAAGCCCAATAACCGCCCGGATATGTCGGCATATTTGAAGTATATGTTGAAACAACAGGAAATACCCTATGCAGCTGCTCATACATCTTTTTAATCTCACTATGATTAGTAACAGGAGATTCAGACTGCGCAGCCATTATGCCGCCTTTTTTAAGAGAATTTTTAATATTTGTATAAAATTCGTCTGTAAAGAGTCCCTCTCCAGGCCCCATCGGATCTGTTGAATCAATCAGGATTATGTCATACTCATCTTTTTTATCCTTTATAAATTCAATAGCATCTTCAACTTTGATTTCAACTTTTGGATTGTCTAATTCACAGGCAACTGTTGGTAGGAATTTTTTTGAAGCTTCAATAACCATTCCGTCAATTTCGCATAAAACAACTTTTTCAACAGTTTTATGCTTAAGAACTTCTCTTACTGTTCCGCCATCTCCGCCGCCAATAACAAGTACTGATTTTGGACAAGGATGCTGCATCATAGGAACATGAGCGATCATTTCATGATAATGATATTCATCACCTTCTGTAACCATCATTAAATCATCAAGAGTTAAAACTCTGCCTAACATTGAATCTGATTCAAAAACTTCTACTTTCTGAAACGGAGAATTATCTGAAAACAAAACCTCTTTTGCTTTTATAACCAACCCAAAACCTTGCGGAGTAATTTCATGATAATATCCGTTTTCTATACCATTTTTCATTAATATTCCCTTTCATATACAAAACCTGCACATACATTGTGCAGGTTTTATTTTATCATATAAATATATTCATTCAATTATTTTTTGCCTAATACATGTATGTGCAAATGGAACACTTCCTGTCCTGCTTCTTTTCCTGTATTAATTTGGGTTCTGTATGATTTTAGCCCTACTTTTTTAGTTACCTCTTGTACGGTTTGTAAAAGTTCGGCAAGCAAATCCTTATCATCAACATCATTTAAAGTTGCGTAATGTTTTTTGGGACAGACAAGCATATGGATTGGGGCTTTTGGATTTATGTCATTAAATACAACCGTATTTTCAGTTTCATACACAAATTCTGTTCCAAAATCACCATTTATTATCTTACAAAAAATACAATCTTCATTAGACATAATCTACTCCTTATCTTAACTTTTTACCTAATGACAAGCCCGCAGGTAAAGGCAGAACAACATTTTCATAATTCTGATTTTTATCAATATCTTCTAAAAACGTCTGAACCTTTGGTGCGTGAGAAATAACATTATCACATGCAATATATCCGCCTGTCAATAAATGCGGATCAATCAAATGGAAGAAATCTATATATTGCCTTTTATTTGCATCTACAAAAGCAAAATCAACTTTGTAATCATCGGGCAGATACTCTAAAACAGTTGCCGCATCACCTTGTTTAATTGTAATAATATCAGATACCCCGCACTTTTCAAAATTGGCTTTGGCAAGAACGATACGTTTATCATAAAATTCAATAGTAGTAAGCCTTCCGCCTGTTTTTTTCAATGCCTTACCAAGCCAAATTCCTGAATAACCGTTTGATGTGCCTACTTCAATAACACTTTTTATGCCGGCATCAACAATTAAATTATACATAAATTCTGCCGTTGTTCTTGAAATATTCCAAAAATCATGCTGAGTCTTTTCAAGTTCAGCCAGTACAGATTGTGTAATTTCATCAAACGTATTTATAATGCCCATTATTTTATTGTTTTAACCTTATCTGTAACTACAATCGCTCTGACAGGGACTTCAAGCGGACTTGTTTTAACAATGTCTTTTGTCTGAGTATCTATAACACTGTACATTCCGGCTTTTGCATTTGTTACCATTATCAAAGATGTGTTCTCTATTGGAGTAATATTAGATGCAAAAGACTCTGTATCAAGATACAACTTATCAGTTATAATATCTTCCTGAGTATTTAAAACTTCCAAAATATTATCTGCGGCTCCAAGAACATACAAGTCATCATTATTTACATATAATCTGACAGGTTTTTCGCATGTATAAATTTCCTTTACAAGTTCTTTTGAATTGTAATCAACAATTGCCATTCTGTTTTTAGTTCTGCTTGTAACATATACTTTACCATTTACATATGCTATATCCGAAATATTAGGGAAAGTCCCGAGATTTGTTAATTTATACTCATTATCAAGCTCTATAGACCAAATATCATTTTTATTCCTGTCAACATAAAATATTTTTGTTCCGTTATCGGCTAAAATAAGCTTATCGCACTTACCGTTTATTTTAAGCTGTCTTTTTTTAGTCATTGTTGTCAAATCAAACACATAAATACTTGAATTTGAACCGGCAGAAATATATGCTATTTTATTATCCTTATCAATAATTATTTGTTCTGGTATATCATCAAAAAAGACATCTTTGATAACTTTTTCATCCATAAGAGAAATTATATTCATAACATGAGAATCAAAATATGTTACAAGTAAAAATTTTCCTTCATAACCTTTTATATCATTTATTACGGCATTTTGTTCAAGTGCATACGATGCAATTTTTGATTGTGCACTTACAACCTGAATATTTCTGTTTACCCCGGGTGCGATATAAAAACTTTTATTTTCCAACTCCGGAACAGGAACTGTTTTTTTATTCGGGGTAAATTTAAGGTTATCAATTCTTAAACCCACGTCATCCGCAACTGCGACATCTAAATCTCCGATAATACCATTCAGTGAAGTCGGAATAACTAATCCTTTTGGTAACAATATATCCTGCGGCAAAAGACCTGATTGCAACTCGTCTGGAGGATTAGCAACATTCAAAACAGTCTTTTTACCGTTTATATTGATTACTTTTAAAAGAGTATATCCGTTATTTAAAATAATCATATCTGGTTTTTGCTTTAAAGTTTGCCCTGCAGGATAAGCACTTTTAATCTCTAAAGTTTCATAATCTCTTATCTTAGAAGGTACAACAGGCAAATACATTGTATTGTCAGGCAAAATTATTGCTCCGTCAAATCTGAAATCAGTTTGAGGGAATACTTTATTTATGAAATCTTGTATTTCAGCAGGAGCCTGCGCTCCATATGATGCAGCTGCCGACAATAAACAAAATATAAAAGCTGTTATTAACTTTTTCATATTATTTAAAAACCCCTTTTACCTTCGACATTATAGATTTTTCGTCCTGTGCCTTTTTGCTTGTTTGCAATTCATAAAGTTGTCTGTACAATTGCTTTTCTGGTTCACTAAGTTTTACAGGTGTCTTTATTTTTAATACTACAACATGATCACCTTTTTGTGAAGGTCTTGAGATTACAGGGATGCCTGCGCCCTTTATTCTGACAATATCTCCATATTGAGTGCCCTGAGAAATTTCAATTTCGTGTTCGCCATAGAGAGTTTTTACTTTGACTTTATCTCCAAGAACGGCCTGAACTGGAGATATTTCAAGTTCCGTAATTACATTTATGCCGTCACGTTTATAATATTTTGAAGGTTCTACATGAATAACTACAAACAAATCTCCGTTAGGACCGCCATTTAGACCGCAATCTCCTTCGCCTGAAACACGCATTTTAGACATATTATCAACCCCGGCAGGTATTTTTATCTGAACCGTACGTTCTTTATTTACATGTCCCTGCCCATTACAGGTTTGACAAGGTTTATCAATAACCTGACCTGTACCGTGGCAGTTTGGACAAACAGAAATCTGAGAAAAAGATCCTAAAGGAGTTCTGGCAACAGTCTGAACCTGACCCGCGCCATTACACTGCGGACAGGTTTTTGGAGATGAACCTTTTTGTGCCCCTGTACCGTTGCAATCAGGACAAACTTCCAAATGTTGGAATTTTATTTCTCTTTCCAGACCAAAAGCAGCATCTTCAAATTTTATTTTTATATCATATCTTAAATCGTCTCCACGCTGAGGAGCATTCGGATCCTGCATGCCGCCAAATCCAAATCCGCCAAAGTCGCCAAAAAAGGATTCAAATATATCATTAAGATTACCAAATCCTCCCGCAAAAGGTCCTCCGGTATCGAAACCTGCATTTTTCAAGCCATCTTCGCCATATCTGTCATAAGTAGCCCTTTTACCATCATCAGACAAAGTTTCATATGCTTTGCCAAGTTCTTTGAATTTTTCTTCAGCATCCGGGGCCTTATTTACATCGGGGTGTAACTCTCTTGCACGTTTTCTGAACGCGGATTTTATTTCATCTTTTGAGGCATCTTTTGATACCCCTAAAATTTCATAGTAATCTGCCATAATTCTTTTTCTTTAATATCCCTACTAATCTTATAATAATATTTATACTACAATTATTCGGCCGTGGCAACATTTACCATTGTTGGTCTTAATACTTTGTCTCCCATTTTATAACCTTTACGAAGTTCAGCTATGACAGTATGTTCTTTATGCTCACTTGTAGGGGTTTGCATTACTGCTTCATGAAAATTAGGATCAAATTCTTCTCCAACGGCTTTAATTTCTTCCAATCCAAGTTTGGAAAGAGTTTCATATACCTGTTTTTGAATTAAATCAAAACTTTCTTTAACCTTTGCGCAGTCATCAACATTTTCTAAAGATTTCTGACCTCGTTCAAAATTGTCTAAAACTTCAATTAATTTAGTCAAAGCATTTTCTGTACCAAATTTTATAAGATTTTCTCTTTCCTGCTCCTGACGTTTTCTGAAATTATCAAAATCTGCAGCCAGTCTTATGTATTGGTTATTCAGCTGTTCATACTTCGTCTGCCACTCATTATCTTCATTTTTGACTTCGTCAGTTGATTGCTCATCATTCTTTTCAATTGTTTCATTTATATTAATTTCTTCATCCTTAATTTCATCATTTTTGAACGGATTTGAAGTATTTTCATCCATATCTGATTTCTCCCTTATAACTGTAACAATACTTTTATTATAGAACACAACAAGCCCAATATAAAGAATATTTATTATTTTTTAATAATTTAATTTACTTAAATAAAGCTTCAAAAATACCTTCACTATAGGTTGGGTGAGGGAAACAAATTTCCTTGAGTTTCTCTGCATTTATACCATTTTGCATTGCAATTAATAATTGCAAAATTAATGATGAAGCTTCGGCACAAACTATATGTACTCCGACAATTTTATTGTCTTGCGACAAGATTTTTATAAAACCATCGGTATTTCCGTCACAATGAGCCTTACCCAAAGCAGAAACAAGTACCATAGATTTTTTATATGTATTTGGCTCCAAATCTTGTTCTCTTTTTCCTACCCATGCAATTTCAGGATTCCCATAAACAACTGACGGGGTATATTCTTTTCTGAATTCAATATCATCAATCTTTTCCAAAGCCTGTTTTATAGCATAATGAGCAAGCTGAATTTCGCCGCAAACATCACCGATATATTCAATACCTTCAATAATCGTATGAGGATTAGGAGTTCTGCCAACTGCAACAAGCACGATTTCAGGCTCTATAATTTCATTATTTGATAATATAACTTTATGATTTTCAATTTTTTGAACAGATGTTTCGGTATAATATTTAATTTTATTTGATTTAAATATGCGTTCGACACGTTTTGAAACTTCTGTATCTGCAATCGGCAAAAGGCTTGAAGCAAGCTCAATAACAGTAGTATCTACCCCGAAATTATTAAATATTCTTGCCCATTCAATTCCAATAGCACCAGAGCCAACAATTAAAACACTTTCAGGTAATTTATCCAAATCTAAAATATCATCTGAGGACAATAAAAATTTATGATCAAATTCTAAACCTTTGACAACTTTTGGACTTGAACCTGTGGCACAAATGATTTTATTACACTCATACTGATTATTTTTTGTTTGTATAACATTTGAACTTACTATATGAGCTTCTTCCTTTACTACAGAGACTTTTGAATTTTTCAGAGCAAGTTCAATCCCTTTACGCAGAATTTCGACAGTTTTGTTTTTACGTTCTTTCACTTTTGAATAATCAAGATTAATATTTTCAACCGAAACACCAAAAGAAGCACTATTTATAATTTGTTTATAGACTTCAGAGGAATGTAAAATTGATTTTGTCGGGATACAACCTTTATTTAAACATACACCACCGATGTTATCTTTTTCAAAAAGTACAACTTTTTCACCCTTAGCCGCAGCATGTAATGCAGCCGTATAACCTCCCGGACCTCCACCGATAATACCAACATCAAATTTGTTCATAAATACCCCTTATTCATGAGATATTATAAATCAAAAATACTCATGTATAAAACAAACTATATTTCAAATAAACTGTGAAGTCTTTCTTTAATATCTTCTTCGTCAAGATCGTCTGTCAGTTTGTTTAAATCAAGCGACATCTGATAATAATTCGCTGCATCATTTATGAAGCCCATTATTTGACTTGCACGACCGGCATTAAAATAAGCAAGAGTGTAATTAGGATTGATTGAAATAGCAGTTTCAAAATATTCCAAAGCTTCCTGTGCATCTTCAAGCCCATCAAGATACAAAATACCAAGATTATTTTGAGAATATTCATTTTCAGGGTTTAGCTCAATAGCCTTATGGTATGCAACAAGAGCCTCTTCCAAATAATCTTTTTCCCACAATGCAACTCCCAATTTTGAATACCCGCGTTCTTCATCTGGATTTAATATAACAGCATCGCAATATGAATGAATAGCTTTATCCAAATCATAATCAGCCATATAAATATCGCCAAGTGCAATATACAGATCATAATTTTTAGGATCTAATATTATGCCTGCCTGATAGGTTGAAACAGCAGCTTCTATATTGCCCTTTTCGCCGGCATAAACTGCACCTAACGCCTGACAAACGATTGATGTCCATTCAGGATCAGGATTAATTGCAATAGCTTTCTGATAATGCTCTATCGCATCATCATACAATTCCGCTCTTGCATAAGCATACCCTAAGGAATTGTTATAAAACGGATTTTCAGGATCATTTTGAACCGCAAGTTTAAACGCGCTGACAGAATTTAATTTATCATCCTTACTCATATACAAATGACCTAATTCATAATAAATTTGAGCTCTGTCAATATCAAATTCCAAAAGTCTTTCGTAACAATCAATAGCTTCGTCACTATTTTCAGGAAAATATGATTGGAGTATTCCTGCCAGTTTAACTAATACAGCACGATTAAGCGGGTTTTCTTCCAATACTTTTCTGTAACATTGTGCGGTAGTTTCAATATCTTTTGACTTAAACGCTATATCACCCATTTTTGAATAAAAATATTCACGATTAGGAGTTTTTTCGATAGCACGTTTATAAACCAATTCTGCTTTATCATACATATTGAACTTTTCGAAGAATTTACCAACAGTTGAATAAGAAAATACACTCATATCACTTGCCATGCTCTGATAAAACATTTTCATAGTATTTCTGTCCCATGCAAGCATGACACTCCCGGACAAAAAGTAATATAAGAATTTCATGTAGTCAGCAAAGTTGCCTGATTCTGAATTTATTTTTTCAAGAATTGCCTGCGACATGATCATTCGGGGACGACCTGAATTAATTCCGCTAAGTTTAATAGCAGATTCATACTCTTTTTCAGCCGATACATAGTCTTTTGACTGCTGCATAAAATAACCGGTATATAAATGAGCATTAACACTGTCAGGAGATAAAGTAATTGCGGTCTGGCACTGTTCAATTGCACTATATATACTAATTTGTCCCTGTTCCCACATCAAAGAAGCAAGACGGTAATAAGTTTCAGGAATTGAAGGATCATATTTTACCGCATCAATATAATTGTTTATAGCATCCTGCAAATCAGAACTTTTTTGTTCACGCAAATATTTTTCGTGAAACAATCTGGCTTTTTCTAAATATTCCTGTGCCTTTTGCCTGTATTGGGAGTTTACTGCACCTGCTACCATCGGCATAACTATTTGTTCTGACATTATAATGCTCCAATAATCTGATTTATCTATCATGTCGGAAGGCAAAAAAGCATCTTTAATATTGTTTAAGATTAATCATTCAAACGTATGAGAATTAAAATAATTTTTTTAATTCACTTTTTAATAACTTAGAAACTGTTGCAGAAACATATGATGATGCAAGAATAAAAGGAGCAGAACCTTTAGGATCGTCTTTCACATAATAATAACAATTATTATACATATGAGGATAGTCATTTACTATTGCCATTTTATATATATCATTTAAAGAATAATTAAAGAAACCTTCAGATTCTAATTTATTATCCGTTACTCCATTAAAAGCCTTTAAACCTGCATAAGCATATTTATCATCAGTTACGAAATTATTTGTATATGCTTTCATCAGTGCATATGCCATCATAGAGGTTCCTGAAGTCTCAAATTTATTACAACCTGAAATATTATCTTCCGGATAAATAACATTTTTCCACATGCCTGTATTCGGGTCCTGATATGAAATCATCCCGTCAAAAAAATCCTTTAGCTGAGTTTTTAAAATTTCTTTTTGACTTCCTTCAGGGAATAATTCAATAATATCAACCTGAGCCATCGCATACCAACCGACACCTCGTGACCACACAACACCATTCATTGTTTTTCCGTCAGACTTACACCCATGATTATATAAACCGTTCTTATTTTTAAGATGTTTTGATACCCAATCAAGCCTGTTAAAAATTAAACTATAATGACTTTCCATATCATCTGAAAACATCATTTTTTTATACCGTAATTCAAACGGTAAAGCCATGTATAAACCATCAAGGGCAAAAGGATAATTAATCCATGCTCTGTTATTTATTTTATGATAATAATTTCCGCCAACCATATCTAAAACAGGTTGCTTTGACAATTCGCCATAAACTTTATCCAAATTATTTTTGTACTTGTCTGAATTGTTTGATTTTAGAATATCGAACAATGTAAAACCCGGAGCAACATCATCAACAGTTCCTTTTACATATATATTTCTGAAGTTTCTTGTATTATTTACTGAGCCGTCATCATTTATATTGTCATTATAAAATTCATCAACAAAATTTTTATAACCCATTCTTAAAAGAGCCTTCATCATAAGACCGTCACAATAACTCCAGTTATGCACCTTTGGACCTTTATTCCAGCTCAGAATTTTTACATCATTAGTACCTTTTATTGATTTTGTCTTATGAACCAATTCCCACGCATATTCAGATGCTTTGTATTGATTCTGAACAGAATGCAAAAAATAAAATCCGTTCAATCTGCGAAAACAAACAAAAAATATGCATATGAAAATTATTAAAAAAAACAAAATGGCATTTCTTCTTGGAATCATAGACAAAAACTAACACAAATGTAAATTGTAGTAAAGAATAGTGTAAAAAACATGAATTACAAATTATTTTTTAATATACTTATCATGACACATGGACTCATTAAAAGCTTTATATAACAAATACTACAAATCTAAAGATATCATAATTTTCATATTTTTATTAATTATTGCAGGTTTCTGTAGCATTTATTTAGGTATGGAAAGGCAATGGGATACGTTAAATTATCACATTTATAACCCTTATGCTTTTCTTACCGGCAGAATGAATATTGATATAATGCCGGCAGGGATACAATCTTATTTTAATCCGCTGCTTGATATCCCATACTATTTGCTGATTAAGTATAACAATAATCACCCTTGTATTAATACTTTTCTGATGGGATTTGACTTTGCTCTATTCATATTTATGATATACAAAATATCTTCATTAATTTTCAAAAATTATTATAAAAATTTTATAGTAATTTTTTGCATAATATGCGCTTCTGCCACATATATTGTATATAGACATATAGGATTTTTATCACACGATTTATTTCTGAATGCTCTAGGACTTGTCGGAGTATATTACTTATTAAAAGCTCTGGATAAAGAACATTTCAAATTAAAATACATAATAATTGCCGGATTATCGACAGGCTTAGCATGCGGATTAAAATACTACGCATCTGTATTTGCACTGCCTACTGTTTTAACCGCTCTTATATTTATCAAAAATTTTAAAAAACCTAAATCTGCATTAATTGCACTATTATCTTCTTCTGTCATAGGTTTTTTGATTACCGGCGGATTTTGGGTGTACAAACTATACATAACATTTGGAAATCCATTTATGCCATATTTTAATTCTATATTCCTTAATCCTAATATAAATATTGATAACATATACAGATTAGATTTCCCTAATTATGACATCCGATATAAATTGTTTTATCCATTTACGGCAAAGTGGGGAATATGGATGAATATGCTTTATTTCACTTTTATAGCAAATTTTTTATTATTTAAGTTTTTTGACAAAAATGATTTTGAAAGCAGATACAAAATAAAAAATATTCATATAAACTTTTTAATATGTTTTTTATTTATTGCATATTTGTACTGGGTTAATTACCTGGCAGTTGCAAGATATTTTATTTTTGCTGCGGGATTATCTTCTTTAATATTATTTGCTCTTGCTCTGAAATTTTTACATATTTTATTTGCAAAATCAAAATATGTACCATCTTTAAATGTAATAAATATTATTGCAATAGTGGTTATAACATCAGGAATAATTATCGGTAATTTATATGAGAAAAAGAAAAGAGTATATCGAATAAATCCACTATTTATGCATACAACATTATCAATAGACAATACACGCATCCTCATCCCTGATAATGCTATAGTATTAAATCTTCATGGCACAGGTTTTATAATTCCTTTTCTTAACCCAAATGCAAAATATATTCATCTGAATAGCAAAGTATTTACAAGAATTGATTCTAATTTATTTACCCAACAAAAACTTAATGAAATAACAAAATTAATAAAAAACAATAAAGATTCTGTATATTTTATCAGCAAATACAGATATAGACACAGATATAATAATATAGAAAGATACCAAATAACCAACATAAAAAAACTTATTAAAATGAATAAACAAATGCCCCAAGAAACACTGATAAGCGAATATAGAGCATCACTATATGAACTCGACAAGCTTGGTATAGATATGCATCCTGAATACTGCAACAGAATCTTTGTTAATTATTTCAGATATCCTTTTTATTTATGCAAAATGAGATTAAAAAATGAATAAGACATAATTGAAACATAAAAGCCCCCGACTACTCGGAGGCTTTTATAATATGTTTCCCAAAATCTGATAGTTTCTTTCCTTTTTCCTATTGGTTATCCCAACAAACTTTCCAATACATCTGCGTTTTTAAGTGCACTTGTTGATTCTTTGATTCTTTGCTTATATATATATGTTCGCAATGCTTCTCTGATAAGTTCACTTCTTGATCGATTTTCGCCCGTTGCTACCTGATCAATTCTGTTTAAAAAATCTTCGGGCATTGAAATTAATACTCTTGCCATATATACTCCTTTTCAAAAATACTTATACTCTTATCTATATATTAATAAACAATTATTCACTTAAAAAAGTGCTAAACTTTATATAAAAGCTATATATCAAATTTTTAAAAAGCATATATAGCAAGGCTTTTAAACGATAGATTAATTTTAATATTTCTTAACAATAATCAAAAACTTATGAAATCATCAAGACAAAACAAACACAAAGCATGAACCAGGTTGATATGTTTCTTGCAAACATAAACCTTAAAAAGAAAGAGGCATTCGGTGTTTGTTTTACAGTTTCCCAGGTATCTAAAGGGTAATGCCAAGGCTTTACAACAGGCAAATCATTTTTATTTTCATTATATTTTTTGAGCATATTAAATAAATCCGCTACTAACGGTAACGTCACAAATGGAACTAAATAATAATAATTTCCTGATTTTAGAGCAAGAAGCAAAATAAATAAATATCCGACGATATAAAACAACAACATAAACTTTAACGCTTTATCTTTTGTTTTTAAAAGCGTACATAAAGTCCTTTTTGAAGAACACACATCTTCATCAAAATCCATGAGCATGTGAGCATATAAAACAGCATTTACAAACATTGAACAAGCTAAAGACAAAATAAGGACATCTAATGATAAATTCTTTGTCATAACATAATATATGCCCTCAAACATAAGCGGTCCATACGCCAAAATCACGGCCAAATCCCCAAATCCTTTACTTGAAAGTTTTGAATATAAAAGAGCTATCGGCAAAACTGCAGCCGCAAAAAATACAACCCACCATCCCGAGCAGAAAAATAATATTACTCCGCATAAAGCGGCAACAGATAACATGAAAATTATAACATTTCTCAAATCTTCAATCGTAGCCTGCCCGTTACGCAGGTATCTGCATTTTATTTCTTTTGAATTATCAAGAAATTTTTTGTCACAAGAAAGCCTTTTATAATCAAAATAATCATCACTAAGATTTGTAGATAAATGAACTAATACAATTCCAAACAAAGCAATCAATCCGCAATAGATATTGCCTCCTGCTTTTACACTGTAAGCAAAAGCAACAAGCCAACTCAAAAAAGTCATAGGGACTGAATACGGTCTTGCATTATTTATCCAAAATTTTACAGTTTCAACTATTTTCATTATGTAAATATATTTTTAATTGCTACAACAGTTTCGTAACTTGCACCTGATTCTAATAACTCTTCTGCACTTAAACAAAACATGGTTATATATCTTTTAGCCTCAGTAATCTCTGCTTTTTCAAGGTTTTCAACAGCGAATGCAATTGCATCATTGCGGCTGATTTTAGGCATCAGGTCATTTTTACCCTTGCGAAATATTCTTGCTTTTGATTTGCCCATTACAACACCCCTTTTTCGAAAGCCAAAAGAGCCGCACCAATCATGCCTGAATAATTGCCTGCAGTCGCTTTTTTAACCTCAATAGGAGTTGTTATAATTTCTTTATTTGCATTATTCTGAATTTTTTCAACATCAACAAACTCTGCCATAGAACCTGAAAGAACGACACAATCAGGATCAAAAATATTTGCCAGACCTATAATGCCGTTTGTAATATCATCCTGCCATTTATTAAATATTTCAATCATCCGGCTGTCGTTATTATTAACACCTTCTACAATATCATAAGTAGTAATATCAGGATTATTAGAAATTTCTTCTCCTGTCAATTTCAAACCCTTGCCTGAAGCATAGATTTCAAAACAATCCCAACTTCCGCAGGTACATTTTCTTCTTTTATCCGAATACATTTTAAAATGCATTTCCCCTGCCGCACCATTTTGTCCTTTCAGAAGCTGATTATTTATAATTATACCGCCGCCGACGCCGGTACCTAAAGTCAGCATGACAGACACTTTTGTCCCTTTTGAAGCTCCTATTTTATATTCTGCCCAGGCTGCGCAATTTGCATCATTTTCAACAAACACAGGTTTTGAAGATAAATCACAAAACGGCATATCAGGATAACCTTTTGCAATATTACCTGTTGAGCCCAAAATATGATTATTCTCATTATTAACGGCACCACAAGTGGAAAAAGCCACGATATCTATGTCATTTTCATGTTTTCTTATAATTGATTCAAACAAAGATTTAATTTCTTCATAAGTTTTCGGAGTCGGATTTTTTTCAATTTCAGATACAATTTTTCCGCATTCATCAATAATGGCAGAATAAATCTTTGTTCCTCCGACATCTATTCCGAGAGCATATCGCATATACTTCTTCCTTTTTTTAATGGTTTTTCACTAATACTTACAACATCAGAATCAATTTTTTTAATATTTTTTGGAGTCTGATTTACAACTATTTTATACAAATTTGCCACTTTATCAAAATTTGATAAAGGTCTGAGCGGAAATATTTTCATTATTGTTTCTCCCTGAATACAAATCTTTTAGTTATCAGCTGTGGTCTGGTAATTGCAGACCCTATAACAACAGAATGAGCTCCAATCTTAAAAGCACGATTCACCTGTTCAGGTTCCCAAATTCGTCCTTCTAATATTACAGGCAAATTAGTATTTTTAACAAGTTCTTCAAGCAATTTAAAATCCGGACCATCAGCAGGAGAATCAGCAGATTCAAGAGTATAACCTGCAAGAGTTGTTGATAAAATATCTGCACCGGCTTCCTGTGCTTTTATACCTTCTTCAACAGTACTAATATCAGCCATTGCGATTCTTTTATTTATATGAACATATTTTATTAAGTCTTTTATTTTTTCATTATGGGGACGAACTCTTTGGGTCCCGTCAAAAGCAATTATATCTGCACCTGCATGAATTACATCAAGTACATCTTTTATTGTCGGGGTTATATAAACAATTTCCTTATAATTTGGGGGAATTCTGTCAGGTTTTGTAATACCGATAACAGGGACATTAAAAAGCCTTTTGGCATTTGTTATATCACGAACACCCGCAACTCTTAATCCGCCGGCACCGCCATTTAAAACACTTTTCATCATTGCGACCATACACTTTTCAAGATAAAGCGGTTCAGATGGCATAGCCTGAACAGATACAACAACAGTACCCTTAATTTTCTCTAAAACATTATTCATAATCGAATTATAAAAAAAACATTTTTTTTAAACAACAGATTTTAACACTTCTTCAATAAAAGTTAGTTTATCTGTCAGATTATACGAAATATTTGTATATTTTTCACTTTTGATTTTCTTATCAAAATATTTACTTATCATTTTTTCCTGAGAATTCATTGTAAAATCATCCCAGCAAGGGGTATTTTTAATTTTACTGATTAGTTTTTCTGCCAAATCCCCGAATTTGTTTACTCTTTCAACTTTGGGATTTATGGTTTTAATAACACCATCACTTTTGTAAATGTCTTTTTCTTTCAATGCTTTCTTAAATTTACCGGCAATATTCATGTTTTTTCACTCCACTTTTATGAATTGTTCAAAATGTTTTCATATTTAGCTTCCAAACTAATTTTATATAAATTATCCGACATAAATTTTGCCAATTCACGATAACTTTGGGCCACATTTGTCGAAGTATTTATTTCACTTACAGGTATTCCTTTATTTATAGCACTCATAATTGCAAAATAATTATTTGGAACTTTCCAGTATATTTCTCTTGATAAAACTTTTTCAACATCTTCTTCTTTTATCTCATCATTATCCATATAACGATTTACGACAATTTTGGTTTTTTCCTTGTCATACCCAAGCTTATCAAACAATTCCAAACATCTTTGGGTATTCCTTAAAGCAGGCAAATTCGCAACAGTAACCAGTAACACGACATCCGAATTATCTAACGCCGCAATATTTTTTCCTTCAAAACTTGCCTCAACATCTACTACGATATAAGAAAAAGTAGATTTTAAGGTATTAAATAATTTCGTAATCTGCTGCGGCTTTATATCATCAGCCTGTTTAAAATACGGAGGATCCGCAAGGACATAAAGACTTGTCCTTTTGTACCGTTCCAAAGTGCTTAATAAAAATGTTTCGTTAATTTTGTCGATATTTTCAAGCATATAGGAAATGTTAAAAGACGGCTTCAGATCAAGAAATGTAGTAATATCTCCGGTTTGAAAATTCAAATCAATCAGCGCAATATTTTCTTTTGTAATTTTAGCCAACTCAAGAGCTAAATTTGTCGCTAAAGAAGTTTTACCAATTCCGCCTTTATTAGAAAAAACTGAAATAATTTTACACTTATTTTTAACTTTTGGAGCAGATTCTTCTGTCAAAATTCTTGTTATACTCTCGTAAAACTCATTTTTGATAATTGGAACAGGCAAGAATTCTTTTGCACCTGCACGCAGCGCTTCAACAATTAAATTAACTGACGGATTATCAGATAATGCAATAACCCTGCAATTAGGATTTTTTAGGACTACACGGGAAATAAGGTGAATTTTTTGCGATTTATTCGCAGACAAATCCGCTATCAGAACGGTTCTTTCAGAACAAGACGCAATATTATCAAACGCTTCGTCACAATTCTTTATAATAATCGGTTCCAAAGTATCAAATTCAGAACAATACAACTTCAAAACTTCCACTGTTGAAAATTCTTCTGATAATATATAAGCTGATACTTTAGACATAATATAATCAAATCCCTACGATATAAATATACCATGCTTTTCAACTTAGGGCAACTGTTAAGAAAACCCGAGGATAAATAAAGGAATTAGAACTCCTGTAAAAATTAAATCATAAGTTTTTTATAAAATTTGTGTCGGGTTAAAACCTGACCTTGCATAGCGATTTTTTTTTAATAATAGATGCGTAGAAACCCACCATACAAGCTACATTTCTTACCCCTCGCCTGCAGGGGCATTTTAGGGGGAGAGGGAGCAGTTCTTGAAATTTTAATTTCTTAGAAATGCGGGTGAGGGTTGAATTTGTATCATTAGCAATTTGGTGCGTAGAAATGCATCCTACATTACTATTTCAAATATTTTGTTGGGTTTCATTACATTTCACCCAACCTACCTACTGCAAAAAAAGATACATGTCATTACGAGGAGGGCAAAAGATTGCCCGACGAAGTAATCCAGCTTTTTATTACATTTATTTTAAAAAGTATATTTTATTCTGATTTTGAATTGTTAAACGGCTGGATTGCCACGCCCTGACGGGCTCGCAATGACAAATTACAAATCACCCACACAAACGGCCCTGAAGCTCGAAGTAGTGCGGATGCTGTGGCCCCGGTACGAGCTCGAACTGCGGAAGTACCGGCGGTACGCGTTGGTGGCGCTGAACTCACGGCCTGACCACAAGACGTACCAGGAGGAGCCTATGCCGGAAAAGCTCTCAGGTAGTTTGCTGAAATCTGCAGTGCCATCGCATCGCTTTGTTGAATCATTACAATTTGATTCTCC
>CADBFN010000010.1 GCA_902794035.1 uncultured bacterium
GTCCGGTAAATCTCTACACTATAAATCTGCCTCAAATCCCCGACAATTCGGCATCATAGCCAACAAAAACGCATCTAAACTGTCCTGAAAACCTATATCAATCACCCCTGATATTATAAAAAAGAATTAGGCTTATGCCTTAATTCTTTTTTATGGTGTCGACGGGGGGACTTGAACCCCCACAGCTCTCGCCACATGCACCTCAAGCATGCGTGTCTACCATTCCACCACATCGACATGGTATTTGTTTTTTTTACAATTATACTATTTAATTGTCACTTGCCCAATACCGTCGCTGTGCTGGATGTTGTCTTCGACAACCCTCTCCTCGAACGATACTTAATCGTCCTCGTCGGCAGAGTACCACATCGACATGGTATTTAATTATTTTACAATTAAACTATTAAATTGTCACTTGCCCAATACCGTCGCTGTGCCGGATGTTGTCTTCGACAACCCTCTCATCGGACGAGACTTAATCGTCCTCGTCTGTGCTGACGCCTCGCTTGAAACGCCAACGCTTCCAATTAGTCAGAATATTCATTACTGACATAATTGTCAGACTCTCGCCTTGCAGGCTCGTGGCTCTGCTCGGCTTGTACCACATCGACATGGTATTTAATTATTTTACAATTAGACTATTAAATTGTCACTGAGCTTTTAAGCAATATTATTATAGCATAAAATTTATTCTCATACAAAAAGATTATTGAAGTTATCATTTTCTGGTGTAATATATGGGATATGAGACGCTTTATCATAGCCAGTTTATTATTTTCATTTACATTTATGCCCGCATTCTCACAAGAGTTTGACATAAATTCTTTTTTTGTTGCACAAAACGGCGTTTTTAAATATCACATACCTGATGATGACGATATTACAGAATCAGAAAATGATAGTAATAATTCAGCAACAAATATACAAGAAACTGAAACTCACGAAGATATTATAAGTGATGATATTACTGCTGACACATCCGGGATTGATAAATATGATCCTGAAACGGCGAATGAGAATAACGACAATGATAATGACAATTACAACATTGATGATATGTATAGCTACATACTGCAAGGGTATGCCGAATATTTTGATGATGAAGAAAATACTGTTGCATTAGAATTACCGAAAAATGAATATTTGGCTTTAAATATAAAAAAGCCGTCTGTTGTAGAAGGAAAATATTTCGGTTATCTTCAATCTTCGCCATCATTATTTGACAATAATTACAGTAAATTTAATTCTACCGAATACAGCATAGCCCCAATATCAGGCTCAAGTTCAAAAAGCATTGGAGGATTTAGTGCCGGAACAACATACTCTCAGGGCATTGATTATGGAGAGCTTGAACAATCCTCAGGAATATTTTCAAAATATCAGTACAAAAATTTTGCAATAAGCACCTCTTATGCAAAAACCGTAAATACAACAAACAACAATTATAATGATAATTTCTATATCATACCTGAGTTAAAATTGAATCAGTATTTAACTATAAAAAATATTCTTTCTGCTGATACCGCTAAAAAGCGCAAGAAAGCTGAAATTGTTTTATCTGTAAACCCGTTTGGCAAAAAGGATTATGACAGATTACGAATAGAGTTTGGCGCAAGTGAAACTTATGACGAAATAACCAATTCTCTTAAAAATCAATTTAAATTCACAACAAATTACAGATTTTAGCTTTTTTACAAATCATTGTAAATTATTGTTACAATCATCTTAAAAATTCTAAAGATTTTAATTATTTACTCCGATTACAAATATGTAGAGTTTAATACATATTAAGGAGTGTAGAAATGTCAGAAAAGAGAATTATGGATGAAGAAGATTTGATGATTGATTATGCTGAAATGACCAGCTTTGATTTCGGAACATTATCAAATGAAGAAATGGATACATTAAACAGAATAACAGATATTGAGTATATGAGAAAGCCCTATCCGTTTAAATATGGCAACTTTAAAATGGCAGATTTCTTCCACGAACTGTTGTCAGACAGAGGTTAATAGCTGAGATTTTGGAGATATGTGACATGGACAGCGACAGATGGTTATTTGAAAAAGGATGCTTTTTAGCAAATTGGAATGACGACATAATTCCTGCTAAAAAAGAAACACCTGTTGAATCAGTTTCAAAATTGCAAGACAAAGATTTAAATACTTTACTTGCGGAACTAGAGGATATCAAACAACACATTCAGGATGTCAGAGAAAGACAGTGGCATTTGGCAAAGCTGATTGAATACCACAATCAGGGATTTGCACAAACATAACGGCTACCGGAAATATTTTTTAAAATTTAAAAGGCATAAACAGTATCGTTTATGCCTTATTGTTTTATCGCACCTTATATAAAATTCTTTTTAGTAATATGATTTCCAACCTTTGCCGCCGGCATTCCAATAAGAATTGCCTTGACTTCTTTGTTTTGTTCTTATTCTTACTCTTGGCTCTTTTTGAACAGTAACCGGTTCGCCTTTAGCTGCAGCATTTTGAGGAATCATATTCGGATCTGTTTCAATTGAAACTCCGTTTGGATTATAAGTAGCTTCGTAAATTCCGTTATTTACATTTGCTGTAGCATTAACACCACTATTTGCATATTGATGAGCTTCAGTTGATATCAAAGAAGCTCCGGAATTTTCAGGTGCAACTGATAATACAGTTTTTAAAGGTAATAACCCTTCTGCACCGGCAAATGAAGGAACTAATACCATTACTGCCAATACTAATAATGCACTTTTTTTCATTTTTTACTCCTATTATTCATTTTATATTACAATTTATACTATAATTATATTATAACATAAAGCAAAACAAAAATTAATTTGCTATATATATATATAAAACAAATGAGGGATAAAATTTGCGTACAAGACTACCACAATATTTGAAAAGACCAATAATAGATACCGATAACACACGCGAAGTCAGACGAATATTAAAAGCAAACTGTCTTAATACAGTTTGTGAAAATGCCAGATGTCCAAATAAAAATGAATGTTATACCAAACATACTGCAACTTTTTTAATTATGGGGAATAATTGTACAAGAAATTGCAAATACTGCAATATAAATTGCGATAAGCCTGAGCCCTTAGATGAAAAAGAACCTCAAAATATCGCTCAGGCGGTTAAAGCTCTCGGGTTGAAATATGCAGTTATAACTTCTGTTACAAGAGATGACCTACCTGACGGAGGAGCACTTCATTTTGCAAATTGCATTGAACAAATAAGAAAAATATGCCCGCAGACAAAAATTGAAATACTTACCCCTGATTTTAAAAATAATCAAAAAGCATTAGATATTATAATAAAAGCCCATCCTGATGTGTTTAATCATAATATCGAAGCGGTGAAAGATATATTTAAAATTGTCCGTCCTCAAGGGAATTATGAAAATTCAATTTCGGTATTGTCTTATATCAAAAAACACAGTGACATTAAAACAAAATCAGGTCTGATTATTGGTCTGGGAGAAACTTTTGAACAAATCAGAGAAACTATGCACGATTTATATGATGCAGGTTGTGATATTTTGACAATCGGGCAATACATTCAACCATCAAAGAAGCACTTTGAAGTCGCAAAATATTACTCTCTCGAAGAATATGACATCCTAAAACAAATGGCTAAAGAAGCAGGATTTAAAAATTACCAAATCGGACCGCTGGTAAGAAGCTCCTATAACGCGTCAAACTTAATTTAAACCATTATTAGCAAACAAATCCTAAAAAAGCGGGCCTAAGTACCCGCTTAAACTTTTACATAAGACCTAAAACTTTTTTGTACCAAGAGAAAGACTCAAGTTCTGTACCATTGAAAGTTGTTTTTGCACACTGATGTTTCAAGTAATCTTCAAACTCATCAGCAAACGGTGATTTAATCTTTTTTACTTCCTTTTCCGTTGTTACTGTTGCCATAAAACACTCCTTTACACTTTTTAGGTCATGCGACCCCCTATATGCCACTTATTATAACACACAATTAATATGTTTTAAAGTTATAAAACGCAGTCAGAAATTTTTTTGCTACTATTAAAGGGTTTTAGATGTAAATTTTTGTAAAGATGTTTTGTTTTTATAATCTTTTGCACATTAATACAAAATTTTGGCAAAATTTTGAACTGTTTGTGCTATAATTTTTGTATGATAATTATTGGAGAAAACATACATATAATCTCAAAAAATGTCCGTACAGCATTAGAAGAAAGAGACAGAAATTTTGTAGAAAATTTGATAAAAATTATGCAAAATTGTGATGCCATTGATTTTAATGTAGGTCCTGCCAAGGGAAAACTTGACATGGTTTTTGAATGGCTGATTTCATTATCTGACGGTAAAAATATATCTTTTGATTCTTCAAATATTGAAGCTATAGAAAATGGACTAAAGTTATCAGATAATTGTAAAAATTGTTTTATAAACAGCACAAATGCTGATGATGACAAACTGGAAAAATTAACAGATTTAGCATGCCGGTATGACTGTAATCTTATTGCATTAACTATGTCAAAAGAAACAAGTATTCCTCACAATGCGGATTTGAGAATGGAACTTGTCTTTAAAATCTATGAAAAATGTATGGAAAAAGGTATAAGCTCTGATAAAATATTCTTTGATCCTTTGATTTTACCTGTCAAAGTTGATCAATCTCAGGCTCTTGAAGTTTTAAATACTATACAAATCATAAAAGAAAGCTTTGAACCAAAGGTTAATACCGTTGTCGGATTATCTAATATTTCTAACGGTTTACCAAATGAAATTCGTCCTTTGATTAATCGTGTGTATCTGGCAATGTTATTCGGTGCCGGACTGGATTGCGTTATCGCTGATGCTAAAGATGAAGAACTTATCAGGATAATAAGAATGTTAGAATGTAACAATCCGCAAAAAGATATTGATAATTTGTACATAAAACTTGCAAATATGATACAATGTTTTGGGAATATAGAAGATATTGAATATAATCAAAATGACACAGAACAAAAAAATATAATAAAAACAGCAGCCATTTTGCTTAATAAAAAAATATTTTCTGACAGCTACATTCACATATAGAGAATAAAAAGATGATGATAAAAAAGAAATTATTAACGGCATTTTTAATATCAGGTTTATTTATCGGTTCGGTTCCGGCATTTAGTTACATGCCGCCGGAAGCAAGTATTTTGTATCAACAGGCATGCAGTGATGAACACAATCAGGACTTAAAAGGTGCCATTGAAAAGCTCGAAAAAGCAATCTCTGTTTCAGGCGGAGATACAATGCTATATACAAAACTTGCAGGCATATATTCGGAAATTGATGAATTTGACAAAGCATTGGAAAATTATAATAAAGTTATCGCGGTCAATCCTGATGATGCGTTTATATATATAAGTATCGGAAGCATATATGAAAGTCAGGGAAAATATAAAGATGCTTTGGGCGCATACAACAAAGCGTTGGACATATTTCCGGAATACAAATACAATTATTTCAACTTAGGTAACGTAAACTACCAATTAAGAAATTACAAAGAAGCCATTAATGATTATAATTCATTTTTAGAAACATATTCAGGGCATGCCGAAGCAAGAGAAAATCTTGCAGCATCGTATCTTGCAATAAAAGATTATAAAAACGCAAAAACACAGTATGCCTCAATATATGAAAAAAATCCTGAAAATTTCAAAAACAACTATGAGTATGGAATAGCATTACTTAATAATGATGAACCGGAAAAAGCTGCTCAGTTTTTAGAAAAGGCAATAGAAACGGATGCCGAAAACAATTCTGCACATCTCGGATTAGCACAAGCATATCAGGATATGGGCAAAAATGATATGTCTTATGAACAGTATCAGATAGTCCTGAAAAAAGTACCAAACCTCAATACAGTCAGACTTGATTATGCAAATTTGTTAGCTGACATGGAAAAAAATACCGAAGCGGTTGAACAGTATAACATGTATATTAAAGCTTTTCCTGATGATGTAAACGGCTACATAAATATTGCAAATGTTTATAAAAAATTGCAAAATTATGACAAGGCTATTGAAAATTATCTTATAGCAATTTCTAAAGATGATAAAAATTTAAATTTGAAAAAGGATATCGCAAATTGTTATCATAATAAGAAAGATTACCAAACGGCTCTTAAATATTATGATGAAGTTTTGGAAGCGGAACCTGACAATTTTAATATTAGATTTAACAAAGCTCTGGCTTTGCACGCGCTTTATAAATATGAAGATGCAATTTCGTTATACAGAGAACTGTTAGCAATAAAAAATGAGAAATCAATAAAAAATAATCTCAATGATGCATTGGTTTCGCGCGGTCATGAACTTGTAGCAGAAAAAAATACAAAAGAAGCTATTGCTGATTTTAAAGAAGCCATAAAAGGCGGATACAGTGAAGGATATGTTTACTATGGTTTGGCAAAAGCTTACAGGGCTGACGGAGACAACACAAAGGCTGCAGAAAATTACGAAAAAGCTATTGCTATCGATCCCGAAAAGAATACTTATTCCTCAGAATACAGTGATTTTATTTCATCATTATACAGCACAAGTACAGAAATCGTTCACTCTGCAAATACGAGTGATTTACCGGCGATAAATATAACTGTTAATGAAGCTGAAGGGGTTAAAGACACCGAAAAAGCAAAACCTGCTGAACCTAAGCAAAATAAACAAACTGTATCAGATGTCGCGGTCAAAAAAAGTGAAGATTTTATCACTCAGGGAGATCAAAATTACAAAAATAATAATTATGACGCGGCTATAAAGAATTATCAGGATGCGCTTCAGCTTGTTCCTAATGACGAAGTGACCCTTTTAAAACTTGGCAATATATATAAAATTAAGGAAGATAACACTAAAGCAATAAACTTTTATCAAAAATCGATAATTGTTAATCCTGACTACACAGATGGCTGGTTTAACTTAGGTTTGGCATATGCCAACGAAAACAACCTGATTGAATCTCAAAAAAGTTTTGAAAAAGTTATAGATTTGGATGCAAATTATAATTCAGGCTACGCATATTATGCCTTGGGTATGGCATTTGAGCATCAGGGTAAAAAGGACGAAGCCGTTAAAAATTATAAAACATTCATAAAACATAATAACAATAAAGAACTCATTAACACAGTTCAGGAAATGATTAAAAAGTTACAGTAGTGTAAAGCGACAGGACTACAAAACGATATGATTATAAAATCACTACATAAGTTTTTATTATTGATTATTTTGCTGTTTGTAATGATATTTACAACCGCCTGTGAAAAAGAAGCATATATTCTTTTTAATAAATATCCGTTTAGTGAAGAAACAATGAGCGCAACAACAAATGTATTTAAACCGGGAGAAAAAGTATATTATCTGGTTACTACACCAAAAACAGTTAAATCAAAACGCTTATTACTTCAGGTAATGAAAATGGGGAAATATGAGCGTCTTGGGTATGAAACTGTTTGGGGGAAAAATGTAAAAGTGCGTGATGAACAGGTATTTTATTACACAGATTATTTTGTATTTCACGAGGCGGGAGCTTATGAAATGAGGGCATACTCAAAAGACGAACCAACAAAACTTTTGACTACAAACTATTTTTATATAAGGAACTAAAATGATAAAAGAAAAAGCAATTAAATATTTTATGAATGGGTATTCTTGTTCGGAGTGCATAGTTCAGGCTTGTATAGATGAAGGAATTTGTGATGGGAGCCTTTTGCCTTGTGCAACTACATTTTCAGGCGGTATGTCCTCAGGTTGTGCCTGTGGCAGTGTGACAGGTTCTCAACTTATACTTGGGTATATATTTGGCAGAGGGAATAAATTCGGGAACACTATCAGCGCAAGAGAAAAAGCAGGTGAATTTGTGGAAGAATTCAAAAAACGCAACAAAGTAACCTGTTGCAGAATACTATCTTCAGGATTCAGCGGAAGTGAAAGAAAAAATCACTGCACCAAATTTGTATCTGATGCCTGCGATATTTTGGAAGAACTAATGAAAGTGAAAGTATAAAATGATAAAACCTGATAAATTGAATTTTTTAACGGCAGGAATGCCTTTACAGACAGACAAAAGAGGGTATCAGTCAGCATTTGAAATTTTAAAAGATATGGAGCTTGACGGACTTGAAGTTGAATTTGTGCATGGAGTCAGAATGTCTGACGATACAAGAAAATATCTTAAACAAATTTCTCGGGAACAAGGATTTATTTTAACTTCTCACGGACCTTTTTATATTAATTTAAATTCGAAAGAAGAAGAAAAAGTTGAAGCAAGCGTTCAGAGAATAATTGAAACTGCACAAGCTGCAAACGATTTTGGCGGTTACAGTATAACTTATCATGCCGCATTTTATATGGGCGGAGAAAAAGAAACTGTTTATCAGCAGGTTAAAAAACAAACTGCAAAAATCATTGAAGCACTGCAAAAAGAAAAAATTGATGTTTGGATCAGACCTGAAACAACAGGTAAAGCAACTCAATGGGGAGATTATGAAGAAATTATCAGACTGTCAAAAGAGTTTGAACAAGTGTTGCCTTGCGTTGATTTCTCTCATGTTCATGCAAGAACAGGCGGAGAGTATAACACTTATGATGAATTTTGTCTTATTCTAGACAGAATTTCAAAAGAACTCGGACAAAAAGCAATAGATAATTTCCATGCACATCTTGCAGGAATTGATTATACCCCAAAAGGCGAAAAACGACACCTGATACTTGAAGAATCAGATATGAATTACAAAGACCTGCTCAAAGCATTAAAGTCTTTTGGGGTAAAAGGTGCTTTAGTCTGTGAAAGCCCAAATATCGAAACAGATACAAAAATCCTCAGAGATTACTATTACTCTATATAAAATACTGTTTATCCTGTGCTATAGCCGAGATTGTATCGGTATAAATCATATTTTTGATATAATATTACTATGTTTAAAATTAATGAAAACGACATACCGTATCCTTATGAACGATTCAGAGCAAGATTAAAAGACGGTGAGTCTTTTGCGGTAACAGGTCTGACGACTTTTTTAAGACTTTATCTGCTCTCAAAAATAAAAAATTACACTAAGAAAAAAGTTCTGATGATTACTTCAACAGAGCAAAGTGCGTTGAAATACCAAAGTGATTTGAAAACTATCTTCGATTTGGATACAGAGATCATGCCTTTTCAGGATATTTCACCTTATGAAACCGTTAATCCGAATTTATATGACTACGCAAAGCAAATTGAATTACTATTATCAAAACCAAATATTGTTATTTGTCCTGTAAAATCATTACTTGAAAAATTCCCAAATTCTGATTTTTTCAAAAAAAACAGTTTTAAAATAAAAGTCGGAGATACCCTTGATTTGGGTAAACTTGCAAAAAAACTTGTGAATTTGGGATATAAAAAAACTACAATGGTTAGTGACATCTCAGAATTCAGTATTAGAGGAGATATTGCAGATATTTATTCCCTGAACTCTCACCCTGTGCGAATTGAATTGTGGGGAGATGAAGTTACGGATATAAGATATTTTGATAATGAAACACAAAAATCTGTAGAAAAAACAAAAGAAACTACCATTTACCCGATATACAAATTTATAACCGCAGGACAGGAAGAACTTGTACAGGCTTTGCAGGGGGAAACAGAAGATGATATTCCTGAAGAAAACTATTTTGAAGGAATAGAAGTTTATCAAAATTATTTCAATAAAAATTTGACAGGAATTTTGGATTATTTTAAAGATTACACCTTAGTTTTTGATGAAACGACAGAAATTTATTCGAAATATGAATTACTTGATGAAGAATCAGATAAAAGACTTGAAGAAAATTTAAAACAAGGTTTGATTAATAAAATTAACGAAGAAGATAGCATTTGCAATCATTATTCATATGAAGAATTTTTGCGTAAAACATCTTATTTTCAAAAAATCGGTTTTAATAATTTTATAGACGGAAGCATGTTTGATTTGATTGAATTTAATGCTCAGCCATTAAGGAACTTTGAAGCGAATTTAGAAGATATCTCAAATTATATAAAAGAGCATGCCGATTTTAAAATAATAATTGCGACAAACTATCCTGAACGAGTAAAAGAAATACTTTCCGAAAAAGAAATTTATAATATAGATTACGAACCCGCAACTGTATGTGGAGGCTGCATTTTAGAAGATTTCAGAACAATAATAATCACTGACCGTGAAATGTTTAACAAACGTCCAAAGGAAGTAACTTCTGCTAAAAAGTCATATTATAAAGAAAAACCTGAATTTATCGAAAATATTAATGATATTAAAATCGGTGAATATGTTGTTCATACAATTCATGGTTTGGGAATATACAAAGGCTTGTCAAAACAGGAAATTGACGGGCAGCTTAAAGATTATCTTACTATTGAATATGCAAACAAAGACAGATTGCATATTCCTGCCGAACAAATCAATCTTTTGTGCCGTTACAGAGGCTCAGGAACTGCAAAACCGAAATTATCAAAAATGGGCGGCAGAGATTGGGAAAACACAAAAACTAAAGTTAAAAAAGCAGTTGAAACAGTTGCGTATGACCTTCTGAGATTATATGCAAGACGTAAAATGCAGGGAGGAATTGAATTTTTACCTGATACAAACTGGCAGATAGAAATGGAAGAAGCATTTGAATACACCGAAACTCCTGATCAGTTAAAAGCTATCACAGAAGTAAAATCTGATATGGAATCTTCTCAGCCTATGGACAGACTAATTTGCGGAGATGTGGGTTTTGGCAAAACAGAAGTTGCAATGCGTGCAATATTTAAAGCCATAACTTCAGGTAAACAGGCTGCCGTAATTGTACCTACAACAATTCTTGCTCTCCAGCACTATCAAACAATGGAAGAACGATTCAGACCATTTGGAGTAAAAGTTGAATTATTATCAAGATTCAGAACACCAAAAGAACAAAAAGAAACAATTAAACATCTTGCAACAGGTGAATGTGATGTTGTTGTCGGGACTCACAGACTTTTACAAGACGGTATTGTATTTAAAGATTTGGGAATACTTGTCATTGATGAAGAACACCGCTTTGGAGTCCGTCACAAAGAAAGATTAAAACAACTGCGGGAAAATATTGATATTCTTTCAATGTCTGCAACTCCTATTCCAAGAACACTCTATATGTCACTTTCTGGAATAAAAGATATTTCATTAATTAATACTCCGCCTAAAAACAGACTGCCAATTAAGACATATGTCGGGAATTGGGATGAAAACATGGTCAGAAATGCCATAAATCATGAAATAGACAGAGAAGGACAGGTATTTTATCTTTATAATCGCGTTGAAACAATAATGGAGATGAAAACTCTTTTACAAAGAATCGTTCCAAATGCAAGAATTGCGGTCGGGCATGGTCAAATGGATGAAAAAGAACTTGAAGAAGTTATTGTTAATTTTGCTAATCACGAATATGATATTTTACTTGCAACAACGATTATAGAAAACGGAATTGATATTCCAAATGCCAATACAATGATTATTCATGGTGCTGACAGATTTGGACTTGCACAGTTATATCAACTTCGCGGACGTGTAGGCAGAAGTGAAAGGCAGGCTTATTGTTACTGTTTTTACAAACGCAGCAAAGAATTATCAAAAGACGCAACAGACAGACTAAAAGCTATAAAAGAATTCACCACATTAGGAAGCGGCTATCAAATAGCAATGAGAGATGTTGAAATCCGCGGAGTCGGGAATATCTTAGGAACAAAGCAGCATGGGCACATGGTCAATGTAGGTTTTGACACATATTGCGAACTATTGGAAGAAGCTGTAAAAGAGCTTCAGGGCGAAAAAATAAATAAAACACAACCTACGATTGTGGATATTAATATTACTGCATATATTCCTGATGAATGGGTTGGCTCATCAGAACAAAAAATGATTGAATATAAACGTCTGGCGGATGTAAAAACAGAAACAGAACTTGATTATATAGTTGAGGAATGGAAAGACAGATTTTCAAAGCCGCCTGAATCTGTCGAGAATTTAATCAAGTTAATCAGATTACGTCTAAACGCAACTGATATAAGGATAAGTGCAATCAGAGAAACACAAGATAATATAAGAATTTATACACCATACTCAAAAGCGGAATGGAATCTTGTATCAAAAACTCTACCATCAAATATCTCAAGGAAAATAAAATTTACAATAGCTCCAAAGACTTGCACAGAGGGAACTTCCATTTTAATTTTTGACACATCTTATGTAAATTTTGATGAAATATTTAACATTTTGAATGATTTGTTTTATTATATACGCAAGGTTAGTTACGAATATTAAAAAAGAAAGAGGGATATATATGAAGACAACAAAACTAATAGCAACATTATTAGTTGCAGGAATGTTATTTACAGGATGCGGAGTAAAAAATTCCCAAGCTATTATCAAAGTAAATGATACTGTCATTACCCAAAATGATTTTGATAAATTAATGGATAAACAAATTGCAAGTTCTCCATTTGCAAAGATGGGAATGGATATTAAAAATGACAAAGATAGTGTTTTGTATGTTATGACAGAAAGAGCTGTTGTAACTCAATTAATTATTGACAAACTATTAGATCAGGAAGCAAAAAACAGAGGAATTAAAGTCTCAAACAAAGAAGCAGATGAAGCTATTGACAAAATTATTGATAAATTAGGCGGCAAAGATAACTTGGCAAAATTATTAAAAGAAAATAATGTCAGTGCAAAACAATTTAAAGAAGACATCAAAACTCAGGTAAAACTACAAAAACTTGCCCGTACCGCAGGGAATGTAAAAGTTTCAGATAAAGAAGTGAAAGATTTTTATAATAAAAACATCAAAAATTTTAAACATGGCGAACAAGTAAGAGCTTCTCACATATTACTTATGACAGACGAAAATCTTATAGGACAGGATATCAGAAATAATTCCAAAAAAGAATTAACTGACGACGAATTACAAAAAAAAGTTAAAGATAAAATCAAAGAAAACGGTCAGTTATCAAATAAATTAGCAGAAGAATTAAAAGCTGACAGCTCTAAATTCGCAAAATATGCAAAAAAATATTCTCAGGACAGTGCATCTGCGCAAAATGGCGGGGATTTAGGTTTCTTTGAAGCAAAAAATATGGTACCTGAATTTTCAAAAGCTGCATTCGGAGCAAAACCAAATACAGTAGTCGGACCGATACAAACACAATTTGGTTATCACATTATCTTTGTTACAGACAGAAAAGCTGCAGGAACAGAATCTTTTGAAAAAGTTAAAAATAATTTAAAAGAAAGTCTGGCAAATGAAAAAGAACTTAAAGCTATAGATGACATTGTTAATGCCGCTAAGAAAAAAGCTAAAATTGAATTCATAGATAAACAATATAATCCTGATGAACTCACAAAAAAGCTGACAGAACAATTACAAGGTATGCAGCAGGAAATAAACAAACAAAATAAAGCAAAATAGAGCAAAAAATAAATAACAAAGAACAAAAAATCCCAAACAAATGTTTGGGATTTTTATTTCAGATAATATTTTTTCAAAATTTCTGCTAATCCTTTATAATAAACAAGATTAAGAATCATCTGTATATAAGAACTTAGACTTAAAACAAACAATATACAAAGAATTTGCTGTTCTCTTGAATTTACATATGAAACGAACGAAAAAATAATTCCGGAGATTATGAAAAAAACGAACCCTGCAAACAAGTACTGAACTAAAAATAACGCTGCAGGTACAAATGTTTTACTCATTAATTTTACTATTGTACTCGGATTAAATATTTGTTTACTATAGCTAAAATCTTTGGCAAAAATTATAAATACCATATTAACAAAAGGCAATAATATAAGAATCAGTATAATATATGCAAAAAATTCCAGTCTGTTTATTGTAAATAAAAAATAGCCCAATAATAACGCCAAACCAACATATACACTCCATATAAACATAACAGGGAATGTTTTTAAAAATATCGGGAAACAATCCATAGATATTGAAGCTAACTCTGTTTCACTACTATCAAAACATTCATGAGCAAATTTGAATAAATACCCCGAAAAATAAATAAACAACATAATTCCGGTTAAAGCAAATATTATCACTTCACCTTCAGACGGAGCGGCAAAAACAGAATATAATGTGTTCCCTGTGAAAGCAGATACAACCTGATTTGCAGAAATTATCATAATGCCAATCAGCGAAAAAATTCCTAATTGTGCAATCAAATTACTTTTACCTGTATAAAGCTCTTTTATAATTTTAAAAATATTCATATAAAAATTCTATATCAAAACAAACGGACTGTATTCATCTGCATAAACTATTTTTACATCATTACCGATAATTTTTGCAAACACAGGCAAAATAAGTATTTCGCTTTCAAAATGTCCGATATCATATACGACAATACTACTATCTAATGCCGTATGAAATTTCAAATCGCCTGTAACAAGACAATCTGCACCAAATTCTTTCGCATCTTTTATAAATTCGCTTCCTGAACCGGCACAGAATGCAATTCTTTTCAGTTGCTCAACACGCTTATTATTTATAATTCTTGCATTTGGGGAAATTGGTTTTATTAGTTTATTAAACTCCGCAACAGTTGTTTTATAATCTATAATTCTTAAAAAATCATGTTCAACAGATATTTTATAATTGTTTAATCCAAGTTTTTCAATAATTGTATCTGTTGTACCGCCCTGTGCTTTGTCCATATTAGTATGCGCACAATAAATATTAATTTGGGGAACATAAGATTCTGAAACAAGTTCAGAATGACAATTAATCCAAAACATTGGGTGATGGGAAATTATCAAATCGCAATTTTGCTCTTTTGCCTGTTTGATAATATCATCTGTAACTGTCAGGCAAAGCATAATTTTATTAATTTCGTCATAACCTTCAACATCAACCGCCCACCCGGAACAATCCCAATCTTCCTGAGTTTCAGTGGGCGCAAAATCTTCTATACGCTTTGCTATTTTGTACTTATCCATTCCAGAATTTTCCTTGCAATAATTTTTTTAGGTGCTTTTTCTAATTTGGTAATATTACCATTTTTATCTAAAATTGTAACTTCATTTTCATCAGAATTAAACCCAATATCCTTGCGGGAAATATCGTTTGCGATCAAAAAATCGCAGCCTTTTTTCTCAATTTTTGCTTTTGCATTTTCAAGTAAGTTTTCTGATTCCGCGCAAAAACCTACAATAATACAATTGCGTTCTCTCGCCCCTTTGGGGAGAGGGTAAGGGTGAGGGGCTAATTTCTTTTGGCACAAATCTGCCAAAATATCGGGGTTTTTAACAAGTTCAAGGGTAATTGTATCTTCATCCCCTTTTTTGATTTTTTGTTCGGATTGTTCTTTTACTCTGTAATCAGCAACCGCAGCAGCCATAATTACATAATCTGCTGTTTCAAATTCTTTTTCAACTGCTTCTTTCATTTCAAGTGCTGATTTTACTATTACTTTTTTAAACGGGACTTCAAAATCTTTTGTAGTAATAAATACAACTTCCGCCCCCATATCATAAGCCGATTTTGCAAGTGCCAATCCCATTTTACCTGATGAATAATTTGAAATATAGCGAACCGGATCAATTTCTTCTATTGTTCCGCCTGCAGTAATTACAACTTTTTCCCCTTTTAATGTTTCACTGTAATTTAAGGCTTCATCAACTGCATTGTATATTTTTTTTAATGAACAAAGTCTGCCTTTACCATTATATCCGCAAGCCAAAAAACCTTCCTCAGGAGGCAAATATTCTATTCCCCTTGCCTGCAGTGTTTTAAGATTTTTTTGTACCGATTCATTTTGCCACATGTTACAATTCATAGCCGGAGCAATAATCATTTTTTTTGAAAATGCACAGGCAACAGAAGTGAGCAAATTATCTGCAATTCCTTGTGCGATTTTGCCTATTGTATTCGCAGTTGCAGGTGCAATAAGCATAATATCTGCCCAATCAGATAATGAAATATGTTCAGGCTTCCAGTTTTGCGGAGTAAATTCACCTTCATAAACTTCATTTTGACTCAAATTTTGCAGAGTTAATTTTGTGACAAAATTCAAGGCATTGGGAGTGCAGATTATTTTAACTTCTGCTCCTGATTTTTTAAAATCACGAATTAGACTGCAAATCTTATATGCAGCAATTCCGCCCGTTATACCTATTAAAATGTGTTTATTTTGCATCATTTGATTTTACTATTCTTTCAATTTCTTCAACTGCACGATCTATGTTGTCATTAATCACAACGTAATCGTATTTTTCAGAACGTTCAAGTTCTGTTTTTACTTGCGCCAAACGTTTTTGAATAGTTGATTCATCTTCTGTATGACGACCGCGCAGGCGTTGTTCAAGTTCTTCCACACTAGGCGGAGCTATGAAAATTAAAACAGCCTCAGGCATTTTTTCTTTAACCTGCAAAGCTCCATTTGTTTCAATTTCCAAAATTATGTTATAGCCTTCTTCAAATTTTTGTTTTATATATTTTTTCTTTGTACCGTAATAATTTTCAGCAAATTGCGCATGTTCTAAAAACTTATCATCCTTGATATTTTGCTCAAATTTTTCTTTCGTCAAAAAGAAATAATGAACACCGTCAATTTCTCCCTGACGGGGTTTTCTTGTTGTGCAGGAAACAGAAAGAATAAAGTCTTTATTTCTTTCCATAAATTTATTTATAACGGTGCCTTTGCCTACACCTGAACACCCTGATATTACAAACAATTTTTTATTCATGGATTAATTATAGCATGAAAGTGAATACGTGAATAAGTGAATAAGTTCTTTACATTTATTATTATTTTAAAAATCGGACTTTAATTACAATATCAATAATCCGAAATGGACTTGATCCTTTGTCACTTTATCACTTGGTCACTCATTCATTCCAAAACATTAATTTTTCCTTAACTTTCTCAAAAAATAATAAAAACTGTTATATAAATGTAGAGTAAAGTTAATGTGTAAAGAAGGAGAAAATATTATGATTAGACCATTAGGTGACAGAATTGTTATTAAAGTTATTGAAGATACAGAACAAACTTCAGGCGGAATTTTTATTCCTGACAGTGCAAAAGAAAAACCACAAAAAGGTGAAGTTGTTGCTGTTGGTCAGGGTAAATTAAATGACAAAAATGAAAGACAGCCAATGGATGTAAAAGTTGGGGATAAAATTTTATATGCAAAATATGCAGGAACAGATGTAAAAGTTGATGGTGTTGAATACAAAATTCTTTCTGTTTCAGATGCGTTAGCAGTAATTGAATAATATTTAATTAAGGAGAAATATAAAAATGGCAAAGAAAATAGTTTTTGATGAAGAAGCAAGAAAATCGCTTCTAAAAGGAATTGATTCAGTAGCAGATGCAGTAAAAGTTACATTAGGGCCAAAAGGCAGAAATGTTATATTAACTAAAAAATTTGGCGCACCTCAAATCGTTAATGACGGTGTAACTATTGCAAAAGAAATTGAATTGCAATGTCCGTTAGAAAATGCAGGTGCTCAATTGTTGAAAGAAGTATCATCCAAAACAAATGATGTTGCAGGTGACGGTACAACAACAGCTTCTGTTTTGGCTCAGGCTATTGTTAAAGAAGGTCTGAGAAACTTGACTGCAGGAGCTAACCCAATGTCTATGAAACGTGGTATTGATAAAGCAGTTGAAACTTCTGTAGAAAAAATTAAATCAATGTCACGTCCTGTAAATACTAAAGAAGAAATCGCTCAGGTTGCGGCAATTTCAGCAGGCAACAACAAAGAAATCGGCGAATTAATCGCTGAAGCAATGGAAAAAGTTGGTCACGACGGTGTTATAACCGTTGAAGAATCCAAATCTTTCGGAACAAATTTAAAAGTGGTTGAAGGTATGCAGTTTGATAAAGGTTATTTATCACCATACTTTGTAACCGATCCTGAAAGAATGGAAGCAGTATTAGAAGATGCATATGTATTCTGCTGCAACAAGAAAATTAACTTAATCGCTGATTTGGTTCCGCTATTGGAACAAGTAGCAAGAGATGGTAAATCTTTGTTGTTAATTGCTGAAGATGTTGAAGGTGAAGCATTGGCAACTTTGGTTGTTAATACAATGAGAAAAGTTTTGAGAGCTGTTGCTGTTAAGGCTCCTGGATTTGGTGACAGAAGAAAAGCTATGTTAGAAGATATCGCTATTTTAACAGGCGGTCAAATGTTTACTGATGAACTTGGTATCAAATTAGAAAACGTCACAACTCAAATGTTAGGTAAAGCAAAGAGAGTTACCGTTACTAAAGATGAAACAACTATCGTTGTTGGTAACGAAACTAAAGATGCCGTAGCTGACAGAGTTAGAATTATCAAAAAACAAATCGAAGCTTCTGATTCTGAATACGATAAAGAAAAACTTAACGAAAGAATTGCAAAATTGGCTGGTGGTGTTGCTTTGATAGAAGTTGGTGCCGCTTCAGAAGTTGAATTAAAAGAAAGAAAATTGAGAATTGAAGATGCACTAAACGCTACAAGAGCTGCTAATGAAGAAGGCATTGTTCCGGGGGGCGGTGTTGCATTATTAAGAATCCAACAGGAATTAGTTAAAAATCTTGATTCAATCGAATTTGATTCTGATGATGAAAAAGTTGGTTACAAGATTTTAACAGCCTCTCTTGATGTACCTTTACGAGCAATTGCGCGCAATGCAGGTGCTAAAGCTGATGTTGTAGTTGATTGTGTATTGGAAAAAGACGGAGCATACGGATATGATGCGTTAAACAGCAAGTATGTTGATATGTTCCAGGCAGGTATTGTTGATCCTGCAAAAGTTACACGTTCAGCTTTGACAAACGCTGCATCTGTTGCATCAATGTTATTGACAACAGAAGCTGCAGTTGTTGAACTTCCTGAAGAAAAACCGGCTGCTCCTGCAATGCCTGCAGGTATGGGCGGAATGCCTGGTATGATGTAATTTTAAATTTAATTACAAAATATTCAAAAAAGCACATCTTTATGATGTGCTTTTTGTTTTGAAAAATATATTATATTTTAAAATGAATAATTATTTCACTGGACTTGAAAATAATAATCTGATAAAATTACTGCTATGAGAGTTTTAATAGTTGATGATGTCCCCGGGTGGATAAGATTTCATAAAAATAATCTCGAATACTTAAATATAGAGAATTTAGATATTGACACCGCAATCAGTGCAAATGAAGCATTGGCAAAAATAGAAGTTTCTATAGACCAACCCTATGATGCAATATTTACAGACTTGCAAATGGAAAGCAATTTTTTACCAAAACTTGCTGGGGAATGGCTTATTGAGCAAATTCAAATGTTTAAGCAATACAATAAAGCCAAAATTACAATAATTTCCGCTTCAGCTGACATTGAACTGATTGCAAAAAAATATAATGTAAATTATTTATCAAAATTTAGTGCAAGAAATTCTGAAGCAGAAGTTTACAGACAATTTTTATAATCGTCCCAATTAAGATTCCCGCCTAAATTATTTTGGCAGACATCTACTGAAAATGCTCCGCAGTTTATTGCTTTTAATGTGTTATCAAGTGCAAGATTTCTGTCATTATGTGCGTGAAAACTTATTTTATCAAAACCGACACTTCTTAGTTTTTCAAAATACAAAGGTATATCTTTTGGCGTTACTGTACTGTAACTATCAGCAATATATATACTTTCGAGAATATCTTTATGCTCCCAATTTTTCAAAATATTATAATGTTCGTCCTTTACATTTGGAATTTCCATTAATTGTAAAAATACATTATATTTATTTTGTTTTAAGGCTTCGCAAACCAAAAGACTGTCAGCAATATCTGCAGGATGACAGGCGATTCTGACAAAATCAACGACATCATCAGTTGCAGAATTAAAATCTTTTATATTTATTCTTTTATAATCTGCCATAACACCTATTTTTAATGAGCCTTTATTATTAATAAATTGTTCCAAAAATAACCTGTCACAAGAAAAAAATTCCCCTTTGCTTTCTTTATCAATATAATTACGATACCCTATTTCACAATAATCTATCTTTTCGGATTTTAATTTTTCTATATAACGAAATACAAAATCTGCATCAAAATTCCAGTTATTTTGATGCCCGCCATCTCTGATACTACAGTCCAAAATCTTTACCATAAGTGGATTATAACACAAAGTACCAACTCGGGTAATTTATTTTTAGTTTTATAGATTTAATATAAATTATAAATTTATAAGGAGTTTAATTTATGACTACAACTATCAGAAAATCTCAAATTGCAGTAATGAAAAGCTTTGATAATTTATTTATAGAATTAAGTGCGAAAAATTGCAACCAAAAATGCCAAAATTGCTATATTGATTTCCCTCAATTCAAAAAAGTAGAAGATTTTATAGATATAACAATTATAGAAAATGCCATTAATGATTTGAAAAATACAGATATTAAATGTATTTATCTGACCGGAGCAGAACCAATGACCCATCCGGATTTCAACACAATTCTGAGAATGTGTCTGAAAATGACAAATGTCTGCATTTGTACAAACGGCTCATTTATCAATGAAAAAAAAGCACGGTTTTTAAAAAAAGTTGAAGGCGAAAGTAACAATGAAATTATATTTCAGATAAGTATGGATTATTTTGAAGAAGTAAAAAATGACGATATCAGATACCGAGGGGCATACAGACACGCTATATTTGCGATCAAAAATCTTGTTAAATACAATTTTATTCCAATTATAAGCGTAACAAATTTTTATAACGAAAATGAAAAATATTTATCTGATGGGTTTTATAATCTGCTCAAAGATTATGGTATAGATAAAAAACATATCCTTATCAGACCAAATTATTCAAAAAATTCTGATGTCGATTTTGAAATTGCGGGAAATGAGAATTGCAGATTAGATTGCCAATACGGGAGAATTTTAACGGCAAAAGGTATTTATTCCTGTCCGTTTTTAGCTAATGATTACAGAGGCAGATGCGGAAGCAGTTTTATTGATTTTGCACAAAATGTTCCGCTTGAAACTGATTTTTGCCAAACCTGCCAAAAATCACAAATCGGACTATTTGGAATAAATTTCACAACTTTCTGCTAACAAAACTATCTTTCCTGAGAATATAATTTCAATTTAAAGTTAATAAGCAAAATTTGTTTATTCTTTCTGTAAGGTACAATTTCAACAGACTGAATGTCTAAAAAGTGATCATGCTTATAAAGTTCTTTCAGAAAATTGTTGTAACTTGTATAATTAGCAATCATTTCCATATTTAAACGGGCAGCTTTATATTTATTTCCTGCTCCTTTTACAAACGCATCATCCGAAGGATTATATTCATACTTTATTGTGCGGACTTTTATTCTATTAGCTCTGACAAGTTCTAATATCTCAGTAAATTCACCTGCAATTATTGCTTCTGTATTCATACCGCTTGCTGCCGGTTTATAGAAAGGTTTACTTTTTGAAGCTGACTCAGCCAATTTTCTTGCTTCATCTGCTTCTTGTTTTTTAAGCTCTTCTAATTTATTTTTCTTTTCTGTTAATTCTTGTTCCTTAGTAGTAATTTGTCCCCTTAAATCAATCATTTCGGTTATATTATTAAATAATTTCATCCCAATAAAGATTGCTAAGGCAAACGTGGCAATAACTATCAAAAGAGGTATTAAAAATTGTTTCAGCTTTTCATTATTCATATATAAATAATCCTTTAATTTCCTTTATTTTCGGGATTTTGTTTATCCTGATCAGGGTTATCATTTGATGAACCCCTCAAAGCGTTCATAAATGAAGACAACTGACCATCATTCATATTTGTAATTTCAAAAACGTACGGAGCAGTAGAAACATTAGAAGAATTTTCAATAACATCTTCTAATGATGACGTTTTCATATCCAACTTACTCAAACGTAATTTCGATTCTACAAGAGTATCTTTTAAATTTTGGAAAAATACATATACATCTTCAACTGAATTAGCAAATCCCTGTATATCAATATATCCGTTATCACCTGTCATAAAATAACTCAAATATACATTTTTTGGAATTGAATCTCCAATTGCAGCATAAGCCATAATTTTTGTTCTGTTATACTTCAATACCTTTTCAATTTCCTTATAAGGATTAAATTCAGTACCGCTATGAGCATTCTCCATCTTTTTTAATTGTGCAGTAACATCAGCAATTTCAGAATCCAGTTCTTCAACATGGCTTGTAAATTTTTGATTTAAAAAATATGTTCCTCCTGCAGCCAACCCCAGAGGCAATGCCAAAGCTAATAACAAAATCACGCTGTAAAGCATTGCTTTAGGTTTTGTTAAAACAATAATATGATCATTGCTTATAGGTATTTCTATAATATCATCTCGGGTATAACCCTCTACACAAGTTAAAAAATTGATTGCAATCGGGAAAATAGCAGGATCCGGAAACATACCCAGCAAATGCAAAGACACATCTGGCTGATATTCAGGAATTAAAGCTCTTGTAATATCAGATAAAGGTTTCTTCCTGAATGTATTATCTTCAATAACGGTAACTTTACCATTAAACTGAATTTTTTTAGCCAAAGCCTGTGCAGATACAGAATCCGTTTCAGATATCATTACAAGAGATTGGGCTGCAGAGCTCATGAGTGCAATTTGTGCGGCATTATCAATTGTTGAATATATTTCGTCCTGATCAAGAGATTTTATAGGAAGAGGTTCTTCATAAAAATCAGTTAATTTTTTGCCCTGAAATCCAAACAACTGGAATCCGCTATTACTGATTATCATTAGACTCCAGACTTTATCAGAGATCATTTCATCCTCTGCTAAGCCATAATTTAAAAGTCCTTTTAAATCAGATGTCAAAGAACTGGTTATCTCAATCAGATTTGAACCCATTTCTTTAAAAATATTTCTTAATGTTTCAATAGCATCAGATTGTATAGCGGTATAAAAAATACTTTTTGTATCCGTATCCAACGAAATAGGTGCATCAAACCAATAAGGAACAGGATCGGTTCTTTTGAAAATATAAGTTTGGTCTAACTCACTAAATACTATATTTTTAATATTTTCATCATTGCTGGTAATAGGAATATTATCTTTATATCCAAACCAAACCAAAGGAAGACTTATATGCACATTACACTTAGAAGGCTGAAGATCACATTCTTCAAACATTTTTTCTATTTTAGCCCTGAATATATCATAATCTGTAATTTCTCTTGCCGCTTCATTATATTCAATTGAAGCCACCGCGTAAGATTTCATAAGATTTGTATGAGAATCCAACACCCCCAATTCCAATTTATTGGATGTTGAAATTGCAATATAGACTTCTGCAGCTCCGCCGAAAATATCCTCTAAAAAATTTGACATATATAACCTTTTTACTATAATCCTATTTTTATTATACAATATATTTTAGAAATAAAAAAATCTTAACATAAATTTACACCCTGAAAGGACTTCAAAATATATTATGACCAATATTATTGATAAAATTAAAACATTAAAAAAACAAAAAAATGCGATAGTACTTGCACATTGTTATCAGCCGGTGGAGATTGATTTAGTTGCAGATTATGTTGGCGATTCGCTCTCTTTGAGCCAAATTGCAGCCAAAACAGATGCTGAAATTATAATATTTGCAGGGGTATATTTTATGGCACAAACAGCAAAATTACTTTCTCCAAACAAAAAAGTTCTTTTACCCCAAATTGAAGCAGGCTGCAGAATGGCAGACATGCTTAGCCATCGCCAGTTAAAAGAATTTATGTCTAAACATCCGTCACTGCCTGCTGTTTGTTATGTTAATTCAACCGCAGAAGTTAAAGCTGAATGTGATATTTGCTGCACAAGTTCTAATGCTGAGAAAATAGTAAAGAGTTTGGGTGTGAGCAAAGTCTTATTTGTTCCTGATACATATTTAGGCAAATGGGTAGAAAAACAACTAGGCAATGTAGAAGTAATAACTTACCCGGGATTTTGTCCGACACATCTGCAGATAAGACCTGTTGATATTGAAAATGCAAGAAAAAAATATCCGGATGCTTTGGTTTTAGCTCATCCGGAATGCCATATGTCCGTATCTTCAATTGCTGATTATGTTGGTTCAACAACCGGAATAATGAAATTTGTTGAGAAAAGCAAAAATAAAACATTTGTGATTGCAACCGAACAAGGAGTCGTTGATAGATTAAAACGCGATTACCCAAATAAAAATATTATTCCAATCAAGAGCAACATAGTATGCCCTAACATGAAAATGACTTCTCTTGAAGATATATTACACGTTTTAGAAACAGGAGAAAATGAAATTTTTGTTAATAGTGATATTGCACAAAAAGCAGTACGTTGTTTAGACAGAATGTTAGAGGTTTCAAAATAATGGATAACAATTTTGATGTAATTTATGGTAAAAACTCTGTTTTGGAAGCCTTAAATTCAGGAAACAGAGAAATAAATAAAATTCTTATATCCAAAAATATTCACACGGATGTGAAAATAGCAAAAATCAAAGAATTAGCTCAGCAAAAAGGTATTATATTCCAATTTGTCGGGAAAGAAAAATTTCAGCAATACGATGAATTTAACCATCAGGGTATAATTGCTCAAATTGCCCCCATAAAATATATGGAATTGGAAGAATTTATTGAGCAAAATGCCAATAAAGATAAATTTTCGTCACTTGTAATTCTTGATGGAGTAGAAGATTCTCACAACTTGGGAGCAATTATCAGAACATGCGTCTGCGCAGGAGTAGATGGGATTATTATCCCTTCAAGAAGAAATGTTTTAGTTAATTCTACGGTAGAAAAAATCAGTGCAGGAGCAATTAATTTTATTCCTATTATAAAAGTAAATAGCCTGATTAACGCAATACAAAGATTAAAAGAAAATGACTGGTGGATAATTGCAACAGATGCATCCGCAAACGATAATTACTATGATGTTAAGTACAACGATATGAATTTTGCGATTGTAATGGGTGCAGAACATGCAGGAGTATCCAAGTCAATACTAAAAGCATCAGATTTTATTGTTAAAATTCCTATGCAGAATAATTTTAACTCGCTCAATGTTTCTAATGCCCTAAGCGCAATCATTTTTGAAACGTTACGACAAAAATTAAAGAAATAAAATTCATTTCGTGCTATTATATATTTATACGAGGATAAAAATGAGCAAAGAATTTGATAGTTTCGGAATAATATCTGATGAGATTTCGGATGAGAGTGTTGATTTTCATAAGCTTCAACTTGAAAGCGAAGACGAAGATCAAGATGGCGAAGATGTATTAAAATCCGTTGAAACTCCAAAAATTCAGGAGAGCATCGGTTCTGTAAGCGCAGATGACAGTGTGAAAATATATTTAAGACAAATTGGGAAAATTCCTCTTTTAACGACAGAAGAAGAATTGGACCTTGCAAAAAAAATTCAGGAGAATAAAGATCGTTTTGCAAAAGATGTGCTTGTAAATGCGAATTTAAGGTTGGTAGTCAGTATCGCCAAAAAATATATTGGCAGAGGTTTATCATTCTTAGATTTAATTCAGGAAGGTAACGTTGGTTTAATAAAGGCTGCAGGGCGTTTTGATTATCGTAAAGGATATAAATTTTCGACTTACGCAACCTGGTGGATTCAGCAATCAATTACCCGTGCTATTGCCGATAAGGCAAGAATTATCAGACTCCCTATTCACATGATAGATTCAATAAGTAAGATACGAAAAGCAACTTTAGATTTGACATCTGAATTGGGCAGAACTCCTACAAAACAGGAAATTGCTTATCGTATGGGGTTATCAGTTCAAAAATTAACTTCTATTATAAAATCGGCTCAATCTACAATCAGCATGGATACACCTGCTACAAACGATGAAGAATCTTCAAAAATCGCAGATTTTATAGTAGATAATTCTACAATTACACCGGATAGCAGAGTATCACAGGATAATTTACTTGAAGACATCAGAACTATTTTGAATCAATTGAGTCAAAAAGAAAGAGATGTTTTAATCTTGCGCTATGGACTTGATAATAATGGTTCAAAAAAGACTCTTGACGAAATCGGCACTCAATATGGAGTTTCCAGAGAAAGAATACGACAGATTGAAACAAGAGCGATTTCAAAACTTAAAAAATTATGTAAAAATGAGAAATTAAGAGACGGATTGGTAAATTATTTTGCAACATAAAAAAATCGGTATTTAATACCGATTTTTTTATAAATAACATTTACGTTCCTGACCTTCAACACCTGCATAAAGTTCAACAAACTTCTTTGCAGGGCTGGCATCTATTTTTGATAACAGAACTTCCTCAATCTGAAAAAATCCAACTTCAGAAGTCATTTCAATATCAATTTTTATAGGCTTTCTCTCTCCGTGATGAATTCCTATCCATTTTATTGCATTAGCACTATATTTATGAATATCGCCCACTTTAGGAGTTGTATTCAGTGCTAGCGGAATTCTTGCTCTGCCTTTTGTCATATCACATCCGTCAGCAATCAGAATTATACCGGCTTCAATAGAATGTATCTTATGTGATGACATATGACCGATAATGGCTTCTGTTGTCATTGCTCTGATAATTACACGTTTATGCAGATCATTTGGAAACATATGCATTAATGTACGTTCAATCAAAGGCTGAGCAAGCAGTGCAGACATTTTTTCATGTCCCTGTCTGCCGATTGACATTCCCAAATCGTGCATTAAACCTGCCATTATTACAGCGCACATACTGTCTTCAAAGGTGCCGATTTCTTCTTCTTCCAAAGAAGTTTTTATGCCAAAATCGTGCAAAATATTAAGCATCTTTATTGCATTGCCGACAACCTGACGCATATGAACAGGCCCATGATCGTTATAGCCAAGTCTTCTTATTGATACATTGTTTGAGTATTCCTGCATTTCCTGCAATTCTGCATCATTGAACAAATAATTAACCAACTCAAGACAAACAGGATTATTTCTTAATCTGTTTTGTATTTTGGTTTCTGTTGAAATTTCCTTAACTGATTTCATTGCTCACCTTTAGTTGCTAAACATATTACTATATTAATAATAAACCATAATTGTAAAAATGTTAAGTGTAATTTGTAATTTTTTTTGAAATTTACTTCTCATTAGGCTTATAATATAACTTCCAAAATATTATGACCGTTATTCATTGACCAATATTCAGTTGTTTGTTATAATAAAAGGGAAATCTTGGAGTATGCAAACCGGAGGATTAAGAGGTAAATTATGGAAGAAGTAAGAATTGATGTGAGAAACCAAAAACCGGAAAGAATTGAGGAAGCACGAAGAAGTTCAGATTTATGCTTCAGAATAAATCATACAAACCCGACAACACCTGAATGTAAAGAACTTATAGACGAACTTTTTAATTACACATTGGGCGAAAATACAGTTCTTCATCCGCCAATTTTTACAATTTTGGCTGATAAAGTGAAAATCGGTAAAAATGTTACTATTTTGAATAATTTTCAATGCATGTCAGCAGGCGGTCTGACAATAGAAGACAACACAATGATTTCTCTCAATTGCACTATAGCTACAAATAATCACGATTTTTACGACAGATATGTTATCACATGCAAACCTGTCCACATAAAGAAAAATGTATGGATTGGAGTTAATGTAACTATATTACCGGGGTTACCATAGGTGAAAATGCTATTGTCGGAGCAGGGGCCGTTGTAACAAAAGATGTCCCTGATAATGCGGTCGTTGTTGGTAATCCTGCAAGAGTAATAAAATATTTAGACCCTAAAAAATTTACGAAATAAAATATACATAAACAACAATACACAATTAAACCCATTAGCAAAAATATGCTATCGATTTAATTCGGTGCAAAAGAACAATCGGTTTGAGAATTTTTAATAGAAAATTTGAAGATTATTATAAAGATATTATTTGTTCATTTTACTAATTAAATTGAATATTGTTTGACTATTATAACCAAATTTGTCTGCAACTTTAAATATATTTTCATTTACTTGTTTGTAAAAAGCAAAAATTTCTTCCTTTAATTTTTCAATTGCAACAAGGTGATTTTGCTGATGAATTTTTTTTAAATTTTCCATATTTCCAAATTGAGATAATATTTTTCGAACAGCTGTTTTAGAGCAATTATACTTATTTGCTATATAACCAATATGATAACCTTTTTTATATAATTCAAGCATTTGATCTTGGATTTCTTGTTCAAAGCGTAATTCATTTTTATTTATAATTTGTAATTCTTTTGCATTGTGTTGTTTTTTTTATAATATTTCTAATAACTTGTGCATAGCAATTGTATCTTTCTGCAATTTCAGTTACAGGAATACCTTGTTTATACATATCAATTATATCATTTTCTTTAAGTGTTGTTGCAATAAGATGTTTACTGTTATATGCGTGTTGAGCTCTAATATCCTTTTCATCCGGTAAAACAGATAATATCTTTTTTAAACGAACAAACGAAAAACCTGTCTGCTTATAAATTTCATTTGTTGTAAGTCCTTGCTTATATAGGTCAACAACTTGTTTAGGATCAAATTCTTTTGCTTTTTTACCTTTAAATAAAATATTATGCGAAGTACCTGAGATTGTTATATTCATAAATTAATTCCTTTATTTATAATTTATTATGTTATAAAACTTCTAAAAATAAAATTTGCTGTACATAATCAAAGACAGAGTCTGTAGTCTGTAGGTTGGGCATACTTGCCCAACAATAACTTTTGAGAGCGATTATTGGGACAAAAAGTGCAAATGAGTGGACATTTTTGTTACCGAAACCGGACATTCCGGACTTTTATACTCAACCAACTTCCGACCTTTTAAAATCGCTAAGACTACTAAACTTAGTGCTTTTAGCGACTAATTTTATTTACCCCTTCAGACCAAATGTCCTGTTAAAAGGTATTCGGAAAAGGTGGGATTTGTCTTGCTGCGCTCGCCATCGACGTGACTCCGCTGTTTGCTTTTTATGGCAGGTGTGCCAACAAGCAAACAGGCTCCGCACTTGGCTCGCTTGCGCTGAACCCACTTTAAGTGGCTTCGCAGCCTCACCTGTTAATATTAAAGTCCAGATGCCTTTTGGCATCTGGACTTTAATTCGGAAAAGGTGGGATTTGAACCCACGGTGCAGGTAACCCCACACAACACCTTAGCAGGGTGCCGCCTTAAGCCTCTCGGCCACTTTTCCAATACGGCATAACCTATACCAAGATTACATTCCCTATTCTAACACAAATTATTTTTTTTGAAAAGACTTTTAAAAAAAGTTTTTGTTCTGTATAATGAATTTATCAGATATATTTATAAGAAAGGGTTTTATAATGATTCAAATGAAAGTTATGGGTATTGCACTCGATACAAGAACAGGCTCTCCAATTGTTGTACTGCATGACAAAGAAAACAGAAGGGCTTTGCCAATATGGATCGGATCTGCTGAAGCAAGTTCTATTATCAGAAAAATTGAAAATCTTTCTGTCGCAAGACCTATGACACACGATTTGATTATTTCTATTGTTGAAAAAACAGGATACAAAATATCTAAAGTCGAAATTAGCGACGTAGAAAAAGAAACTTATTATGCAATAATATTTTTAGAAAATGATAAAGAAGAAGTTATTGAAATTGATGCTCGTCCATCTGATGCGATTGCAATTGCAATAAGAGTTGATGCCCCAATTTTTGTCAGTGCAAAAGTTCTTGCTACTGGTTCAGTTTCAACTGATAGCGCAAAAGATGCGCAGGAAGCAGAAGAATTTAAAAGCTTTATTCAGGATATAAAACCTTCTGATTTTGCAAAATTATTAAAAGATTCTGACCATCACGAAAATGATCAATAATTTTATTTTTAAATAATCCTTAATTAACCCTTAATCATTTTTTCCAAGAGACTATCATGCTTTTGGAACGTAAGATTTGCACCTGAATTGGTCACATCTGCAGAAGAGATTTGAGCAGAAGGTTCAGGCTGTTTACCTTTTGAAGGAACTTCATAAGATTTAATCGAACGTTTTCCTGTCAATCTCTGCATAAAGTTATAATATTTTTTCGTAAAGCCTGTTGAATTATTTTGTTTAGTTTCAATATCAATTAATTCATCTCTTGTATGCGCTTTTACAGGGATTCCGACTGAACTTCTGGTTAAAATTTCACCTAATGTTGTATCGGCTAATGTAACCCAGCTCATACCCAAAAGTGATGCATTGTACGAATTTCTGAATGTTGAGTTGAATAAATCAATTAATAATGTCTGATAGAATAGTCTTGAGCCTTCCTGAACAAATCTTTCTTTAAATTTGGTATTTGCACCATCTTTATCGTTCCCGTTAGATTTCAACATTACCATATTATAGTTATCTGTCATAAGGAACCATATTGTCGCAACTGATGCTGCAGTTTTTGCAAGGTTTGATAATTCAGCATTTGAAACATTGGACATTGAATCTCTGTTAAACGCATTTGTCATATTTATATTAATGAAATCTGCAAATTGTTCTTTTGTTATTTTGCCATTTTTTAAATCATCGGCTTTTCTGACAATCTTATCAATACCTTTTGCTAAAGCATCAATATCTTTTGATGCTTTCCTTGGAAGGGATTTTCTAAACAGGTTGCCTATTTTTTCATCTATCATCCAATAAGGAAGTGTTATAGTATTCCACATAAACTTAAATGGTGCAATTACAAAATTTACTGCAGGTTTCAACAATCTGTCTTTTTTGCCGAAATCAATAACTCTCACTGCCTGATCGACTTTTTCTTTTGGCAATCCTTCCAAAGAATCAAAAATTTCTTCTCCGATTTTATACTTTTTAGAACCTTCAACGACCTTTTCTATTTCTTGTGCAAGTTCTTTATATTTTTCTACTTCTTTATATTGTCCGTTATCTAAAACTTTTACTTTTATTCCTTTTAATGTATTTATAGAATTTTCAAATTCATTCAAATCCATAATATGCTTGGTTGTTGTGAGCTTTTTATACAATTGGGTAAATGGTCTGAAAATAACTTTATCTTCAAAAGTTTTTACGGCATTTTTTAAATCTATTTCTTTATCGGATAATGAAGAATCTTTATACATTTGTCTGAATGCTTCTCTTTCATTATCAAATGCTTTTCCGACTTCTAATTTTTCATATTTTTCCGGATTGGCAGCCTTCATTTTTTCAAAATAGTTTAGTGCTAATGATTTTATTTTTGGTATATTTTTAAATCCTTTTATAGCATAACCTGCAGCAAGAACAACTGCTGATGCTTTCATCAGAGTATCAAAAGATAATAAAGGTTTTTGCTGTTCTTTTGATTTCTCTTGTTTTGGCATTTGACCTGTTGAGGATACCTGATTTCCATTATGTTCATCCGGTTTAATTTTCGCTTCAGGAGCGTTTTCTTTTTCGTTAATTTTTCTTGCCTGCTCAGGAGTTAATCGTGTAATATGCTTTCCGTTTGACAAACGAGAAAACATTTCAGTAACAAGAACTGTTATACCTGTAGTCAATACAATACCAAATTTTGATTTATTAATAAATTTTTGAAAAGCACCCATAGTAATAAGCGTCAAATAACCGCTTGTCAAAATTCTGCTTGTTTCCTGCTTAAATCTTGTTTTGCGTTCCTTTTCCGCTGCTTTTGAATCATCGTCCATCATTCGGGATAAGTTATAAGCATCATTTGCCAAAAATACGGCAGGAGGTAAACCGGAAACTAATCTGTTTAATGCTCTTTCATGTTTTGTATCATAATTCCCTTTTGCATAGTCAAAAGGTTTCATTACTGTTTGGAATACACCGGATTTAAAATTCTCTTCAACTTTTGAATGTATATCAGCCAAAGCTTTTGCATCAGGTTTTATTCCATGTTCTTTTTCGTATTTTGCAATGGCATCATTAATTTTTTCTTCTCTGTATGTAATCATGCCGGCAAGTGAATTGACCTTTTTATCGATTTTTGAACGTTGTCTGATATTTTTAAATATTTTATGAGACAAAACTGATTCAGACCATTTTTTTAATGGAGGAATCTTACCAAGCAATTCAACAACACCATTTACCAAATCAAACGGCAATATTTTAAACGGATATAAAATACCATCCCATGCTAAGTGAGGGATGGTCTTTTTATAGACAGTTATATTGTCTCCGTCTAAATTTATTAATTTATTTGTTCTTTTCTTCTGAATAATAGTTATATCGTTAAGGAGTTCTTCTCCCAAATCGAAATAATGTTTTTTCGATAACTCGAGAAATTCTTTTTTACTGTATGTGCCAACTTTTTTATACATTTTCGGCATAAAAGAAAGACCTTCAAAACTTAAATCATGGTGATTATCGTTTAAAGGTCTCTCAATATCTCGATTATTATTTTGTAGATAGGAATTCTGAATACCGACAGAGGTTCCGATTTTCGGGGATAGATACCCCATCTTTTCTCGTTGGTCTTTTATTCGAAATTTTGTTACACTATCCACTAACATTTTTCTTCTTCCATCTTTTGGTATTCTCTGTCATTTAAAAACAAAAAGCAATATTTTTTTGCTCAAACTTTACATGATTTTACATTAATTTTAAATTTCAAGCTATTCAATAATTTTCAGTAATAAAAAAGCCTTCTTTAAAGAAGGCTTTTTTATTTTTCGAATTTATACCATAGTTAAACTTCCAAATTGTACATTTTTAACGGATTTTTCCGTATCAGATAAAAATTTCGATTTTATTTCCGCAAGATCCTGCTGCATTAAACGACGCGGAGAACCTTCATCCATTGAATGATTTCTTAAAAGATATGAAGGATGGAAAATTGCCATTGCAGGATATGTTTTTCCATTGATTGTAACGTCAAACCATTTGCCTCTTACCTTTGAAATCTGAACTTTTTTATCATCCCAAAAAGATTTTAATGATGTTGCACCACAAAATATAATTGCCTTAGGATTCATAATATCAATTTGGGCTGTCATATACTTCTCGCACAAAGATTTTTCGACCTCGGTCGGAACTCTGTTTTCAGGAGGGCGACATTTTACCGTATTAATTATATATAAATCATCTTGTCTTGAAATTCCGGCCTCAGCCAAAAAATCATTTAGCAATTTGCCAGCACGACCAACAAAAGGAGTTCCTGTTTCATCTTCTGTTTCTCCCGGAGCTTCCCCTATCAAAACAACTCTTGCAGTTTCAGGATTCCCGTCTGAAAATACAACATTATTTCTTGTATTACCCAAAATACAATCATGGCAATTTTCACATTTTTCGCGCACAATCTCAAGACATTCTTTTTTAATCATTAATTCTCTCCCTTAAAAAATCCGATATTATATTTTTTACAATATCTGCGTAGTTCTTTCATTATTATACCTGATAATAAAAATACTGCAATCAAATTTGGAACAGCTAAAAATAAAGTGAATCCGTCAGACAGACCAACAACACTTTTTAAATTCATAGCCGAACCTATTATAATAAATATGCAATAAATTATCTGAAAAGTTCTTGTCTTAATTTTTGAATCCCCGAATAAAAATGTCCAGCTTTTCACACCGTAATATGAACCGCAAAGCATTGTTGAAAGTACAAAAAATGCGGCCATAACGGTTAAAAGCACAGGGAAATAAACCCACACACTTTCAAACGCATGCGAAGTTAATTCAATGCCGGCAGGAGTTCCCAAATAATCTTTATATGCGCCGGTAACAACGATAATAAATGCCGTTGCCGAGCCTACTACTACCGTATCAACAAAAGGCTGAAGCATTGCAATAAACGCCTGCGCAACAGGTTTACTGGTTTTGACCGCTGAAAATGCAATAGGCGCAGTTCCAAGACCTGCTTCATTTGCGAACATTGCACGCCTGAATCCCCATAACATGCATCCGAAAACGCCTCCGCCGATGATTGCCTGAGGTTTAAAGGCTTCACTGACAATTAAACATATTGTATTTGGAATATTTTGTATATTTAAAACACAAATTAAAAATGCACTTAAAACATACAAACTGCACATTAAAGGAGTAACTTTTGAAGTAAATTTACCAATAGCTTTGATTCCGCCAATAACAGTAACATAAGTAATTACTGCAACTATTAAGCCAAACAGCCAACGACAATTAGTAAATAATCCGGTTACATTTGAAATCTGTGTCGTTATTGCATTTATCTGAAATAAATTCCAGCCGCCAATCATAGCAAAAATGCAGCATACGGCATAAATATTGGCAAGATATTTTGTATAAGGTTTTATCCATTTTGCACGAAGCCCATTAATTATATAGTACATTGGACCGCCTGAAGATGAGCCGTCCTTGTTTATTTGACGAAATTTTATTCCTAACAAAACTTCTGAAAATTTTAATGCCATTGAAAATACACCGGCAGTAATCATCCAAAATATTACCCCCGGTCCGCCGATAGAAACAGCAAGAGCAGATCCGACAATGTTACCCATTCCGGCAGAGGCAGAAATTGTTGCCGTCAGCGCCTGAAATGATGAAACTTCACCTTTTCTTTTTTTCTTTATTACGTCTTGATGTTTGTATTTTTGAGTCAGTAAATCAAGTGCATGTTTAAAACCCCAAATTCCGATAAATCTTGTCCTTATTGTAAAGTACAGAGCAGCAATTATTAATAATGCAATCAAAAATTCGACACGCACACCATTTATAGTGACGTGAGAAAAAATTATCCCTGAAATTTTATTTGCTATAGGGGATAGAATACTATCAATTCGGCCATCTAAATTCATAAAACAATAATATCATGAACATGAAAAATGTTAATTTAAATACTCATATAGAATTATCTCTTTTTTGATTGACATTTTTATAAAATAAAATATAATGAAAATGTCGTACATATTAGGAGAGAGTATGAAAAAAATAATCCTTTTATTATGTGGAGTTTTACTTCTGTCAGGATGCACAATTAGCGAGGATTCAAATACTGTAAACGGAATAAAGTTTCCCAAAAAAGGGAATTATTTTTGTCCGGGAAAAAATTATGACGGATCTTACATTCTTGCAGAAGATATGTTTGATGCATCTGAGAAATGCGAAGACTACAAATCCGATTTTTGGATGGCAACATCACCTGAATCTTATGACAATTGCCTTAAAAACAAAAAAAAGTTTGTTGAAAGATTCCAACTCGGAACCTGCTCTCCGGTACTCAAAAAGACATATAATGTTAAAAAATCAGGCTGTTTATTTGAACTTGCAACAAAGTATAATAAAGTTGTTAAGTATTCTTGTTACGGGCCAAGTATTCCTGCAGTCATGAGAATTATTAAAGCAAAATATGAAGTGCTGCCGACAGTAAAATAGATCTATTTTTGGAATACAAATATATATTCGTGGTTAAATATAGAGAAACCGCCTGCCAATGCTCTGTATCTCCAGAGGTTTGCAGTTCTGCCTTTAGCTCTTTCATTACCCTGAATATCTTTAACTATTGTCGATTTTAATTTGAAACCGACTTTTCTCATTCTATCCATACATTCAAAACCCAAAGGCTGAACTTCGGAATTTTTATAACTGTCACCTATTATCAGGCAGGCAAAACGGCCTTTTTCCAATAAATCGTATCCGTTTTGAGCAACTTTTTCAAACATATCGTAAAATTGTTCAGTAGATTCGCAATTAGATAAATCTTCTTTTTTATCAGAAAACTTGATAATATCATCATACGGCGGATGAAGCATCAAAAACTGAGCTTGCTTTTCGCCCATAATTTCGAGTCTTGCTTTTACCTTTTCGACTGCATCATTACTTGTTGAATCGGAGCATACGATATTAACGTCTGTGACAAGTTGTTTTTGAGTAAATTTATTTGAAACACTATCTACCAAATCCTGTTTCAATTCTACACCTATACAACGTCTGTCCATATTGATTGCTTCAATTCCTGATGTACCTGAGCCAAAAAACATATCAAGAACAACGTCTCCTTTTTTGGTATAACGTTCATACATTTGCTGAGCAATTTGAGGAATATAATTACCATGGTAATCATTTGAATGACCATGTTCTTTTAATCTTGACGGAAAAAGCCACAAAGAATTGGTAATAATGTGTGCGTAATCCTTCCATTTGTTCAAATTTATGTCACTGTATTTTGTCGTTTTAATATCAGGTTTTTGAACAACGCGTAAATCTGCTTTCTTTTTAGGTTTTAACTTCGCATTATTTAAAATTCTTGCCAAAATTCTCTCCTCCCGTATTTAACCATATAATCTTATAAAACCTTCATGAATTTGTAATCAAACAAAAAGAGGATTTTGTGATATTATTTGTATAGATAAAAGGATTGATTTCTTAAAAATCTTGGACAATTTTAGGTAAAAATGTTCAAAGGGCCAAGAGGGGGTACGTTAGTTGGCAAGAATAAAACAATTATCAAAAAATCTTATAAATCAGATAGCTGCAGGAGAAGTAATTGAACGCCCTGCCTCTGTAGTAAAAGAATTGACCGAGAATTCAATTGATGCGGGAGCGACGAAAGTAAGTATTGATATAACAAATGATTGTCGTGATATCAGAATAGCAGACAACGGTTCAGGAATTCATCCGGATGATATTTTACTTGCATTTTCAAAGCACGCCACAAGCAAAATACAAGAAGATGACGATTTGTATAATATTCATACATTTGGTTTCAGAGGGGAAGCACTTGCAAGTATAATTTCTATATCAAAACTTACCTGCATAACACGAACCCCCGATTTTGAAACAGGGACAAAAGTAAAATGTGAAAATTCCGAAGTAACTCAGGTTGAAACAGGTTGTGCAATAGGTACCATTATGGAAGTCAAGGATTTATTCTATAACCTGCCTGTTAGATTAAAATTTTTAAAAAGTTCTTCAACAGAATTTTCATACATTCAGGAAATTGTCCAATCCATTGCACTTTCACATCCTGAAGTCTCCATTGATTTAAAGAAATATGGTAAAACGGTTTTAAAAACCACAGGGCAGAATAACTTAACCCAAACTATTAAGGAAGTTTATTCATCAGACGTTACAAACAATCTCAAAGAAGTATTGAAAACAGACGAACTTTCTGGGCTAAAAATTTCAGGATTTGTAAGCACTCCTGACTATACCCGTTCAAGTAAGAAAAGTTATTACACATATATAAATTCAAGAGCCGTAAAATGTCCGGTATTTCAAAAAGCAATAGATACGGCATACAGGACCTTAACTGCAAATAATAAATATCCGTTTGTTGTTCTGAATCTTGAAATTCCGCCTCATGATGTTGATGTAAACGTACATCCGACCAAAAAGGAAGTAAGGTATAAAAATCCTAATCAGATATTTAATTTTATATTTACGGCAATTCAGGGAGGACTTTCAAACTATGTTGAAGCCGGGAATGTAAAATCATTTAATAACACACAAAACACGCCGGCTCCAATCAGCCAAAGTTCATCACCAATTGTTCAATTTCCAAAAGCAAACAATGATATTTATGTTGATGAGCAATCTGATACTATGTTTGTTTCCCAAAATATAATGGGAAAAATGGAGCATACTTACACTTCACAAACTCCATCACAAAGCATTCAGCAAAATCAGATGTTTGAAGTTCAATCTCCTGTTGAAGAAAACGGAGATAAAATTATCGGGCAATACAAAGACACATATATTCTCATTGAAACCGACGAAGGACTTGAAATTGTCGATCAGCACATTGCGCAAGAAAGATATAATTATGAAAAACTGCAAAACGACCGCGAAATCATTTCACAAATGCTGTTTGTATCAGATGTAATAGAGATTTCCGCATCAGAATGCGAACTTATAAAAGAAAATTTGGCAAAATTTGAAAGATACGGCTACGGAATTGAATTTGTAAGTGATAAAGAAATAATATTCCGTAAAATCCCGCAAATGCTTTCAAAAATAAATCCGAAAGATATAATTGCTGAAATTCTGCAAAATCTTGACGGTAATATTGATTCGTTAGAGGAAAATATTTTAAAAACTACAGCCTGCAAAGCATCTGTCAAGGCAAATACACCGCTTACTATTTGGCAGATGCAGGATATAATAAAAAAATGGCGAACAACAAAAATGCCTTATACCTGTCCTCATGGCAGACCGATTTGCCATACAATACAACACAAAGAACTTGCAGGATTCTTTGAGAGGAATAAATAAAATGAATAGTGAGGAGTGAATAGTGAATTGACCTTTACGGATTTAATAATTATAAAATATGCGATAGTACAGATATGGACAATTCACAATTCACGATTTGCAATTCACAAATTTTCCCCTTAAAAGGGGGCAGAGGTATTTATGCAAGCAATAAAAATACAGTGTCCGGCAAAAATCAATTTAAATTTAAAAATCACAGGAAAACTTCCAAATGGTTTTCATGAGATTGAAAGTATAATGCAAACAATAAGTTTGTATGATTATTTAACGATTAATATTGAAGATAACGAACAAAATGAAATCATATTATCTGGAAACCGTTTAGAAATTCCCTATGATGAGTCTAATCTGGTTTTCAAAGCAGCAAAATTGTTTTTAGAAACTGCAGGAATTAAAAATAAAAAAATAGATATTTATATAGAAAAAAATATCCCTGTTGCAGCAGGTCTTGCAGGAGGAAGTACTGATGGAGCCGGAACTTTTTACGGACTTAATAAAATATTTAAAATTTTTGATGAAAAGAAAATTGATGAATTATGTTCTTTGCTTGGTTCTGATTTGAATGTTTGTCTGCATGGAGGGAAAATTTTGGCAAAAGGCAGAGGAGAAATTATTACCCCTCTTGAATTTGAAGATTTTAATGTGAGTTTAATTAAACCCCTCAATCTTGGCATAAGTGCAAAAGAGGCTTACACAAAATATTCTCAAAAGGAAAAATCAAACCATAATTACGAAAATGATCTTGAGTGGGCAATAATTGATGATTATAAAGAATTACAGCATATTAAACAAAAATACCCTGATTCAATTATGACAGGTTCAGGTTCAACTTATTTTATGATTGACGGCAATTTTGAAAACGAAGACGGTTACTGGGTCAAAAATAATTTACATGCCGTTAAACTAGGTGTACAAATAGTACAAGCCGAAGAATAATTCTTCGGCTTGTATTTTAAGATTATTGTTTTGTCTTTATTGCTGATTATTCAACTCTTCAGCACGTTTTCTTGCTCTTTCTCGTGCTCCTCTACCTGTATATGAATCTACAACTGTTTCACCGTTGTGAGATCCTTCATGCGCTTTGCCTTCATATACGGCACCTCTTTCCTGAGCATCTGTTCTGGTAGGTCTGTATTTTATACGTTTACCGCCTATATGCTTTTTAGCTGCAGCATCACCAGGTTTAACTCCATCAACTTCCGGCAGTTCTAATACCTGACCTGTACGCAAACTGTTTATATCTCTTAGTCCGTTAGCTTTTTTAATAGCTTCCATTGCTCTTAGCGGATTAACTCCCGGATATTTAGCTCTTACAATGTTGCCTAAGATGTCATTCTTTTCAACAGTGTATGTATTATTACCATCTGCGTGATATTCTTTTTTAGGTGCTGGCTGAGTTGGCGGTGTTTCCTCTTGTGGCGGTGTTTCCTCTTGTGGCGGTGTTTCCTCTTGTGGCGGAAGTTTTTTGAATTTATCAACTTCAGTCTTAATCGCATCCAAATGAGCCAAAGCACTTCTGAGTTCTCTTGTTGTCGGTGTTGTATTTTGTGAACCTATATCATGATCAAGAACTGCAACAATCAACGCTCTGTCAATAGCTTTATCACCTGTAATCTGACCTGCCATCTGAATTATTTGGTTACCAATATTTTTGTTCCTGTTCTTTTTGAATACATCAACGTAAGTTGCCATTTTTTGAGTATTTACACCTGCTTGTGTTGCACTGATTTCTGCAGGTCTCTTAGCAAAACCTGCTAAGAATGCCAATGCAGGAGCCGCAATTAAACCGGCCGGGGTTAAAGTTGCTACTGCTTCACAAGCTGCCGTTGCAGATGCAAATGCCTTTGCATGAGCTTCTGCGTGAGCATTTGCCGTTGCTACCGCTTCATAGTATTCGGTTACGGATTCAGTTGCCCCTGCAACACGTTTATGAATTTCTTCTCCTGTGTATGGATCTGTCCAATCAAATTTATATCCAGGAGTTGATGCCGTTGCAGTAACCTCACCATTTATAACTGTTGTCTGAGTAGCATCTGCTACAGCATGATCTTCTGCAGTTGATTCTGCATGCGATTCAGCCCCTGCTTTATTCTTGGTCAAGATATAACTCAAGCCCATTGATGCAGCAACAGGTGCGGCTGCTATCAAACCATTGACAATACGTTTGCCGATTGGATGCGGTGCTTCAAAACCATAAGTTTTGAATGCGTGTCTTACTTGTGACATTGACATGCCGGTTTCTTTCGAAATTATTTGCTGTTCTGTATAATTCAAACGCATATCACCACCGGTAAGATCAATCAATGCATCCTGAACTTTTCTGGTATCAACTTTATCTAAAGGTATATCATTACCGTTTTCATCTTTAAATATACCTGCCAATTCCTGCCATAAAGCTTTTTCATTAGGTGAACTTGCTTCTGACATATGGCGTTGGGCAGTTGCACTTAATTGTTGTAATACCATTAAGTCTTCTGTTGTTGCAACTTTAATCGTTTTACCCTTATTTGCAGGATCTTTTTCAGCAGCTTCAGCTTCTGCATCAGTGAAATAAACCTCACGATTTACAAGTCTGTTATTAGCTTTAACATTTTTGTTATATGCTCTTGTATCTCCGCCTATGCCACGTCCTTTTGAAGCTTTATGAGCTTGACGAACCTGAGAATATTCTTCTGCAGCTTCATCTCTTTGAGCAGCTAATTCGCCGGATTTTTTAGTCAATTCTTTTACTCTTGCTTCTGCTTTTTCTAAATCAGCAGCTGATGCTTCTCCTTTTGCAACTTTTGCTCTTAACTCTACAAGCTGTTCATTTGCCTGTTTTAATTCTTTATTTGTAGCTTTTAAATCTTTTTTAGCCTGTTTTTTATCAGCTTTCAGTTCCTGACGTTTTTCTCTTAATTCTGCACGAACTTCTTTTATTGTTTTACCATCTGATACTTCAATCCACTTGCCTGTTTTTTCATCATAATAACGGGCCATTCTTTCTTGTTCTTTAGCTTTTGTTGTTTTAGTCTGCTCTTTATCCGGGGCTTTTATATCGAATGTATAAGCAGTACCATCACCATGAGAAGTAATTACACCTTCTTGTGTTGTTACACCGCCTTTTTTAACCTGCGCAACTTTATCTTCCTTTGAAGCCGCAGCTGCCTGAGCTTTCATCTGAGCAACTTCTTCTTCCTGCTGAGCTTTTGCCTTATCTTTTGCCTCTTTTTGCTCAGAAGTTAATTCCTGACTGGCAGGATTTTGCTCAACTTGCAATCCATAAAATGCATTATCCTTATGCTCATTTTTGAACAAAATTAATGCATTAAAGTTCTCGGTAGATAATTCTCCATTTCTTAGAGCTTCGGTTGCGGCACTAATAGTTGTATATTTTGCCGCTAATTGTTGCACATCAACTGGATTCACACTCATGTTCGTATCCTTTCTTTGTATTCTAATTTTTATCAATATTTACTATAAATTTATAAACGCTTTTTCTATATAAAAATTGACTTTTAGTATTTAATATTTATATACTTTATACCTAAAAAGCAATCATATCGTATATCTTCATTTGTAAAGATATATTACAAAGCCAATAAATTTACACAGGTTTGCCTCTTACACAGTATTTCATTTTTACCTTTCTAAATACATGAAATTTCTACGCTATCCATGATTTCGGCAATATTTGACATGAACTTTAATAAAAGCAGTAAAAATGTAAAAAAAGTTTACAAAAGCTCTATATCCAAATATAACGACCTTTTAGGCATAATATAAAATTTCAGAGTTTAATATCTGAAACAAGTTGTTTCATGGTCATTAACAATTCCTGCAGCCTGAAGATAAGAATAAATTATAACTGTTCCGACATATTTCATGCCACGTTTTTTTAAATCTTTTGAAATTTCATCAGATAGTGGTGTCGAAACTTTAAATTTATCATTTTTGTTTTTAATAACTTTTCCGTTTGTAAACTTCCATATATAATTTGAAAACGAACCAAATTCTTTTTGAATTGAAATGAAAATATTTGCATTTAAAATTGCAGAGCGTATTTTGTTTTGGCTTCTTATAATACCTTCATTATTGAGCAATTCATTTATTTTATTCTCATCATAATTTGCTACTTTATTTACATCAAAGTTATCAAAAGCCTTCATGAAAGCATCACGCTTTTTTAAAACAGTAATCCATGACAAACCTGCCTGAAAAGACTCTAAAATCAACAATTCAAAAAGTTCTTTATCATCATACTTTGGAACACCCCATTCGTTGTCATGATAATCTTTATATATTTGAGAATTTTCATCAACCCAAAAACATCTTTTCATAAATTTATGCCTTTACATCAACTTTTGCGGAGTCAGACTGTTGTTTAGAATCATTTTTATTCTCTGCCATGCCAAGAGCTTTTAATACAGGTCGGATAAAAGGTCTTGAAATCAAAGGAGACAAAATTGACAAACCTAAAATTGACCCCGCAATAGATGTCACTTCTATCATACCTTTGGCAAGATTTTCATTTATATCTTCAGGTTTGAAATTTTTACCTGTTGCGGTATTTATTTCATTTAATTTGATTATCTTATCGTTCGTTGATAATTTTCGATATTTCATAAAATCATCTGATTTTTTAAAAGCATGAAATACTGCTTCATCTTTAAATAATTTCCTTGCAATAGCAAACGACCCTTTTTTAAATACAGGAATTACAATCCCAAGTGACAATCCAAGACATGTTAATTGATATAAAAATTCTTTCATAGAAGAATATTTTTTAGTATTTTTATCTATGCCATTGTCAAGTAAAATGAATCCCGGACGTCCGATTGCCTTTAATCCTGTTTCAATCGCGACCTGTGCCTGAGTAGTTTGAGTAATATTGTAGATTGTTTGGTTCGTTAATATCGGAGGTATCATATTTTTAATCCTCCTTTATTCAAAAAAGTACTCATATTAGGTCTGTACATATTTTGTCCAAATTTTGTCTGAATATCAGTATGAACCTGCATTTCAGGAGCATTTGATGTAATATCTAATTTTGCGGGTTCCTGATTTTCTTTTTCGCAGGCATTTTTCCCTGTAATTTTATCCAAAATTTTCAAAGCGACAGAGCAAACAGCAGGAATAACTAACAGAGCCGCTGCACAAACACCCAAAAACATCATATTGGCTTTTGCAATAGCTCTTTTTTCAGGATTATCTTTAAATAATTTTGCGCCCAACGCCCCAGCTCCGACACCGCAAGCCCAATACGTCGGAACAGCAACACATTCTGTTGCAAACTCACGCAATGCCGCATATTTCCTTGCTTCAGGCTTTTCTTTTTTATCTGTCAGAGATGATATAGGCTTAAAAATTCCATTTGCGGCCGCAATTGCCATGACAGCATAAGTCGGTTTATTATTTTTACCGACAGAAATTAATATTTTTTTCCCAATATCAGATATTTTCCCCATCAAGCCTGCCATTTAATTTCTGCAATGTAAGATATTTTATAGTATATAACTATACCGTGTTATATTATAACAACAAAAAAAATTTTTGAACAGCAAATTATAAAATAAACAAAGAAATGTAAAAAAATTTTTAAAATATCGTTTCTATTGTATAATTTTAGTAAAAAGACTAGGGGTAAAAATGAAAAATAATAAAAAAATCGGAATTTTTGTGTTAATAACACTTTTAAGTTTATCTAATTGTGTACTTGCAGATGACAATATTGACTATACATTAAATAATGATGCATCTGTAGAAAAAATCAAAGCTAATAAAGATACCATCTCAAAAGCTCAAGCTGCAATGAATGAAAAAGATTATCAGACCGCAATCAATTTACTGTCAGGATATATCAACGAAAAATCAAAAAAATATGAAGTATATAAAATGCGGGGAGATGCATACTATGCTCTGAGAAGATATGATCTGGCGCAAAAAGATTATCAGACCGCTATTGATTTAAAATCGTCCGGTGATAAATTGATGACAAACACAAAATACATAAGCGCAATAGTACTTGGGGCCGATAAAAATGAACAATTACAAAATACAGAATTAGGCGATCTGTACGGAGCATTGATGTATGCTCAAAAAGCACAAAATGATCCGGCTTACACTGCATCTTACGAACAGGCAGTTAAATATAATTCTCATATATACCTGCCTCAGCCAAACAAAAATCTTATAAACCGAATAAATTGTCCGCAAAAATACGGTAAAATTATTAATCCGCAGGGAATAGATGCAAAAATATACGGCGCAATTAACGATATTGAAAGCAATAATTTCAATGAAGCCATTTATAAATTGCATTCCGTAACAAGTGAATACCCTAATTACTATCTTGGGCATTACTTAATGGGAGTTGCGCTGTCAGAACTTGAAAAAGACGAAGATGCAATAAACTCCTTTAACAAAGCAATATCATTAAATCCTTATGATTTTGAATCTTATGCAAGTTTGGGAAGAATATATTACTTAAAAGCGGAAACAACATTCTCAAATGATTATGCAAAACAATCTGTAAATTATTTTAAAAAAGCAATAAATTTAAATAAAAATTGTCCGACTTATTATTTCTATATAGGAATGAATGAGCTTCAATCAGGGAACACAAATGCTGCAATTTACAATTTTAATCAGGCGTTGAAAATTAATTCATCAGACTATAACAGTTTGTATTATAAACTTATTGCGCAATATATGGAAGGTAATTACCAAGATGTTGCAGAAGGAGCTACAAAGCTTATTTACAGACATGTTTCTAATTACAACTCTGTGCTGTATCTCAGAGCCTTAGCTTATACAAAACTGAATGATACAGAAAGAGCATTACAGGATTTGAATTCTATTGAAAATAATATAGAAGACATTTTTAATACGGACATTAAACAAACAAGTGCAAGAGAAAAGAGTTTAGAAAGTTACACTCATTATCTTAAATCCGAAATACAACATTTAAAAGGTGCAGGTGCAGCTTCAGATAATTCAGTTGCATACTCAAACCCTATAATCAACAGACTTGTAAATGCAAAGAAAGCTATTCAGCCTTATGAAAAATCTCTTGAAGGAGAAACTATTTCATTATCAGACTATAAAAAATATAATAACTTCTATTCAACAGCATTACCAAAACTATTGGAATCAGGAGCAATTATAACATATGAAGATATTGATAATCAGTACGATTATATAAGAACAACATTTGATGATATAGGGGTAAGCTTTGTATATTTAAATCCAAATTACAAAATTACTACAATAAAAGATTATCCTTATAAGAAATACGCCTCAAAATTATCTCAGGCTGACAGAGAAATAATTTCTAAAGATTTATCTTCAGATACGCAAGATATTGAATTAAAAAATAATTCTGAGGGGTTAAGAAAATCAACTCCTCAGACAGAATTACTTGTACAGTCAGGACAACAGTCTATAGCTCAACTGCTGGCATCAAATGATCTGGCAAAAGCTCAAAAAATAGAACATCCGCAATCCGCATCTCAACTTAAACAAATAAGTACAGCCCCGGAACAAGCTGTCAATCAACAAAGTTTTAAGTCTGAAGCCCCTGATGCGGAAAAGATTGATGTATCAAAAAATATTGCCTCTGGTGACATCTACGAAAGAAAAACTCCATTAGTAGATAAAAATAATAATCAGAAAGTTAAAAGTCTCTTAAATGAAGAAAACACCATCAATAATGATCTACCGACACTCAGACCACAAGATAAAAGTGTCGAAACATCTCCTGACGGTGCAGTTAAAATTTCAGTAAAAAATCCTTTACCATCCGAAAATGTTGAAGCAGGATTAAAAGTCGAAGCAAAAGAAATAAAACAAACTGATGATGTTGTAATAAAATACCAAAATGTAAAGCCCGTCACAAGTATAGTTGCACAAACAACCCAAACAAGTTCAGCTATAACTTCAAATGCAACAGAAGCAGTATCATCTGCTAATAATCAGATTGCAGAGGTTAAAGAAGACATAAAATCTAATGTAAAACAAGAAAAACTTGCATTGAAGCAGAAAATTAAAGAAGAAAAGGAAGCGGCAAAACGAGCTCAGCAAGAAGCAAAAGAACAATTAAAACAAGAAAAGCTAGCAGCAGAACAACTTGAGAAACAAAAAAAGGCTGAATTAAAAGCGCAATTGCGTGAACAAAAACAAGCAACACAACAATTAGAAAAAGAGCAAAAAGAACAACTTAAAGCTCAGTTAGATGCACAAAAACAAATTGCAAAACAATTGGAAGAAGAACAAAAAGAACAATTATTAGCACAGAAAAAAACGGCAGCTCAAATTAAAGAAAAACATGCCAATATAAATACGAAAGATTACGGGATTGCGCAAACAAAAAATCAGGTCAGTATAGATAATATTGAAGATGTTGTTGAATTAAAAGCAGATTCATCAATAACAAAAATGACTCCTGACAGTGATTTATTCACGAAAAAAACTATTTTTACCAAACCTCAAACTACAGCAGAAATAACTCCGCCTATAGTACTTCCGGAAGAACCTGCCGCACAGGTTAATAAACAAGTACAAAATGTAAATACAAATATTACAGAAAAAATAGCAAATAATAATGCAACCGTACAGGAACAAACTCCGGAAATTCAAATTCCTGAACTTAAAGTATCGGAAAACACAAATAATACAAAAAAAGAAATTAATTTAAAAGAAAACAGCACAGAAACAATTAATGCAGAATTAAATGGAAATGTTACAAAGGCAGAATTAGATCAATCATATGTAAAAGAAAAACTTTCTGAAATCATAGATAAAGCCCTGCCTGCAACAGAAGAAGAAAAACCTGTTAATTCAGTGAAAAATGCAACCGAAAGCAGCGTAAAAGAAACACTAAAAGATGCAAAAGAAATAAAAGCTAAAAGATTACAAATTAAAAGTGATAAACAACTTGCCAAACAACAACAAAAAGCATTAAAGAAAAAAGCAAAAGAAGAATTAAAACTTCAAAAAGAACAAGGTAAAACAATCATATCGAAACACAAAACAGAAATCAAAGAACAACAACAAACAAAAGAAGCCCTATTAAAACAACAAAAATTAAAAGTAAAACAAGATGAAAAAATTCAAAAAGTTTTTTCTAAAGAACAAAAAAAACTTGAAGAAAACAAGGCAAAAGAAATATCAACTCTGCAAAATAAAGTAGCTAAGGAGCAAGCAAAAGCAGTTCAGGCAAATGATGAGACAAAAATACAACGTCTTAAAGCACGTCTGGCTTCAGAAAGGGGCAATCGGGTTTTATCCAGAGAAGAAAAAGAAGCATTAAATGCCAAATATAAAGCAGATAAAGCAGCAGCAAAAGAAAGATATAAAGCTCGTCAAGCTGCTAAAAAAGCAGCATTAAAAGCCCAAAAAGAAAAAGCTGATTCGACATCTAAAAAAACATTCTTTTCCAAATTGAAATTTTGGGAGAAATAAATAAAATTTAAAAACCGCAATATGAATTGCGGTTTTTAAATATAAATATTTAATGTTAATAAAATTTAATAAAATTCTTATATCACTAGCAAAAAAGTTTTTTAGGTGCTTTCATGCTAAAAAAGGAGTACTTTACATGCAAATTAATATGGATACAAGAAATAACAGTCAGTCATTTACAGCCTTCAAATTATGTGGAGGAGCGGAAAGTCAGCTTAAAAAAGTCTTAAAACCTAAAGATTGGGTAAAATTTAATGAAATTGTAGATGATCAGTTATCAAATCCGGTAGATATAAATTTATTTGCTCATAGCGGAGACAGATTTTATGGACGAATAGTCACAAATAATAATTATGTAAAAGGTAAAGATGTATATCAATACCCGTTTTTTGAATCTGCAATAAACTTTTTCAAAAGAATAGCCCAAAAAGCAGATCATACATTTGAACAAATAAAAGAAATGCCGGAAATTAACATTGAAGACATTATAGGTAAAATCAAATAATAGGAGAGAATATGCGAGTTCAAAAAACAGATAATACAAACTTTGGTATGGCAATCATATGCAAACCAAACGAAAATGTACTTACAAATTATATGTTTAAAAAATTTAATGCTTCTCAATATCGTAAAGTAACTGAATCAATACTGGTTCAAAGAAATAACCCCATTGACATATATGTGTCAGTTATTAATAAAAACGGGAAAGACAAAATTGAAGCTGAAGTTGGGCCAAAAACATTTAAAGAAAACTGGGTTACAACCGGAGCAAAAGTAATAACGAAAGCAATAAAATATGCAGATAAACTGAATGCAGAACAAATAAAAATGAATGAAAATTTAAAAGGTTTTAAAGCACCGAAATTAGATATGTAATTTAACAAAAAAATAAAGGAAGTAACTATGGAAATTCAAAAAATCAACAATCAAACATTTGGAATGGCAGTTCGTTATCGTCCTAATTATGAAACAGTAAGAGGTTTTATATATGAAAATTACGGGCGTGCAGTAAATGATAAAGTTGGAATCATGACAAAATTTCAGGAAAGAAACCCTTATGATATCTATTTGTCAATTGCAGAAAAAGCGAATGGTAAAAAAGTATTGCAGGCAGAAGTAGAAAGCAATACTTATACTGAAGGCTTTTGGAGAAGCGCAAAAGGAGTTTTATCAGCGGCTGAAAGTTTTGCTGATAAATTACACAAAGAAAAACAAGAATTAGACAGATTGTTAAACAGATAGAATTTCCAAGAATTATATATTTAAAAAAGACTCCCTAACAGGGAGTCTTTTTTGATTATATCTTATATCTTTTTAGATTTTATCAAATCCGGTATATTTTCTTAAAACTTCAGGAATAATAATAGTACCATCAGCTTGCTGGAAGTTTTCAACGATTGCGGCAAATGTTCTTCCGACTGCAAGCCCTGAACCGTTTATTGTATGAACAAATCTTATTTTCCCTGTTGCTTTATCTTTGTATCGGATATTTGCTCTGCGAGCCTGATAATCTCCATAATTAGAGCAGCTTGAAATTTCTTTATATGTATTATAAGAAGGTAACCAAACTTCTAGATCCCAGCATTTATTTGCACTAAAACCAATATCAGCAGTGCATAATGCAACTTTTCTGTATGGAAGCCCTAGTAACTGAAGCATTCTTTCGCCGTCTTGTGTTAATTTTTCATGTTCGGCAGGAGAATTTTCAGGAGTTGTATATTTAACCATTTCAACTTTGTTAAACTGATGAACTCTTATAAGTCCTCTTGTATCTTTACCTGCGGAGCCTGCTTCACGTCTGAAGCATGGAGTATAAGCGGTCATATATTTTGGCAGGTCATCTTCAGATAAAATTTCACCTGCATATATATTTGTGACTGGAACTTCTGCAGTTGGAATAAGGTAAAGATCTTCATTTTCACATTTATACATATCTTCTTTAAATTTTGGAAGTTGCCCTGTACCGGTCATTGTAGCAGCATTTGCCATGAATGGAGGTAAAATTTCTTCGTAGCCCTCATTTTCTGTATGCTGATCGAGGAAAAAGTTTATTATTGCACGTTCTAATCGTGCGCCCTTGCCTCTGTACAAAGTAAATCTTGACTGAGATAATTTAACACCTCTTTCAAAATCCACGAGATTTTTTTCTTCGCACAAATCCCAATGGGCTTTAGGTTCAAAATCAAATTTAGTAGGTTCTCCCCAGGTTGAAACTACAATATTGTCGTCTTCTGATGTACCGACAGGTGTTGTTTCATCAGGGATATTCGGGATATGAAGAAGAACATTTTTTTGTTTTGCATCAAGCTCATTTTGTTTTTCTTCAAGAGCTTTAATTTCGTCACCTAACTCTCTGACTTCTTCCTGAATAGCGTCAGTATTTTCGCCATTTTTTTTCATCATGCCGATTTTTTGAGATTCATTTTTTCTTTTTGCGCGCAATTCATCAGCCTGAGTCTGAATTTTTCTTCTTTCTTCGTCAATTTCAAGCACTTCATCAATAGACCATTGCGGATTTCTTCTTTTAAGAAGTTCATTTATTTTTTCAGGATTTTCCCTGATAATTTTAATGTCTAACATATTTCCCTCTTTTCTGTAATCTTTTTGCAAATTAATAATAGTGTAAACAATAGTCATAATCAAGGGAAAATATTACATAAAACATATTATATGTATATAAATATATGCTCCGCAAGGTCCTCCGGACAGGGGCACTTTTGATGGCAAAAGTGCCTCAAAACCACGACCTGAACTCCGTTCGCTAATAAATTGTATATGCTCAAGTACAAGGCGG
>CADBFN010000011.1 GCA_902794035.1 uncultured bacterium
ATTCAGGGTAGATAATTCTTTTTTAAACAGAGTAGAAAACTTTTTACTGTTTGAGTTCTGAATTAATGTAGGTATGGTTATTGCCGCAACTACACCCACAATGCCAATTGTTATCATTAATTCTGCCAAAGTGAAGGCAAAATGCTTGTTATGAGAGGCTTTTACCCCCCCCCCCGAGGTTGAAACGCTTGCTATTACTGCTTTTTAACATATTTTAATTATCCTCTCTATTTCTTAATTCACTATATTATATTATTTATATTTTTTACAGGTTTGTCAAGATGTTCATTTGTTAAAAGTTTGACATGACACATATTCCTTGTAATAATAGAATAGATATATCAGAGACTTGGGATAGTTTATGTACATAAAAAAGTTGGAGATAGATAATTTTAAATCATTTGCCAACAAAACCGAAATACCATTACTTGAAGGATTTACCTCAATTACGGGTCCAAACGGTTCAGGCAAAAGCAACATTATAGACAGTATAATGTTTGCTCTTGGTTTGCGTACCGGAAGTGCCCTGCGTATTGAAAATTCTGCAGATTATATAACGGCTTTTAACAACCGCTCAGAAGCATTTGTAAAAGTAACCTTTGGCGGGGTAAAAAATTATGATGAGCTTACCGTTGCCAGACGTATAAAAAAAGGTTCTCAGGGATATGTCAGCACATATTACCTCAATGATAAAACAGAAACACTTACAAACATAAAAGCCGTTTTGGAAGAATATAATGTCACTCCAAACAGTTACAATGTCGTAATGCAATATGACATAAATTCCATCATTAACACAACCTCAAAAACAAGGCGCGGAATGATTGATGAAATTGCAGGTATTGCAGATTTCGACAGACGCATAGATCAGGCAAAAAGCGAACTTGAAAAAGTAGAACAAAGGGTTGAAGCCGCAACATTGATTCTGACAGAAGTCGCAGCTCAGCTTGAGCAACTTAAAGAAGAACGCGAAGTCGCAATAAAATATAAAAAATTACAAGACGAAAAACAAGGCCTGGAAGCGCAAATTGGAACTGTTAAATTTTTCGATTTAAAACGCAACCTTGAACTTGCCCACGAAAACATACTGAAAGCTAACAAAGATTTAAAAGAAAAAGAAAATGACTCAAAAGATATTGAAGAACGCATAAAACTTATTAATGAAAAATATGAAGAATTAAATAAAAAACTTCAGGAACAAGGCGAAGAAGAAAGAAATAAACTCAAAGATGAACAGAGCAATCTCAATGCACAAATTCAGTCTAAAAAAAGCGCTATAGATTACTCTCAAACTCAGATACAAAAAGGGCTTCAATCCATTGAGAATTTTAAAAACGGAATTGAAAGTTACGAAAAAAATATTGAAAAAGAAAGACTTAACATAAAACTTGCCCACGATAAAGTCGGAATTATTGAAGGACAAATAAAAGAGAAAAAAGAAGAATTGGCTCAAAAGCTGAAAGATATTTCAGGTCTGAGTTCAACTGCAGATAAATATATTCAGGAACGCAACGAAACATCTAAAAATCTGGATTTACTCAAAGATAAAGATAATGAATTGCTAAAAACATCTTTACCTAAAGAAAATGAATTAAAAAACCTGAAAAAAGAAATCGAAGATGCAAAAGAATTTGTAACAAACGCAACTAAAAATAAAGAAGAATTCGGTGATAAAAAATCCTTAAAAGAACTTGAAGTTTCAAATCTGAAAAAAGAGATGGAAGAACTAAAAGAAGTACAGTCTTCAACAATGCAAAAGCTTGATGACATAAAAACAGAAATTGAGGATTATGATCATGATGCCAGAGCCGCATACAGAAGATTTACTGAAATGGAAGCCCAGAAATCCGCATCATCAGGCAGCGGAACAACACTTCCTATATCAACAATTATGAATGCTAATTTTGAAGGAGTTCATGCACCCATTATGCAGTTAGGCAAAGTTGATGATGAATATTCAACCGCATTAAACATAGCATTTGGCGGACGTCTTGCTCATATAGTTGTAGATGATACCCATGCCGCAAATGTAGCAATGGAGCATTTGCGTTCAACCCGCTCCGGGACTGCAACATTTATACCAATGAATAAGATAAGAAAAGCTCCGGGCAGACTAAACTTACCTAAGGACAACGGAGTAATTGATTTTGCAATAAATCTTGTTGATTTTGATGATATTTACATTGATGCATTTTTCTATGCAGTAGGAGAAACACTGATTGTGGAAGACTCTCAAACTGCGGAAAAACTTATCGGCAAATATCGCATGGTTACATTAGACGGCAAATTATATGAAAAATCCGCAGCCATAACAGGCGGTTATATAAAACAAGGATTACTCGGCTTTGGTAAGAATGATGATAAAGAACTTGAAAATGCGAAGAAAAAAGTAGAAGAATTACAGAAAAAATATAATGACGCCTGTGCAAAACGCAAAGAATTAGAAGAAAAACTTGATAAAGTCAGAGCGTCATACTCAATTTCCCAAACAGAATATTCAAAATCAAAAATAGAACTCAATAACATGATTTCGCAGTTTGATAACAGTCAGGGATTATTAGAATCAAAGCAGAAATTTATTGAAGAAAATGAACCGAATATTGAAAAATTGAATAAAGAGCTTGATAAGATTGAAGAAAAAAGAGTGGAATTATCAGACCAAATTCAAACAGCTCAGGACAGATTAACAGAACTTGACAATCTTTTGGGAGATAAAGATTTAGCAGAATTAAAAGAAAAAACTCAGGGTATAGAAGATGACATAAGACATCTTCAGAATAATTTGCTAAATGTTAATAATGAAATAAACGGATTTGACGGAAAAATTAAATTTAACGAACAACTAATTATTTCTAAAAAAGAAGATATTAAAAATATTACCCAGAATAATGAAACATTAACCTCTGACATTGAAACTTACAAGAAAGAAATCACTCAGTTAGAGGAGCTATTAACCAGCCTATCTGATAAAATTAGTGTTATTGATAAAAAAATCGGAGCACTTGTGCAGCAAAAAGAAGAAATTCACAGTAATTTGGTTGAACTTCAAACAAATAAAGCCGTCAAATTATCAGAAATTGAAAGAGTAAATGAGCAGATTGAATCATTTAAAGCAAGACGCAGAGAGCTTGAACCTCAGCTTCAGGAAGCAAAACAGTTACTCACAGACGGCGGAGTTGATATTGACAAGCTTGAACCGGTTCAAATATCAATAGAAGAATTAAATACGAAAATCCAAAGACTTGAAAAAAGAATGCAAGAGCTTGGCGATGTAAATATGCGCGCTATAACAAGCTACGAAGAAAAATCTCAAAGAAAACAAGAACTTGATGAACAAATACAAACACTTTCTACAGAGCGTTGTGCAATACTTGAAAAAATGAACGGCTTTGAAAAGCAGAAAAAAGAAGCATTTATGACAACATACACTGCAATTAATGAAAACTTCAAAGACATATATCATCAATTATCAGAAGGTGAAGGCAGGTTGATTCTTGAAAACGAAAAAGATCCTTTAGCAGGCGGTATGACAATTGAAGCAAAACCGAGAGATAAAGTTACAAATAACAAACTGAGTGCCCTTTCCGGTGGCGAAAAAGCACTTACGGCACTGGCTCTTGTATTTTCAATACAAAGATATTTGCCGGCACCGTTCTATGCGCTTGACGAAGTTGATGCAAGTTTAGATGCAATGAATGTTGAAAGAATTGCAGATATGATAAAGAAACAATCTGAAAATACACAATTCCTTGTAGTTACACACAAACCGCTTATGGTAGGAGCTGCACACAGAGTTGTCGGAGTAACTCAAAAGGAAAAAGGCAAAACTAAGGTAACAGGTGTACAAAATAATGGATAATACAGTATTTAGCGGAGAAGATTTAGGAATATACGAAGGTTTAAGTACTCATGAGGCAAATGACGGGATTGGAATTCTTGTCGAAATGGCTAAATCAGGAAAAATTGACCCCTGGAATATAGATATTGTTGATGTTACAGAAAAATATCTTCAAAAAATGACTGAAATGAATTCCTTAAATCTGAAAGTTGCCAGCAGAACATTTTTATTTGCGGCAATATTGTGCAGAATGCAGTCAAATGTCCTTGCAGGTTTAACTCTGGAAGAATTTCAGGATAATGAAGAACAGGAAATGATTTATGATGAAAACGGTTTGCCTGTTGATGATTATTTAAATGATGAAGATTTTATTCCTACAAACAATATTGTGAGATGGGATGAAGCACTAAAACGCAGAACAAGCGTCAGACTAAATCGCAACAGAGTCGTTACATTGAAAGACCTCATTAAGCAGTTAGAATTTTATGAAAAAATTGAGGCTCGTGCGAACCTTAAAGATGCTCAACAAAGAGCAAGAAGACGTGTTCGTGATTTTTCAAGAATGACCACCAATGACATAATAACCAACATGTCAAATGATGCGTTTATTGAAGAAGCTGTATTGAAACTAAAAGATAATATTGAACAGATTTTTCAAAATAAAGAAAAAGTAGAATTGTCAGATTTGTATATTCTTGGAATGGACAGAGTCACTTCATACATGGCATTATTGTTTTTAAGCAGAGATACAGATTATGATTTAGAACAAAAAGAATTTTATTCTGATTTATTTGTTGTCAAAGGAGGACAAAATGCAACAGCTTAAATCAAGAATAGAAGCAGTATTATTTTCAACAGGCAGAGCACTTACACTTGATGAAATTTGTGTTTTTGTTGATAAAGAACCGGAAGAAGTCGAAGAAGCTTTGCTTGAACTTATTATGGATTATTCCTCAAGAGACGGTGCTTTGGAAATTGATGACGAAGACGGTTACATTTTACAGGTTAAACAAGATTATAGCGATATCGTAGAGAGAATTTGTCCTATTGATTTGTCTGCTGCTGTACTCAGAACATTATCAATAATTGCACTAAAAAAATCCATCAGACAATCAGAGCTTGTTAAACTTCGTTCTAACGCATATGAACATATTGCAGAACTTGTAGAAAAAGGACTTGTAACAAAACAAAAAGATAAGAACGGAAGAAGCATTAACATTAAGACAACTGCAAAATTTAAAGAATATTTTAAAATTACAGGTGATATAGATCAGCTTGCAGCTCAGATGGAGAAAGAAATTAATGATAAAAAAAATAATTAATACGGTTCTTATTATTGGTTTATCAGTATTTTTTGGTTCGCTGTTATGGAATAATACATCACTTTGCAGCCCTTACTACTTTAACAAAGGCAGAGCCTTATACAATAACCGCCAATATGATTCTTCTATTAAATTTTTTGAACGTTCACTTCAGGCAAATCCTAAAAATTCATCAGCAAGATATTTTTATGCATTAGCCTTATCAAAGGCAACACCGACATACTCAAATCAACAAAGTCTATACATGCTTGCAAATTCAAAAACCAAAGACAATGCTCAAAATTATGCAAAATCTCAGGTTTTTGCACTAAAAGAACGACTTACCGAAGGAATGGAAGATAACTACATATACAGTGCAATAACAAATAAAGATATACTAAGATGGAATGTTGAATCATTCCCACTTAAAGTTTATATAGATAACGAATCTTCTCCCGGAATTAAGTACACAGAAAGCATAAAAGACGCATTCATTCAATGGAGTAAGGCAAGCGGATTTTTACAATTCGCAGAAGTTTATACTCCGGAAGAAAGCAATATAGAAATTAAATTCACCGATTATGCAGGACCTGAATGTACAAGCGCAAATTGCAAATATATTTTGGCGACAACAACAAACAAAACAGACAAATACAACAGATTAACCAAAATGATTATAAATTTCTACAGAAATAATCCTTTTGGCGAAGAAAATTCAAGTACTCAAATATACAATACTGCATTGCACGAAATAGGTCATGCTCTCGGAATATCCGGTCATAGTGATAATCCGAATGATATTATGTACGGTAATAATAACAGAATCAGCCAATTTGCGTCATCTTTTGACGGAGAATCAAGAAACTATCTGTCTAAAAGAGATTTGAATACAATGGCACTTTTATACAGAATTGCTCCTACTGTATCAAACAGCAAAGGCTGGTACATTGAAAACTTATACTATGCCCCGCTGATTATAGGTAATGAAGACGAAATATTGAAAAAGAAACTTGCCGAATATGAAAAATACATAGAACAATACCCAAACTATTGCGGAGGATACATAAATATTGCCTCAGTATATTCTAGTATGGGCAATAACAAAAAAGCTCAAAATAGTTTAGATAAAGCAGAAGAATTAGCAACAAATAATGATGAAAGATACCTGATAAATTATAACAGAGCAGTTCTTTATTTTAACAGTCAGGATTATACATCAGCTCTTGCAAGTGCCAAAAAAGCCCAGACAATAAAGGATGATGAAACAACAAAAAACCTCATTCAGGATATTGAATCCGCACTCAATCCCTAAAAAATAATACAAAGATTTTGACCGACTAAAGATAAAACTTTTGCAATTTTTTTAATCGAATTTTTTAGATACAACAATAGCATTTGAAAGAGCGATACCTCCGGGTTGCGGCGGACTGTTTACAATTGCACCGTTTACATACATAACTGTCGAACCTCCGCCATCTAAATTTATAGCATTAACACAGCCAAGTGATTGCATAAAATGAGCAAGTTCACTCAGTGTTAAACCGATTGAACTGCCCTCTCTGCCATCAACGGCAACAAGAATTAAATTATTATCCCTTGTATAACCAATTGCACTTCTGGGATTTCTGCCACCGATTGCCAGTAATTTTTCTTCTGAAATATCAACATAAACACTTCCGTTTTTGACAAGATAAGGTCCACCGCTTATCACATGCTTAACATTATCCCATTTTGGACTTAAACCTAATTCAAGATCAACATACTCTGCCCCAAACAAAGCTTTTAACTTATCTTTTGGCCCGACTAGCACACAACCGTCGGAAGGTATTGAAAGGGGATTTGCAGATGCTGCGATAATTTTATTCCCTGAAATTTGTAACTGAACACCGTTTTTCGGAGATACGGGAGAATACTTTCCCCAATCCCTTGTATAAGCTATAACATAAGTCGAGAGCATTCGCGGTTGATTTATATTATCAATTTTAACGGATGTATTATTACCTTTTATTATACCATCAAACTCTACACGACTTACATCATAGCCATCTTCAAAAATACCTAAAGCAACACGATTATAAACAGGACCGGTATAAATTTTGCCATCAATAACTAATGTCCCTAACGGCAAACCTGACTGAGGTTTAAAAAATCCGCCGTTTAACGCTACGACAGAATTTGTACGACCGGCCATTGTTCGTAAAGTAGTTTTGCTGTGCAAAGAATAATTTGAAGCCGTTTCCGGCCTTATTTCATAATCAGATGCAAGTTTTTTATTAATCTCAACAACATTTATTTTTACAGGACGTCCTGCATAATATTTCACCATTTTTATATGCTTAATACCGTCTGCAACACTATTGATTTTATACTCAGAATATTTAAGATTCATCTGATAATCAAAAACACGCTTTTGATAATCTGTATCAAATTCAGCTCTTAATTTTTCACCGTTTTTATAAATTGAAGGATTAGAAATAACAGTATTTGCAATCAGGTCATTTGCATAAATCGGAGAATGAAGAGCAAATTGAGAAAATAATAAAGTAAGTAATATCAGCAAAGCCAAAATGAACTCGGCTGTCTTACCTGAAAGCTCTATACGATTCGAAGCTAGTGTATCCATTGTTGCACCTGTAATTAAAGAGTAACCGGATACCTTTTTTATTTAAGAGTGGTGTGGGGTATAACACTCATCGAAGACCTATTTGGGTCTATAGGATTCTCCTACTACTATTGTAACATATTTTAACATGTATCTCAAGTGGTTACAAGCCAATGAGAGCAATAATTTTACAAAACTAAATAGTGGCAAATGTACACTATATCTACATTGTAGAAAATACACTTAATAAATTGAACTGATGGGGTATTTAAAGAAAAGGTTTTATGTTATAATATAATCACCGTGCTCCATGGGGTGTTGCGAACTCTCGACCCGAAGCTTATGCGGGGTGCAGAGCCTGTTGTGAGGGTTTTGCAGGTGCATAGGAATTTAATTGAATCGTAGATAACAACTGTTATGATGGCGTAAAATTTCGAACCGTGTCAGGGGGGAAACTCAGCAGCACTAAGAAAATCTTTGCGGGTGTTGTAATCGTTGAAGGAGAGGACATTAAAGGAATATATACCTGAAAAATTCGATAGACAGTGGCACGGTTTTTATAGTTATTATAAATATTACAAATAAATTTTTATCTGCATTTACTAAAATATTTTTTTGAAAGGAGTTTACGATGACAAAGAAATTGGAGCTTTATCGCTGCGAAATATGCGGAAACATTGTTCAGGTAATGCACGAATCAAACGGAGAACTCGTATGCTGCGGAAAACCGATGACATTACTGATTGCACACCCAAAAGAAGACGAGAAACAAGAAAAACATGTACCGGTATTTATAAATGATAATGAAATTCAGGTAGGTTCAATCCCGCATCCAATGAGCGAAGAACATCACATTGAATTTATAGAAACGATTAGTGAAAACAAACAAGATGTGAAAATTCACTTTTTGAATATTAATGATGAACCAAAAATGGAAATTAATTCAAATAATAATTATAATTTGGCTATTGAATACTGCAATTTGCATGGTTTGTGGGAAAATAACAAAGAATAAAAGGAAAGGGACAATTTTTGTCCCTTCAAAATATACAGTTGTGGTTAAATAAATAAGGTTTGTTAGGATTACCTAACATTTTTTATAAAAAATTTTATTGTTTTTTATCTGTTTTATTACTATTACGATACCCTATTCCTGCTCTGTAGCCGGAAACAGAATATAATAAAGGCAAAGATGGCTCTATCCACTTTAATCCGGATAATAAAGATATTGTTGCTATATCATCTGAATGAAGACTCAAATCGAGCAATTCAGGAGTTCTTACATCATTTTTATTATTGTCTTTTGAGATAAGAGGATTTATGACTTTTTTACCAATATAATTTGCTATAAAACTTCCTCCGATAACACCTGTCAAAAGAATTCCTGAAAGCATACCAAGACAACGTGCGGCCTTAGACCTGATATTAAACTTTTCAAGAACCCCTAATGCAGCACCGGCACCTATATTACACAAAAAGATATTGGCAAGATATTGATAAACACCCTCTTTCAGTTTATTTGGAACTTTATCTTTCCATTTTTTTTCAGTGATTTTATCTCCGATAACACCACCTGTTATCCCGCCTGCGACAGGAATTGCTCCATACAAAGACAACCAGCCGATTTCTCTGAATATATCTTTTGAAGAAATATTGTCAGGCGGAGGTATAAGTTTATTTGCAATGTCAGCATGTTCTTTGTCCTTAAACAATAATTTTATTTCTTTTAAAGAGAGAATATCAGTCTTTGCCTTTTCTAACACATCTTTAAGTTTTTCGCCAACTTTATTATTTTTCAGATAATCATCAACTATTTCAGTATTCATTTTCTTTATCTGCGACAAACTTTTTGAAGCCGCACGTCCTGTAACATAAGCGGCAATTTTTGGAGCCATAACAGCAGAAATAGCAGTAGCAGCAAGGGTTGTACCAATCTTAATAGCATTTTTTTTGCGTTCATCTCTAGGGGACTCTTTTACAGCATTTGCAAAAACAGCTGCCGAACCCAATGTAAGCATTGCAGGAACATTTTTATTTATTTTTGCTGTTAATAAAGGTTGATCTAAATATTTTCCAATTGCTGATACTGAGGGCATTACTTTTCACTTTCTTCAATGTAAATTTCTAATATCTTTTTGTGTTTTCTGAAAAATTTTGAAAACTTTTCCATTCGGCTTAATATATTTTCTGATATGATGTGTTCAATTTTACAGGCATTATCACCTGCTTCCTGAGATGAAACATTTAATACATCTTCAAAAAACTCTTTTAATATATGGTGCTTTGAATAAACTCTCTGAGCTTCGCTTTCACCTTGTTTTGTCAGAGAAATTGATTCATAACTGTTATATTTAATCAAGCCCTTACTCACAAGTTTTGCCAAAGCTTCTGAAACAGAAGCTCTTGAAACTGACAATTTTCTTGCCAAATCCGCACCTTTTAAGTTTTCATTATTTATAGAAGATATATAAATTGCTTCTATATAATCCTCTAAACCTGATGAAAGGGTATTAGTCATGAGATAAATTCCTCCGGCAAAAATATTGTAAGGTAAACCTAACACATTGTCAAGAAGATTATTTTACAATGTAAAAACTAAATCAACTTTGCAATTCTCAAACTAAATATATCTTCAATATTTAGACGATTCAGAATGTCAGATATCAATATTTGCGGCTCTAAATTTTCAAAATTCGGATAATGAGGTAATGATCCCAAAATTTTTACACCTGTAAATTCCTTTATAAGGTGAGGAAAATATTTGATTTCGATATCCTCAGAACTTATATCATAATCATTTATAACAACGCCCATAAGATTTATATTATTTGCTCTTATATAATTAATTCCTGATATAACTTCTCCAATATCAGATAATAAAGGATTTACTACAAGAATTAAAGGCATTACAAATTGCTCAATCAAACTAATTTCCGTTATTTTATCATCTATAGGAGAATAAATGCTGTTACAACCTTCTACAATATGACAATCGGTCATCATTATATTATTTTTGTACTCATGCATAATCTTCATAATATCAATTTGCTTGATACCTTCTTTATAAGCTCCTACCAAGGGACAGGATATGCTTTGAAATTTATATGAAGTAAAGGTTTTTATATTTTTATCAATACGATTTAAAAAATCGGCATCATCATTTAGCAAATTTGAGCCGGTCTGAATCGGTTTAAAATAACTTGTCGCATAAGAAAGACTTTGCATAGTACCTGCCAAACCCGCAGACAAAAGAGTTTTTCCTGTTCCTTTTTTTAATCCGGCTATATAAACACTTAACATAAACTCATAATATCACGAGTTGTTATTGATTGCAAAATAAACTTCTTTTAACCGCTTTTTGGTAATATGCGTATAAAGTTGAGTAGTTGAAACATCACTATGCCCGAGCAATTCCTGTACAACACGCAAATCTGCCCCGTTTTCAAGCAAATGAGTTGCAAAAGAATGACGTAGTGTATGCGGAGATATATGCTTATGTATTTTTTCACCCAACGATCTTACAAAATTATATACATCCTGTCTTGTTAAAAATTTTCCTGAGTCTTTTATAAAAAGTCTTTTTGTATTTAAACCATATTTAGAAATTATTTTATCTCTCTGTACAAGATATTTATTTATTGCACTTTTTGCACTTTTTCCAAACGGAATCAAACGTTCCTTTGAACCTTTACCAACACATTTTATGTATTTTGATTTTGTATCAATATCAGATATTTTAAGATTAACAAGCTCACTTACACGCAAGCCGCAATCATACAAAAGCTCTACAATAAGATTATCTTCAGCGTTCATATCAAAATGAAATATCTCTTTAATTTCCTGCAATGTAACAACCTTAGGAAGACGCTTTGGCAATTTCGGTTGTTCTAAATATGTAGCAGGATTATTTTTTATAAACTCATTACCATAAAGCCACTTGAAAAATCCGCGCAAAGACGCAATCTTTCGGACAACTGTTCTTGGGTTCATATTATCCTGCCTTAAACTTAACACATACGAATTTAATAAATTTCGGGAAACTGAATCAGGTTCATGAATCCCTGATTTTACACAATAATCAATAAACAATAGCAAGTCACTTCTGTAGGCACTTATTGTATTATCACTAAGTCCTTTTTCTACAGAAATAAATTCCAGATATTCACTTAAAAATTGTACGTCCATACTTTATCTTTTCAAAATACAGTAATATATATTATGAATTTGAAGCTATATTTGCAAGTTTATAAAGGAAATCGTCTTTTGTACTGTTTTTAAACCCTTCAGGTATAAAATTACGTTTAAATCTTTCAATTGCATACCTGTCTGTCATGCCTGATATATAATCAACAACAACTCTTTGCGCCTTGTCAGGAGGACAAATATCTTTTATCATATCCATATATAGATAATACAATTCTCTGACAACATGACGAGCTTTACTTTCTTCAAGCTTTGCAGGGGACTCTATATAAACATTTTCAAACATCCAGGTACGAAGTTTTGTAGTATATTCCCACCCTTCTTCACTCATAGCAACTTCTGGCTTGCCAATTGAATTATAAACAATTTCAGTTATCATTTTATTTAATCTGTCGCTTTGATTTGAAGAGAAATATTTAATACAATCTTTTGGAAGATCGTTTTCGGAAATTACACCCGCTCTTATTGAATCTTCTATATCATGATTTATATAAGCGATTTTATCTGCAAGCTGAACGGCTTTTGCTTCAAGAGTCAAAGGTTTAAAGCCCCAACTGTGTGTTCTTATACCGTCAATGGTTTCCTGACATAAATTTAGATTTTCCAAAACTTCAACAACACGAACGCTTTGAAGGTTATGAAAAAATCCGCCATCTACAAGTTCGTTCAAAACACCTTCTCCACAATGACCAAAAGGGGTATGACCTAAATCGTGTCCCAAAGCAATAGCTTCTGTCAAATCTTCATTAAGACTCAAACTGCGTGCAAGAGTTCTTGCGATTTGAGAGACTTCCAACGTGTGAGTCAGTCTTGTTCTGAAATGATCATCAAATGGCGATAAAAACACCTGCGTTTTATGTTTTAAACGCCTGAATGCCTTTGAATGAAGAATTCTGTCCCTGTCACGCTGAAAATCAGTTCGTAATTCATCTTTTTCTTCAGAAACTTTACGGCCTTTTGATTCTGCGACTTTGGTTGCAAATTCACTCAAAAACTGAAATTCTCGCTGCTCTAAATTATATCTTATACTTTCTGTCATAACAAACCTCACTTTAACATATTTTAAATAAATTAAAGACGCTTGTTATCATTTTTTTAGAGTATTTTATCCGTTTGAATCAGATAAATTATCCTGCGGTTGTATATATTCGCCGTTCTTTTTTAAATAATTAACATAGAGGCTATTAGCGATATTGCCAAGTCGGTTTGCAACAATAGAAGACAAAGATGCAAATAATAAAGATTTTGAACCTGCAAACAATCTTGCATTACCATATAATGAAACACCTATACCAATCAGTGCCGGAATCCCGTATTTTAAATTTATTTCAACTCTTTCCTGTTTGTTATCGGATTTACCAAGATAATAGGCTAATGTACCCAAACCGGTCAAAACCGTAAGAATATCTGTTGGAGCACTACCCATCGTAAGATCTCTTGATTTATTTATAAAATCTTCTGTTTCGAGCTTTATTGATTTATCAAGAGAGCTTACCGTTTTTTCAAAAGATTTTACAATTTTATTATATTTATTTTCCGGCAGTAATACTTTATAAACATCCAATATATCCTGAACTTTACCCTGTTTGTAATTTATAAACAAACTTTTTAAATTATCAAAATGAGAAATCATTGTTTTTGAAGCCGGCAAACCATTATTAACAGAATTCAGTAACGAATTTAAATCATCAAAATCTTTAATCATTTCATCATAATCAATTTTACCGCCTTTAGAGAATGTTTTAAAATTATTTCTGATTTTGTTAAGAAGAATTAAAGCTTCTTTGTCCGAAACTCTCAGAAAAGAAGATATTTTCATAATACTGTTGTCAGCAGATTTATATAAATCATAAGGATTGTAAGAAATTGATTGCCTTATTCCGTTTATCTGATTTTGAATCTGTAGTTTATTTGGCAGCATCTTTGCCTCTGCGACAAAGGTTTTTAAAGTATCTTTTGACAAGAACCATAATGGTCCTTTTGCTTCGAATGATTGTTCGAGTTCCTTGGTAAATTTTTTAATTTTCAGATAACGGGAACGTCTTACCGTATCACCAAAATTATCATTAAACAACGCATCAATATCCTGTCCGGCATTTCTTACAAAATCAAGCCATTCCTGCTTTGACTTTGAAACACCATTAATTGCAATTTGTTCAGATAAATTTGAAGATTTTGATAAATCGCTGAATATTTCCTGATTTAAAGATTTTAAATTCGCAAACTTCTTGGAAGTACCGCTATATGAAATTGAAAGTGTCTTTAAACCAAGCTTTTCAAACATATTTGTAATACCTTCGTGAATTTTGCGGGTAAACTTCCAATTATTATTTCCGCCATACATTAATTTTTTAAACGTAAAATCCTTTATTGTCGTAAAATTATTCACAGCTTCGGCTTTCCCTAATATTGAGTCGATTTTACCTAATAAGAATTCATAATGAGAAGTTCCGCTCATATTGGCAAGTTTTGTTTTTTGAATTTTTCGTTCCAAAATATCTCTTAATTTCTGAAATCCTTTTGCTGCACCCTTTGGACCTCCCTGTAAAAGAATAAATATTGTTGCAGCAGCAAGGAGAGTAGCACTTGCAATTGACCAGCCTATAATTTTTAAATTTTTAGTTTTCCTCGCTTCATCAGGATTTAATATGATTGTTTCAGGCAAAATTGAACCCAAAATACTTTCTTCCTTGGCAGATTGCTTTGCAGTATTCCCAATCCAATAATCCGCATTTGATGTGCGGTTAGAAACTTTACCAAACGGGTTAGGTTTGGGTTGGTTATAACTGTTTACTGATTCAATCATAACACTTGCCTTCATTTATATTAAAACGAAAGCTAAAAATAATTGCTAGATATTGAAGTTATATTAAGGAAATAACTCCATATCAATAACTTTTGCCGCCTCTAATGCAGAGTTTTTATTTGATAACAATTTTGATACATTACCTAATTCACTAATCATTATTAATCTTTTAGTCGTATCATACAAAATATCTTCTAAGTTTTGTGCAATTAATTCCGCCTTTGCATCTTTAACAATTAACTCCGGCAAAATAAATTTATTGGCAATAATATTAGGCAAAGAAACTTTATCTATACATCTAACCAAAAGATATATCCAATAGAAAAATTTAGGAGCGTTGTACGCTATAACCATAGGAGTCTGATACAAGCAAGCCTCAAGCGCAACCGTTCCGGAGGCAAGTATTAATGCATCTGATACGCTAAGCAAAGCCTGATTATCTCCTTTGATAATTTTTAAATCACTATTACCCAAATATTTATCAAATACTTTATCTGAAATATTTGGAGCTTGCGAAATACAAAACTGCAAATCAGGATGTTTTTTTTGCAATATATCTACAGCTTTCAGAAATATTTTCATCAGATATTTTAGCTCAAAAATCCTCGATCCCGGGAATACTGAAACTAATTTTTTCCCCATATCTAAATTATATTTTTCAAAAAAACCTTTTTTATATGCAGGCGGCTGCAGACCATATACAAGAGGATGACCGCAATAATGAACATCTATGCCATAACTTTTGTACAATGGTTCTTCAAACGGGAATATACATAATACCTTATCAATATATTTTTTAATTTTTTTAATTCTGTACTGCCTGCTTGCCCATATCTGAGGCGGGATATAATAAAATATTTTTATGCCCGCTTTTTTCAGAAATTTTGCAATTGACAAATTAAATCCGCCGTAATCAACAAGCAAAACCAAGTCAGGTTTATAATCTTCGGTGAGATATTTTACTAATTTTTTTCCCAACATATAATGATGCCATATAATTTGAGGAGATAAACCGACTGCGGACAGATTCCTGATATGCTCATAAAGTTTTACACCCTGAGCTTTTAAATTATCACCGCCAATCCCCTCAATAACATAATCTTTACTGATTTGCCTCAACATTTTAACAACATTTGAAGCATGAATTTCACCAGAATATTCCCCTGTAATAACAAAAATCTTTTTTTTCATATCTACACTGCCATTATAACTATGTTATGTCTATTTGCATATTCAATAACTTTTTCCTGATCGACAATAATTGTTTCATTAGCTTCCACCGCAATAAGACTTGCATTTTTTCTGTTCATACCTTTTAAGGTTCTCATACCGATTGCAGGAATATCAAATCTTTTATCCTGATTTGGTTTTGATACTTTAACAACAACCGCACCTTTTTTAGCTAATTTTGCGCCTCTTTTGATACAGGCATCTGTTCCTTCCAAAGCCTCAACTGCCATAATCATCTTATCTTTTATAACTACAGATTGACCTACATCAAGTCTGCCCATTTCTTTAGCAAGCCAGAAACCGTAATTTACATCATCCATTTGTTCTTTAGTTGGTTTTATATTACCTAAAACCCCTGCAGGTATCATCAGGTTTTTAATAAAAATAGTCTGATCTAATACTTCGATACCAATTTGTTTTAATTGATCGACAATCATTAACATAACCTGATCGTCATTTAATCTTACAGCAGCTTTAATAAATTCCACCGCACGACTGTCAAACTTATTCAGTTGGAGTAATACTTTTTTATGCACTTTTCCTAAAAAAGTTAATTGCTTAATACCTTCTTCTTTTAAAATTGATTCGATTTTATTTACCTCACCCGGGTGGCAGGAATAAATTTTAGAACAATATTTTTTTAATTCATTATAATTATCCCCCGCAAGAGAAATACAAACGACTTCAAAACCGTTTTCTTTTGCATGTTGTGCCATCTTAACAGGCAAGGTGCCATCACCTGCAATTAAACCCTGTTTATTTTCTAATACAATATTACTCACAATCAATCCTCTTTTACTATTATTGCTATCTTAACGAATAAATATCTTCAACTTGTCTGTCTGATAATATTTTAGCACCTCCAAGAAATTTTGAAAGTATAAATGTCTTTGCATAAGCTTCACAAAGCTCAATATTCAAATAAGCTTCTTTTAAATCCCTGCCTGCAGAAATTACACCATGATTTTTCATCAGTATAACATTATATTTTTCAAAATATAATGAAGTTTTTTCAACCAATTCAAAAGAACCCGGTAATGCATAATCAGCACACGGTATTTCATCAAACATAAAAACTATTTCAGGCAAAATTTTATCATTTAACGAAAGCCCGCAAGCTGCAAGAGATGTCAGATAAGGGCTGTGAAAATGGCAAATTGCACCGATATCTTTTCTTTTTTTATAAAATTCGATATGCAAAAATTTTTCACTTGACGCCTTTTTATTACCTTCAACCAAATTGCCGTTAAAATCAATTATGCTCAAATCATCTTCACTTAAAAATGAATTTGCGGAACCTGAAGAAGTTATAATAATATCATTTCCGCAGCGAACAGAAATATTCCCTGAAATTCCCGGGGTTAAACATCTGTCCCCGGCAATTTTACCAAATTTTATAATATCAGTCTTGATCAATTCATGCATTAATCAATCCTTTCTCTGTCAGGATCTTCTAACTCTATTACCTGAGCATACTGAAGAACACCTTTATTTACTGGAGATTTTCTAAAGGACATCAAACCTTTTTCATTTTCACCAGCATCAACAGCAGGTAAAAATTCTACAGGATCTTCCGGATTCTCTTTTTTCCCCAATCTTTCCGGATTTTTAATAATCATCTTATCATAAGTAACTGTAGTACCTTTCGGATTAAACGCAACATTTACTCCAAAATATGTACGTTCTCTTGTAAAATCATAACCCAGTACCAGTTTCAAATCATCAGGTCCTAAAGATACCAAAAACGCATTTTCCTGAAAATGTTTGCCATTAGGAGAATCATTTGCAATATTAATATGTGTCTGCCATGCAACAGTAATATATCTGTTGATTCTGAGGGCTTCAACTAACCTAAAACTGCTTGAACCATATCTGTATGCATCATAATGAGGCATAGGTGTATGATCCTGATAACCGGTAATATAATAACTTGCATCCTGTATCCAATTTTTGTATTGAACACGCAAGTTTGGACCTGCACTTGCAACAAACTGAGTATCGCCATTCCCGTATAAAGAAGCTGCACCCTGCATTGTTAAACCTGCCCTGACTCTTACACGCTTATCAATATTTTCATACCTGTACAAAGTTTGCTGAATTTGAGCCATATACTTTGTTCTTGTTGTTGAAAAATTTCTATTATTATTAAATTTTTCACCATTCGTATTCGTATCATCATCTTTCATAAAACCAAAACTTGCTCTGTGAGCAAAGGTCATATCCATATTTTTACCAAGAAAATCTCTATGTGGAAATGTCTTGTTATAAACAAGTTCTGCTAAATATTTAGGCATTCTTCCGCCATGGAACCATTCATCCATATATGAGTTATATCCATATTGCAAATATAAATCATCATCTAATTTTTGACGTCCGTTTAATATAAAATTCTCTGTTGATGTTCCGTAACTGACAAAGGTTCTGTTGTTAGTATTTACATATTTAACTAATCCGCCGATACCAAATTTATTTCTGTAATTTACATAAGGTACAACTTTTATTACAGAACTGAATGGCCCGCTAAAAGCAAAACCAGGTCCTAAGTACATACCGGATTTTCTTTCAGAACCTAACTCAAAATTATTCGCTTCAAAATAATCTCTTTCTTTATTTGTATAAACTGTCAAAGAAGGCCATTTGAAAAAATATTTCCCGTTATGACCGATTTTAATGTCTTTTGCTTTTATAACATCATGATTTTTTTTAGCATTAATTTCTAATTTAGAAACTTTTATATCAATAGCATGTTCAGGAGATCCAAAGAATAACGACTTTGCTCCTTCATCCAAAATCATATCGTCCAGATTTGGACCAATCCTTGAAGATAGACGATGAATAGAAGAGTTATCAGAATATAGTGTACCTTTATCAAATATCAATAGACCATCTTTTTGCATAGCATGACGTGCCGTTAAATTTAAAGATGAAAAATCTGAAGTAATATTATCGGCATCAATAGTTTCCTCGTTCATATTTACTTCCAGATAATCGGTAAAGGTTTTATTTCCGTCTTTTATTACGACAACGTTTCCGTTAGCTTTTAAGATATTTCCCTGATCATCATAAGTCATCACATCCGCAATTACTTTTGTTTGCTGCGATGGTAAAAACAATACAGGTCTGCCCGTTGCTACCATTTCACCGGTCTTATCATCATATGCAATATTTGAAGCATCCAACTGCAATTGTTTTTCAACCTGCTCTTCATTGACAGAACCCTCAAGCGAAACCGTATCTGATGTTTCAATATTAGCAACATTGTCAATAGTAGTCATTAAGTCGCTTTTATCTTCTACTGCCTGATCAATATTATCTGTATCGGAAGATACATTTTTATTTTTTTTCATCCAAAACCACTGCCTTGAAGAACCACTCTCAGAATTACTTTTTGCAACACTACGTCTGTATTTGTTTGTTGCTCTGATACGCAATTGTTTGAACAACGGCATACTGTCAAAATTTTCATATCGTTTCGGCTCGTTATAATTTAAAGCACCTTCCATTCCAAATGAGCTCATGTCATTAAAAGTATGCATTATATCCGTAACGGAGGATTGGAATATTACATCTTCATTTGGCACCACAGGATTATTTTCTTCCTGTGCAAAAACAGCAGATGAAGCAAGTGACAATATTAAAGCTATTATAAATATATATTTTTTCAATTATTTATCCCTCATTTTACATAACTTAACGGATTTACAGGTTTACCATTTACACGAACCTCAAAATGGCAATGCGGTCCCGTACTATAACCTGTTGATCCTTCTCTACCGACAGTCTGGCCTTTTTTAACCATTTGTCCGTTTGAAACACTTATTGAAGACATGTGTGCATACAATGTAGTTATAGGCTTACCATTTACTACACCATGATCTAATATTACAACTTTACCGTATCCGCCATACCAGCCTGAGTATATAACTTTTCCGTCATTTGAAGCTCTTATTGCTCCGCCGTTTGGGCCTCCTATATCAATACCAGAATGATAAATACGGCTTTTAAATATAGGGTGAATTCTATAACCGAATTGAGAAGTAATAGGCCCTGAAATTGGTCTTATAAAACCTGTTGAAGTAATTTTGACCTGAGAAGATGACCCTACATTATTTTTAGCAAGTTTAGATATCATAGCCTGAATATTAGCTGATTGTCTTGATAATTCTTTTTCTGTACGTTCATAATATGCTTTGTCTTTTTTTAATCTCTCAATCATAGACTTGTTGGCAGCAATAGAATTTTGAATAGATGTACGCTGACTGTTTATCTCTCTGATAGAAGATTCAATCATTCTTTTTTGACTTTCAACCTGAGCTTTTAATGCGGCAATATGAGATGCTTTTGCTCTTATATTTTGAATTCGTCTGTAATCTTCCATTATTATAATTTTTTCAAAATAAAAAATATCTAAAAGACTATTAACATCTCTGGCATACATAATCGACTCAAACATTCCGGTTCTTTGATGCATGAAAACCTGACGAATTCTGGCCTTCATTTCTGCATCAAGTTTTTGGAATTCTGCCATAGCAATATTTAACTGAACCTCCATAGAGGATAAATTAGCAACCAAATTATTATATCGAATTGTATTTTGCTGCAGCTTGGTATGAGCAACTTCTAAACGCTGCTGGTTTGTGCTTAATTTATTCTGTTCTCGTCTTAACTTTAAATCAGCATTTCTTTTTTGTTGTTGCAGATAATTGCGTTTATTATTAGTTTGTTTTAATTTTTGTTTTAGCTGGGCAGAAGATTGTGATGGCGCACTATAAACAGGAGTTACCGAAAATCCGATAAAACCAGTAATTATCAAGCACACAAATATATATTTAAAAATATTTTTAATCTTCATACCTAACTATTTCATCATAGATATTGCCATAAATAACATTGAACCAAAAGTCCATAATAAGAAACAAGTTCCCATCACTATTATAAAGGCTTTTTGATGTTTTCTGAAAAATTCCATAATTTCTCCCCTGTTAAAAATATTTTACTATCAATATATGTAATATGCAAGAAACTTACACTAAAAAATATAGATATATTAAGACTAAAATAAGTTTTCAAACATATTAAAAATTTCATCAGAATTAAGAATTTTACAGGCCTTGTCATTCAAAATAACCTGCAAAAGCTTCATATCAGAAAAAGACATATCCCTGAAATCCGGTAAATCTATCTGTTCAGGGTTTTTCAGCATCTTTCTGTCTTTTTGCTTTTCTTCCAAAATACTATCCCCAACGTACAAAAGCTGCTGTTTTGAAAATTCGCATCTGACTTTTGGAGCGAAACCAAAAACTTCAACCATATCATCAGAAACGCCATAAGTACTTTCAAAAGTTGAACCCTGACTCAAAATATCCATTGAAAAATTTAAAATGCACCTATTATTTATCCAACCTAAAATTTCAACAGTATATTCAACATTCATTCCCATATACTCTGTTTTTAACTTTTCCTTATAAGGTGTACACATTAATAAACCGTTTTCTTTTTGAGGTAAATGCTGAGGTCTTTGACCAAATTCGAGCTTTGGTTGTTCTTCAAATAAAGGTTTATTGTTTGATTTTGAATAAATATTATCTGCTTTTTGCTTTTCGAATTCAAATGATTGTTCTGAAAAATGTTCCTTTTTATCCTGAATAAAATCTTTTTTAGAATTGATATTGTTATTATCAGAGGTAAAACGAAATTCAGGATTTAGAGGAGGTTTTGCATTATCATCAGCTTTGGGCGGGGTTTTATTGGATTCTGAATTTTTAGTAACTTCTGTGCTGACCTGAGACGGTTCAACTTTTCTTTGGGTTACAACCGCAGAATTAAAAATTTTGTATGTAAAAAATATAATTACAGCAAGCAAAAATATAATTAAAAAATTTCTTTTCATAAAATTAAACCCTGCTAATAAAATTTGCCTTGATTTTATTTCCCAAATATATTTTCTTTTATTTTAAGCCCTGTTTTTGTCGTAGCCAATCCTGCCTGAGAACTTTCTTTAAGCATTGGAGACATCAAAGCTCCTGTCTGAGCCATTGAATCGACGACCTCATCAAAAGGTATTTTTGATTCTATGCCTGACAATGCAAGTTCGACCGCCGTAACAGCATGAATTGCCAAAAACGGGTTACGTTTTACGCAAGGGACCTCAACAAGTCCCGCAACAGGGTCACAGGTCAAACCTAATAAATTTTTCAAAGCCAATGCCGATGCATTCAATATTTGCTTAACCGTACCACCCCTTAACTGACAGACAGCGGCTGCTGCCATTGCACTTGCCGTTCCGCACTCTGCCTGACAACCTGCAACTGCACCTGCTAAAGCTACTTTTACAGAAATAATTCTGCCTATTTCACCCGCAGTAATCAATGCACTTATCTGATTGTTTTCAGAATAATTATACTCTCTGCTTACACCAACCAAGACGGCAGGCAATATTCCGCAGGAGCCTGCAGTAGGACAGGCAACAATAGTACCCATTCTTATATTTTCTTCACTTGTTGCAAGAGCATATTCAATAATTTTTTCAAATAACTTACCAAACATAGCAGATTCGTTTTTATATCTTTGCTGCAATTTAAAGCAATCATCTCCGCACATCCCGCTAAGTGAAAGTTCCTTTGAATTTAAACCGGAATCAATGGCTTCCTTCATTGCAAAAAGACTTCTGAGAGCAAAAGCTCTGACCTGCTCTACAGATATATCTTCAGAGGCACCCATAGCTTCCTGTGCGACTTCATAAATTTGTTTATTTGTTGATATACAAACGTTATACAATTGTTCAAAGGTACTTATATTTATATCCATATCATTATCCCAATTTTTCCACATAAGTTACAAAATAAATATCATCCATTTTTTCAATACTTTGAACAATATCTGCATCTAAATTCCCATCTATACAAATAATCATAGAGGCATCCTGTCCTTTTGCATTTCTGTCACAGGATAAAGATGCAATATTAATATTTGCACACTGAAGATGAGAAGTAACGGAAGATATCATTCCCGGTTTGTCCTTATAAACCAAAATTAACGTATTATAATTTCCGGATAAAGATACATTAAAATCATTGATTTTTGTAATCAATATTTCGCCGGCACCGACGGAATCTCCGGAGATTTTCATATTATAATCTCCATACAGCTCAATATCAACAGAGTTTGGGTGACGTCTGAAATTATCATAATACTCAAATTTATAATCTATATTTTCAGATATTTCATTGTTAAATATGTCTTTGATTCTGCGGTCATCAACCTTCAAACCGAGAATACCGCTTAAAAGACCTTTATCCGTACCATGTCCTTTACCTGTATGGGCGTAAGAATTATACAGTTTAAAAACGACCTTATGAGGAACTTTTTTGTAAATATTTCTTGCAAGCAAACCCAATCTTACTGCCCCTGCGGTGTGTGAGCTTGACGGTCCTGCCATTACAGGCGAAATTATGTCAAATAGCGTCGATTTTTTCATATATTATTCCAATACGTTTTTTAATTTTTCGTCATTTAGATTTTTTACTTTTTGTATATCGTCAATTTTTGAATCTATAATCTGCTGTTTGTTATTTAATTCTTTTCTTTCATTTACATAGGACTTTACAGGACTTTGCCCTTTTGAAAATGTAAAAACAAGAACACACAGAACGACAATAACAATCAATAATTCTAATGCAGATAATCCTTTTTTCATATCTACCTCAGACGATTTTTTGCAATATACATCATTACCGCTTCATCTTTATCGGTTGGAGTTCTTAGCGAATCTTTTCTCAGATTAAAGTCTTTAATTTGTTCATCAACAAAAAACTTGTTATATATTGATAAACCAATATACAAAATAAGAGAAAAAGCAACAACTCCACCCATAGCAAGACCGAATTTTGTCGCTATAACATTCGCTTCAGGTGTAAGCTTTACGGCATAAGAGGGTATGGCGGTATAAAATACCGTCATCACCGCAAGTAATATTTTATGTAAATTATTCTTCATTATCTGCCTTTTTCTTTGTTGTTTTGCTTTTTTTAGATGCGCCTCTGTTTGGACGTTTTTTAGGTTTTTCTTCCTTTACTTTTTCTTCTTTTACTTCTGCAGGAGTTTCAGCAATAACTTCCGTTGCTTGCTCAGTTTTTGTTTTCTTAGAAGTTTTACGCCCTCTTGTTTTCTTCTTTTCTTCAACTGGAGCAGTTACGACTTCTGCAGAAGTATCCTGAGTGGCTTCAGTTTCAGCTTTTACTTCAACATCTTTTTGAAGATTATCAGATTCCTGTTCTTTTTTGTTTTTATTAAAACGATTTTTTCTGTTACGTTTGTTATTTTCTTTTTTTATTGTTTCTTCAGAAGCGACAACCGAAGGTTCCGTTTCGATTGCAGGGCGTTCTATAACTTCTTCTGTTGCAGAATTTTCTGCAGAAATATCTTCCTGCTGTTTATTGTTTTTATTAAATCTGTTATTCTTTTTAAAAGCTCCTGAAGGTAATTTAACTTTTGCGGCTTTTGCTCTGTATTCACCTTCCGCAACAGGTGTTGCAAAGTTAAAGTCTATAACAGAACACCCTGAACCCTGACAATGAGGACATTTTTTGGTAAATATTTCAGCAAGTGATTGTCCCTGTCTGTGGCGTGTCAGTTCGACAAGTCCCAAATCAGATAATTGACCGACCTGAGGTTTTGCCTTATCAGCTTCAAGAGCAATTTCCAATTCTTCGAGCATCGCCAGTTTATCCGCACGACTTGTCATATCAATAAAATCGACTATAACCATTCCGCCGATATTTCTTAATCTTAACTGACGTGCAATTTCATGTACCGCCTCGATATTTGTTTTAAGTATTGTTTCATCCTGAGTTGCTGAACTTACAAATTTCCCGCTGTTTACATCAATAACGGTTAAGGCTTCAGTCTGCTGAATAAACAAATAACCGCCTGAAGGCATGTTTACTTTAACATTTAAAGCTGCCTTAATTTCTTTATGAATATCCATTGCGATAAGTAAAGGCTCATTACCTTTATAAAGAGTAACTTTAACTCCTTTATTTATGTGCCAGTTTTGCAATATATTCTGAACTCTGTTCAAAGCAAACGGAGTATCTACAACGATTTCACTTACATCTTCAGTGCATGCTTCTCTTATAACTTTGTATAACAAATCCTGATCTCTGTAGATTAAACTTGGAGCATCAAGGGTTTCAGACGAAGTTATAATATTATTCCATTTTTCCAAGAGAATTTCCAAATCTTCCTGAATATCGGCTTCAGATTGACCTTCAGCTTCAGTTCTGATAATAACACCCACACCTACAGGTTTGATAAGATTAACTATAGCTTTAAGTCTTGCTCTTTCTCTTGAATTTTCAATTTTTTTAGAAACACTTACTCCCGGTTCATAAGGCATCAATACTAAAAATCTGCCCGGAAGACTGATTTCAGTCGTAACTCTTGGACCTTTATGTCCAGTTGGCTCTTTGACTACCTGAACTACAAGCTTTTGTTTAGGAGAAAGTTTTTCTTTTAATGTACCTTTGCCCATAACATCTTCAGCATGTAAAAAGCCCATCTTATCAGTACCGACATTTACAAATGCCGCATCAATACTAGGCAAAATATTATCTACACTGGCAAGATAAACATCACCTAATAAAACATCACCTCTCTGAATAAAAAAGTCAGTAACCTTTTTGTTTTCTAACAAAGCAGCGATATTATCTCTCTCTGCAATAACAATCTTTTTTTCAATAACCTGATTTTGTTTTTGGTTGTTTCTGTTGTTCATAAAATCTTTCCTTCTATCATAACTCATGCAGGCTTTCCGTCAGGAATTTTGTCCTTTTTATATCAAATATAACCCCCGGAGCAATAATATTCATAAGTACATCAGCTCTCAACGGCGGTATATTTGTACTTTTACCTGCCTTTAATACTATAAACAGACTTCCGCTTTCAAATCTGTATTCGCCGATTGAATGCCTGTAGTCTATTTTTTTATCTAAACCTTTTTTCGTTTTTTTGTCTATTAAAATTTCATCAGACTCCAAAACTCTGAGAGTATTATACACAAATTGACCAAAATCGTAAACATCTTTGTCAAAAATCTTTACCTGATATTCAGCCCAATACACTTCTTCTTCGATAGCAGGAGCAGATGCAGGGATTTGTTCAATACATACAATTTCAGAACCTTCGGGCAAAACTTTTTGAACCTCTGATTTTACATAATCAACAGATGCATTTTCCCACAAACATAAATCAACAAGCTCCGTTTCGCTCTCACAGAAAAGCGGTAATGCTATACCCATAGAGACCTTCATCTTGGGATTATAACCGTATGAATATGCAACTTTGAGATTTGTTCTTTGCATAGCTTTTAAGAACGTATTTTGCCAGTCAAGATGCGAAAAATAGCGTAAAATACCGGTTTTGGTAAGTTTTATTCTGTATTTAAACACTTCTTTAATATCTTTTTGATCAATATCTTCAATATGCCTTTTCGGAGCTGATGCAAGCTGTTGGGCCTTATCAGATGCCACAAAATTCTCTGCCATAACCTTATGAGTATTAAAATTCTTACATACTCCGCAATTTACACACTGCGTCTGACATGTCGGTACAACATGCTCAGAATTTTCATCGACTTCATAGGCTTTTTTATACTCATCAATCAACCATTGCTTATTCAATCCCACATTTATGAAATCCCAAGGCAGCGGTTTATTCAAGTCATATTGTTTTTGTGCAAGCTGCTCAAGATTCAGCCCGCATTCCTGTGCGGTTTCATTCCACATCTTCCAGCTGAAATTCTCACCCCATGATGCAAGATAAGAGCCTTTTTTATAAAGTGCTTCTATATATTTGCAAAGAGAATCATCTCCCCTTGTCAAAACAGCTTCAAGTAAAGACAAATATTTGTCACTGTAGTTTATTTTGACACATTTAACTTTTTTCATTCGTTCCATCAGATAATCAATATGCGCTTTAACTTCGTCTAAAGGCATCTGAGGACACCATTGGAATGGTGTAAACGGCTTCGGAACGAAAATAGATAAAGTACAAGTAAGTTCAAGAGTGTGATTTAACCCTTTTTCTTTTTTTATAAGTTTTGATTTATACCTCAAACCTGACAAAAGATTTGCCATTTCGTCCATATCTTCAATTGTTTCAGTTGGCAAACCACATATAAAATAAAGTTTCACACGACTCCAGCCATTTTCGTACAAGGTCAGAACCGCATTTTCAATTTGTTCTTTTGTTATATTTTTCTTTATAACATCACGAAGTCTTTGGCTTCCTGCTTCAGGTGCAAGAGTCATGGTCGATTTGCGGACACTTTGAACAAGATTTGCCAATTCAAGATTAAAACCGTCAATTCTCTGACTTGGCAAAGTTACTGACACTTTTTTTTCATTAAAATCAACACTCAATTCTTTTATTACTTCATTTATATTTGCGTAATCATTTGATGACAATGAAAGCAACGAATATTCTTCATATCCGGTATTTTCAACAAGTTTTTTGGAAATATCAATTATGTCCTGAGCACTTCGTTCCCTTATCGGCAAAGTTACATGCCCCGGTTGGCAAAAACGACACATTCTGCCGCACCCTCTGCGAATTTCCACAACTGCCCTGTCCTGAACTGAAGATGAAAATGGTATAGGATAAGATGTTAATGCAGTTTCTTTTTTTAGTTGCGCGATACGCTTATCAACCTTGTCATTTACCCCCTTTGCCCAACGCCCGTTTTTGGGATCTTCACAAAGCCTTCTAATCCTTTCGTCCCTTGGCAATCCTTTGGTTTCTTCAAGGATTTTGCATATTTCAATAATTGTATCTTCACCGTCACCTATCGTAAATACATCAATAAAATCAGACATTGGTAAAGGATTAAATGTACAAGGACCGCCTGCTATAATTATCGGGTCATCATCAGTTCTATCCTCATTTTTGTATGGAATCCCTGCCATTTCAAGCATTTTTAATACTGTGGGGTATGCCATCTCATATTGCAGCGAAAATCCCACCGCATCAAAATCCTTCAAAGGTCGCTTTGATTCAAGCGCATATAAAGGATCTGGTGTAAAATCTTTTTCAGGAGCATAAACCCTGTCACACATATAATCAGGTTCTTTGTTTACAAGTTCATAGAGGACTCTGACCCCTAAATTTGAAATTCCGATTTCATATTTATCAGGAAAAGCCATCGCAATACGAACTTTTGCGCAGTCAAAATCTTTATTGTGCGATAAAAATTCGCCCCCTACATACTGGTAAGGCTTAAAACATTTATACAAACTTTCATTATATTTCGTAAAAAAACACATTGGGTATAAAAACCCCTCTCCTGCCCTCTCCCCATAAGGGGCGAGGAAATATCAAACTATCTCATTCGGAAAATATTTATTTATCTCTATTATTGTACCATCTAAAGTATTTTCTTCAAATGATTTCATAAATTTAAACAAATCTTCATTAGGCACGTCATAAGAATATAAAATTACTTCACCTTCAATTTCGCGCATTACAGTAACCATATAATGGCATTGAGAAGCATACTTCAACAGAAAATCTTTACGGAATTTTTTGCCGTTTGAATCTTTTTTAACCTTAACATAACTAAATCCCGCATAATATTTAATCTGCTTCTGTTCATCTTTTGATAATTTATTTTTACTGTGAGTAGAAAATAAATTAATAACTTTTTTATTTATTTCTTCTGACACAAATCCCTCCAACCATATTAAACAACATGTTTTTAATATTGGCTATTTGTTAAGATTTTTCATAAACTTTTGCACTTTTAATGCAGTTTGACGGCGAATATCTTCAGGACAAAGTCTTAAATATTCTATTGCATGCGATACCTTGATATTTTTATCATACCAGCGGCGCATGATGTAATTATACTGATCTTCAAGACTCATATTCGGGAGTTCAACATCTTTTAACAAATCATCAATAATATATTCTGCGCACCTGACCTGATTTTCCTCAGACATCTTTTCCATATCATTGATTGTTTTACTAACGACTGCATCAGCATCGTACCAGCGTTTGAACATGTTCATGGATTTTCTCCTTTATTAAAATAATATATTAAGTTATTTTATGTAAATTGTGAATTGACCTTTACAAAGTAGATATTTGCTAATGCGCACCAGCACCGATAATAACTATTCACTATTCACAACTCACGATTCACACTAAATCACACAGACTTATTTTACTACTATCTTGACTGATTGTTAAGAATATTTAACCAAATTTTTGATAAAAAGTAAATTATTTTACTAAAAAATACTTTATATAAATGTAAAGGTTATAAGTAGGTTATAAATTTTATGGACAATAGTATTTTATATGGTTTAAGAAATCCTGCAATGACAGATGATATAGGAATGTCTATGATTGAAAGACAATTTCCGACAACCATCAGTTCAACAAATTATATTCCTGCTGACGGCACAGTTCCAAAATTTAATAACGGACAATTAAACGCAGATACTTATCAAAGCAAAAAAGAAAAAGAATACGGAATTATCAAAAAAGTTTTAATTGGTCTTGGAGTTGCCGCTCTTGGCATATTTGGATTTAAAAAAGGTGCCAAATATGTAAAGCAGGGATTAAGCTATATAAAAAATAATGCAGGTTCGTGGTGGAACACATGTAAAAATTCGGTAATAAACATTTTTTCAAAAATAAAAACAAAAATTTCCCCGTAATAGAAAATAAATAATAGTGTGATTTTAGTAGGTAGAATTAAAATTCTACCTTTCTTTTTGTTTATGTTAAAATAAAATCGTCATTCTGAGCGAATGTTATGAGATTCTTCGGGTGAAGCCATCAGAATGACACAAGCGAAGAATCTCCTTAATAATAAGAGGGTAATATTATGGCTAAAGATTGCAGTTTTGATATCGTATCGGAATACGACAAACAGGAAGTTGTTAATGCGGTAGAGCAGGTAAAAAAAGAACTTGCTTCACGCTTTGATTTTAAAAACTCAAAATCAACAGTTGAACTCGAAGAAGGAAAAGCAATTACAATCACAACAGAAGACGAGATGAAACTGCGCAACATCAATGACATTTTGCAGTCAAAATTTTCAAAACGTAATCTTAGTTTAAAAATATTAGATCCTCAAAAAATCGAAAACGCCTTAGGCGGAAATGTTCGTCAGGTTGTAAATCTTAAAAAAGGTTTAACTCAAGAACTTGCAAAAAAGATTACGAATGATATTAAAAACACAAAATTAAAAGTTCAGGCATCTATTCAGGGCGAACAAATCAGAGTTTCAGGCAAAAGCAGAGATGATTTGCAGGCAGTTATACAAATGATTCGCCAGAATGAAGACAGCTACAATACACCTTTGCAATTCACTAATTACAGATAATAGAAGTGAATGGTGAATAGTAAATGGTTCTTTACGGATTTTGTAATGTATAAAATGTGCTTTAGCACCGATAATGACTATTCACGATTCACGACTCACTTTTCACATAATAGAATATAGGTTGGCATTACTATGTCGACAAAGGAGAAATAACACAATGACAACAGAAATAAGACAAGAATTTATAGATCAGGCAATGTATATAGCAAGGAATGCCGAAGTATTACCGGGCGGAGTAGAAGAACTTGCAGCAAAATTACAACACGCAAGTGATACAAATACTCCTTTAAGAGTAAAACTTGGCATGGATCCGACAAGACCTGACCTGCATTTAGGTCATACGGTCGTAATGCGGAAATTAAAAGAATTTCAGGCTTTAGGACATAAAATTGTGCTTTTGGTCGGCGGTGCAACCGCTATGATAGGGGACCCGTCAGGCAAATCCGAAACAAGACCTGCGCTTACAAAAGAACAGGTTGAAGAAAACGCAAAAACATACTTTGAACAAATGGCTAAGGTTCTTGATGTTTCAAAAGCGGAAGTCGTTAATAACGCCGATTGGTTACATCCGATGAAATTTACTGAACTTCTTGCACTTGCAGGAAAAGTAACCGTTGCACAAATGATGACAAGAGATGATTTTGCAAAGCGTTATGCAGAAGGTAAACCGATTTCTATTGTTGAATTTTATTATCCTTTAATGCAGGCTTATGATTCGGTTGCGATTGATGCGGATATTGAATTAGGGGGAACTGACCAGAGATTCAATACTTTGTTAGGTCGTGATATTCAGAGTGCTTACGGCAAAAAATACCCTCAACTTGTTGTACTTTTACCGCTTTTGGAAGGTACAGACGGGGTTATTAAGATGTCAAAAACTTATCCTGAACACTGCATATCTCTAACCGACAGTGCAAAAGATATGTTTGGTAAGTTGATGAGTATTCCTGACAATATGATTACAAGATACTTTAGTTTATTGACAGATACTTCTAAAGAAGATTTGGAACGCTATGACAGAGAAATTTCAGACGGTTCAATCAACCCTCGTAATTTAAAAATGCAGCTTGCACACATGATAACCGAAGAATATCATGGCAAAGACGGTGCTGACAAAGCGCAGGAAGATTTTATCAATGTTGTTTCAAATAAAGGTATCCCTGACGATATAGCGCAAGTCAAAGTTGAAAACGGCAAAAGTATTTTAGATTTAATTGTTGAACTCGGTTTTACATCAAGTAAAGGGGAAGCAAAACGTTTAATTGCGGGCGGCGGAGTAAAAATTGACGGCGAAAAAATTGCCGATATGGGCTATACCGTTGAATTTGACGAAAGTGTAGTATTACAGGCAGGGAAACGCAAATTTGCGAAACTGGTGCACTAATGTTTGAAACAATAAAACGAGGTTTTTCAAAAGTCAAAGAGGATATACAGGTAATTTATGATAATGACCCTGCGGCAAGGAATTTGGCAGAAGTCATACTTTGTTATCCGGGGTTGCACGCAATTATTGCATACAGACTTGCGCATAAGTTTCACAAATGGGGATTAAAACTGCTTGCCCGAATGATTTCGTATTTAACAAGAATTATAACTGGGATTGAAATTCATCCTGCGGCGCAAATCGGCAGAAGATTTTTTATTGACCACGGCGAAGGTGTTGTAATCGGAGAAACGACAATTATCGGCGATGACGTTTTGCTCTATCAGCAGGTAACTCTAGGCGGAACAGGAAATGACAGCGGTAAACGCCACCCAACAATAGGAAATCATGTTATTATCGGGGCCGGTGCAAAAGTTTTAGGTGATATTATAATTGCAGACCATGTGCGAATAGGTGCAGGCTCTGTTGTAATACAAGATGTTCCGTCACATTCAACGGTTGTCGGAGTTCCGGGCAGAATTGTCCAGAGAGCAACCATTGACGAAGACGGAAATCTTATGCACAATAAAATTCCTGACCCTGTAAAAACAGAAATTGATAATATTAAAGCTGAAATAGAAAATTTAAAGAATAAATAATTTTTTGTTTGTGATAGAATAAAATTGATTAATATACATTTATATGGAGAGAAGGATATGCTAAATTTTATTCACGCAAACGGAATGCTTATATCCGGCTTAATACTTTTGATTGCATACATTTTTATTGCAAGCGAAAAAATTCAGAAATCAGTAGTTGCACTTGCCGGAGCAGCTCTTACAATGTTATTGGGACTTATTCCGTTTGAAACTCACTTTGATAAAAGCACAAATATTTTAATAAAAGGGGTATTTCAACATGTAGATTTTCAGGTAATCTTTTTGCTTATCGGCATGATGATTATTGTTCATATATCAAGCAGAAGCGGAGTATTTAAGTGGCTTGCACTTGAATTATTACATCTGACAAAAGGGCATCCTAAAACTGTTTTATTCTCTCTTGCGGCATTTACCGCCATTGCTTCGGCTTTTTTGGATAATGTTACAACAGTTGTACTTATGATGCCGATTACATTTGTAATTGCAAAAGAATTTGACACCGATCCGGTACCGTTTTTGATAACTGAAGTTTTGGCATCAAATATCGGAGGTACCGCAACACTAATTGGTGATCCGCCAAATATTATTATCGGAACCAGAGCAGGTTTAAGCTTTATGGATTTTGTAATGGAGCTTACTCCTGTTGTTACAACAATATTTTTAGTTTCAGTCGGAGTTTTGATCTGGTTGTTCAGAAAAGGTTTAAAAGCTACTCCTGAAACTATGCAGAGAATTGCAACAATAGATAACACAAAAACAATAACAGACAAAAAACTTATGATACGTTCTGTTGCTACAATTTTACTTGTAATTTTGGGTTTTGTTACACACGATGTAACCCATATTCCTGCATTTGTGTTTGCAGTTTCAGGTGCGGCATTCTTATTATTATTTGAGAAACCTAAAGAAATTTACCGTGATGTAGAATGGCTTACAATCTTTTTCTTTGTCGGTTTATTCATAATTATCGGCGGATTTGAAGCAAATGGCGGCATAAAATTCCTTGCAGACGGCTTAATTACCCTAACAGGCGGAAGTTTAAAGGCAGCAACAATGGTAATCTTATGGGCTTCAGGGATATTATCGGGGATTATTGATAATATTCCATATACCGCAACAATGGCTCCATTGATCTCAGAACTTATCAATCCTGCAAATCCGCATGCCATTACAGGACACACACACGCACTATGGTGGGCATTATCTTTAGGCGCATGTCTTGGAGGTAATTTGACTATAATCGGTGCAGCTGCAAATGTTTTGGTTAGTGAAACCGCAGCATCAAAAGGACATAAAATATCCTTTTTAAGATTTATGAAATACGGAGCTTTAGTAACATTTATATCTCTTGTAATAAGCTCTGCATACTTATATTTCAGATTTTTGCACTAAAAAATATAACAAGTTTGCGATACTGAGTCTAAAGACTTGGTATCGCCTTATTTTAAAATCAGTCGGTTTTAGTACATTTTTCCGACAACACTGTAATGCGCATCAAATTCGAACTTGTCATCAAGCGGGGATAGTTTTATTTTTTCGCCGTAGCGTTTTTCAAGAGCAAGAGAAATCAGATAATCAGCAAAATGCGGATTTTTAGGCAATAAAGAGCCATGCAGATAAGTACCAAAAACATTTTTGTATCTTCCGCCCTCAAAACCATCTTTCCCATTGTTGCCGTTGCCGACTTTAACATTTCCTAACGGCTTTGATTCACCTTCAAGATAGGTTAAACCGCTGTGGTTTTCAAATCCGACAAGTGTTCTCGGGGTTAAGAACTCGGTTTCAACTGTAACATTACCGATAAATCTTTTGTTCCCTGCGACAGTATAAGCATCCATAAGAGATAAACCCTTAAGTTTATCTTTTCCATGCGGCTGATAGTAATGGCCAAACAGTTGATATCCGCCGCAAATTCCTAAAAATACAGCACCGTCATCTCTTTGAGAAAGCAGATTTTCTTTATGTGAATAGAGTTCTTCCACAACTTCTTCCTGCTGCTTATCCTGACCTCCGCCGATAAAATACAAATCATGCGAACCTATATTATCACCGATATTTATTTCTTCAAAATCAACATCTATACCACGCCACTGACAACGTTTTGTTAAAGTTATAATATTTCCCAAATCGCCGTATAAATTTAACAGTTTCGGATATAAATGAGCAATTGAAATTTTTAATTTATCATTCATAGTTGAATTATACAACAAAATATGCGATTTTTTGTTATAAAAATTTTTAACAAAAATTATGTAAAATTTTTGTAATATTAGTCAAATTTATGTCAAAAATAATTTTTGAGGATAGTTATAATTGACGTTAAGGAGTCCTTTTCGTGAAAGTAAATTTAAATTTAAATCAATCAGAAAACAATAGCCGCATCAGTTTTACAGGTTACAAATGGGTAAAAGACGAACATGGTTTCAAAAATTTTGAAACGAGTTATGTTTATGATGAAACAAAACAAGATTGCTTTTTGGAAGTATTTACCCTTGATCATGATGAATTTAATAATTATTTTATAAAATCTGCCGCTAAAACCCGCAACGGCGGTTACCGGATAAAAATGAACCCGGGGGCAAATAAAATCAACCTTACAAAAACATTTGGTATTCTACCCGATGACGCATTTGCTTATCACTATATTGTAAGAGATCACGATGGCGGAGAAGAAGTTACAGAAATAGATGCAGGCGACAGCATTAAAGAAAACGGAGTATCATACAATATTGTAACTCAAAATGGTTCTTCTGTATCAAAAGGCGGTTCAATGAAACTTGTAAATATCGACACTCAAAATGTCGGTATCGTATATGACGAACATGGAAAATGGAAATTAAACAAAGAACTTGAACAACGCGGTCTTGACGCAGTAAAAACACTTACAAATGTTTATGGCGGTACCGCAGCAGGATTAGAAAAAGATATTGAAGAAGGCAAATTTGACGGATATTCAAGAATCATATCATTACCGGTATTTACGAGAGAAAATTTTACATCTCACAAATACTGGATTGAAAACATTTTTCAGCCTTGCAATGACTTGATGAACATAAATAATTACAACTCATTACAACAAAAAATGTTTGCACACGATTTGAATTTTGTTTCAGACGGAGCTTTTGTTAATGAAGGCTTAATGGGAACACATTTTTCCAACGTATTGAAATACGGAGAAGATTCCCCATATTTCAGATGGTTCAGAGCAAGCAATCTGAAAGATGCTCCTTTGTCTTTAGGGGTATTTCCTAAACGTACCGAAAATGTATCCTGGAAACTTGTAAACTCTCCGATAATTTACGTTCAGGACACATCAGGACAAGTAGAAGAAATCATCAACCCTAAATTTGATAAAAACAGACCTACATATATTCAGTTCTTTGACAAAAGATTAGTAACGGAAGAAGAAAGAAAAGACCCTGAATTAATTATAAAAACATATTCAAAATTAAATACCAAAGATGTGTATGATTTACATACTCATGACGATTCAGTTTTCCCATACTATTTTGAAGTTAACCCAAAAACAATTGCAGGCAATGTAAAACGCTTCAATCAGCATAATTCATATTTATCTAAAGACGAAAAACTTAAATTTGACGGATATGAAGCCGCAAGAATAATGTCAAAAAATGAAAATTTTGTCGTTGATGGAAAATTTGAAAGCGGTTTTGAAACATGGGATGCCAACCCAGATATTGCAAAATTAAATTTTGTACTATCAAATAATGATTTAAAATCATTAAAGAATTTACCAAACAAGGAAGCATTGCGTGAAGAAGCGAAAATACGACAGGCAAACTGTCAGGTTCAGGACTATACTGTAGAAGGCGGTAAATACTGGACAAGAAAAACAAATGATATATTAAGATTAAATATTGCCCAGAAATTGAATGCAGCAGATGCACAAAATCCTGCGTCAGAATACAAAAAAATCACAGGGTTAGCTGATGGCAAAAACTTCCCTAAATCTGTTAAAGCTCAGATTTTTGAAGATGATGTAAAAAATGTACTAAGCGGTTTATACAAAGTAACAAGAAAATTATCAAATGAAGATAAAAACGGACAAATTCTTGAGCAACTGATGAATATGCCGCTTGAATCAATCGAATACGGCACAAATCTTGTTGGTGTTTTGGGCTCACCATTGATAACAAAAAGAGCAAACACCGAAGAAGAAATAGGTGTTCCAAGATACGATATTTATAAACAAGGCAACCCTAACCTGCCAAAAGAATATGCAAAATCTTATAACGAAATGGATAACATTTACAAAAACGAAATGTCAGATTTCGCCATAAAAGTTTTAGACAATGTAAATGATAAATTATCAAAAGACAACAAATTATTTGAAGGCGATAAAGTTACAGAATTTGGTCAATACGTACTACCGATTATCGTTCCTCAAATAGGGAAATATGCTATTGTAAAAGCTCTTTCACCTCAAATTAGCACCCAATACAATAAGAAAACAGGTGAATTGAGCTACGATTACAATGCAATGCTAAACACTCATATTGAATCGTTAGATCTGCCTAAAGCGGGCTCCCCACAGGATGAAGCAATGCTCGTTTTAGAAAAGATGAAAAAAGGGATTATAAATATTTCTTCGAAAGATGAAGATTTAATTACAAAAAGCATATTGGCAACAATTAAAAACACAAACGCAAACAGCTTTAAACTTGCAGATTTGATAATCGACAAAACTCAGGCAGGATTGGACTGGAGAATTGACGCAACAAAAGATATTGCAGACATTGATGCCCTGAGAACTCACAAACAACCTTTTGAAGATATTTGGAATGATGTTAATAATTTCTGGAAAAAATTTGCACAAGGCATATATTCTGAAAATCCTAATTCATATATAGTTGCAGAAATTACAGACGAAGACAGTTTGTTTGATGATGCCTACGGGAAAAAATCACCGACATTTCCTTCAAAAACTGATATATTGCCAAAATTTTTACGCAATACGGGAATAACTGCAAATGCGCAATATTCAAAATTTTTCTATGACATAGTTAAATTATATTCACGCTCTTTTGAGGATGCAAAAACGATGGATGGAGTGCCAGATGAAAATACATTTGAACTGGCAAACCATCTAAAATCTACCTTAATGTCTGAAAGCGGTTCACTATTAAAAGCATTCTCTTTACCAGCAATTAATTTTGCATATACATTTATAGGCAACCACGATAAACCGAGAGCATTACATTGTGCGGCATTAGATATGGACATGTTCTACAGTGATTTAACATTTGTTGAAGATAAAAAGCACAGAATGGATGCTTACAGACTAATCAAAGACAAATCATTAGATCACGTTACAGATGAAGAAGTACTACATTACAATTTTGATAATATTTCTCCAAAAGCAGTTGCAATGGGCATGACTCTAAGAAAAGGACTTATTGACACTTTAAAAGAACACCAAAATCATATGAATGCTGAAGAATTTGACAGGAATTTTAAAGCAATAAGCAAATCTGTTGCAGATTTAAGTTCCGGCAAATTCGGGAATATCAGATTTGACGGAGATTCCTTCGGAGTTAAACCTATAGACTTCAACATTAAAAAAGTTTTAGAACAAGCAAGAAATCAATATGGATTCAAACTTTCCGATAAAACAATAGAAAAGAATTTTGAAAATGAAGCATTTGAAGCCATTATGAAGCCGGCAATGACAAAAGTTCTTGCAATGATGCAAATTCTTACTGCTCTTCCGGGAATGCCAACACTATATGACGGAGACGATTTGGGTGCAACAGGATATGATACCGAAAAGAAAAACGTATATCTGCAAGGCAGACAAAGAGTTCATAATGAATGGGCAACAGAAGGCAATCCAAGATATAAAGAATTTATCAAAAAATATAAAGATAAAATGGATAAAATAATGGCAATCAGAAAAAATCCTAATTGCGCAGCATTAAATAACGGAGCACCTCAGGTACTTCCGATGCAGTATGGCTACAATCCGTTTGGCGGAGACGAAAACAGATATAATGTCCCGGCAGTATTACAACAAAGCACTGACGGCCGTATGACAATTTCATTATTCAATCTGCACAGAAACGTAAACAGCAAAAGACCTCATTACGATAATGAACAGCCGCTTGATACAAAATGTATAAAACTTCCTCAAATTGAATTAAATCAACAAGACGGAGTAAAAATGAACGGTACAATGGGCATTGGGATTAAAGGTTTGAGAAATGAAATAGAATTTTACAACGCAAATGATCCTGATGATAAATACTATGTGAATGTTGAGGGCGATCATTATTTTATAAGACGCGGAAAAGACAACGGTCAGATCACCCTGAACGAACCGACCTTAGTTTTGTACAGTAATCCGCAAAAAGCTCCGCTTTCTTTCACAGGACAATATCATATTAAGAAAAGTGTTCATGATGTTACAAGAGCTTATAGCGCAAAAGATAATACCTGCGGGAAACAAATCTGTTTGTGTAAATAATTTTTTATTTCATAAAAACAATGATATAATTGATTTATGGATCTTTCAGAAATATATCAAAGCAAACCACAGGACGTCTTAGGTAATTTTTCGCCAAAAATTTCGTTTGAAATATTTCCGCCCAAAAACGGAGATATTTCTGATTTATTTGAGCGATTAAGAATTTTAAAAAAATATAATCCTGTATTAATATCGCTTACATATGGAGCAAGCGGAGGTTTTAACAGATTTTCCTATGACGATTTGAAAAGCATAAGAGATTTGGAATTTAATTTAATGCCTCATTTTACCTGTGTTTCAATGATTAAAGATGAAATTGAAAAGCATATTACAACTGTCGAAAATCTGGGAATTGAAAACATTCTTGCATTAAGAGGAGATATTCCTGATTATATAGAAACAAACGAGCTCGATTTCTCTCACGCAAATGAGCTTGTGGAATTTATACAGGCAAAAACGACATTATCAATAGGAGTTGCAGGTTATCCTGAAGGGCATATAGAAAGTCAAACTCTTAAAGATGATATCAAATATTTAAAAAAGAAGATTGATGCAGGCGCAAGTGCAATATTTACCCAGTTGTTTTTTGATAACAATAAATTATATAAATACATAGAAAATGTTGAAAAAACAGGTGTAAAAGCCCCAATAATTGCAGGGATTATGCCAATCCGGAGTTTAAAACAAATTCAAAAAATGACATCAATGGCAAAAGTAACAATCCCTCAAAAATTAGCTGAAAAATTAGAAAAATACCCAAATGATACATTAAAAATCGGAACAGAATTTGCGATTAATCAATGCCAAAATCTTATAGAAAATAATGTTAATTCATTACATTTTTTCACATTAAACCACAGCGATCAGGTTAGTGAAATTTTAGATAATATTTTATAAACAAAAAAGGAGAAAAATATGGAAGAATTAAATAAATACATTGAACATACGTTATTAAAACAAGATGCAGTCAAAAACGATTTAATAAAACTTTTTGAGGAAGCAAAAGAAAACAATTTTCTTGGCGTATGTATCAATCCCTGTTATGTAAGCTTAGCAAAAGAATATTTAAAAAATACGGATATAAAAATAGTTACGGTCATAGGCTTTCCGCTCGGAGCGAATACGACAGAAGTAAAAGTTTTTGAAACTCAAAAAGCGATTTGTGATGGCGCAGATGAGATTGATATGGTTATAAACGGAACAAAACTAAAAGATGATGATAAAGATTATATTGTTAAAGAAATTCAGGCAATAAAAAAAGCCTGCAACGGACATAATTTAAAAGTAATTATTGAAACAGACTTGCTAAATAAAGATGAAATAATAAGAGCCTGCCAGTATTCAATTCTTGGCGGAGCAGATTTTGTCAAAACTTCGACAGGGTTTGTCAAAGGCGGAGTCGGAGCGAAGGAAGAAGATGTTGAGCTTATGTATAATACCGTTAAAGATGCAGGTTTAAAAGTCAAAGCTTCAGGCGGGATAAGAGATAAAGAAACGGCATTGAAAATGATTCAGGCAGGAGCAGTAAGACTTGGCACAAGTTCCGGGGTAAAAATTGTCAATAGCTAAAATTTACTGAAACATAGTATTACGCTTTGATTTTATTTGTTCAATTTGAGAGATATAATTGTCTTTTGTAAGTTCTCCAATCGATTTGTACAATTCCAGTAAAGATTTTTCAATATTATCAGCATTCATATTAATCATATCATTTGCCATTTCGGTATTTGAAAGAGCAAGCCTTGTCATATCACGAAATCCTGAGGAAGCAATTTTAAGTGCGAGTTCATTATCCTGAGCCGTTTTAAATATTGCCTGAGAAATAAGCATAGGCATATGAGAGATCAATGCAACTGCTCTGTCATGTTCTTCTGCAGTCGCATAAACAGGTACAGCGCCCATTTTTTTTATGACTTCAACAAATACTTTAGGGACATCGGAACATGCAGAAGTAATCACCCATTTTGCACCTTTAAACAAACCCTCAAAGGAATTTTCAAAACCTTTATGTTCTGTTCCTGCCATAGGATGAGAAGGTATAAAATTATAAGAATATTTTTTCATACTGACAAATCTTTTCAGAGAACAAACATCCGTAACGATAGTATCTTTTTGTAAAAAATTTTCCAATTTATCCAAAATAGCAAGAGTTTTGTTCATTGCACTACAGACAAAAACAATGTCGCAATTTTTTAAAACCTCATAACCTGAATAAATGTTTTCACCCTTTTGAGATTGGGAAACCCCAACCACGTCATAATTTAAACTAATTAAATCTTTAAAAATTGAACCGCCAATTAAACCTAAACCAACAACACCTATTTTCATATTTTTATACCTTACAAATATTCTTTCAATAACTTTATTATAATACATATTTTCAAAATTACAGTCAAACGAATTGATATTTTTTACTATATATTGAAAATTCTTGACAATAAAAATTTGTCATTTTATCATAAATTATCAGATTTACACTTAGGGAGATAACTATGAGAATTTCAGCAATTGCACAGTACAATTATTTTACTGCATCGAACAATATTAAAAACAAACAGACTTTTTTCGGTTCAAAAGCTGAAGGACTTACTGCTGAACAAATAGAAGAATTTAATGATCTGAGAGTTTTTAATCACCATATCTATGAATATAAAAAAGGAATAAGAAGCCTGATTTTGACAACAGAAAAAGCAAAACACCGACAAGCAATTGAAGAAAAACTACAAAAAAATGAAATTCCTTATTTGATACATGAACATAAAAACAAAGAACTGATTAATGTATTTTTTGGAGATGAACCCTGCATTAATGTAATCCGCACATTCAACCCTCGCCTGAACAAATTAAATGCAGAACAGGATTTTATCTTGGGCGTTTTGCTTGGATATGACAAAGTAGCTCAATGCAACAGATATATGAATATAAAATCCGGACGAATAAAACTCGGACCAACAGAAGAATAAAAATTAAACTTAAAACAAATTAATATATTATTTTTTTGCGGTTTTGTTCTTGATAATCTTTAAATATGGCTGATGAAATGCAATATGTACCACTCCATCTTCACACAGAATATTCACTATTGGATGGAGCTATAAGAATAGGAGATTTGTGCAAATTCTGCAAAGAGCACAATATGCCCGGTGTTGCCGTAACCGATCACGGGGTAATGTATGGGGCAATGGATTTGTACATAGAAGCTGACAAAATAAATGCAAAAGAAAAAGAGAAAATGCAGCAGGATCCTGAGTATCATGCGCAATTATTCAATCCGATTATCGGTCAGGAATTTTATGTTCATGATGGAGATATATCCGAGCGTAATGCAGCTCATAACCCTCGTTATCACTTAATTTTGCTGGCAAAAAATAATACGGGATATAAAAATCTTGTAAAATTATCTTCTATTGCGCATATTGACGGATTTTACGTTAAGCCAAGAATAAATTTTGAATTATTAGAAAAATATCACGAAGGATTAATCTGCTGTAGCGCCTGCTTAGCAGGTGAAGTTATCCAAAATCTATTAAAAACTGATTATGAAGGGGCTAAAGCAGTTGCAAAAAAATATCAGGATTTGTTTGGGCAAGATTACTATATTGAGCTTCAGGATCACGGTCTTGACGAGCAAAAAAGAACAAATCCGGAACTTATAAGACTTGCAAAAGAACTTGGCATAAAAATGATAATAACAAACGATTCGCATTATCTGAAAAAAGAGGATGCAGATTGGCACGACACATTGTTGTGCATGCAGACAAAATCTTCAAAAACAGACCCGAACCGATTTCATTTCCCCAATAATGAATTTTACGTCAAAACCGTTGATGAACTTCGTGAAGCCTTTCGCTGGTTAGATGGGGAAACTTTTAACGAATGTATTAAAAATACGGTAGATATATGCAAAAAATGTTCTATCACAGTAGAATGGAAAGCTCCGCTTCCTGATTTCCCTGTTCCTGAAGGATTTACAACAGATACATATCTTGAATCTCTTGTTACTCAGGGTATGAAGCGTAAATATAGTGCGGACAAAATCACAAAAGAACTGCAGGACAGAGCAAAATACGAGCTGGGTATAATTCAAAAAATGGGATTTAGCGCATATTTTCTCATCACTTGGGATTTTATACACTACGCAAAAACCCACGATATACCTGTCGGCCCGGGCAGAGGTTCAGCAGCAGGTTCACTTGTAGCTTATTGTTTAGACATTACAGATTTGGACCCGATAGAACACCATTTGTTGTTTGAAAGATTCTTAAATCCTGAAAGATTCTCCATGCCTGATATTGATACAGATTTTTGTATTGATAAACGAGGGGAGGTTATCAACTATGTTGTCGAAAAATATGGCGCAGATAAAGTTTGTCAGATTATAACTTTTAATACCCTTGCAGCAAGAAACGCAATGAAAAGTGTTGCAAGAGTATTTGATATACCTTATGCAAGAAGTAAGGAATTATCTGATTTAATTTCGGGCGATCCCGGAGCAAAGATTTCAGATGCACTGCAGGAAGGTATGGTATTAAAACGTCTTTATGACAGTGATGAAGAAGTTAAAAAGCTTGTAGATACTGCATTACATGTTGAAGGTTTGAAAAATGCCACAGGTATGCACGCAGCAGGTGTCATAATTTCATATAAGCCACTTAATGAAATTGTACCTGTTCAGCACGGTAAAGACGGAGTCGTTGTAACGCAATATCACAGAGAAATCCTTGAAAAAATGAAACTTTTGAAAATGGATTTCTTGGGATTGCGTAACCTTACAATGATTTCAAAAACGGTTAAACTTATAAAAAAATGCCAAAATATTGATGTCGATATTAACCATATACCGCTTGATGATAAACCGACTTACGATATGCTTATCCGCGGTGAAACAGTTGGTGTATTCCAGCTTGAATCTCAGGGAATGACTAATCTGGTAAAAAAATTACAGCCTGACGTATTTGAAGATTTGGGAGCATTAGTTGCCCTATTCAGACCGGGACCTTTGGGTTCAGGTATGGTTGATGAATTTGTCGACAGAAAACATGGCAGAAAGGCAATTACTTACCCACACCCAAGATTAGAACCTGTATTAAAAGATACATACGGTACAATGGTTTATCAAGAACAAATTATGCAAATCTTCCAGGTTATGGCAGATTATTCTTTAGGTCAGGCAGACCAGGTACGCCGTATGATGGGTCACAAAGACCCTGCAGCAATGGCTGCACAGGAAGGCAAACTGATTGAAGGTTCTGCCAAATACGGGATGAAACCTGAAGATGCAAAAGTTTTATTTGAACAAATTCAAAACTTTGCAGCATACTGCTTTAACCGTGCACACTCATCAGCATACGCTTTTGTCGCATATCAGACTGCATATTTAAAATGTCATTATCCGGTTGAATATTTGTCGGAATTGCTGACAAGTGTTGGCGGAGATCAGGAAAAAACACAAAGCTATATTGAAGAAGCATTAAAATACGGAATAAAAGTTCTGCCTCCTGATATTAACAAATCCTTCTCAGAATACGCTCCTGACGGGCACAATATCCGTTTTGGACTTGCATCAATCAAACAAGTCGGAGAAGGAGTTGTTGATGAAATCATAAAAGAAAGAGAAGAAAATGGTGATTATACATCTATATATGATTTCATAAAAAGAGTTGATGTAAAATGTGCCAATAAACGTACATTAGAAGGCTTAATTAAAGCAGGAGCATTTTCTTCCATAGAAAAAAGCCGTAAACAACTAATGGAAAATATAGATTATATTGTTTCAACTGCTTCAAAAGAAGCCAAAGAAAAAGAATCAGGGCAGGCAAGCCTTTTTGATATGCTTGGCGACAGCATATCGGCTGATAATGCAAAATTTAACCTTGGCGGTTCGGATGAAGAATATGATGCAAGACAGATTCAGATATTTGAAAAGGAATTTTTAGGTTTTTACGTTACAAGCCATCCGCTTTCCACAATAAGAGAAAAATTACCGTTTTTAATGACTCACAAAATATCACAAATTCCTGATATTGAAAACGATAAACCTGTAACAATTTGCGGTCTTGTAACTGCAACAAGACAAATTCCACAAAAATCGGATCCTACAAAATTTATAAGATTTGTCACTATAGAAGATTTAACAGGGAAAATTGATACACTTGCATTCAATTCAAAAATTGCCGAATACGGTGACCTGATGCAAAATGAACAAAGGATAATTGTTTCAGGAAGAGTCAGCAGAAGAAGCGAAGATGAACCGCCGATAATACTTGTTGATACCGTTAAGCCTGTAGATAATACAAATATCGTTACGGTTGAGCTTAAAGATGAATTTAAATACGAAGAAATAATGCTTTTAAAACAAATGTTATGCAAATATAAAGGCTCTGACCCTGTTATGTTCAAAATGTCTGATTTAACAGGAGAATCAAAGATTTTAACATCTTCTATGTTTTGGGTAAATACAACTAATGAACTTGTAAATACAATAAACAAGGGATTTGGTGACAGAGTTGAAGTAAGCATCAAATCAATGGATAAAAAATGGTAGAATAAAATCCTCCCCTCTTGACAGGCATGCTATAATTAATATATGAACATAAAGAAATTATTATGTTCGGCACTGGTAATAACATTTTTATTAGCCGGAAATAGCGTAAATGCAATACACGAGCACGATGAAGAAGAGCTCCTTCTTAATCCGACAATAGAACTGAAAAACGGTACTGTTCTTAATATTATAGATTGCGTTGCACTGGCTTTTAAAAACAGTCCGAAAATAAGACGTGAAAAATATAATTTGGATATAGCAAAAAGCAATTTGGGAATAGCAAAATCACAATATTTCCCAACTCTTGGAGCTGGTGTAGGATTTACTTATCAAAGAAATTCTGACGGCATTTATTACGATAAAAGATACCGCGACCTGCCTTGGGTCGGCGTTAGTGTAAGTCAGCTGATATATAACTTCGGCAAAACAACTGCTTTTATTAAAATGGAAGAATTTAATAAAATAGCTGCCGAATATGAATTTATGGACAGCCTTTGCTATACATTATTTGATATTAAAGCGAAATATTATAATCTTTTGCAGGCAAAAGCACTTTTAAATGTTGCAAAAAATAATGTCGATATAAATGAAAAGTTTTTAGAAATAGCCAAAACGAAAACTGAACCTGATATTGCAACTGCAGAATTGAATTTGAGTGAAGCAAAAATAAAATATATTGAAGCCGAAAATACATATAACAATGCAAAATATGATTTGAGTAATGCAATGTATATTGATTCTCAGCCGGATTATGAAATAGAAAACACCCCGACATTTACATATAATGATGATTTCGCATACAATTCAAAACAGCATGTTGAGGTTAAACCTTTTGAAGCCTACGTTTTTCCGTTTAAGATGAGTGATGCGCTTGATATCGCCTACAAAAGCAGTCCGGATTTACAGGTTTTAATCAATACAAAATACGCAATGGAACAATCTCTGAAATATGTAAAAAGAACATATTTACCTGATTTAACTGCTGATGTCGGATACGGCTTAAATCATACAAATTTTACTAATAATAACAGTCTGACAATAGGCGTAAACCTGACAACAAATGTCAATTTAATGGAATTAAAACACAGCATTAAAGGTGCAGATGCACAGGTTCATCTTGCTGATAACGAAATTAATTTATTCAAAAAAGACTTACAATATGAACTTCTTCGTGCTTTTAATAATGTCGATAGAGCAAAGAAACAAGTACCAACCGCAAGAACAGAGGTCGAACAATCTTTAAAAAATCTTGAGATTGTAGAAAAGAAATATCGCTCTGATGTGCTAAATTATGTCGCACTACAAGATGCCAGAAAAGATTATATAAGAGCATTAGACAGTTATATAAAAAGTGTTTATAATTACAACATAGCTCTCATTCAGGTTGAAATGGCTATGCATTATCATTTGGTTGATATTCATCATAAATCGGAACATGCTATGCACTATCACAGCTCCGAACTTATTGAGCACCTGAATAAAGCACTTGAATGCGACGAAAAGGAAGTTAGCAGAAAAAAGACAGGCAGAAATAAAAAGAAATAACTGTAATTATTTTTCTTCTGCTGCTGAAACTTCTTCATTTTTAACCAGTAATATTTTAATAATTCTGGCGCCATCAATTTCTGAAACAGTAAATGTAAAATTACCGTATTCAACTCTGTCGCCGACTTTTGCAATACGTTCAAGCTGTTTTACAACCAATCCTGCGACAGTATCAACATCTTCAACTTCTAAATCTTCTTCAGGAATATCAAAGAATTTTGCAAGTTCGTCAAGACGCATAGTGCCTGCGACTTCAAAAACTTTCGGTCTTATTTCTTTTATATCTTTTTCTTCATCAATATCAAACTCATCCTGTACATCCCCAAATATTTCTTCCAACACATCTTCAAGAGTTATAAGACCTGAAGTTCCGCCAAATTCATCCACAACAATAGCCATTTGCGCACGTTGTTTTTTAAATAAAATTACAAGTTTGTCTAAAGTGATAGTTTCAGGGACAAGCGGTATTTTACGCTGGAATTTTTCAATCGGACAAGATTCATTTTTTAAAGACAACATAAATAAATCTTTTACATGAACAAAACCTGTTATATGGTCAATATCGCCGTCATAAACAGGATATCGTGTGTATTGATTTTCTGTTGCAATTTGATTTAACTCATCCATCGGGGTATCTAAAGAAACACAAACCATATCGGTTCGTGGAGTCATAACCTCATGAGCGGTTAAATCCGAAAACTGAAGAACATTATGGAACATATCTTTTTCAGTTTCATTCAATACACCTTCGTCATAACTGTTTTCAACATACATGTCCAAATCATCAATAGTATGAACAGTTTTTAAAGAAGGATTGACAGGAATTTTCAAAGTTTTGAGTATTCCGTTACAAGTCTTATTCAAAAGCCATACAAACGGTTTTGACAAAGTCATAAAAACATCCATCGGCTTTGCGACCAAAAGTGATATTTTTTCAGGATACTGCAATGCAATACATTTTGGCACCTGTTCTCCTACAAGTACATGCAAAAAAGTAATTAAAACAAAAGCAAGCACTGCAACAACAATTTGTGCGATATAAGCATCAGAAGCAGGAACAGACTGTAATACAGGGGCAAGCATTTTTTCAATTGTCGGCGAACCAAACCAACCAATACCGATACTTGCAATCGTCACACCTACCTGAACCGCAGCGATAAAAAAATTTACATCTTCCAATGCTTTTAAGGCCAATTTTGCATCAACATTTCCATCTTTATTTAATTGCTCAATTCTGTTTTTCCTTGCTCTGACTATAGCAAACTCTGCCCCAACAAAAAAGGCATTTACAAATAATAACAAAAATACTATAACCCAATTAAAAACAATAGTATTTATACCTGAATCATCCATTATTTTTCTTTTTATCCTCTAAGACTTAATTATATTACCTGCATAAGAAAAATGCAAGGGGATAAGTCATTAAATTCTTACAAGTATAGCTTGCTTTATAAACTAAGCAAGTTTAAAAGACAGCTTTTATATCATACTTACCTTAATACACTATTTGCACATTAACTTTTCTTGCTCTTGCTTTGTTATCAAAGTCTATCAGCACAACCTGCTGCCATTGTCCCAGTTGAAGAACGCCATCAATGAGCGGTACATAAGTCGAATTCCCAACAATGGATGCTCTTATATGAGAATAGCCGTTACCGTCATGCCACATTTCATCATGATGATAATCTTTATTTGTCGGTACAAGTTTTTCCATTACTTCGGGGAAATCTACCAATAACCCGGGTTCAAATTCAATATTTGTAATTGAAACAGTACTGCCTTGTGCATATACATAAATTACCGCATTCTGCAAACCGTGATTATATACAACATTTCTGATTTGAGGAGTCAAATCAATTATATCAGTGTTGCCTTTTGTATGTACAGTAAAAACTTCATTTATTATTGCCATAATAATATCCCCAAAAATATTCCTATATTTTACAAGGGACAAGAAAAATTTGCAAATATTACTTAAGAACATAAGGCAATGCGAATTTTAAACATAAAGATAATAATTATAAAAAACAGAAAGGAGCATTATATGAATATTGTAAGAACTATCGCATACATACTTGTTATTATCGGTGCAATAAACTGGGGACTAATCGGGATACTTGATTTTGATTTAGTTGCATTTTTATTTGGTGAAATGACAATTTTTGCAAGAATTATTTACGGACTGGTCGGAATTTCAGGTTTAATAGTTTTATTTACAAGTTATAGAGATACTTTTAACAATGATAATTATTAAAAAATAATCTTATTATCGTTCATTTCTTTTCTTTTGTTTGCGAGGCAAAAGAAAAGAAATGAACCAAAGAAAAGAAAACTTCGCTGATTACAATACCGCCTTCGGCGGCATAAGACCTTCGGCGGCATAAGACCGCTTGCGCGGGAACATGTGTTTTTGCCTTTCAGGCAAAAATCTCTTAGCACGGCTAAGGACAACGCCGTGCGCTTGATAAGTTTTTATCATAGGCGCCGTTGTCTTAGGCGCCTGATTGATTTTTGTTCGTAAGAACAAAAACGTAAGTACTATTTGTACTTATATCTTATGAGCGGTGCAATGCCTTTTGGCATTGCAGTGGTATCGCGTGTTTTTCTTTTCGGTTCACTTTTCTTTCTTGGTTGTTCGCCTTTTATGTGACTTCGTGCCCTGCTTGTCTTGCTTATCGCAAGCCAACACCGGCACTACGCACTCAGCTCACAATCCGCTTTTGCATCGCAATCAAAAAGAAAAGTGAACAATAAGTGATGAATTATAACCTAGTGCCGATAATATTGTTTATGGGATTTATTGTCTTGTAGATACAACAATAACGATTTGGCCAGGCAATTACAGGATAAGTTTAATATTATATACATTTGTTACATATTTCACTGCTTTGAAAAATTATGCTATATTGTTTATGTATAGCATAATTTTTTAGGGTGAATATATGCAAAAAATTCTTATTGTTGATGATGAACAAGATATTGTAGATAGTTTAAAATTTGTTCTTGAAGGATGCAATTACACTTGCTATTGCGCATATAACGGGGAAGACGGGCTAAAACTTGCAAGAGAAATCATGCCTGATTTAATAATATTAGATGTAATGATGCCAAGAATAAACGGTTATAAAATCAGCCGATTATTGAAGTTTGATAAAAAATACAAAGATATCCCTATATTAATGATTACTGCACGCTCTCAGGAAGAAGATAAACTTATCGGAGAAGAAACAGGCGTTGATGAATATATTACAAAACCGTTTGATTTAGACGAAGTTTTAAAAATCGTTCAAAAATATTTAGGAGCTGAAGTCAAATAATATGCCTGCAATTACAAATAAAACTCTTGAAACACTCAAATATGACCTTGTAAGAGAAGGTTTAGTCAGCTATGAAGTAGTTGAGCAGGCGCAGGAGATTGCAAACGCAAGAAGTATCAATATCGGTCAGGCTCTGATTGACTCAGGTTTTATAACTGAAGACCAACTTATAAAATTTCTTGAAACAAAACTGCATACACCGTTTGTAAATCTTGACGATTATGAACCTGATAAAAAATGTCTTAAATATATAAGTTTTACAGATGCAAGACGATACAAAATAATTCCGTTATTTAAGATTGAAAACACTTTGACCGTTGCAATGTCCGATCCGCGCAACTTGTTTGCTATAGACAAAATTATGGAAAGTGCAGAATGCGAAATTGATCCTGTTTTGGCAAATGAAGATTCTATCTTAAATAAAATTGATGAATATTATAAAATTGATGTTTCAGTCGGAAATATATCTACAGGTTTTAATGGCGGATATGACTGGCAGGAAGAACTTCACAAAGAAGATTTGAGCGATAATCATATCCAAAAAATTATAAGAGCCATACTCAAACAGGCAATATTAGAAGATATTCACGAAGTAATATTTCAGGGCGATGACGAAGGACTTGGAGTAAACTTTAAAAAACAAGGCGAAATGCTGAATAAAGGATACATCCCAAGTGTTTTAATATCATCATTTATTGCTAAATTAAAAACAGTATCGGAGCTGGATTCTTCAGTTTCAGAAGTCCCGCAATTAGGTAAATTGTGCTTTAAAGTAGATGATATATATGTTATGGCAAGTGTTTCCACATTCCCGACAATAATGGGAGAAAGAATTTTCTTAAAAATCTACAAGCCGCCTAAAACACTTGATAAAATAGTAACCTCAAAACAAGATCTTTCAGAGATAAGAAATAGTTTAAATATTCCGGGAATAATTCTTGTATGCGGTTCATCTTTAAGCGGTAAAACCCATGTAATCTATTCATTACTGCAGGAAGCTGCAAAAACGACCTCTAAAAACATTATGACACTTGAAAGTATTGCAAAATACGAACTTTCAGGAGTCAATCAGTGCGAATTTAATGAAAATGTAGGCTTTAATATGGACAAAGCTACCCGCTTTATTACATTCCAAAATCCTGATATTATCTATCTTGAAGGTATAAAGTCAAAAGCCTCGTTTGATTATTTTTCAAGTCTTGTTTATGACGGAAAAACAATTATTATGGAATTTCTTGCCAATAATATGGAAGATTTACGCAACAAAATGGCATTTTCAGATTTTGATACTTTAAAATCAATCATTACAACAATGATATTTATACACTCAAAAAATAGCATTGAAGTGTTTGATAAAAATAATCTGCAAAAGTATCTTGGCTAGTTATCTGACATTTAAAAATTTATGTACCTGCGGGATTAATCTTACATTTTGGTATAAATTTAAAAACTTATCAAGTATTTCCTCACAAAAACAATTATCAACAGAAATACTATTTTCATCCATTTTAGGCTGCAATATCAACTCAATTCCATACTTTTGTCCTAACTGACAACATCTTTTTATTTCAGATTCAGTTATATTGCTATCAAAAACAATTTTTGCAAAAGTATAAACGCCCGCACAACTTTGCAAAAACCTGTCATGCAATTCAAAAGTATCTTTACCTGTCGCACTTGGCAATTTTATATCAGCAGAAATTATATCGATTTTATCCTTAATTTTCATAAACTGCTCAGACAAAGTCGCATTTGTTTCAAGATATATTTTGATTTTTGGAAGCAAATTCGTAAATTCATTAATAAAATCTGCATTTAAAAGAGGCTCTCCGCCTGTTAAAGATATCGAATGAATTTTATTAAGATCAAAGTCTGAATTTATTTTTGTAAACAAATCCTTTGGATCGTATAAAGCTGAACCACTTATATCAAAATCAGTATCACAGTAATCGCAATCAAGATTACATCCGCAAAAGCGTATAAATAACTGTTTGTAACCGACTACAGGTCCTTCCCCTTGTATCGACTCAAAAATCTCTTTTATTCTAGCTTCCATATCCGAAATTTTTCCTCACATTTACTGATGAAATATTTTTTAACTGCTCATAAAGCTTTACTTCATCATCCGACAAATCCTGAGGAATTTCAATAGTAACGGTAACAATTAAATCACCGATTTTGCCATTTTTCTTCAACCCTTGTTTTGCAAGTCTGAACTTTTGACCTGAAGTCGTATTTTTAGGCAATTTCAGTTTTATGGTTCCGTCAAATGCAGGTATGGTAATTTCTTCACCCAGCGCAGCTTCAAACGGAGTTATAGGGACATTATAATAAATATTTAACTTATCAAAATGAACCTGAGTTTTAATTTCTACACGAATTTTTACATAAACATCCCCGTTTGGACCTCCGTTTTTACCTGAAGCCCCTGCACCTTTCAAACGGAGTTTTGCACCATCTTTTACCCCTTTAGGGATTGTTAATTTAATTTTTTTTGTATCTGTGATAACACCTTTACCGCCGCACTCACTACATTTGTCTCCATTTGTAAATTTATGTCCGAAACATTTTTCACAAGTCACTGTTGTTCGGATATTCAGAATACGCTGAGATCCTGTCATTACTTCATCAGGAGAAATAGTAATATCTGTTGTAATATCCTGTCCTTTTTGAGGCTTTTTGTTATTTCTTTCTTGTCTGTGTTTTTTGAATCTGGCACACCAATATCTAAAAGCCATTAAAGGTGAAATTCGTTTTTTATTTTTTTTATTATCAGTTTTTGCGTTTTTATTTTCATCATTATATCTTGTTTTACTGATATCCTGCGCATTACATGATTTGATATCACGGTTGTCAGATTTTGTAGATTTTCTTGGCTCTGGGCATTCACTTTGCGGGAAAGTCGTTTTAAAAATACCGTTTATAATATCGTATTGATGACGTTTGGATTCATCAGAAAGGGTTTCATAAGCAATAGTTATCTGTTTAAATAAATCTATAGCCTCAGGAGATTTATTTACATCAGGATGATATTTACGGGCTAATTTTCTGTATGCGGATTTTATTTCCGCATTATCAGCACTAGCAGAAACTTCCAAAATATCATAGTAACTTTTTACACCATTAAACGCCATACTATGTATTTAATGATAATTAAATAAAAATCAACATAACCAAAAGGATTAAGTCATGCTATTTATCATATTAAACAAATTTTTTATATAATTCCCCGTATTTTTTAGGATTAATATCAACTTCTTAACAAAATTTTACAAAATATTCTAACAGATTTTTTGATAAAAACAGTGATTTTTTGAAAAAAATAAGTGTTTTTTTTACTTTTTAGACAAAAAATTATTTTAAAATGTCTTATTTTTAGAAAATTATGCAAAAATTCATCTTTACATTAACTTTATATTTGAGTTATAACAGGCAATTTTTATTTTGCTCTGCTTTTAATTAATATGTACTTTGGTTATAATTAGAAGGCAGTTCAGTAGTAAAACAAGCAATATATGATAAATAAAGTTGATTTAGGTAGTGTAAACAATAGAAATATAGCCCCTCAAGACCGAAAAAAGGCCGGCAATAAAGCACAATCACCGGCATTTACAGGCTTGGGAGATATTGTATTGAAAACAATTCAAACATGTGAAGCAAATCCAATGATAAATGTTTCATTTTTGGATTTGACAACTGCCATATTGCCTAGAACCATCGCTGAAACATTTATTGGATCTAAGAAAAAAGACGAAAACGGAGAAACTCAAAAAAGACATTTAAACATTTTTGGCGGTTTTGAAGCCTTTCGTCGTGAAGCTTCCGGTTTAATAATAAATTGCCTGATTCCTAGTTTTATTGTTATAGGAGTTGCCAAACTGCTTAACAGACCTGTAATGGGGGGCTTCAAAAATTCTGATTTGACAAAATCCTGGGCTAACAGTGAAGCAATAGACAGCATAAATAAATATTTTACCTCAGCTCAGGGCAAAGATACTGAAGAAAAAATTTATAACACTTTGAAATCAATGACTCAGGATTTGCATGGCGTAGATGGTGAAAGTGAAAAAGCATTCAAAGAATTCTTTGCAAATGATAAAGAATTTGAACAAGTACTTAAAAAGACTGCTAATAATATACTTACAGGCAACAAAGAAGAAATTGTTTCATCTAACAAATTTGTCAGAGGCTTTAAAAAATTCTTTGGAATTAAATCATACAAAAATTATACTGATGATTTATATACATATATCGTTAATAAAACAGGAATTGCTGAAAATATTAGATTTAGCGAACAAAAAGGATATTCTACAAGCAGCCTGAAGCATTTACTTGACAGCAGCAGCGATATTTTAAGAGGAACAGTTAAAGAAAACCTGACTGCAGGCAGCTCTGAATACGGCAAATATTTAAGCAAAGCTAAAAAACTTGTTAATGCAAAGAGTGCAATTGGTTTGTTAGGTTTAATTATACCTTTGGCAATCTCTGCTCAACCGATCAATCGCTGGATTACGCACAAATTATCGGGTAAAGCAGGAGCTCCGATATATAATGACGACAAAGACAGACACCTTACACCGGAAGAACAAAGAAAACTTACGGCTGAAAAATTCTTTGCGGTTCCTTTGATGTGGGCAGTAGCAGGATTATCAATGTTGTTAGACAGACCAAGCTTAAAGATGTTCCAGTTCAAAAATATTTTCCCTACAATGGATCAGGCAAGAATAATTTCAGCGGCAACATTCTCAAGCAGAATAGCGGCTTCTGAAGATTCGAACGAATTAAAAGAAAATACCATAAGAGATATTGCAACATTCTCAAGCTTCTATTTCTTAGGAGATTACGCAGCAAAAGCAATTGCAACATTTATTCAAAAGAAAACAGGAATAACATTAATTAATAAATTAAAAGAATCAGATCCTAATGCTAATATCTTCCAAAAGGCTTGGCATTGGGCTAAACACACAACAATGAAATCATCTGATGAACTTAATGCAATAAAAGATGAAGCATTAAGAAGCAGAAGTAAAAATCTCAGAGCATTATGCCACGCGGGTAATATTGCATTCTCATTGTTATCACTTGGCTTATTTATCCCGTTATATACAAGAACCCAAACTAATAAAAAGCAAAAAGAACTTGCCCAAAAAGAAGCAAAGGCATTAGCCGCTTCTGAAGAATTTAAAGGTAATCCATCAAATTCTCCGGCATTTAAAGCTTTTTCATTAGACAAAACAACAAAGGCAGCTTAGATGAAAATAGAAAACAATTACAGACAACAGTTTAATAATGTACAACAAAGACCTGCAAAAACAGCAAGTCAAAATACTAATGCAAAAAATCCTAATTTTACAGGATTATCCCCTATAGAATTCCTTAGATTTTTAGACACTAACCAGGCCTGGGGTGCGAACTTTGTTGATTTTGGGTTTATGGTAATGCCAAGAACCGCAACAGACTTTACCAGAGGAGCAGATGCAGGTTGGGAAACTGCCCGCCGTGAAAGTATGGGTACCATAAATGATTCCTCTGTAGGTTTGTATGGAACTTTAGCCGGTCTGGCATTGGCTATGGGTTTAAATAAAGCATATAATTTAGGTGATAGAGATTTAAAAGTATCATCCATCTTTGCAGATTCAGAAACAATAGATATGATGGGCAAAATCTGGCACGATAAAGATTTGGCTCAGAATACAACCGACCCGCTGCAGACAAGAATTAAAAAGACTCTTGGCAATTATGAAGTTTTCAAAGACGGTCAGTGGGTCAAATTTAAGGAAGAAGATATTGAAAAAGCTTCTAAAATTTTGGCAAGAGAAGTCAAAAACAATGAGCATCTTCCAAAAGAAGCTGCGTACGAAGTTCAAAAGATTTTGACTTCTTCAAACAGCCTTGAAAATAATTTCAGAATAGTTGCAAATGCAGGAGAAAAGGTTCACTCATCTCGTTATACTATTTCATCTATTGTAGAAAATACCTACAAATTATCAAAAATATTCTCAAAAGAAAAAGTTGTTGAAGCATTTAATCAGGCTACAGAAATTGGTTCAAACAAATTCTTAAAAGCCCTGAAATCAATGAATATGAAACGTTCTATTCTTGGAGTACTTATCGCAACAATTGTAGGTTGTTCTACTCAGCCAATTAATATGTGGCTTACAAAACGCAAAACAGGTTCAGATAACTTTGTTGGTGGCGGCAAAAAAGATAATTCCATCAAATTCAAGATAGAAAAAGGTTTGACTGCTGCATTATTTGGTGCTGGAGTAATAGCAACCATCGGGAATCCAAAAAATCTGTTGAAAAATCTTCAGTTCAAAGGGTTTACTCCAACAATCAATCAGTTAAAATTTATTTATGGTGCAACAATAGCATCAAGATTCCTTGCTGCCCGTAACGAAAATGAGCTTAAAGAAGCCGCAACGAAAGATGTATTAGGCTTTGTAAACTGGCTGATACTTGGTAATTTCGTTCAAAAACTTGTTGCTCAAAGCTTTGATAAATCACTGATTAAACAGGAAAAACAAGGCGGAATATTAAATTGGATTACATCTTCTTCTTTAAAAACAAGAGATGAAGTTCTTCATGGCGCACTTGGTGAAAAAGCATTCAAAAACGGTAAAGCTTTAAGCTTTAAGGAAATGGTTAAAGCATTAGGCGATAACAAAGCAGCTAAAAAGCAATTGAGAATATTAACAATTGCTCAGTTGGCAGGTTATGCTTATTCAGGACTTGTTCTTGGTTTGGGTATTCCTAAATTAAATATTTTCCTGACAAAACGCAGAATGGCAAAACAAGAAGCCAAAGCCGCAGAAGCGATGAAAAATAACCCGCAAACAGAAGACAATATGCTTACACCGGAAAACAGAGAATTTTTAAATCAAAAGAACTTTACCGGCAAAAGCGCATTTTCAAAAGTTAAAGAATTAAAAGATTCTGAGCAGGCTGCTTAAAGTTCGTTAAATCTTAAACTGCATTTCATACAGAGTTTTATACTCGCCTTCTGGAATTTGCATTAATTCTTCATGAGTCCCTAATTCTGTCAGATAACCATTATTTATAACGGCTATTCTGTCTGCATTTTGAATTGTTGATAATCTGTGCGCAATTACAAATACTGTTCTGTCCTTCATCAAATTATCAATAGCCTGCTGAACAATATGTTCAGCCTGATTATCAAGAGCCGAAGTAGCTTCATCAAGCACAAGTATCGGAGCATTTTTCAAAAACGCACGGGCTATACCGATTCGTTGTTTTTGACCACCGGATAAAAGCATTCCCCGCTCACCGATTTGAGTATCCAGACCTTTTTCAAGCGAATTTACAAACTCATCTAAATAGGATTCTTTAACAGCTTTTTCTATTTCCTCATCTGTTGCATTCAGATTTCCAAGTGCAATATTTTCTTTTATTGTACCTTCAAACAAAAAATTATCCTGAAAAACAACCGCCACATTTTGCCTTAGGGAATCAACTTTTATAGAATTAATCGATATACCATCAAAAGTTAAATCCCCGTTTTTGACATTATAAAAACGCGGTAAAAGATTTACCAATGTTGTTTTTCCGCCACCTGAATTACCGACAATTGCAATCGTTTCACCCTTTTTAACTTCTAACGATATTCCATTTAGAACACGTTTGCCTTTTACATAAGAAAATTTAATATTTTTGAATTCTATTTTATCTTTAAAATCAGGAAAATCTACTACATTTTCGCCATCTTTTATCGCAGGAATTTTTTCTAATTTTGAAACGACTCTTTCCATTGCGCACAGACAAGTTGAGATATTTTTAGCATTATTGCCTAAGCCCTTAATCGGATTATATAACATAATTAATGCTGTTATAAAAGACACAAACTGCCCCGGAGTAAGTTGATTTTTAGCTATAAAATAACTTCCTAATCCGATAACAAGAGCAATTCCTACAGAAACTATTATATGCATAAATGGCGACAACCACGCTACATGACGGGTAATTTTCATTTTCAGACCAAAAACAACTTCAACAAGTTTATTAAACTGAGATTGTTTCAAATCATACAAATTATATCCTGATATAACTTTATGCCCTGAAAAAGCCTCATTATATGTTGTTAAAACTTTTGCATTTTCACCTTCCGATAAATTATAAACATCTTTTATTGCAGACTTAATTTTCATAAGCGGAACCATCGCGCACCCCAAAACAAATACCGCAATTAAAGCTAACTGCCACGAATTGTAAAACAACACACATATCAATGATAAGGAAGAAAAGAATCTTGAAATACAGGTTTTTATATTTGTAAGCAAACCACTGCAGGATTTTTCAGCGTCATTATTATACGCTTTCAATATTTTACCTGAAGATTGTTTTTCAAAAAATCCCGGAGCCTGACGCATCAACTTTGAATACAGAGCAGATTTTAAATCATTTGTTACTTTCCCTCCAACCCAGTCATTCATATAAGTTGCGACATAATTTAAAGAGCCCTGAATAGAAGTAAAAATAACGATAAATACAGGCAAATACCACGCAAGCTTCATTTGACGATCCATCATAACAACATCCATATATGGTTTTAGAGCAAGCGCAATTACAGCATCAAGCGCACCAATAGGAACAGCCAAACCAAGAGCAAGAATTGTCCTTTTCAGGTAAGGTTTGAAATAGGGCAAAATTACGGATAAACAATGATAATTTTCATTATCGCCATATTTTTTATCTAATTTATTTTTTATATTTTCAAATAATTTATACATAAGACAAAATCAAACCTTTAATAAATTTATTTTATAAGCTGCTTCAACAATCCGGTACATGGTTTTTCAACAAAATGATAAGTCAAAATACCAGCAAAAATTATAGTTATTATTATAACAGATATTGTACAATAAGGATGAAATTTGACAAAATCAGCATTATTCTGCCATAAAGCACCCAACAAAATTTTGCCGGCGACAGAGTGTATTACATAAAACGAATACTGATATTTACCCAATTTAACCCACAAATTTTTATCTGTAAGTTTTGATATTATTCCCTGTTTTAAAGAAAACAAAAACAACAACAATGCAAATGCAATAACAAAAAATATACAATTATACTGTTTATGCGGGAAAATTAACCACCAGACAATAAATCCCAATAACGCAATTTCAGACAAATTAATTAAAATTTTATACACTGATGACAAAATTCTGCCACAGAATTTTTTATATAAAAAACCAACCAGACACCCAAAACCAATTCCACCTATAGCGCGCAGAAAACCGACATTAAAAATTAAATAATTTTTATGCGGGGATGAAAAACTACCCTGTTGTAAATACTCCAAAATTCCATAAGATACCAGCGGCAGAAATATATACAAAAATTTTCGAACTTTGGCATTTTTAATATTTGATATACAAAAATAAACCAGCAAACCTGAAAATAAAGCTGATGTAAACCACAATACAGGAGTTGTCCCATGAGCAAAGCAATAACCAAAATTATTCATTAACAAAACAACAAGTATATCATCCCAAAAACGAAGCTTTATAACATGCCATAAAGACGCAATTATACAAATTAAAACGGCAAAAAGTATTACAGGGGACAATCTTATATATTTTTTTACTATAAAATCTTTAATTGACTGATTTTTAAATGTATATATGAATAAAAAACCTGCTATTAAAAAGAAACCTTCAACAGAATTATTTGACTGAATCAATGTATCGTGAAAAAATTTCAACTGCGGGACATCAGGGAAATTTTTCATCAGCGACCAACTGCCATAAGCGGTAGTATGCAATAGTATAATTACTGAAATTAAGAAAACACGCAAAAACTCAATATTTTTCAATTTTTCCATTATTAATTTTCCTGCATAGACTTTATAGTGCGTTCAAACATTTCTTTTAAATCTACTTTTGCACTCCAGCCTAAACTTTCAAGCTTATTTGTATCAAGACAAATTTTTACCGTAGGATTAAAACCACGATTTATATCGTCAATTTCAAAAACAACTTTTGTATCATTATTTTCAAGAGATTTTGCCATATCCGCAATCGTTATATAAGTATTTTTATTTGCAACGTTATAAGCATTGGCTACTGCCCCTTTAGTCAATATTGTAAATATCGCACAAACAGCATCTGTCGTATAACAATAATTTCTTGCAGTTTCACCTTTTGTATGAAGAATAATATTTTCTTTATTTATAACACTTTTAACAAACTGTGCAAAAACACGATTATCGTTTTTATCAACACCTGCACCAAAAGTCTGTGCAAGTCTTGCGATTTTGACAGGAACATTATATTCACTACAATATGAAATACACAATGTTTCAGTTATTTTTTTTCCTTCGGAATAACTGCTTCTTGCAGATAAAATATCTATATACCCGTAATCTGTTTCAGATGTATTTTCATTTTCAGGAACACCGTAAACTTCTAAAGATGATAGATATAACATCGCCTGTAATTTTGGCTGAGTTTTTGCAAAATCAAGAACATTTTTTGTCCCGTTTATTGCTGTAATTATCGTTTCAACAGGTTTATTGACAAAATCTGATGATGAAGTTACGCTCGCGCCATGAATAATATAATCGACATTTTCATCTAAATTTATTTTACTGTTTATATCCTGAACAAGGAACTTTAAATTGTTATTTTCGCCAAGAACACGAAGCCCCTTTTCTTTGTTTCTGACTAACGCAATAACCTTAGTATTAAAACCTGATTCTAAAAGACTTTTTACGCATAATTTCCCAATCAGTCCGGTTGCTCCGGTCACAAGAACTGTTTTATTCATAAAAAGAGACATCTCAAAGTTTTTTATAATATTATTTACATCTTCATTTAAAATACTCATTTTACTCTTTCCCGTCAATTCCTAAAGCTTCCAGATCTTCTCTGTAACGAATTAAAGCTCTTAGGATGTACAAATCTTCAATAGTCGTAATCTTAATATTACCTCTGTTGCCTTTTATCATATACGTTTCTTTGCCCAAAGTTTTGAATAAAGTACAAGAATCCACTATATCAACATAATCAGGATTCGTTTTTCGAGTAATTTCATGAGCTTCCACTATCTCTCCCAACCTGAAACTTTGCGGAGCCTGAGCAGAATAAGTATTTTTACGATAAGGAACATGTTTTGGATTTATACCATTCTCACTAATCAAAATCGTTTCAAAACAAGAAGTTGAAGTTATGGCATTACCATTTTTTAAAGCACAATTTATATTTTCTGTTATTACTTCAGGTGTAATATTAGGTCTTACGCCATCATGAATTAACACTATAGAATCATCAGGGTTTTGGCTTTGGGCAAGTTTAAGAGCATTATATATGGACTCTTGTCCGGTTGCCCCACCTTTTACAATACCTGAGGTTTTGGTTATATAATAATGCTGAATCAACTCCTGCATATAATCGTAATAATCCGGATGTATTGCGATATAAATTTTATCAATTTGCGGATGCTCCTGAAACAACTCAAGCGTATGAATTATTATAGGTTTATTGTGAATTTTCAAAAACTGCTTAGGAGTAGAATCCTGTCCGCTTTTTAATCTTTGTCCCGTTCCACCTGCAAATATTACAGCTATATTCATATTTATTTCCTCATAATTTCTTCAATTAAATCTACTGTTCTTTCTGATGCATGTCCGTCTTCTATACATCCCTTTTCACTTATAAATGCAGCCACATCAGCTTTATATTTTTCATTATCAAATGATTTTATATTACTTATTAAACTCATATTATTATCTGCGATAGGAAATGGTGTACTTTCCAACGGATAATAAAAACCTCTGTCAGTATTGAATTTTTCTATATCAGTTGCGAATATAAACGCAGGCTTATAACTTAACATAAAATCAAAAATACAGCTTGAATAATCTGATATAGCACAATCGGCACTTACTAAAAGTTCCTGAATATCAGGATAAAACGTACCGTCAATGACCCTTGAATTAGCTTCAGGTACAACTTTTGAATCGAATTTTTTGGCTCTTGGATGCAATCTTGAGATACAAACCCACTCGGAACCAAATTTTTGTTCTAAATTGTCTAATATGTCATCATAAGCAAGCTTATAGCATTCTATATTTCCATCATCTCTGAATGACGGAACATATAATAATATTTTTTTATTTTTAGGAATCTCAAAAAAATCATACACCTTATTTTTAATATCTGAATTTTCTTTAAAGAAAATGTCATTTCTCGGATGTCCAAACTGTTTAATATCATTATCAAACCATAAAGCGTGCCTGAAAATATTATTTTCGAATTCACTGTTTGTAAGAAGAAAATCCCACATTGATGAATCCAATTTTGAACGTTCAACCCAATCCTGTTTATATTCGGCAGTAAAAGCATCTACATCAGCATCGAGTTTTTTTATACCCAACGAACCATGCCAGGTCTGAATAAAATATTGTCCTTCTTTTTTTGTCAAACCCTTTTTTATAAAATAATTTTTTCTCTGGTTGTCAATCCATAATTTTGCACCGGCAAGTTCTTTTAATGCAAGTTTTGTACCATATCCGACAAGCCTTACTTCTTTTGGGAAACATCCGCTTTCTTCTTCTTTTTTAACATTTCGTACAAGCCAGACAATATCGTAATTTTTATTACGTTTTAACAATTCTTCGGTTATATATTTCGGATTGCAGCCATAACTTCCCCCATTAAAATTGTCTATTACAATCTTATTAGGATCGATCGGCATATCAGCACAAAACTTTTTATAATATCCTGAACGATCAATTCTTATTGGGATACCCAAAAACATAATTAATTTATCAGTCCCTGAATTTGTCAAAGAAAATAAATACTCTCTGGGACGTAATTTAGCCATTTATGCCCCCCTTTGCTAATTTGATGATTTCAGCACGCTCCAGATCAGTAAAACTTTCTTCATCTGTATGATGAGGACAGATACTTTTAGGGAATTTCATATAATCGCCGTAAATATTACTCAGCATAAAATCAGTATCCGCAGGACAATTAAACATGTATCCTTCAAACTCAATTTTCTTTAACGGAAATATCTGTCTGTAATCATAAATCCAGTTGTGCCACCTGTGAGGAAAATCCAATCCCCAATGGATAGAAGGTCTGAGACGCTCATCGACCTCAATTTTCTCATTTATTACATCCTCAGTTAAATGCTTAATTTTTTTTACTAATTTCTCAGTATCTTTAATTTTAAACAGAGATAAACTCAACATTCTTCTGTATCTGCGAACTTTTTTATTTAGTTTTATTTTATCTTTGCCTCTGGCATTCGTATAATAAAAATCGTGAGGGAAAATATCAATAAAAGCCTGTTTTATCTTGCGATGTTTTATTTTTAATATACAGGTTGCAGGTGCATTTTTATCACGCCACAATTCGCAGTATAAATCAGGGTTTGTAGTACATGCATTGAATATCGACGGGAATTTATCATAATCTTCGCGAATCATATCGACATCTACATCATCATCCCAGGGAATAAAACCTTTGTGTCTTTTGGCACCAAGCAAAGTTCCTCCGCTTAACCAATAACGAAGATTATGCGAAGTACAAATTCTGTCAAATTCCTTTAGTATAGAAAATAATGCCAGTTGATAATCTCTCAAAAAACCTTCTGCAGGCGGGATTTTTGTTATATCTTTATATTTTTTATAATTTACTTTGACTCGTTTTTTATTTGAAGATTTTAAGATACGGATTCTGATACCGCAAATTCTCACTAATTTATGGCTGTAATCAGCATCCGTAACAGAAAATATATTTTTTAATATTGATAATAATAAATTTTCTTTTTTTTCTTCCATACATACCTTATATTCTAAGATAACTTAACTATTTTCTTTCCAATTCAAAAATTCTGAATTCTCCCGGTTCTAATTTTTCGAAATGAATATTATCTGAATTTTCAAAATCCTGCTGCTCGTAATCTTTGTCTTTCAGTACTAATTCATATTTCAAATTATAATCTCCCGGGATTGCAATATTTTTATCAAATACAGCATAACCTTCAACAATTTCTTTATAACTTTCACCTGTCGGAGCCGTTTTGAGAACCTTTTCTGTAGGAGATTTGTAATTAGAAACAACAAGATAAGCCGTATTTAACGGTTCTCTGCTTATTAGCCAAGCACAATATCCGTCATCATCTTCTATTATTATCTGAGCTTCACCACCGGAGATAACAGAATTATTTTTAACAAGCCTGTCAATAGCATCAAACTTTGTATAAAAATCTTCATTATCAGCACGGCTCATTGCAACTTCTTCTCCGATAGTATATTCTAGTCCTCCCTGAGTGAAACTTTCATCTCCGTCTGCATATAATACAGGGCGCTGAGCGTATTTACCACCCGGAAGAAGCTTATATTTTGCCCATTTATACAATGCCCCGCGTTCGCCCAACTGCCCTGGGTACTGATCAATTACATGGAATTCGCCATCCTGATTGTTGTATGTTTTCAAAATAGAAAGCATATTACCTGATTTGAATTTTGTATTGTAATTTACTAAATTTTGATTATCCTCAGTAATTTTTTCAGGGGTTTTATCAAACTGAGAAATAATGTCATTTCCCCACAATACATCGAAATTCATATCTTCATGGTATTCTTTGTAATAGTTATCCCACAGCATATATTCAGCTAAAGTCGCAAAATAAGGGAATTTCTTTTTCATTGTAGTATTTAATTTGTTCAAAACATATCTTGGTGCTCTATAGCTTATAGGACGACCGTTTTGTTCTGAAACTTCATCTACGATATGATCAATATGATCAACTCTAAAGCCATCAAAATTATAATCTTTTTGCAAAGTCTCCATACTTTTTATAAATAAATCTATAACATTTTCGTTATACTTACCACTTTCAAGATTTACAAAATAATATGGAGTCTGGCAGTCAAGATTTGCCAACGGTGTAACATCATCACCTTTAAAATCAAAATGCTTGAATACAGGATAACCTCCGCATTCGCTCATTCCGTCAAAAACCGGAACACCTGCACTACACCACGCACCACCGGGTGCAGGCCATAATCCTTCATTTATCAAAAGTCTTATTGTTTCAATATGTTTTGTAATATCATTTTCTTCAATATTTTTCTTATCAGTTTTAAATCCATGAACTTTTGCAACCAAATCTTTTACACGCTTGTGAATTTTATTTTGATATGAACGTTCAAGCATTGTATTTGAAAGATTTTTTTTATGCTCGATCATAATAGATTCAAAATTATCGTATAACTCCTGATATGCGGGGCTCAAATCACCGCTATTGCCCTTTAGTCGCTGCAAATAAACATCTTTGGTTATTTTTATATCGTCTTCGTCATGATCTTTTGTCAAAAATTCAGCGACTTCACTGATTTTTAATTCTAATTGTTTTTGAATTTCAACAACATCATACCAACGTGCAACCTGAGGATTTGCAAGCACGAATTTTGAGAATCTCCCTGTTTGCGGCAATATATCGTAAATTACAGGGTGCCCTGCAAGCTGAGCCATCTTTATAAATGTCTGAAGCTGCTCTTTTACATTCATACCTGTAATTTCTTCAATATATTCATCATTAAGTAATGAACTTACTTCACTGCTTTTAGGCAAATATGCACACCCAAATTCCCTCGGATGAAAAGGAATTAGATATATTGTAGTTGAATAAATACCATTGTCCAAATTCCCACTTGGCAAAATTAATAATTGTTTCAGCCAGTCAAAAAACTTACCTGTTTCTTTTGATTCATTACCATTACCTAATGCTGCCAGATTGATTAATTTTATATCGTGACCCTCTTTTTTAAACCAGTCTGAATTTTTTTCATGATTTCGCGCTAAAACACTTACCTGACTGTTTTTAAAAGAAAATTTACCATCTTTAAATACTTTATTTTTTATCCACTTTTGCTCCAATGCATAAAGGACTTCTTCGTTTGTCAGTTCATCCTGCGCCTTTTTAAAAGAATAAGTTAAATATCCGTATTTTTGAATATGCATCTGAAGATATTTTTTACGGATTTCAGGAATAGAATCAGACGGATATGCCTGTTTCAGAATCTCATAAACTCTGTTTAATTCTTTGTCTGAAACTGATTGGTTCTCTCTTTTTGCGAATAAAAAATCTAACATAAAATTCTCCCTATAAACATACAAAAATTATATCATATCAATTCTGAGAGATTACAGTATCAAATAATAAGAGTGTAAGTTGTTACAAAAATTATTATTTTAAAATTTCTTTCAATTCATTTATAACAATATCAAGCGCACCCTGCTGATCATTAAATATAGTTTCGCAATCTTTACACGCCTGAGCATAAAAATCCGCATCAGACAACAATTTTTCCATATAATCAGATAATTCTTTAGGTTTTTTAACTATTTTACCGGCATTTGAGCGTGATAACAACCAATAAATATCTCTAAAATTGTGTATAGAAGGACCGGTTATAGTCGGTTTGCTATATACTGTAGCTTCCAAAGGGTTGTGCCCGCCTGTATTATTAAAACTCCCGCCAATAAATGCAAAATAACAAATTGAATACATTTTGCTGAGTTCTCCCATAGTATCAAGAATAATCACATCATAATCCTTAAACGTATCACCTTTTGAACGATAGCCGTAATTTAATCCTTCTGCATCAAGTAATTCAACGATTTTCGGAATTCTCTGTGTATGACGTGAAACAAGAAGTAATTTTATATCAGGATATTTTTGTAATTTTTCCTTAAATATAGGAAGAATAATTTCGTCTTCACCTTTATGGGTACTTCCTGCAATTATTACTCTAAAACCATCCTGTCCTAAATCGACTTTTTCATCAGATGCTTTAATATCAAACTTCAGATTTTTCATAACAGAAGTTCTGTCTTTAGGTGCACCGATTGCCAAGAGTTTATTCATATCAATTTCACTTTGCGTCAGTATTTTTGTATATTTTTGAAGAACGAATTTAAAAAAGAATCTGAATTTTTTATAAATTGAAAATGTTGAATCAGACATTCTGCCATTTATACAGTATAAATAAATCCCTCTGCGTTTGCATGAAGATGAAAAAATAGGCCATAACTCTGTTTCAGCAATTAAAACTACCGTAGGTCTTACTTTATTAAGAAAAACATTTACACAGTATGTAATATCAAACGGGAAATAAGTAATAAAATCGGCTACATTTGTGTATTTTTTCAGTGCAATTTCCTGTCCTGTTTTTGTACCTGTTGTAACTACAATTTTAAAGTCAGGGAATTCAGTTTTAGTCTTTTTAATCAAATTTTCCAAAGCAATAACTTCTCCGACAGATACGCCATGAAACATTATGACTTTATCTCCAAGTTCAGGCACCTTAAAAAATCCGAGCTTTTCTTTCCAACCATAAAGGAACTTTTTGTTAAGTACACGGACAATAAAATAAAACGGTAAACATAGTACAAATACTATGGTTGAAACCAATCCGTATAAGAAAAACACATCTATAACAGATATTAAAATTAATATTAAAACTATTAATAAAATTGTATATACAGCCATAACGAAAAAATTATACACCAAATAAACTTCAAGTAAAATATTTGTTTTAGAATTATTTCTTTATATTTTCATTATTGGCATAGTACAAAGGTTGGACAGTTAAAGAAAAGCCCGAGGGAATTTAGTTAGATAAAGATCCCTCGGGTTCATGTTAAAAGTCAATAATAAGTCTTTTTTATTTTCCCTTTCTTTTACCCCCTTTCAGGGGGAAATGCCGTAAGGCAAAGGGGGTTGAATCCCTGTCAGGCAGTACCTGACCTTGCTTCTGTCAATTAGGTGCGTATAAACAGCCCCTACCCTACTTCAAATCACCCACACAAACGGCCCTGGAGCCCGAATCGCTGCGGTAGTTGGTGTACCTGCCCGAGCGCGAACTGGTGAAGTTCCGGTAGTACGCTTCGCGGGCGTCGTCCTCACTGCCTGACCACAAGTAGCGCCAGGAGGAGCCTAAGCCAGATAAGCTCTCAGGTAGTTTGCTGAAATCAGGTGTGCCATCACATCGTTTTGTTGAATCATTACAGGTTGGGTATATTGT
>CADBFN010000012.1 GCA_902794035.1 uncultured bacterium
CGAGCCGAGGCTGAAGCATATTTTGGCAGTGCCTTATGGCACGAAGCCAAAATGCGAAATGCCGTTTAAGGCGAGCAACCAAGAGGAAACCCGCCGACCTGAACTCCGTTCGCTAATAAATTGTATATGCTCAAGTACAAGGCGGATAACTCGCTTATCGCTCAAACAAATCCGTCTTTGAAGCTCTTTCGCATAACATTTATTGCTCACTGCGTAAAGGTCGTACATCTTGCAAGCGCGCGCCGTTGTCCTTAGCGCGAGTGAGCAGAGGCAGGAGCGATAGCGACAGTTGAGCAATTATGGCAGTAATGAATATTCTGCCTGATTGCGAACGGTGCCGTTTATTGCGAACGAGCAAGAGCGCTTAGAGATTTGTGTCCGAAAGGACAAAAACGTAAGTACTATTTGCACTTATATCTTATGAGCGGAGCAATGCCTTTTGGCATTGCTATAATTTAGCGTGTTTTTCTTTTCCGCCGACTTTTCTTCTTGCATCGCAATCAAAAAGAAAAGTCGGCTGCAAGAATAATATCACATACTCATAATATGTATTATGTAGTATATACAATTTCAATTGTTAATAAAAAGACCTGAACTGTTGTTCAAGTCTTTTTAATACTTTCTAATAACCATTTTACCCTGAGAATATAATATTTTTTCCTAAAGAAGTCCTTTTTTTAACCTAACAAATTTTCTAATAATTTTGCGTTTGAACGAGCTTTTCTTGTGCGATGTAAATACTTTTCAATAGATGCTTTGATAGTTTTTTCTTTGTTTGTTAATTCGTTATCAAGCAATTCAATGTAAGAATTTACTGTTGTCATTTGATAATTTTTCATTTCCCCTGTTTCCTAATTTTAATATATTTTCTATATTATCATAATTATCCAAGAAGTGCATCAAGTAGTTCTGCGTTTGATACAGATTTGCTTGAATTTCTAACTTGATTTCTGTACATATATGTTCTTAATGCTTCTCTGATAAGTTCTGAACGTGTTCTGTTTTCATTGTTTGCAACTGAATCAATTTCATCTAAAAATCTTTCCGGCATTGATATAAGTACTCTGGCCATTTTAATTCTCCTTTATTTTCCCTGATAATTTCCCCTGACATTTATATAAAGTATTTCTTAAATAAAAAATTGCTAAATTTTATCTATAAAGTATATATTTTTGTAATATAACTTAACATAATCGCTAAAACAGCCTCGTATCAATGCTTTACTATTGAGTAAATGTTTAGTATGTCAGGGGAGTATTTTAATGTTTTCTCATATATAAGCTCAAAACATTCATTTATTTGTTCTTTTGTATTGCCGTTAAAGCAAGTCATACCAGAGTTGTCGGATAAGATTTTTGGGGCGGTGAAATGATATAGCTTGTCAGCATATGGCAAAAAGCTGTTGTTAAGAATTCCTCCTGCTTCAACGAATACACTCATAATTCCCAGTTCATACAGCTTTTTTAGAATGAATTTTATATCAAGTTGATTGTTTATAACCGGAGTTTGTATATATTTTATATTTGTTTTACCGATTTCAGGTTTCAATTCACAAAAAACATATATATTGCCGTTTTTATATATTTTTGAGTTTAAATTTGTTTTAAGATTTCTGTCGAGTATAATTTTATTTTTATGTTTCATTTCAGGATTGTCTGATATAACTGTAGAAGATGATGTAAGAATTGCATCATATTTTTTTCTTAACTGTCTGCCTTTTTTGCGTGCTTTTTCAGATGTTATCCATTTTGAGTCGCCATTGCTTGTTGCAATTTTCCCGTCAATTGTGGTTGCTGTTTTTATTGCAACAAACGGCATATTAGTTGTTTTGTTTTTTATGAAAAATTCATTTAATTTTTTACACTCATTTTCCAGGATTGGGCCGATTAATTTTATGCCGGCTTTTTTTAATATTTCCAGTCCTTTACCTGCTACTATGGGATTTGGATCTTTCATTCCAAATACAACTTCCTTTATCCCTTTTTCTATAATTATATCCGTGCAGGGCGGCGTTTTCCCAAAATGGCAGCATGGTTCTAAGTTTACGATAAGAGTATGTCCTTCATTTTTGTTAATTTTAAGCAGAGCATCTCTTTCTGCGTGAAATTCTCCATATTTTTTATGATAGCCTGTTGAAATTATTTCTCCTCTTTTATTAAGGACTACACACCCGACCATTGGGTTTGGGGAAGTTTTACCTTTTCCCTTTTGGGCAAGTTTCAGGCATATTTTCATTTCTTTTTCAAAGATTTTCATATTTGTATTTTACATAAAATCGTGTTAAATTTAAATAGTTATCGAGATATTGGAGGTTTAATAATGGTAGATTTAAAATATATTCATCACAGTGCATTTATGATAAAGCATGAAGACAAGTCAATCCTGATTGATCCTTGGGTTGATAAAAATGAAAATTTTAATTGGCATGATGAACCTATTACTGATATACTATTGACTCATTGCCATGGAGATCATCTTGGAAATGCGGTAGAAATTGCGAAGGAAAAAGATGCTCAAATTACTGCAATTTTTGAAACTGCACAATATCTTTCAAAAGAGTTTAATGTTAATACACGCCCTGTTGGTTTAGGAGCCTGGATAAATTATCCTTGGGGCAGAGCATTGTTTTATCCTGCTTTTCATTCAAATTCATTGCCTGATGGCAGTTATGCGGGTGTTGCAGCCAGTATCATTTTAGATATTGATGGTGTTCGTATTTTCCATGCAGGTGATACTTGTTTAACAGGAGAAATGAAGATTATTAAAGAATTGTATGCCCCTCAAATAGCATTATTACCGATTGGAGGGAATTATACAATGGATGTTGAACATGCGGTTGTTGCTGCAAGGTGGCTTGGAGTTAAGACTGTTGTTCCTATGCACTATGGAACTTTCCCTGAAATCGAAGCTGATTTGGAAAGATTTGCAAAGTTAGTTGCTATTGGAAATACAAATTGTCAGATTCTTGATCCAAATACTGATGCATAATAATATAAGTAACTCTTATTATATATTTAGAGCTGTATATATTTATGTTATTGTGTTATTTTCAAATATGATTATGTGAGGTTTTTTATGAAAGTATTATTCGTAATAGACAGAATTGAGTTAAAATATTTTGAGTTTAATCAGCTGGTGACAAACTTTTGGCTGATAAAAAGTTTGATAGAACGAGGATGTGAAGTTTATATTTCAACAATCGATATGTTGAAGTTAAAATCCGCAATTCCTTATGCGGATTGTTACAAGTCTTATATTCAGGATGAAAATATCTTTTATGATAAGGACTCCATTTCTGAATGGAGCGTTAATGATTTTGACCTTGTAATGTTCAGACCTGATCCCCCTGTGGATTTAGATTATATAAATGCTACATATATTCTTGATTTTGTCGATACAAGCAAAACTTTTATTATGAATAATATTAGTGCAGTGCGTAATTTTAATGAAAAATTACACAGTGTAATGTTTAATGATTTAATGCCTGAAAATATTGTTACATCCTCATTTAATGATATTTTAGATTTTTTAAATCAAAACGAAGAAATAATACTAAAACCCCTAAATCAGTGTTTTGGCGGAGGGGTAATGTATTTGAAAAAAGATGATAAAAATACTGCGGTAATAATAAATCAGATGACTCAAAACGGTTCAAAAGCCGTTATGGTACAAAAGTATATTGACAAAGCGATTTATGGTGATAAAAGAGTTCTGTTTTTAGGCGAAAATATTTTGCCTTATTGTGTTCAAAAAGTCCCGAGTAATAACGATTTTAAATTTTGTAATCACAGTGACGAAAATATTAAAAAAGCCGTTTTATCAGATAGCGAAATTGAACGGTTTAAGCCTGTTGCTAGAAAATTAAATTCCATGGGTATATTTATGGCAGGTTTAGATGTGATTGATGGTCAGATTATAGAAATCAATGTTACAAGTCCTTGTTATTTCATAAAAGAGATTAACGGTCATTTTGGCTGTCATGTCGAGGATGAAATAGTTAATTTTATTTTATCAAAAGTTATGAATTATCTTTATGCTTAATAATAAAGAAAAACCGCTAAATTGTTTAGCGGCAAGGGGAAAATTTACGAAAATATATATTGGGAATGAAAATTTATGCGTTAAATATGTTGAAGGATTTTTCAACGTTTTTGGATATAACTTTTGATACGGATTCATACTCAGTTGTAAGAGCGGTATGTTCAGATTCAAGTTTTGATAATTGCATATCAAATCTTTTATCTTCGCTTTCAATTTTGTCCATGTGATTTTGATATACCTGTTCGGCAATTGCCATTTTTGATTTATTTTCTTTTTCGACAATTGATTCATCATCATCAAGAGTGGTTTTAACAAAATTGTTATTTGTAATGTCATAGAATGCAATTGAAAGTTTGCCGTTTTTTAATAATGTAATTAACCAATTATCATTGCAATAAGCTAATTTTTCATTGTTAAGTGCGCTTGTATCTCCTGATGCGGTTTTATAACTCATTGTATTGATATATTTTTCTTCAATCATTTGGTCAAATGTTGTAAAACCTTTGGTTATCATTTGTTGATAAATGTTTTTGTAATATTGAACTTTATCGGCATCATAAACCATTTCAGAACCTTTTGCATATTTTTCACTGACTGCCATTGCATAGTCATAAAGTTCTCTTTGTTCTGCTGTTGAACCTTCGTAAAATATTGGCTTAACAACTATATCATCTTCATTAATAGCTACAGTTGTTTCTTTGTTATTAGTGATGGCTGTCGGGTTTTTTACATCTGTGCCGTAGTCCTGATCAACATAAATTTTACCATTGGCATCAGGTGTAATTTGAGTTCTTGTATTGTCAAAATTAACTTTATAGAAAGTATAACCATTACCGGATTTTTCAACATCAATGTTTTCCAAGTAAACGTAGCCATCATTTTCCATTAAATTATAGTTACGATTTGTACCTGTTTTCAAAATGTCATTCGGCTTGTATTTCGCTATGTATTTTGTGTCGCCAAGTTCGTCTAAATATGATTCTACTTCTACTTCGTTATTTACATAGTAGTAGTATGAAGTACTGTCATCTTTAAGGCCGCGTTGCAGGTTTATTAAATTCTTTCCACCATTTTTACCTTCAATATGGGCTGTTTCATATGTTGAATACAATATACTTGGGGCTTCCGCTATAGGTTTTCCGCTTTCATCTGTTGGTTTTGTTTCATTAAATCCAAATCCTAAAATATGTTTTTCCTGAATCCCGAGTGTTGCATCATAGTATATCCCATTTTCGACACCTCTGTTTATGGATGCAAAGTATTTATCCCATGCATCGTGAACATCTGCTTCGGTAATACTTGTTTCCGAAACCTGAGTAAGAATGCCTTCAGACGGGTTGCTGACATTTTTTAAGAATGTATTGAAATCAACATTTTGGTGTGAGGCATTTGCTCCTGTAGCTTTATAATTAGGATCAAATGCTCTTGCAATTTTGTCTGTAACAAGAATTTGTCCTTTGTTATCAGATACGATGTATTGTTTTCTTGCTGCAACAGAATTAAGTGCTGTAAGTTGATTGTATGTTACAGGCTCATAAGTTGCACTGTCTCCGTTATATCCTGTTAAAACCTGATACTGAGTAGCCTGTAAAGCTTCTAAGTATCTGTCATTTGCTTCCTGTGAATCATCTGCAAGACGTTGTTTTGAGTAAGCAACACTTTGCTGCTCGAATTCGTTATTTGAAATTCGTGCTGTCATAAATAATAATCTGCCTTGTGATGCTGCCATTCCCATAGTTGAGAATAATTCCTTTCTTGCATATTTTCGTACAATTATTATGTCGGCATTTATTTGTGCATTCTTTAATGTTTTTTTTATTTTGTTAATATTTTGTAACATTAGGGCAATTATTGTATAAAATTTTTTTTTATAAAGATGTAAGGTTAGTTAAATAATTTTTAAGGTAGGAAATTTATGGTCAGTATTTCAGCTATTTCATCAGGTCTTAGTACTGTTTGGAAGTATGGTAAAAGAGCATTAGAAGTTGCTCCTGAATTGGCATTTGGTACTGCAAGCGAAGCTGCAGGAAAAGCTATGAAGGCTACAAAAGGTTCTGTTTTTACTAAAGCAGAAGCCGGCTGGAGAGCATTAGAAAAAGCCGGCTCAGGTAGTTTCTTTAAAAATTTTCTTGGGAATGCAAAAAATTTCTTCCCGGATGTAATAAAAGCATTTAAATCAGGGTCAGCCGCTGCAGGCGTCAAAGGTGGACTCAAGGGAGTACTTAAATCTTTAGGTTCAAAAATGCCATTTATAATGTCAGCTTCATGGATGTTAATGGAAATTCCAAACGTATGGACTGCAACAAAAGAAAAAGGCATATTCCAAGGTGTTAAAGAAGTCCTGAAATTTGGCGCAAGAATGACAACTGCAGGTTTAGGTTCCGCGATAGGTGCAGCTTTACCTATTCCGGGCGGCAGTTTAATAGGTTGGATGGCAGGTGAATGGATTGCATCAAGAATTGTCGGTAAGTCTTATAAAGAGCAAAAAGCTGAACAGGAAGAACTTATTGCGCAATTAACCGGTCAGGATCCAAATGCTGTTGCTCAGCAAGGACAACAAGCTCAGCCTCAGGCTCCTAATCCGTATTGGCTGAATGGTTCTCAAGCTCAGCCTGTAACTCAAACACAATATGTTCCTCAAAATACGGCATATAACGGAATGGCTAATCCGTTTGATTATAATCAATACAAGCTTCAAAGCATGCCTTATGCAAACGATATTATGATGCAAAAAATGCCATTCAATCAAGTAGTTTAACAGATTTTAATAACCCTATAATATAAATACCTAACCCTAATTAACCTTGAAGGTGCTGTCTGAATTTTATCAGGCAGTACCTTTTTTGTAGCAAAAATATTTTTTTTGATTCTTATATTGTTATCATAAGGTGTAAGATGAAAATAATTTCGAATTATGTAAATGTAAATAATAACAAAAATATTCGCAGTATCTCTTTTTCCGGTGGAGTTACAGGTGTTTCAAGTAAATATATTAAACCTGAAATTGTAACTGATATTATAGATAATAATTGTGCTAAAATAATTGCAGAGTTAAATATCGGGAGCCGTATAATGACAGAATCAGATAAATTTATAAAGTTAAGAGAGGAGTTCTCACCTTTTTTGAATAAAGTATTGAGAAATGAAGAAAAAACAGCCTGGGATTTTTATATAAATTCAAATGAAGAAACAATGAAAGCTTTTGAAGTCGCTCAGGATGATGTTACGACCTTATTTAGTAATAAGGACTCATACAGTAAATTTCGAGAGGTCGATGGGTCAAAATTGTCAAAGCATGAACAAAAACAGTTAAAAAATCTGTTAAAAACCTTTGACGAGCGTATAAATACGGGTGAAGCATTTAAATTGTTAGAAAAAAAAGAAAATGATATAGCTCAAAAATATAATTCTTATGTTCCAACTATTGACGACAAAGAAGTGTCTAAATCAGAGATCTCAAGAATATTGCAAATGGAATCTGATCAGGATTTAAGGCGTAAAGCTTATGAAGCTAACGTCAAAGGCGGGGATTTGATTGCGGATGATATGATTGAGTTCTTTAAAATGAGAAATGATTTTGCAAAATCAAAAGGTTTTGACAATTTTTTTGAATACAAATTAAAAGAAGATTATGATGTTGATGTTGAATTTTTGGACAAATTGATAGACAAAGTTTATTCAGGCGCAAAAGATAAGATAAATTCAATTCAGCAAAAAAAATATAATGATTTAAAGCTGGTATTTAATACTGATAAATTAGAGGGATGGCACTACGGTTTTTTGACAGATTCAAATCCTGAAAAAGCAGTTAATGCTATTCTTGAAAATTATTCAATAGAAGATATTTCTAAAAAAGCATACAAAGGAATGGGTTATGATGTCGATAATTTGATAAAAAACGGTAATCTGACATTAGACTTGTATCCTCGTAAAAATAAAAATACACATGGATTTGCTTTTTGTATAAAACCGGGAGAAGATGCGAGAATATTAGCTAATTTAAGGAATGATTCAAAAAGTCTTGATACTTTAAACCATGAAATGGGCCATTGTGTTTATGATTTAGGCATTTCAAATGACCTGACTGTCATGGACAGAGAACCGTCTTCTCCTGCTTTCACTGAAGCTATTGCGATGATGATGGGAGATCTGCCAAAGAAAGAAAATATTCTTTCAGGTATTGTGCCGCCTGATAATTTAAATAAATTTAAATTATCTTTAAGTGAAGATGAAGCTGAATTTATTTCAAAAAGTTTGCTTATTATCGATTTTGAACGCCAAATTTATAAAAATCCAAATCAAAATCCTGTAAAATTGTGGGCAGATTTAAGATTAAAATACAGAGCACAGGATAATTCTCCAAATAACGAATGGGCTACTATACCTCATTATTTGTCACATCCCGGGTATTATCAAAATTATTTCAGGGCTTCTTTAATGAAGGCGCAAATATATAATCACCTTAAAAAGGTTTTAGGTAATATTACTGAAAATAATCAGACTGCAAATTATTTAAAAGAAAATATTTTTTCTAAAGGTGCATCTGTTGAAGAATATGATCTTATAAAACAATTAACAGGCAAAGAATTTGGTGCTGACGATTATATCAAAACCCTTTAATTTAGCCCATTGGCGGAGGTTGAATATATAGCGGTTTGAGTTCCTGCCATTTGCATTCATTTGATTTTAATTTTTCATATGACAATTTTGCAAGTATATCTCCTAAAGGGTATTCCTTTTGCTGATAAGAAATTCCGCCAAGTCTTTGTTGTAATTTGTCATCTGTTATTAAATTATAGTTGTTGTTTTTTAAAGTGTCTTCTACTTCTTCTAGTTGTATCGCACCTTTAATTTCTCCGTCAATTAAAAAATATGCACAATTTTTTCTCGCATCAAGTGCTACTGCGGTATTATTATCACCGAGTTTTTCCAATATTTCCAGTGACGAAATACCTACTGCGGGTATATTTAATTGCTGCGCAAGTGTTCTTGCTACTGTTGTACATGCTCTTATCCCAGTAAAACTTCCCGGCCCGATATTTGTCCCTATTGCATCAATATTTTGTGGTGTTAAATTATTTTCTTTTAACACATTTTTTATTGTAGATATTAAAAATGCCGAATGGTATTTGTTATCTTGATTTGTGACTATTTTTGATGTCAAAATGTTGTTATCCTGAGCAAGAGTAACATACATTTTATCAAGACATGTGTCGAATGCAAGTATTATCACTATTTTAATCCCTCTATTATTTTATTACATTTTTCTCCAAAGCCTTCAAAGGAGTATTTTCTTGAATCATCATCTTCGTAAGTTACATTAATTTTTATATGATCAAACGGAATTTGATTTTGCGAAAATTCTGCCCATTCCACAAAAGTAATTTGTTTGCCTTCGGAGTATTCCTGAAGCTCGTCAAATATTGTTTTAACTCCTTCATGTTCAAGTCTGTACAGGTCAAAATGATAAACAGGAATTTTTGCACTGTGGTATTCATTAAGTATAACAAAACTCGGACTTGTTACTTTTTCTGTTATGCCTATTGCTTTGGCAACTTGCTTTACGAATGCTGTTTTTCCGGCTCCTATTTCACCGTACAAACTTATAAAACATCCGTCATTCTCTATTAGTTTTGCAAATTTGTAAGCAAGTTTTTGGGTATCATCTAATGTTTTGCATATCTTTTCAAATTTAGTCACTGTTAATTACTACCTTGTTCCTTCCTGTATTTTTTGCCTGATATAGAGCTTTGTCTGCTTTTTTTATTAAGTCTTCGTCATTATCGTTTTCTTTGATTTCATAAATCCCAAGACTAAGTGTTATATTAATACTTTTTGTTTCGCAATCAGGTGCTGCTTTTGAGATATCTATTACTTTTTTTTCTACTGTTTGTCTCAGACGTTCTGCGACCATTTGAGCTTCATTTATTTTGGTAAACGGTAACAGTATTGAAAATTCTTCTCCGCCGTATCTGCCGGCTATATCGTATTCACGGAGCTGCCCTCTTATAACTTTTGCAATTGTTTTTAACACCAAATCTCCAACAACATGTCCATAGTTATCGTTTACACTTTTGAAGAAATCTATATCCGTCATAATACCGCATAATGGCGCGTGCTGACGTTTTGCATTTGCTACTTCCTGTTTTATACGAACTTCTAACTGACGCCTGTTATAAAACCCTGTAAGAGCATCAAGTGTTGCGTGTTTTAAAATTTCTGCGTATATATTTGCCCTGTTTATTGTTGTTGCAATTTGATTTGATAATTGTTCAAGATATTCCTTGTCTTTTTCTGTTACTTCTTCTTCCGTACTTTTTGCAACAAGTGTTCCTATATTTTTGCCTTCAAAAGTCAGGGGAATAGCATATATTTTATTGTCGGAAATTGATATTTTTTCTTTCAGGTCTTTTGTAATTTCAATTATTTTTTCATCTTTACAGGCATTCGGGTAGGACAAAACATTTATCCCTGTTCCTTCATCTTTAAGAAATATATAAATAAGGTAATTTTCAAAAAATTTATCCAGCATTTCTCCGATAATAGGAATAATATATTTGAGTTCATACTGAGTTTCAATTATTTTGGCGATGTTTTTCATCATATCGTGATAATTCACGTCTTTTTGCATTTTTTCGTTGAGCAAAATGTTCTGAACTTTCAGCGATATAAATTGAGAGCATATATCAAGAAATCTTGTCAAATTTGCATCAATGTCCGAAAATTCTATACTGCCAAGGCATTTTTTGTGTTTATAGAGAGGATAACTATGCTTTAATTTGCTGTCGTTGTCTATATTCAGGTGAAAATCTCGTATTTCAAAATTTGTTGTGAAAAATTCAGACAACGCAGAGCTAAGTGTTTTTTCACTGTAGCTCTCGTTTAAAATATCTGAAAGTTTTTTAATTTTATCAAGCATATTGCTGTTTTAAAAACCTATTATTTTTTTATGCTAGATATCTGCCTGTTGTGCTATTTCGTCTGAAATATCACAGTTGGCATAAACATTTTGAACATCATCAAGTTCTTCAAGTCTTTCGATTAATCTCATTACAGATGTTGCGGTTTTAACATCTGTTATTTCAATTGTATTTTTAGGTATTCTTGTTAATTCTGCGTTTGAACTTTTGAAACCTTCTTTTTCCAATCCTTCAACTACTGACTGGAATGTTTCAACAGATGTGATTACTTTGTATGTGTCTTCATCTTCTTCAACATCTTCAGCATCAAGATTTATTGCGGCTTCAAATAATTTTTCAAAATCAATACCTTCACTGTCAAAAGTTATAGAACCTTTTTTATCAAACATATAACTTACGCAATTTGTTTCTCCGAGGTTGCCTCCGAATTTTGAAAATAAACTTCTGACATCTCCTGCCGTACGATTACGGTTGTCTGTCATTGTTTCGACTACAACAGCAACTCCGCCGGCTCCGTAACCTTCGTATGTGATTTCTTCGTAATTTTCTCCGGCTCCTGCTCCTGCACCTTTATCTATTGCACGTTTAATATTATCATTCGGCAATCCAGATGCTTTTGCTTTTTCAATAGCGGTTCTTAATCTGAAGTTTCCTGCAGGATCAGGTCCTCCAAGTCTTGCAGCTACTATAATTTCTCTTGAATATTTCTGAAATACAACAGCTTTTTGTCCGTCTGTTTTCGCTTTTTTATTTTTAATGTTTGCCCATTTTGAATGTCCTGACATATTTAATATCCCTTCTTTTGTCTAAAATTACTGTTTATATGCAAATTTTATCAAAAATATCCGTAATTTTCAATATTCTTGTCTTAAACTCTTGTGTTTTGAAAAAATCTGTTATATGATAAATTTATACTAAGTAAAAGTGAGGTTTACAAATGAATCAAATAATTAAAGTGGCATGGGAATTAAATGAAAATTCTGACAACAGATATAAACTTGTATATGAAATTGCCGAACTTGCAAAAAAACTTGTAGATGAAAATCAGGCTAGAAAAGCAAGAGAAGGCTTTGGATATGAAGATTCTCATGAAAGTGCATATTCAAAAGAAAATCCTGTAGAACATGCTTTGATGGTTAAAGCATCTGAAGCTGATGATAACAGATTAGTAGGTTAGTGTAAAATAAATACACGGGTGTTTTGGCTCCCGTGTATTTTTGTGAAATTATAGCGGGGGGATATGAAGCATACTATTGATTATATAAAGACCTATACGGATGATTTTCAGCCGGAAATAGGTATTGTCCTGGGATCCGGATTGGGCGAACTCGCTGATAAATATCAGGAGTATGCAATACCGTATAATTTGATTCCGAAATTTCCCAGAGCAACAGGTATAGAAGGACATAAAGGACAGTTAGTTTTTGCAAATATTGTCGGGCGCAGAGTTGTTATGATGCAGGGACGCTTCCATTATTACGAAGGTTATTCAATGGAACAGGTTACATATCCTATTAAAGTCATGAAAGAGTTAGGAGTTAATACAATAATTCTTACTAATGCTGCAGGAATTGTAAATAAAAGTTTTCGCCCCGGAGATTTAATGGTTATAACAGATCATATTAATTTTATGGGTTCAAATCCTCTTATTGGTAAAAATGATGACAAATTTGGCGTAAGATTTCCTGATATGTCCGAAGTTTACAATAAAGGATTAATAAAAATTGTTGATGCTGCAGGGAGATTGTTAAATCTGAATTTAAGACATGGTGTTTATTTGGCAACAACAGGTCCAAGTTATGAAACTCCGGCAGAAATAAAAATGGCGCGTACAATTGGAGCTGATGCTGCGGGAATGTCAACCGTTCCGGAGGCAATTGTAGCTAATTACTGCGGAATGCGTGTAATAGGGTTAAGTTGTCTTACAAATTATGCAAGCGGGGTTTCTGATAAAAAATTAAGCCATGCAGAAGTTATAAATACTGCAAATGAGGTGAAAGATAAATTTACCGCATTAATAATGATGATTTTGCAGAATGTGAAATAATCAGCTTAGTTGATCATAAACTTTGCGGACTTCTTTTATATCCTGCCACATAAGCCACTTTGGAGAACCTTTTTCCCGAGAATCATTCCTAAGTAGGTATGAAGGGTGAAATATAGGCATCATTTTTGAGTAATTCGGTCCTTCAAACCATTTCCCCCGAAGTTTTGTAATACCTGATTTCGTATCTATAAATGAGTATGCTGCAACTTTTCCGCACAACAAAATTATTTTAGGCTTTAAAATTTCTATCTGAGCTTTTAAATATTCCTCACAAGCCGTTTTTTCCTCAGGTAGCGGGTCTCTGTTATCAGGCGGGCGGCATTTCAGGGTATTACAGATATAAATGTTTTCTTTCCTTGAAAAACCTACGCAGCCAAGAATTTTGTCCAGAAGCTGTCCTGCTTTTCCGACAAATGGTTCTCCCTGCATATCTTCATAATATCCCGGGGCTTCACCTATCAGCATTATTTTTGAATTTGGAACCCCTGCACTAAATACCGTATTAGTTTTTGTTTTGCATAAAGAGCATTTTTCACAGTTGATGCATTTTTGTTTTATGGCTTCAAGTGCATTGTCATACTCTGTAGGCATTTTTTATTCCTCAGGTATCAGTACTGAAATTACGGCATTATCAATTGACAGGTATTTCTTTATTGTATCTTCCAAATCTTCTATAGTAATATTTTCCAGATCATTCAGGTAGTCTTCAATAAGTTTTAGGCTCCCGCATACTGTTTCGTAATATCCTATATTTTCACCGATTTCAGAAACTGTTTCAGCCTCATTAGCAAATCTTGATTTGATACGTTTTTTAGACTTTAGTAATTCTTCTTTGGTAATTCGGTTATCAAGTAATCCGTTAAGCTCTTTTTTTAATAATTCAATGGCTTTTTCTTTTTCTTCAGGTTTAAAATTCGCCTGAATAAAGAAATTATTGCCATCTTTGAATTGGTAGTGTTCTGTTCCGACCATGTTGAAAATTTGCTGAGGCATTTTTTCAATAAGGTTTTGCTGAAGTCTTGAACTTGAACCATCTCCGAATATTATACTAATCAAGTCCAGACAAATAGATTCTTTTAACTCGCACGCTTTTGGTCCAAGCCAGCCAAACATAGCGTAACCTGTCTGAACATTTGATTTCGTTTCTATATATTTGGTTTGTTGTACCGGTTTGTCAATTTCATTTTCTCTTGCAGAAATTTGATGTCTGTCAGGGAATGTAAATTTAGATTTAATCTTTTCTAATACTTCTTCGTGATTAAAATCTCCGACAATTATGGTTGTTACATTTTCAGGAGTATAGAAAGTTCTGTAATAGTCATCAATATCTTCTCTTGTCACCTGTGAAATTATCTCCGGAGTCCCTATAACATCTCTTTTATAGGGGTGATTTGTGTACATATTTTTGTTGCATTGATTATAAACTTTTGTCCAAGGCTGATCTTTGCGCATTCTTATTTCTTCAATTACAACGTGTCGTTCTCTTTTATCCGTTACGGTTGCATCATTTATATCAAACGGTGCTCCAAGTTCTTCAGGCGGGAAAACAGGATCCATCATCATATCTGCATGAAGATCAATTGCCATATCAAAATATTTGTTATTTTCGCCTTTTGGCAATGTTACATAATAAAAAGTATAATCCTTCCAGGTTGCTGCATTAACAATCGCCCCTTTAGATTCAAGAATCTTATCAAATTCTCCAACTTTATGAGAATGAGTCCCTTTGAACATCAAATGTTCCAAAAAGTGGGAAATCCCGTTATTTTTGTCATTTTCATTTATTGAACCTGTTTTAACCCAGGAAGATACACTTACCATATTACCTTCTTTGTGCGCCAAAACAATTTTATGTCCGTTATCATTTGTATATATTTCTACATCTTTATTTAAATATGGGTATTTTATTAATGTTTTTTCCATAATAACCTCTCTTTACTCTATTATATCATAATTATTATATGTGCCAAAATATGAAGGATTTTTACATTTTGTTTATTTATATGGCAATAAATTTTATTGTATTGTTTTTATATATACATAGGTTAATACAGGTAGATTTATGAGAATTATTCCTAATTTTTCAGTAACAAATAATATTCAGGTAAAAAATACTCCTTCATTTGCGCAAAATAGTGATAGCAAAAATACTGTTACAGATTTGCAAAATGTTACTGTTGATTATAATGTATCAAAGCCTGTATCTTATACAAAAATAGAGGACATTAAATTACCGAATAATCTTGTGGCTCATTATTATAAGCTGTCTAACGGACAAAAGGTCGTTATTGTACCAAAAGATGGTACAACAGTTATAAAAAGTTATGTTAATACAGGTTCGTTTAATGAACCTGACAGAGTCCGTGGTATAAGCCATTATATAGAACACAATTTATTTAATGGCTCTGAGGCTTTGGGCGATAAAGATTATTTTGAAGAAGTTCATAAAATGGGTGCATATACAAATGCTTCAACTTCTTTTTCAAAAACAGATTATGAAATAGATTCTAATTTATTGGAAGATACTGATTTGGAAGAACAAATTAAACTTCATGCAGGAATGATTCAGACTCCGAAATTTCTGGAAGAAAAATTAGAAAAAGAGAAAAAGATTGTTGATTCTGAAATAAATATGTATATGTCTGATGATTCATCAAATGCAGAAACTTTAACTATAAAAAATTTATTCAATATAAAATCAACCTCTCCAAATCTTGTAACCGGTACAACAGATAATATAGATGCTTTAACAAGACAGGATGTCATTGATTACTTTAATAACAATTATTATCCTGCAAATACCGTAACTGTTATTACAGGAGATGTTGATGAGGCAAAAACTATTTCTCTGGTTTCTAAATATTTTAATTCTACAAAGACTCCTGTTGGTCAAAGAACATTTGAAAAAATGACACCAATAGAAAAGACAGTCAGGGAAGATATAATTTCAAATAAGAAAACCGGAGCAGCAGAAATCTTTATTGGTTTTGCCGGTTGCGAAAATAATAATGAAAAAGATCAGGTATATTTAAGAGCCGTAAATCAACTGTTATTTGGTCTAGCTCATGCAAGAATTAAACAAACAGAACAAAAATATTCAACAAATATTTGTCCTTCAATAGAAAGACTTGGTTCAAGACCTTCTGACAGAAATGTCTTAATGGTTCATTCTTCTGTTTCAGAAAACTATGTCGAATCTGCGCTAAAGGATATTTATAAGGTGCTTGGTGAAATTAGTACAAATCCTCCGACTCCTGATGAATTTGAAGCTGTAAAATCTAATATTAAAAAAGTTAATTCAATCGGCATGCAATCTTCTGAAGATTTGAATTATCATATAGGTATGGATTTTCTAAACGGTACCCATTATAAAACTGCAAATTATGCTTCAATTTTGGATAACATGACTTATGCTGATTTTATGAATACCGCAAGAAAGTATTATGATTTGAATAAAGCTTCAATCACTGTTGTTCATCCTAAAAATGCGACAAAAGAAAGTATTGAAGATAATTATGCAAAATCAAAAACTCAGATTGCGTTTACAGGAGCAAATAAAAAAACTCCGATAAATATTGATAAAATTTCTCAGTATAAAATGCATAACAATTTTGAAGTTACCTTGGTAGATTCTGATTCTGATGTTGTAAATTATTATCTTGAGTATTATACAAAAGATAAATCTCCTAAAAAAGCTGCAATAGCAGATATTTTAAACGACATGCTTAAATACTGCGGAACAAAACAACATTCTTGGCAAGAGTTGGCAGGCATGAGCGATAAATATGCAATAAATAGCGGTTTAGCTGCTTCAACAAGTGAATTTTCTCTGTCAGGAAGTTTCCCTGTTGATAATGCTGATATTGCTTTGAATATGTACAGAGAAAATATTTTGCAGCCTGATTTAACAGAAGATTTATTTAATAAAGCTATTCGTCATTGCAGGGATGAATACCAAAGTATTGAACCAAATGCAGATGCAAAATATAAAAAGACAATGTTTGAAGGAACTCACTTTGCTTATACTCCTGAAGAAAAATTGGAAAGTTTAAAAGATATAACATATAGTGATGTAATTGGGCTTTATAATGAGTTGTTATCCAAATCGCAAGGGCAAATAGTTGTTACCGGTCCGTTTTCAAAATACCCTCAGCTGAAGCAACAAATATTTGAAAATGCAAATGGGTTTAATTTTGTTAAAGTAAAAGATTACACTTTGCCTCAGTGTTACAAAGAAAATTCTGATGTGCAGGTTCATACAACAGAAACAAACAGAAATCAGGCTGATATAATTCAGGGTTACAAATTCCGTCAGAACGGTAATATAAAAGATGATGTGTGTATAACGCTTTTAAATACAATTCTTGGAATGGGGCAAGGATCAAGATTATTTAATGATCTTAGAGAAAAACGTCATCTAGCTTATATGGTTGATTCTATGTATCAAACTCAGGGTGATAGCGGGGTTTTGAGTATGATTATAAGAACAACTACAAATAACAACGAAACAGGCGAAAAAACTTTAGATAACATAAAAAAATCTATAGAAGGTTTTAATGAAAATATACAAAAAATAACCTCTGAGCCTGTAACAGAAGAGGAATTGTCAAATGCTAAAAAAGCTATGAAATCAAGTTTACTATCATCTTTGGAAATGAACTCTGTAAGAAACGCTATATTGAGTGATCATGTAACAACAGCTTATGGCGTAAATTATATAAATAAACAATTAGAAATTATAGATAGTATAACTGCACAGGATTTGTTAAATACCGCACAAAATATTTTCAGTACTAAACCCGTTTATTCAGTTGCAGGTACAAAAGAAGCTCTTGATGCAAATAAGGAATTTTTACAAACTTTAAAATAATTTATAATAGCAAAAAATAATTTTATGAGTTTTAAATATTTGTCTGAAGAATTTTGAAAGGTGTTTAACTATGCAAATGATTGACAATAACTATCTTTATAATACAAGACCGAGTTTTTGCGGAGTAATAAAAAAAACGGATTATCTTACTAATTATGCGCTGGACTACGCAAGAGGAATAAAGCTTGGGGATTCAGAGTGGGTTAAATTAAAAATGTTTATAAATACTTTGAAGGCTGTTAAAGCAGACAAAAGTCAAAATGTATTTGAACTGGAAAAAATTGGAAGTGCAAAAGCGCCATTGTGGTCTGTAAAGTACGGAGATTATGTAAAACAAGATGAATTTTTTAAATCGAATTTGTATAATAATAAATCTTACGGAAAAGAAGTATTGAGCAGTGATGCGTTTAACAGAGTTATACAATTTGGAAAAGATTACTTTGGATTATCTAAATTAACAATGCCTATTGAAGAGTTTGCGCCTGCTAATAAATTTTTAAAATTGTCAAATATGTTTGCTCAAAAATCCCGAATTGCAAAAGATAAGGACAGCGCAGTAAAATTGTTCGAAAAAGCGAGAAAAGAAGAACTTAAAGCTGAAGAAAGTATCGCTGGTATCCGAAAACGTGTTCTTGATACTATATTGATTTAGTATTTTTAATTTGCTCCACTATTCTTGAGGCTCCATCATATTTCGCAAGTGATAAAGCTTTTTGCTGCACTGATTTTAGATATTCTGCATCATTTGTGAAGATTGCAATTTTTTTGAGTAATGTTTCTCCGTTAGTTGCACCGTCTTCCAAATATAGTCCTGCACCATTATTTAACATATATTTTGCATTTTTTCTCTGATGGTCTGCAGCAGCATATGCGTAAGGAACAAAAATAGAGGCAACTGCACTTGCACATAATTCCGAAATGCTTAAAGAACCTGCTCTTGATATTGCTATATCGCTTGCTTTTAATACTTCAGTCATATTGTTAAAATAAGGTTTAATAACTATATTTTTGTCATTTTCATATTCAGGGTATATATTTTTCACTTTTGCAATAACATCTTCAAAATTTCTTTTCCCTGTCTGAAAAATTACCTGAATATTTCTTGCAGATAGTTCTTTTAATATTTCAACTGCGGCTTCATTTATTTTCTTAGCCCCCTGTGAACCACCCATTATGCAAATTGTAAGTTTGTTTTCTAATCCGATATTGTTCCTTGCCTGTTCTTTTGTTAAGGTAGAGAATTCTTTTCGGATGGGGTTGCCGTTTACAATACAATTTTTATTGTTTAGTTTTTGACATTCAACATCAAATGCAACAGAAATACTTTTTGCAAATGGTGCAAAATTTCTTGTTACAAGACCCGGATTTGCATCGCAATCGTGCATTACAAAAGGTACTCTCATCGTAATTCCTGCCAATAATACCGGAGCTGAAACATATCCGCCTGTGCCAAAAATTGCATCTGGCTTATACTTAAAAATATAAAAACAGCATTTTAACCATGCAACAAGCATTTGAAAAGACCATTTAAAAAATTGTAATGTTGCTTTTCTTGGCATCCCTGAACTGTTTACCGGTAAAAAAGTATAATCTTTTTCTTTTGTAATGTCGGCTTCAAGGTTATTTGGATTCCCCACATAAAAAATTTCTTCGGTGTCCTGTTCTTCCAGAAGTGCATCTGCAACTGCAATTGCAGGGTATATATGTCCCCCTGTTCCACCTCCGGTTATGAAATATCTTTTTTTATTCATTATTTTCTGTCCTTATTTTTTTTATTCTCTGTTTTGAAATATTTAATAATATTCCGATCATTGACAAAAATACGATAATAGAGGTTCCGCCATAGCTTATGAATGGCAGTGTTACACCGGTTACAGGAAATAGAGAGCTGGCGACTGCCATATTTAAAAATGCCTGAAAACCTAATATAAATGTAATGCCTATGGCAAGTAGTTTTCCATACATATCATGGCATCTTCTTGCAACTTTTAAACCTCTGTGAACTAATACGGTGAAAAGTCCTATAACAAAGAAGCAGCCCAAAAAGCCAAATTCTTCGGCTATTATTGAGAAAATAAAATCTGTATGGCATTCAGGCAGATATGCAAGTTTTTGTATTGAACCTCCGTAACCGGTTCCGCCAAATCCGCCTGAAGCAAATGCAATAAGAGATTGTATAATGTTATATCCTTTGCCCTGAGCATCGCTGCCAGGGTTTAACCAAATATTAATTCTGTCCATTTGGTAGCCGTGTAATAATTTCGGAATCATTGAAATTACTCCGACCCCAATTATTCCGCCGCCGATTCCAAGAACAATCAATGGCCCGCTTGCAGCTATATACATCGCCAAACCGGTAGTTACCAATATAATTACCATACTCAGATTTGGCTGTTTGAATACAAGAAATAATACGACAAGTAACGGAATGCACACTTTTACGATAAAATTTGAATCAAATATATTTACTTTATCTTTAAAAGCACTAGCTATCAGCATACAAAATAACGGTTTTGCAAATTCTGAAGGCTGCAGCTGCATAAATCCCAAATTCATCCAGCGTCTTGCCCCGTTAATTTCCATCCCAAGTGGCGTAAATTGTACCAAACAAAGCAAAATTATAACCACCCAAAGAAATTTTACATTATATTTCTCTAATTTGTGATAATCAAAATTAGTAAAGAATGCCAAAGCTCCGAAACCCACAGCTGCAAAAATCCCTTGTTTAAGTAAAAAACTTGCGATATTTAATCCTTCACGCATGCATTTTGGAGCCGTTGCAGAAAATATTGCCAAAAATCCGGTTATAACCAAAAAGATTACGACAATAAGCAAATGCTTATCAGGAGCAGTCAATATTGAATCTGACTTCTTCTTTTTCTTAGTGTTATTATTTTGTCTTAAAGGATTATTATACTCTTGATAAGACATACTCTTTAAAGACCTCTCCTCTGTGTTCGTAACTGTTAAACATATCAAAGCTTGCACATGCAGGCGATAATAATACTACATCAGGTCTGAGTTCTATCCCTTTATCAATTGCACTTTGCATTGTTTGCTCTTTTATTATGTTATTAAAACCGCTTTTTATAAGATTTTGTTCAAATCTTTCTGTTGCTTCTCCAATCAGGATAACTGTTGTTATATGTTTTTTTATGGATTCACAAAATTCTGCCAAATCAGTGTTTTTATCCCGACCTCCTGCAATTAAGACTACATTTTTATTGTTAAATGAGTTTATTGCAACAATTGAAGCTTCAGGATTTGTGGCTTTTGAATCATTGTAAAATTTAATATTATCTTTTTGGGTAACAAATTCAAGCCTGTGTTCAGGAGCTTTAAATTCCATTATAGCAGATTTAATTGTTTCATTATCAATACCTGTTAATTTGGCGCATATAATTGAACATTCAATATTTTGGTAATTATGTTCTCCTATTAATGGACATTGAGAAATTTTAATTATTTCTTCTTTAATTCCATTTTGTTTGAAAATTATTGTGTCATTTTCAACATAGCAGCAATTATCTCCGAAGTTATCCCCAAACATAAATACATTGCCTTTTACTTCTTTTGAAAATTCAAGCAGTTTTTCATCTTTAGCATTCAGAACACAATATTTTGCGGTCTGAGGTTCTCTGAAAACTCTTGCTTTTGCATTAAAATAATTCTCTAAACCGTTGTGCCAGTCAATGTGATCAGGGGTAAAGTTTGTCCATACGGCGATATATGGTTTGAGCGAAGTACTCATATCAAGCTGAAAAGAGCTTGCTTCGCATACAAAATAATCAAGATTTTCGTCAGCTACAAGACAAGGCGGAGTACCGATATTTCCGCAAGCTTCTGTCTTTAACTTTTTGCTGAGTATATGCTGAGTAAGAGCCGTAGTTGTTGTTTTCCCGTTTGTACCTGTAATAATTATAAATGGGATATCACACTCTCTGTATGCCAATTCAAGTTCAGATATGACAGGAATTTGTTCTGCTCTGACTTTTCTTATAATTTGGCTTTGAGGAGGAATTCCGGGACTTGTCACTGCTAAATCAGATTTTGATATAAATTTTTCGCTGTGTCCGCCATATTCGACATGTATTCCTAAATCTTCAAGCATTTTTGCATTGTCAGACTGTTCTTTTGTTGTAATATCGTTAAATTCAGTCAAATATACATCTGCTCCATGTTTTTTTGCAAACTTCGCTGCTGCTATTCCGCTTTTTGATAACCCGAGAACAAGTACTTTTTTCCCTCTTACACTCATTATATTATCCCCTTTGAAAATAATTCATACAATAAAACTGCAAATGCCGAAAACAGTATTGATACTATTGAAAAAACAATTACGACTTTTTTTTCGCTCCAGCCCAACAGTTCAAAATGATGATGAATCGGAGCCATTTTAAATACTCTTTTACCTGTTGTTTTAAAGCTCGTTACCTGAATTATTACAGATAACGTTTCCATTACAAATACTGCACCGAAAAATATCAGTAAAAACTCAAATTTGCCTAATACTGCAAGAGTACCTAAAAGCCCGCCTATTGCAAGTGATCCTGTATCCCCCATAAAAACCTGAGCTTTTGGTTTGTTGTATTGCAAAAATCCTATTAAAGCTCCGGCTACTGTCGCAGATATGATTGCCAGATCTGTATTGCCAAATGATAATGCAATTATCGCACACGCAACAAATGCCGGAATCCCGCAGCCTGCTGCTAATCCGTCTAAGCCGTCTGTAAGGTTATATGCATTTGATGATCCTGTTATAATGAATACTGCAAATATCGGGTAAAACCAGCCTAAATCCAGTGTAATATGCCCTATACTAAACTGGCAGGCATTGTTATTTGTAAGCATTAAAGCTATTGTTGGCAGTAATGCAATTGCAATTTGTCTGAATAATTTACCTCTCGGTGTTAAACCGTCATTACCTTTACCTTTAATTTTAATAAAATCATCCTGAAACCCTGCAAGAGTGTAGAAAAATAAAGTTATTATGGTTATCAGAGCCGTTGTTGTCATTTCTCTTGCAAGTGACAGAACTATTACTGATGCCATAATGATTGCCGCAATTATAAAAACCCCACCTGTTGTCGGAGTTCCCTGCTTTTTGGCATGATTTTCCGGTGCAAGTTCTTTTACATATTGACCAATCATTTTTTTCTTCAATAAATCTATATACGGCACTCCAAACAGTGAACACAATATGAGTCCAAGAAGGAATGCAATTGTTGTCATTATCATTTTTTATCTATCCCTCATTTTTTATGTAATCTAATATTTCTTCAAATTTCATTGTCCTTGAAGCTTTTAAAAATATTGTATTACTCTTGTGTAAATTTTCAACAATGTAAACAGATGCCTGTTTATTATTGTCAAAATATTTAGTATCTATCCCCTCAGATTCAAGAGGTTTGCCTATTTCATGGGCTAACTTGCCTATAAAAATGTATTTTACATTTTTATTTAATTTTGTTAAAAATTTTCCGACTTCGTGGTGATATTTTAGCTCATTTTCGCCCAATTCAGCCATATCTCCAAGTATAACAACAGGATTTTGGTATAATTCCGTAAATGCTTTTACAGAAGCTTTCATTGATTCAGGATTGGCGTTATAGCTGTCATTTATAAATTTTAAACCTTTGATTTCTTCAACTTCCCATCTTTTTTCAATAGGGTGATAGTTTAGTAGTCCTTCGGCTATTTCTTTTGCGCTCATTCCTGTTTTTAATCCTACATTTATGGCTGATAAGGAATTCTCAATGTTATACTCTCCTTCAACATTGAGTTCATAAATGTTATTTTTATATGCGAATTTGGAATAAGAAGGTTTTTGTTCTATGATTTCAACTTCATTCATTGCATAAAATATTTTTTCGCCAGTGAATTGCAGATGTTTTTTTATAATGTCCTGATTCAGGGATATGAATGTTCCATTTTGGTCAAGTCCCTTTGCTATTTCGCATTTTGCTATTGCAATATTATCAAGAGAACCCAGACGTCCGACATGCGCGCTCCCGCAATTTGTTACAATCGCATAGTCAGGATTTAGATATTTTGTAATAAGTTCAATTTCTCCCAATCCTCTCATTCCCATTTCTACAATAAGCATCTGTGTATCTTCAGGCATTGATAACACTGTTTGACAAAAACCTATTTCGTTATTATGGTTGGAAAAAGTTTTATGAGTTTTGTATTTCGCACTCAAAACTGCATATACCATTTCTTTTGTTGTTGTCTTGCCTGCACTGCCGGTTATTCCTACTACTGTGGGGTTGATTTTTTTTCTGTAATATTGTGCCAGTTTTAAATATGCTTCCTTTGTATCTTTCACTTTTAAAACTAAATCCGCCTTATCATTTATGCTGCTTTGTGAGGTAAAATAGGCTTTTGCTCCATTTTCTACCGCTTTGTCAATAAATGCTTCCCCATCAAAAGTTTCTCCTTTTAACGGTAAATAAATGTCATTTGGGGATATTGTTCTTGTATCGGTTGATACAGTAAAATCCAAGTTTAAACCGCTATCTTTTAAAACTTTTGCTCCCGTAATCTCAATCAATTCTTCTTTATTAAACATAATTTTATTCTACATCAAATAATAAATATTAGTCTGAAATTTAACAAATATTAAAAATGCTTGACATTGAACTATTATCGGATGATAATAACAATACGTTATTACTCGGGCAATCGTTTATAAAACCTTTAACACTAGCATTTAAGAAGGTTACGAACCCAAAAATGAAAGGACAGATAAAATGTACGCAATTGTAGAAACAGGCGGAAAACAGTATCAAGTTGAAGAAGGTCGTTACGTTGATATTGAAAAATTAGAAGGCGAAGCTGATGCCAAAGTTACATTTGATAATATCGTTATGATTGTAAACGGTAAGAAATCAAAAGTTGGACAACCATATGTATCAGGTGCATCTGTTGAAGGCAAAATTCTTAAACAGGATAAAGCTAAAAAGATTATTGTTTACAAACAAAGACCTAAAAAAGGTTACAGAAAAAAACAAGGTCACAGACAACAGTTTACAAGAGTTATGATTTCTAAAATCAGAACTTCTGCAAAAAAATCAGCTAAAGAAGAAGCAACAGAATCAGCTGAATAGAAAGTAATATAATTATAAGGAGAATATAAAAATGGCACATAAGAAAGGTATGGGATCCACCCGTAACGGTCGTGACTCCGAGTCTAAGCGTCTTGGTGTGAAAAAGTTCGGTGGAGAAACAGTTAAAGCAGGTAACATTATTGTTCGCCAAAGAGGAACAAAAATTCATCCTGGCAACAATGTAGGTATCGGTTCTGATGATACTTTATATGCATTGATTGACGGGCAGGTTAAATTTGAACCTCACAGACGTGACAGAAAACAAGTTTCTGTTTACTCTGCTTAGTAATATGTTAAAAAAAAGACCTTCGCTTATTGCGAAGGTCTTTTTTTGTGTGTAAAATTTATTATACAAACTCATGTTCTTCTTCTAAAAATCTGTCAGAAGCTCTATCAACATCGTTCATTCCTTCTTGTTTTAAATTATTATAGAAAGCTACTGTTTGATCTGCGCTAACAGTTTGGTAATTATGGCCCTCAGGTATTTGGTCATATTTCTTTGATATAATATCAGGAATAAATGTATTTGTAGATTTTGGATAATATGTTGTTTCATCAAATTGTGCATAAACCCTGGTCATTTGTACATTTGGCTGTTTTGTTTTTTCTGTAGAATTATTTGTGCCATTAGTTTTAGAACCAGAAACCTTATTTGTGCTAAAACCACCTAATATTTTTGAAGTCCATTCTCTCATCTTGCTATCTCCATGTTCTCTTCTCTATACCTTAATAAAGTATTTTGAAAAGTTTGGATTTCAGAGTTGAGTTATTTTGTTACATTCCTTAATATTATAATATAAGTTGTGAATAATTATGGTAAATAAACAATTAAGGGAACAGTAGTTATATTATGCCGAACGATTGATGATTTTACCAAATATGTAACCAACCATTCACAATTCACTATTCACTCTTCACTCCTTGAATTGTAATATACTACAATTCAAGGTACAGAGTCGATGCTTCCTGAACACTTACAGCACCTTGCGGGACTTTTATAACTTTAACTTTCAGAGTTCTTGTTGCGTATTCAATTTCTATAATATCGTTTTCTTTAATTTGTTTGGCGGGTTTTGCCGGATTGCCATTAACGAAAACTCTGCCCATATCGGAAACCTCATTAGCAACTGTTCTACGCTTTATAATTCTTGATACTTTTAAAAATTTATCTAATCTCATAATCCTATTTTATCACATGTTAAAAATTTATGATATAATCTTTTCTAAGGGAGATTGTGTAATGAAAAAGTTTTTGACCTTAATTGCATTTTTTTTACTTATGTGTATGCAAAAAGTTTTTGCTGAAAATATAAAGTTTGTTCAGGTTACAGATGTACATATGTCGCATAATTCGGAATATTCTCAAAAAGTATTAAAATCAGCTGTTGAAGATATTAACAATCAGCCGGATGTTTCTTTTGTCGTTTTTACGGGAGACAATATTGATCAGGCTTCCGAAGAAAATTTGAGGATGTTTGCTTCTATTATAAAAAAATTAAATGTTCCGTATTATGTTGTAATCGGCAATCACGACGTATATAAATCAGGAGGAATGTCAAAGGTTCAATATTTGAGTATTCTAAGAGAAAGCAACAGATTTATAAGACAAAAAAAACCTAATTATAAATTTTCGAAAAAAGGTTTTGTTTTCTTAATTGTTGATGGCGCAAAGGAAGTTATTCCGGGGGCTGCCGGATATTTCAAAAAAGATACTCTTTCCTGGCTGAATAGGATGTTAGACAAAAATAAAAGAAAAACTGTGATAATTTTCCAGCATTTCCCTGTTGAATACCCTGATCGCAATTCATCAAGGCTAAAAACTCACAAAACATATAAAGTCGAGGATTATAAAAGTGTCTTAAACAGACATAATAATGTATTAGCCATAATTTCAGGACACTTACATGCTAACGGCGAAATAATGAATAATGGTATTTATCATATCTCATCTCCTTCATTACTCGGTCTGCCGCATTCTTATAAGATTATTGACATTGTAACAACTAAAGATTTTTCACCGATAATTTATACTCAGCTTAGAGAAGTGCCGATGAAAGACGAATAAGATTTAATGTCTGAATTTAGCAATAATTTTGCTGATACCCTTGGCTCCAAGTATAATAAGAGGTATGGATGCCAAAATCCCCAGTGCATATTTTATAATTTTAGGTACACCCTTTTTTACTTTGTCAGGATCGCCTTTTTGAGAAAGTTCATATATATCTTTTGTCAATCCGTTGTAAATCGCCTGTGCTTCAAAGTAGTTATACGGGCGTTTAACAGGTAGATGCTCAGGAAAATCTAATACTCCGACAATGGGTTTATTGCCGTAGTGCATATTGCTGTTTGCAGGATTTTCTACATAATAATTTCTATCTACCATATATATATAAAAACATGAACTCTGTAAAAATTGCTAATAAGTTAAAACCTACTGGTGCATATTATGTAAAGATATATAAAAATATACTTGATTTTAAATGTTGTTATGATAATATTATTCTACAACCGCAGACCGTTAGTGTCGCAAGACTTAATAGATTTATCTGCTAGCCGAGGTTATACCGAAAGTAAATAGTAATTTAAAATAACAATTGACTTTAGTATAAGATTTTGCGGTTTAATCAGAAAAGCAAAGTCTTTTTTGGTTTTTATAGGTCGATAAAATGTAAGATCGGATTAAACCGATAAAGGAGCAAAAATGGCAACAAAAGCATTTAAAGCTGAAAAAATTGAAGAAATCAAATCAAAAATAAAAAAGGCTCAAGTTGCAGTTATCACTGAATACAAGGGTTTAACAGTTGAAGAAATCACAACTTTAAGACGTGAACTTCAAAAAGACGGTGGCGATTATATGGTTACTAAAAATACATTGGCTAAAATCGCTGTTAAAGGAACCGAATACGAAGTAATGACTGAAAAACTTACCGGTCCTGTAGCTATTGCATTTGGTTTTGAAGATCCTGTTGCACCTGCAAAAGCCGTAAAAGCTTTCATTGATAAAGCTAAAAAAGGTGAAATTTTAGGTGCTGTATTAGACGGGAAATTATTATCCGTTGAAGAAACAAAGGCATTGGCAAATCTTCCATCAAAAGAAGAACTTTTTGCAAAAATGCTTGGTTCAATCAACTCTCCTGCTTCAGGTATTGTTGGTTGCGTCAATGGAGTTATGGCATCTCTTACAAGAGCTATTGCGGCTGTAAGAGATCAAAAAGCTGCTTAATGAAATTTGCATATAGTTCTTATTATTTAATAATTCGGACTGCAAATAAAAAAAGCAAAAATTAAATGGTACAACTCAAAAATAAATTAAAGGAGAAATAAAAATGAGTAACGTAGAAACTATTTTAGAATCAATTGAAAAATTAACATTATTAGAAGCTGCTGAATTAGTAAAAGCTATGGAAGAAAAATTCGGCGTATCTGCAGCTGCTCCTGTAGCTGTAGCTGCTGCTCCTGCAGCTGGTGCTGCTGCACCTGCTGATGACCCTGATGCTGAAGTATCAGTTATCTTGGCATCTGTTCCTGCTGATAAGAAAATCGCTGTATTAAAAGAAGTTAGAAACATTACAGGTTTAGGACTTAAAGAAGCTAAAGATTTAGTTGAAGCAGCTCCTAAAGCAGTTAAAGAAGGCATTAAAAAAGCTGAAGCTGAAGAAATCAAGAAAACTCTTGAAGCAGCTGGTGCAGGTGTTGAAATCAAGTAGTTTGATTTTTCAATATAAAAATGTTATAATAGACGGGCAAATTCTGGGAATTTGTCCGTCTATTTCTTTATAGGAGAATTTATGTCAGATGAAATATGTACATACATAGCATTAGCCCTTTCGCTCATGGTGGTAATACTGAAAGTTGTCGATTCCAAAAAACATTTATTCAATGGTAATAAATACGAAAATACAGTATTGAAACAAAGACACATTGATGAAATACTTGATGCAACGTGGGGTAAAAAGGAAGAAGATAATGATAATGCAGATAATCAAAATGGCACACAATCTTTTTCTGTTGTTTTGATTTCCGTTCCAAATCAATATAAAATTTCAGTATTAAAAGAAATTCGAGAAATAACTTTTCTTGGTTTAAAAGAGGCAAAAGACATTATTGAATCAACACCGTATGTTATAAAAGAGAACATAAGCAATTCGGAAGCAAGAAATATAAAAAATATTCTTGAAAGGGCAGGGGCAGAAGTCGTAATTAGGTAATTTAATTCGGGGGGAACAAAATGTTAGATGAACGATTCTTATATGGCGCAATAGCACTGATGCTGATTATAATTTTAAATGAGTATGTATTTAAAAAATATTTTAAATTTGATATGGATAAATTTGATGTTGTTCAGTTTTCTCTGAATTTTAAACGTAGATGTCAGATTTATATTAAAAAGATTTTTGGCTGCAGGGATATTGTTATTCAGAAATCTACAGGGACAAATAGTCTGTTGTTACTAGATTCAGGTGCAAATAAAGCTACTTTTATGGCAACTTTAAGGCAAATAACGGGTATTACCTATGACCATGCAAAATGGATTGCAAATTCTGCACCTACTGTGTTTATGACAAATATTTCAGCAGATGAAGCCGATTTAACCAAAAAAGCCCTTGAATTTGTAGGTGCTAAAGTCGAAATTCAATAATTGATTATAAATATGACAATAAAAAAGTCGGACAATTTTAGTCCGACTTTTTATTGTAAAATTTTAATGTTCTATTTAACTGTTAATACAAATCCGCCTTTATCGGCATTTTGCAATGCTTCTCCTTCAATTTTGGCTCTAAGATTTTTAATGTATTTGTACACATAATCTCTTGGTAATTCAAGTAGCTGAGCAAGATCTTTTGCATATACGACTTCATTCAGATGAGATGAGAAGTAATCAAATACTCTTTGTTCTCTGTCTGTTAAAGCCTTTTTAAATACAACTCTTACTTCGTCCCTAACAACATCGCCTGTTTTTACCTCATTTACAATTTCTTTTTTTGCTTTTTCTGCTTTTTTATTTATAGTTTTAGCGGCTGATTTTTTCGTTGCTTGTTCAATTTTAACTTCTTCCGCTTTTTTTGCTTCTTTTTTAGAAGATGTTTTAGCAGGTTTTTTATCTTCATTTTGCAAACTTTTTACTGAGAACGGAGAAACATATAGATCTTTTTCTTTCTCATAAGCTCTGTTTGCGATAGAACTTAGTCTTTCTGCGCCTGAAGACCATTCTGCTTCTTTTGAAATAACAGGTTTACCATGTAAAACTATATCAACTAAATCATTTGTAGCTTTTTTTTCTTCAATTTTCTTCCCTAATCTGGCAGCAAATTCTTCAAGTGTTATTTTTTCTAATGAACTTCTCCATTGCTTAATCTCTTCCTTACTTAGATATTCAGCCATTCATTATCTCCTTACTAAACTATTCCTTACTTCCTTAATCTATCATAAAGCATGCCCAGTGACACAAAATGTTTCAGAAAGTAAATTTTTATTTATTTTGTTAAGATTTAGCATTTTTTGCTTGATTTTTTTCTTTTGAGGGAAATCACAAGTAAATTCTGTTTTATGGTAGAATATTTCTGTGAGTAATAAACTTTTTACTAAAAATGAAATAATAGATATATTAAAAGATGATTCTAAAAATGAATGGTTGTTTTCTTTAGCTGATAAGATCAGGCAAGAGAATGTCGGGGATGCGGTACATCTGAGAGGTCTTGTCGAGTTTTCAAATATTTGTAAATGTTCTTGCAAATATTGTGGTTTAAGAACTGAAAATAAAAAAATTGAAAGATACAGGATATTAAAAGATGAAATTTTACAAATCGTATCTGATGCCGTTAATTTGGGATATAAGACAATAGTTTTGCAATCTGGTGAAGATGGGTATTATTCTTGTGAAAAAATTGTCGAAATAATAAAGGCTATAAAGGATTTTGATGTTGCTTTGACATTGAGTGTCGGAGAAAGATGTTATGAAGATTACAAGGCTTTTAAAGATGCCGGAGCTGACAGGTATTTAATTAGAATTGAAACCACAGATCGCGATTTATACGCTAAAATGCATCCTTATGCGGATTTCGATAACAGAATCAGGTGCTTAAAGGATTTAAAGACATTAGGTTATGAAGTCGGGACAGGATGTCTTGTAGGTTTGCCAAATCAGACAATTGAGTCTCTTGCAGATGATATTTTGTTTTTTAGTGAAATTCAGGCTGATATGGTTGGAATCGGTCCTTTTATACCTCATCCTGAAACCCCTTTAAAGAATGAAAAAACGGGGAGTTTTATTTTAGCCTTAAAGGTTATGGCTTTAACCAGGATTATGCTTCCTGATATTAATATACCTGCAACGACCGCTATGGAAACTTTAAATCCCGATGGCAGAATTATTGCGTTAAAAAGTGGTGCTAATGTCGTTATGCCAAATATTACAAAAACGCAATACAGAGCAAAATATGAAATTTATCCGAATAAAATTTGTTTAAATGACAGTCCTGATAAATGCAGGGGTTGCATTGGTGCAAAAATAAAATCCATCGGAAGGTATGTTGCTTCAAATTATGGCTTTAGCCATAATAACGGATAATAATTTTGCAAAGTTTGTATTCTTATATTATAATAGGTTTGTCGTTTAATATAAGGAGGTTTTTATGATTGATTGTTTAAGAAAGTATCTTGTAGAGTTTATTGGTACATTTTTTCTTGTATTTACAATTGGTATGACTGCAGCATTTGGCGGGGAAGGTTGCATTGCGCCTTTGGCAATAGGTGCTGTTTTAATGGTAATGGTTTATGCCGGAGGATATATTTCAGGAGGTCATTATAATCCTGCAGTTTCTTTGGCAGCCGCAATGAGGCGTGCGTTAGAATGGAAACAGTGGTTCTTTTATACCTTTTCACAGATTATTGGTGCTTGTTGTGCTGCGTTAGTTGTAAATCTGTTGTCAGGTGGTTTGGATGCTCCTGCAAAAATGTCTTTTAGTTTGGAAACAATTTTTGTGGCTGAATTTTTAGTTACTTTTGCTCTATGTTATGTTGTATTGCAAACTGCAACCTCAAAAAAGACCGAAGGAAATTCATACTATGGTTTAGCTATAGGTTCAACTGTTATGGTAGGTGCATTTGCTGTTGGTAATATTTGTATGGGCGCATTTAACCCTGCTGTTGCTCTATCAGCTTTAGTTACAGGTACAGTATGCTGTTCTTGTGTTGTTTGGATTACTATTTCAGCTAATATGCTCGGCGGATTATGTGCTGCGCTTGTTTACAGATGTATAAATACTGATGTATAAATATTAATTATATTTAATTAAAAAAATGACTGTTATTTTTATTCTATGGAAAATAACAGTTATTTTTTTATTTGTGTTAAAATTTAAATACAGAAGGGATGTGTTTTATGTCTGATTTAAAAATTTATTTGGATAAAGATATAGATAAAAATTTAATTAAATCTAAAAAAATTGCAGTAATAGGATTTGGTTCTCAGGGGTACGGTCAGTCAATGAATCTGAAAGATTCGGGCTGTGATGTTGTTTTAGGTCTGAGATTAGGCGGAGTGTCCGATAAAAAAGCTAAAAATTACGGTTTTAAAACAATGTCTGTTGAAGATGCCGTAAAATGGGCAGATGTTGTACAGGTTCTTATTCCTGACGAAGTTCAGGCAGAGGTTTATGAAAAACAAATTAAACCTAATATGAGAGCAGGACAGTATTTAATGTTCGCTCATGGTTTTAATATACATTTCAAAAAAATTGTTCCGCCTGAAGATGTAAGTGTAATTATGGTTGCGCCAAAAGGACCGGGACATACGGTAAGAAGTCAGTATGTTGAAGGTAAAGGTGTTCCAAGTCTTATTGCCGTATATCAGGATCCTTCAGGGGACGGAAAAGATGTTGCATTGTCATATGCAAGTGCAATCGGTGCAGGCAGAGCAGGTATTATTGAAACTACATTCAGAGAAGAAACTGAAACCGATTTATTCGGCGAACAGGCTGTAATATGCGGAGGTGTTTCTGCCCTTATGAAAGCCGGTTTTGAAGTTTTAACCGAAGCCGGATATTCTCCTTATATGGCATATTTTGAAGTATTGCATGAAATGAAACTGATTGTTGATTTGGTTAATCAGGGCGGACTTGCTGACATGCGTTATTCTATATCAAATACTGCTGAATACGGGGATATGACAAGAGGTCCAAAAGTTATCGGAGAAGCTTCCAAAAATGCGATGAGAGAAATATTAAAAGACATTCAGTCCGGAGCTTTTGCTGATGAATTTACTAATGAAATGAAAACAGGACACAAGTATTTTGATAAATTAAGAGAAGAAAACAGAAATCATCCTATAGAAAAAATTGGCGAAGAAATCCGCTCATCATTTGTCTGGGGCAGAAAAGAAAATATTATTGACCGAGAAATGAATTAATAAAGGAGCAAAAATGTTCAATACAGAAGATACATATGAAGTTGTTATATTTTCAATCGGAGATACAAAAGCCGGAACTAAAATGGGAAAACTGCAGTTGAGAAATACTGTGGATGACAGTGTTCTCAATTGTATATTGTGGGAAGAAACACTTAATCGTTTTGATGCAAAGATTTTCAGAACAGGCAATTTAGTCAGAATTGTTTCGGCTTCCTTTAATGAAAAATATAATAATTGTCTTGTTTCTGCTTTAGAGCTAATAAAAGAGGCAAAGCTTGGGCTTGAGTCTGCAGAAATTGAACATTATTGGACAAAATTGCAATCTTATATTAATAAAATAGAAAAAGCTGAACTAAGAAATTTTGTTGCCAATCTTTTTGAAGAACATAAGGAAAAATTCAAAATTATGCCGGCGGCAAAGCTTATGCATCACAATTATATTGGGGGGTTGCTTGTCCATACAGTTGAGTGTGCACAGTTCGCAGAATTAAATTTACCTTCGTTTGCCTCTAAAATTAATTCAGATAATATTTACGCTGCTTGTTTATTGCATGATTTTGGCAAAATTTTTGAATATACAATTGATGCTGAAACTGGACTTATAGATTACGCGCCGGGTTTTAGAGAAACTTGGATTTCTCACTCTCAGTACGGATTTTGTATATGTATGAATGCGGGCTTTGTAAAAGTTGCCCGAATGATTGCTGCACATCATGGCAGGGCGGATTGGGGTGCAATTATTGATTTGAGTGAAAAAGACATTGAACCTGAACTTTATTTAATTCATTTAATCGATAATTTGTCCGCAAAATTTGGAAAAATTAATACAAGATTATTGGAAGAATAGTTACTTGTTTACGACTTTATTTGCTTTCTTGTCGTAGTTGAGTCTGAAACCAAATGTACATATGCCTTCAGGAACACTTTCTGCATAAATTTGTCCTCCATGTGTTTGTATAATCCTTTTTGCTGTGTATAACCCCAATCCTGTACTGTTTTTGTTGTATTTTGAATTTATGGTTTTAGCAAATTTATTAAATATATTTTTAAGTTCATGTGGTTTTATATAATTACTTTTATTTGAGATTGAAAATGTTATATAGTTGCCGGTTCCTGTTGCCCTGATGATTATGTCTGAACGATTAAAAGAGTATGTAATTGCGTTCTGTATTAAATTCATTATTACCCTTTCAAGTTGCAGCTTATCTCCGCTTATTATCAATGATGCAGGTGCATGCATGATAATTTTTAAATCTTTCTCATTAATTAAATATTCATTGTTTTTTAATGCAGAATTTATAAGTTTAATTATGTCAAAATCAGTCTTATTTAATAACATTGTGTCAGATGTATATTTATAACCTGCAAGTGCTGTACTGACAAGATTAGACATGTATTTTGCCGATGAACATGTCAGTTTAAGCATTTCATACTGCTTTGGGGTTAATTGCCCAAATTGCCCTTTTAACAGTAAATTCAACATGTTTATTTGTGCGTTTGCCGGATTCTTTAGGTCGTGAGTTAATCCCGCAACATAAGACATTTCGTCTTTATTAAGATTTTTATACTTTTTTATCAAATACATTTGATAAGCCATCATAAAAGTAAATGCTAATACTATTAATAACACCATAACAACAATATATTAGGCTCAGAAGATTATTTTGCCATTAGCCATCAGGCTAATTATTTAGTTAACTTTATAAAAAATTAATTTGCAATTATATTACAATAATAGTACAAATAAATAGGAAGTTATGATAAAAGGGAGAAAAAATGAATAGTTACATTGAAAGAGTGATTAGTGATGCACAACAAAAAAATAGTAATCAGCCGGAATTTTTACAGGCTTTAAAAGAAGTTTTAAGTTCATTAGAACCAATTATTGATAAAGACGATAAATATGAGAAAAACTCTATTCTTGAGAGAATGACCGAACCTGAAAGAATTATTATGTTCAGAGTCCCTTGGGTTGATGATAATGGTAAAATTCAGGTAAACAGAGGGTACAGAATTCAATTTAGTTCCCTTATCGGACCTTACAAGGGTGGCTTAAGATTTCATCCAAGCGTAAATTTGAGTGTAATGAAATTTTTAGGCTTTGAGCAAATATTTAAAAATGCGCTTACAGGTTTACCTATTGGAGGCGCAAAAGGTGGTAGTGATTTCAATCCTAAAGGTAAATCTGATGCTGAAGTTATGCGTTTTTGCCAAAGCTTTATGACTGAACTTTATCGCCATATTGGACAGGATGTTGATGTTCCGGCAGGTGATATCGGTGTTGGAGGACGTGAAATAGGTTATTTATTCGGTCAATATAAAAGAATTCGCAATGCATATGAAGGTGGTGTTTTAACCGGTAAAGCAATATGCTATGGCGGTTCTCTTGCTAGGACAGAAGCTACAGGATACGGTTTATTATTTTATATGAGAGAAATGTTAAAACAGCATAATTCTTCTATGGAAGGTAAAACTGTAACAATTTCAGGCTCGGGTAATGTCGCAATCTATGCGGCTCAAAAAGCTTTTTCAATGGGCGCAAAGGTCGTAGCAATGAGTGATTCAAACGGTTGTATTTATGATGAAAACGGAATTGATTTGGATTGTATCAAAGAAATAAAAGAAGTTAAAAGAGGTCGTATCAAAGAGTATCTTGACTGTCATCCAAATGCAAAATATTTTGAAAAAACAGGTGAAAATTCTCCTATCTGGGAAATTAAAACTGATATAGCTCTTCCTTGTGCAACCCAAAATGAATTACAGCTTGAAGATGCAAAAAAACTTGTCGCAAACGGTGTTATTGCTGTTGGAGAGGGTGCTAATATGCCTACAACTTTAGAAGCAACTGAATATTTTCTGGCTAATAAAGTTCTTTTTGCCCCTGCAAAAGCTGCTAATGCCGGCGGTGTTGCTACTTCCGCTATAGAAATGACTCAAAACAGTATCAGATATTACTATACTTTTGATGAGGTAGAAAAGAAATTAGACCGCATAATGACAAATATTTTCCATGAATGTAAGGTTGCTGCTGATGAAGCAGGTGTTAGCGGAAATTATGTTGTCGGAGCAAATATTGCAGCATTCAAAAAACTTGCTGATGCTATGATTGCTCAGGGTTTGGTATAAATTATAAAATATATATTTAAAAGCTGCATATTATATGCAGCTTTTTTATGAATGTATTTGAAACGGACATTTAGTGCAGTGTGCTTTTGGATGTAGAATCAGGTTATCTTCAAGATCGTACATTTTTGCTATCCGAGTAACCAAAGGAGCTCCGCATTTAGGACATTTTAGTCCGCCTGCACCATTTAATATAAGTTCTTTTATGCTGTCTATAATTTCATTTGATATAATATTTTCCGTAATGTCTTTTTCTAAAGCCTTTATTTCATCAGGTTCACATTTCAAAACTTTTGCTAAGGATTGTCTTATTGTTACTGGTAAAAAAAGTATTTTCCCTTCTTCAATTTCTTCAATATCATTTTGAGAAATGTTAGAAGCTATTGCCAATCCTTTTACTGTGAATCCTAATTCTTCTCTTTTTTGTTGAATAAATTTTGCTAATGTTTTCATATAAAAATTTTATCATAAATTATTTTAAATTCTATTATTAAGAAATATTAAGAATTCTTTAGCTCTTAAATAGCTTGATATTATTGCTTTTAAACAAACTCTAAAAAAATAATTGTTTAAAAAAGGCAATTTTTCAGAATGAAAATTGTTTATAAATGTACAGGGGAATAAACTAAGAAACGGGGAAAAATCATGTTTGGATTAGGAATGAGTTGTTACGGAAATTTAACTAACGCATCGATGGCTTATCTTCCATATATGCCATATAATCCTTTTGGGATTACAAATTTCGGCGGAGATATTCAAATATTCCCTGTTGAAAATTATCAGCAATCTCAAATTGGAATTGCATTTAATCAGATTGCTCAAATGAGCGGATGGCCTGCAGGAATAAGCAGCGGATATCAGACTCAGCCTATGCTCAATCCTTATGCCGTAATAGGTCAGGCATCTTCAATGGCAGCTATGTCATTTAACCAAATGGGCTCTCAGGAAATAAATACTGCTTTACAGGCTATAACCGCAGAAAAAACAAAAATTCAGGCTCAATTACAGGCAAAAGATTTAAAAGCTGAAGATAAAACAAAGCTTGAAGAAAAATTAAAACAGTTAGAAGAATATGAAAAACAAATTAATGCTATAAAAACAAGTGGTATGGATCCACAATCAGCGTATTTGAAAGCAAATGAACTTAAAGTTGAAGCTCTTAATTATATCAAAACAGGTCAAACAACAAATCAAGGCGCAGCGGATGAATCATCAAGCTCAAGCTCATCAAGTTCATCAAGCTCATCAAGCTCATCAAGCTCAGATTCATCATCTCAAGCTGAGCCTAAAAACTTCACATCTTGGGTCGATGCATTCCACGATGCAACTTTCAAACCGGGTACTGATAATGAAACCTTCAATGCTTGTTGTGAAGAAATAACAAAAGATGATGTTGTTGAAAGAATGATTCAATGGAATCAGTCATATCCGGGAGAATCATTTATGGAAGTATTTATGGCTGATGCAAACAGCAGTCAAAAAGTTAAATACGGAAAACATATCCAAAGAGCATTGCGTGATAAAGCACAGGAATTAGGCATTGATTTAAGTAATGATCCTGATTATCAAGCTATTACAAAAGAAATGGACAGCTGGTTCTGGATTGACAATGGGGTTGCCGATCATTACAATGCCCTGATAAAAAAACTTGCTGCTAAGATGGGATATCAATATGATTATAAAAAATATTCTATGTTTTAATAAATAAAAGCTTGATTCATAAATTAAGGTTAGGTAGTTAGTGTAGATTTTAACCCGCATAATTGCGGGTTTTCTTTTTGTTAAGAATTTTTAATACTTTATAAAAATTTGTTATGTTTTGAGCTTCTATGGGAATATATATATTGTATATAAACTATTTTCTTTTTCTTTATTTTCTCCTACATAAACCTTTTACCTAATAAGCCGTCCCCTACAAGCGGCTATTTTTATGTAATTTTTACAAATGTTGCTTACAGCCTTCGTCTTGTGAGTCTGTTTTACCGTCAAAATTGTTATCTACTCCATCCTGACAAGATCCGATAGAGTCAAAACTTTCTGCTCTTGGTGCGTATTTTAAATATTTATCAGGTATTTTATTCCATAAATACAGGAAGAATTTTCTGTAATTCTTTGCTATTTCAGTATTCTTTATGACAATCATATTTTCGTCATTTTTATTTTCACCGCTGTTTGAAAAATTCATTGAGCCTATGACAATATATTCATCATCAATAATTATTGTTTTTGAATGTAATTTACCGGCATAATTTTCAGCTTTTAGCGCAATATTATTTCCCCGTATGATTTTATGTTTTGTATTGCGTGTATTTACACTGTTTGCATCAATTATAATTTTTATATCGACATTGCGCATTTTGGCTTTTATCAAAGAATCGGTTATTCCTTTGTGAGTAATTAAAAATGTAGGAATATAGATATATGATTTTGCGTTGTTTATAAGTTGTATAATTCTTGTTGCAGATTTATCCTGAGGCGAAAAATATATTTCGATTTCATTATTCCCTAATTTGAATTTATTTTGGGAATTGTTTTTTAATTTCGCATTGTGGAATTTGCCGTTAAGCATTTGTTCAAATTCATTTTTATAAAGCTTAGCAATTTCTTTTGAATTTATTATAATAACATCATTTGCATCATATCCGCTAAGTCCGCTTTTAGAATAATTCATTGAACCTGTTATGACTTTTTGGTTATCAATAATCAGAAATTTGTTGTGCATTATTTTAGAGCCTTCAGGACTGGTTCTGTCGCTTTTGCTCTCATTTGCAATGTTTTTTATTATGTTATTGCTTTTATAAAATGTATTTGTTGGATTTGGTGCTTCATCATAGACAAACCTTATTATTATACCTTTATCTTTTGCATTTTTTAATGCAGATGTAATTGAAGGAATGTCATCATAACCATATATCGCTATATCTATACTTTCTTTTGATTCTTGTATGGATTTTACTATAAGTTTACAAACTTCGGTTGAACAATGTGAATCAGGTTTTAATTTTTTAGTAAAATCAAATTTGTATAACGCAATATTTCCGCTGACTGTTTTTAGGTCGCTGTTGTTTATATATAATATATTTTTCGATTTATTTTTGGCTAATTTTTTGTTAATTTTATGACAAAAATTGCATGGTTTTGCATCTTTAGGAAGTTGTTTTCTTGGTATTATAACCTTGTCGTGTGCGGCATTACCATATTCGCAATCAAGTTTGTGATATTTGTTAGAATGATGATTTAATATTACTAAATCAAGCTTTTTCGAAAATTCAAGATTCTTTTTAAATTTTTCTATATTCCCGATTTGATTATTCTTTATGCCATATCCGCTATTGTAAATTATGTCTGAATAATCGGTGCCTTCTATTTTTATTTTGCCGTATTGACATTGCGAAGTTACTTTGGGCGATTTTATAAATGTAACTTTTTTATTTAAAATATTTTTTTCGCTAAATTCTTTTGATAAGTAACTAAGATTAATCAAATCGGTATCGGATAAATTATATTTTGATTTTATGCTTTTAATGTTTTTATACTCAGTTGAAATGCTATCTATATCACTTATGCAAACAGTTTCCCCATTATCAGCTATTGCGTTGTTATTAAAATCAATAATTAACTGCGTTGGCGTTATGACCTGCAAAACAATATTGTATTTTTTGTAGGATGAAACAAAAAAGTAAAATAATATAAATATTGTTATTAGTATAATTATTGTTATAAGTTTATTTTTCATTCTTATTCTGAATGATAATAAAAATTAATTTTTAATGCAAATATTTTTTGCTTAATAGAACTTAATATTCATGCTTGTTTTATTGCTGAATGTAAACGGATTTTTATTGCATTTTTTCATAGAATTATATAATCAATTTGTTTAATGTGAATTTATAATTTTTTTATTTTTTTAATCGAAAAGTGTTGATTTTACACGTTAAAACACCATTTTTAATTGTAAAGTTATGTTAAAATTCTCATTTTATGATTCAAGATAGTCTAAAAAAATGCCGTCACATGTGTTATAATATATATGGAAGATATACTATAATTTTAATTGCTTAAAGACCCCATAAAAAAAATTGGTATAATCTTATTAGAAAGGTGGCGAATATGAGCAACCTGCAATTACAAAACGATATTGAAAAATTATTAGAGATTTTGCCTGATAAAATCAACAGGTGTGTTGAACCGGCAATGTTGGATGATGCAATTGAAATTGTTTTAGATTTGGGCAGAGTTCCGGAGATTCGTCATTCCGATGGTTCTATAGTTTATTTACAAACTGATTTGGTAAATGATTCTGATATTGAATACATTACTTCAAGAGTTCAGGAATTTACATCTGACAACCGTTCAGGTATTGCAGGAACTTTGCACAGAATCAGTGCTATTCGCAACAGGCAGGGTAAAGTGGTTGGTCTTACCTGCCGTATTGGTCGTGTTGTAACAGGGACAATATCTTGTATCAAAGATATTTGTCTGCAAAATAAGAGCATACTTTTCCTTGGAAGACCGGGAGTTGGTAAAACTACTAAATTGAGAGAAATTTCAAGACTTGTTGCTGACGAGTTGGCAAAGCGTGTTGTTATTGTTGATACGTCAAATGAAATTGCAGGAGATGGAGATGTTCCGCATCCTGCGGTTGGCCATGCAAGAAGAATGCAGGTGCGTCAGCCTGAATATCAAAAGGATGTTATGATAGAAGCAGTTGAAAACCATACTCCTGAGGTTATTATTGTTGATGAAATAGGTACCGAAGAGGAAGCTCAGGCTGCCCGTACAATCGCAGAACGTGGTGTTATGCTGATTGCTACTGCTCATGGTAATACATTGGAAAATCTTATAAAAAACCCTACATTATCCGATTTGGTCGGAGGAATTCAATCGGTTACTCTGGGTGATGATGAAGCCAAAAGGCGTTCTTCTCAAAAAACTGTTCTTGAAAGAGAAAAACAGCCTACTTTTGATATAGTTATTGAAATTCTTGACAGAAATACATTAGCCGTATATAAAGATACAGCAGAAGCGGTAGATTATATTTTGAGAGGATGGCCAATTAAGCCTGAGATTAGAAAAGTTGATAAAACTTATGAATTTACCGCTCCTGCACCGATATCTGTGTCCAAAACACCAAATGTATTTGATAAAATTAATTTACTTGATAAAACTATTGAACATCCTGAAAGTCTTAAGTTTTCTTTTTCAAGGCAAAAGTATGTTGAAGAGGTAAAAAATTACAAAAAAATATATCTTTATGCCGTATCAAGAAGTATTGCCGAAAAAGTTATTGAACGGCTTGACCTGAATGCCGAAATTACAAGAAACATTGATGATGCTGATATAGTAATTGCACACAAAAACTTTGTAAAAGGTGGAGCTAAAGTTCTATCAACTGCTGAAAAAGACAGATTACAAATCTTTTATGTAAAAACAAATTCTATGGCACAGATTCAAAAAATAATTAAGCAGGCTCTTGATGTTGCAGAATTAAATGAAAAACAATCATTTTATGACGTTACCGAAAGTGCGTTAGATGAAGCAAAGGCTGCTATTGAAAAAATCTTGTCAGGTGATGTAAAAGACATTGAATTGAAACCTCAAAATCAGCAGATAAGAAAATTGCAACACGAATTGGCTGAACAGCATAATCTTGATTCTACTTCAATCGGAGAAGGCGAAAACAGACGTTTGCGTTTAAGGATTGTTGGTGGAACTGATTTTGAAAATAAATAAAAAAATAAATTACATTTACTCATAAGTTTGAACCCCTTTTTAAAGACATAGAAATTACGTCATTCTTGCTGTACTTTATTAAGGGGTTCCCGTTTTATGATGTAATATTAAATTGCTAAGATAATGTTTGTAATGTTTTCATCAGAAATATTTTCAAGTGCGTTTTCTTTGTCTTGTGGAGTTAAATCTCCTAATTTTTTTAGAATTTCTATTGCTTTCAAAACTATTGTCTGATTATCTGAGAATAGTAATTGGCGAACCTTTTCAGGATTGTTTGTAAATTCTAAAGCGGTATAAATAAACAGGCTGTTTGGAGTTAGTTCTTCCTGCGCTATTTTAGATAAATTTTCGGTGTCTAATCCTGATAATAATTCTTTTATTGCCTGAATTTCCTGTTTTGTTTCTTTGCCTTCATCAAACATGTATTCATCATTTTCTGTCAGGGTTTCAAATTTATCTATTGCATTCAGTAGTATAACCCCAATTTGCGAAGTTACATTTCCGTTTATCAAACTGTCAAAAATTTCATATAATTCATAGTCAAATACCTGAGCAAGTGAACTGACTTCCCCCAAACCATTGATAATAAGGTTTAAAATAAACAATCCGTCAGGTCGTTTTATAATCTCATTCAATGGTATCAGGTAAGGAATTTCTGCAGCAATATGTTCTCCGAATGATGAATATTTTGCTGCTTGTATTAGTTCATTTATGCAGGATTTATCGCCATAAGAAACAAGAAATTTTGCGCCTTCAAGTTGTTCAAATTCATCATCAGATTTCAATTTGGTGAGTGCATTGTTATATAATTCTTTGTCTCCAAATTTTGCCAATGCAGTGATGCAATTTGAACTTAAAAAGGAATCTTCACTAAGTGCATATTTTTTTAAAAATTCTAAAGCCAAAGTATCTTTAATAACTGAAAAATATTTTGCGCAGTAGGTTTTTTCGCTAATTGTGCCATTTTCAAGCAAATCAAGCATAGTATCTGTCAAATCTTCATCAGCATATTTTGAAAGTGTATTTACAATAAAATCTTCATATGACGGAGAATAGTATTTTAATAATTGTATCAGATTTGTATAATTATCTTTGTTACATACTTTTTCTAATCTGTCCGATACATTTTGTTTAATAAAATCGTATAAATAATCATCTTTTTCGACAAGTTCTTTGAACAGACCGCTATCAGGCGTATTGATAAGACTATAAGCTACGGGTTCAAAATCTTTGGGATTTTTACCCGTTAATTTTTTAAGGTTCTCAGACATAAATGTGCCCCAATATATAAATCAAATTAATCCAAATAAAATACCGTAATAACTTTATGTCCTTCTTCGGCATATTTTACGGCATTGTATAATGTTTTACTTGTATGTGACAAGAAACAAATTAATTGATTACATTCATCAATAATTTCTCGGTTGCAAACTCTTGACGCATCTGCTAATGTCATCATAGCTCGGTCAGAATGTTCAATTATATTCGGAACTCCTATTAATTGATCCTGAACATCACTTGGTTGCTGTCCGATTGTTTGTGGTAATATTACACTCAGTTTTTCAGGATTTGCTTTCATCGCTCCGCGAATTGCCGCAGCATTTGTACCTGACGAGCCACCTGATGTTATAATTGTATTTCCTTGCATTACAAGTGCGGTTGCAAGAGTTTCTATCATTTGCTGGTGAGTAATAGGAAGATTACGGCTTCCGATGATAGCTATTTTTTTAGCTGATTGTTTAATTGTTGCCAATTCCATTGCAAGTTCATCAACTGTGTTTGGAGAATCTGCTTTAACTGTATCCATATCATCAATTGGTACTACAATTGAACTTTCCTGATTTTCTTTCTTTTCATCCGAACTCATTAAAATTCCCATCTCACTTTCTGTCATTTTCTTTCACCTTTACATTGATTAATTATATTTTTCAAATATGCTATAAGTATAGCATATTTTTTTTGATTTGGGAAGAGGTCATGGTAAATCTGTTAGAAAACTTGAATAAAGAGCAGGCTCAGGCGGTTCAGACAACGCAGGGTGCTATGCTGATTTTGGCAGGTGCAGGTTCAGGCAAAACCAAAGTTTTAACAACCCGTATTGCCTATATGATTGAAAATGGAGTAAAACCCTGGAATATTCTTGCTGTTACATTCACAAATAAAGCTGCAAAAGAAATGAAAGAGCGTATCGGCCGTATCATTGGTGAAGATAAAGTAAAATCTATGTGGGTAGGGACTTTTCATGGTATCTGCGGCAGAATTTTACGAGAAAATATTGATAAATATAATACCTCTACCGGTAAAAAATTAGATAAAAATTTCACAATTTATGATGACTCTGATACTAACCAAATAATAACAAGAATCATAAAAAAAATGAATTTGGATGAAAAAATCTATGCAACAAAGCTTGTCAAATCTATTATTTCAAACGCTAAAAATAAAATGCAGGATTCGGATATGTTGTTTAGAATGTCCAGAGATTACAAAGGACAAAAGATTGCATCTGTATATGAAGAATACGAAAAGGCTTTAAATGCGAATAATGCTATTGATTTTGATGACATGCTTATGCTTAGTGTAAGGCTTTTAGAACAAAATCAGGAGGTCAGACAAAAATATTTTGAGAAATTTCAGCATATTTTGGTTGATGAATATCAGGATACAAATTTGGCTCAGTATAAACTTGTGAATATGCTTTATACAAATATGAGTCAGGATGTGCCTGCTGAACGTTCATTATGTGTTGTCGGAGATGTAGATCAGTCAATTTATTCATGGCGTGGCGCTGATTTTAAAATAATATTGAATTTTCAGCATGATTATAAAGATGTAAAGGTTATCAAGCTTGAACAAAATTATCGTTCAACCGCAAATATTTTGAATGCTGCCAATGCTGTTATTGAAAACAATGAACAAAGAGTTGATAAGGTTCTTTATTCTAACTTGGGTGAAGGGGACAAATTAAGCTATTATATTGCGGCAGATGAAAATGATGAGGCAAATTATATATCGCGTAATATAAAGAAAAATGCGTATGGAAATTACAATCAGTTTGCGATATTATACCGCACAAATAATCAGTCAAGAGCTTTGGAAGAAGCTTGTATGGCAAGCGGAATTCCTTATCGTATTTATGGCGGTATAAAATTTTATGACCGAGCCGAAGTTAAAGATATTCTGGCTTATTTGAAATTAATCAATAATACAAATGATTCACAGTGTTTAAGAAGAATAATTAATGTTCCAAAGCGCGGAATTGGTGATACAACTATGAAACATTTATCTGATTTTGCAAACGAGCGTGATATAAGTCTTTATGATGCGATAAAAATTTGCGATGAATGTGAAAGTATTAATTCTAAAACTTGCTCAAAACTGAAAGATTTTGCAACTTTTATTTATAAATGCTCTCAGGCTGTCAGCTCTTATTCTTTAAAGGACTTTATGTCGTTATTAATTGAAAAAACTGATTATTTATCCTATTTACAGGATACTTATAAGGATTCCGAGGAATATAATGATCATAAAGGCAATTTGCAGGAACTTATAAATGTTGCTGAAGAATTCAAACCGGAGGATGAAACAGAAACTTTATCGGAATTTTTGCAGCAGGTCGCATTGGTATCAGATTTAGATTCTTTGGATGAAGAATCAAACAATGTCACTTTAATGACTTTGCATGCTGCAAAAGGGCTTGAATTTCCGACTGTTTTTATCGCCGGTATGGATGAAGGTATTTTCCCGAGTCAAAGAACACTCAATACTCCTTCTGAAATAGAAGAAGAACGCAGATTGATGTACGTTGGTATTACGCGGGCAAAAGAAAAATTATTTTTAATATCGTCTAAACGAAGACAAACCTGGGGAGAATACAGATATTATAACCCGTCAAGATTTATAGAAGAAATTCCGAAAAATCTGATAGAATCTTTTGAATCAGACAATACAGGAGAAAATTATTCAACCTTCAGAAGTGCGGTTTCTAAAGCAAAATCTTATTCAAGTTCCTCAATTTCAACGAGCCCTGATGGTTATGTTCGTCCTTCTGCGGGTTTTGGTGCAAATTTTGTAGCCCCTCAAAAACGTGGATTATCTTATCATAAACAATCTTTAAACAGAACCCCGCAAAAGACAATAGTTGTAAAATCGGCTGTGAATAAGAAAAAAGAAGAAGAAAAATTAAAGGCTTTTTTTGCAGATAATAAGATCAAACGTATGGCAGATGAACGCAGAGCAAGACTTGCACAGGAACAGGAAGATGCTAAAAAGAAGGAGCAAGAGCGAATAAATGCTCAGACTGTGACAGAAGTCTATGAAGTAGGACAGCGTGTTTTTCATCAACAAATGGGTATAGGGCATATTACTAATGTAATGAATTTGGGTGAAAGTGTTATGTACACCATAGATTTTGGTAAAGCAGGCAAAAAAGCTATGGATGCTTCTTATGCCAAATTAAAGAAGTTTTAAGTTATGCTTTATATCTTGACAAAAGCCTAAAAAAAATGAATAATTAATAATACGGAATTAAAAATAGAGAGGATAATTAAAATATGTTAAAAAGCAGTAATAGCAAGCGTTTCAACCTCGGGGGGGGGGTAAAAGCCTCTCATAACAATGGTTTCTGCGATTTCGCAAGCCGTCATTCTGAACAACTCGTGCCGGAAGATTTTACCAAAAATTTTGTCATTCTGAACTTTACAAAGCGAAGCACCGCAACGAAGCGAGGATGCCTGAGCCTGTATGCATTGGAGCGCAGCGAGTCGCTGTTTCAGAATCTTAAAATTTTTGGCTTGTTTCATGTTGTTTCAGAATCTATCAATTTGATTAATCAAAATGACATTTCAAATGTAACCCGTCATTCTGAGCGTAGCGAAGAATCTC
>CADBFN010000013.1 GCA_902794035.1 uncultured bacterium
CTTGTACTTGAGCATATACAATTTATTAGCGAACGAAGTACCGGTCGGCGGGTTTCTTTCTGACCGCTTTCTTTGACCGCCCAAAGAAAGCGGTCATGGTAGTTTTTATAAAACAAAAACTACCGATAATATTATTTATGGAAGAACTTTTTCTCTAAAAATTTAAACTTCCATAAATTCTTTTTTTGCTTCTTCAATGGCTTCTGAAAGTATATCTAATTGATCAGCAGTAAAAGTTACACCTTTTTTAGTCGGGATCCAGGTTGCTCCGTCATCATTGGTAAAAAATATTCTCATATTAAGGTAGCTTGTTCCTTTATATTCACTTAATGAAATTTGTAATTGTTCTGTTTCGGAACGTTCAATAGTTGCCAAAATTTTTGCGTCTGCCATAATTTTCTCTCCTTATTTAAAATATGCGAACACATTATATCATATATATCATAAAAAGTTGATATTATTTATTTCAATTTTTTTGAAACCCAATTATCTAGTATTTTTAACGGAGAGCGGGTCAAAGCTAATGCCCACGCCTGAATATTTTTAGTTATAACAGAACCTGCACCTATATTTGTTCCCTGCTCAACTGTTACAGGTGCTACTAAAACAGTGTTTGAACCGATTTTTACATCATCTTTCAATACCGTTTTTGATTTTGTTTTAGAAATCGGGTCATAATTGGCGGTAATTGTTCCTGCACCAATATTTACACGTTCTCCAAGCTCACTGTCACCGATATAGGACAAGTGTCCGACATTTGTATTTGATGAAATTTTAGATTTTTTTACTTCTACAAAATTTCCGACTTTAACATTATCGCAAACTTCAACGCCACCTCTTAAATGCGCACATGGTCCAATTTTGCAGGATTTGCCGATAATGTTTTCCCCTTCTATATATGTGAAAGGAAAAATTATGGTATCTTGTCCGATTTTTGTATCTTCGCTAATCCAGGTAGAATCCGGATCAACAATTGTTACTCCCTCATCCATGAGTTTTTCAAGATAGCGTTTATTCATAATTTTTGATGCGATTGCAAGATTTGAACGTGAATTTATACCGTAAATTTCATCACTATCGTCTAAAATATAAGCGTTTACATTAAGGTTTTGTGCTTTCCCCCAGGAAATTATATCTGTAAGGTAATATTCGCCCTGCGCGTTGTTTGTTTTTAACTGAGAAAATGCATCTTTAATTTTCCCCCAATTCAGGCAATAAATTCCGGCATTTACTTCTTTTACGGCTTTTTGTTCAGGGGTTGCATCTTTTTCTTCTACAATACATTTGAGTGAATTGTTATCTTCTCTGATAATTCTTCCGTAATTTGTAGGGTTATCAAAAATTGTACTCATTACTGTAAGATCTGAATTATTTGAATTGTGGAATTCGATAAATTTATTTAAAGTGTCTTCTTTTATTAATGGAGTATCTCCGCAGAGAATCAGCACTAATCCGTCATAATTTTTCAAATTTGGGCAAACCATAGATACTGCATGTCCTGTGCCAAGTTGAGGCGACTGAAGAACTGTTTTTGCATTTTTATAATTATCATTGACAAATTTTTCAACTTCTTGCGCGTGGTGTCCGACAATTACAAATTGTTCGTTGGTAATATTTTTTACATTATCTATCACATAGCCAAGCAGAGTTTTTCCCATAATCTCGTGTAAAACTTTGGGAGTAGTTTGTGATTTCATTCTTGTACCTTTGCCTGCTGCCAAAATTACTGCTTTAATATCCATAGCTTCCCTCATTTCTTTTATGAAATTATTATAACAAAAAAATCTGCCCTGAAATACAGGACAGATTTAAAATTTATTTGTATTCTTTTTTGATATCTTCTGAGAGCTTATCAATTTTTTTCTCAGCTTTTTTAATTATTTCTTCTACATTTGCATCTATAATATCGAGTTCCTCGGCTTTTATGTATTCTGTTTCTTTGATTCCGTGATATTTTTGTGCAAGTTCTTTTATGTATCCGTAGCCGTATTCATCGGAGAAAATTTTTCCTCCGGCGGTTGTAATGTATATCAGTTTTTTTGCATTGCAAAGTCCGACTGGCTGACCTTTTTCATTATATACAAATGTCAAACCCACAACATTTATTGCTTCAATATATGTTTTTAGGGTTGCAGGGAATGATAAATCCCAGTATGGTGCTGCGATTACTATCATATCGGCTTCAGCATACTCTTTTGCATAATGAAAAATCGGTTCATCAAAATTTTGTTCTTCGGATAATCTTGTTCTGTGTTCTAAAGATTCTCTGTTTAATGGCGGAATACATTCATTTGTCAGATAAATTTCTTTTACATTTGCGTTTAATTCTTCTATCTCTTTAAAAAAGTGATGTGCAAGTCTTTTTGTTCTCGAATCAGGTCTGACAGATGCATCAATATACAAAATGTTCATATAATTACCTTCTTTCCTTTACGAATAAATTATAAAATATCTAACGGATCGACATCTATAGTCATACGGATATCTTTCGGAGCATTTATTTTATTTAAAAAATTTGAAACAAATTGATGCCCTTTATCTTCAAGTTTATTTTTTATAATAATTTGAAATCTCCATTGACTGTTAATTCGTTCGATTACGCATGGCGTTGGCCCAAGAACATCAAGTCTTTCTTTAAATCCAAACTTATCAATCATTGTATTAAGTCTTAATGCAACTTCCTGTGCAGATTTTTCCGCTCTGAATTTGTTTTCGCTAGACATAATAATTCTTATAATTTGGCTAAATGGCGGATAATCAAAATCTTCTCTTGATACGATTTCTTTTTTATAAAAATCTGCATAATTTTGTGATTTTGCACTCTCAAGAGCGTAAAACTCGGGATTGTAGGTCTGGAAAAATACCCGACCTTTAAATTCTCCTCTGCCTGCACGTCCTGCCACCTGAGTCAAAAGCTGAAATCCCCTTTCTGATGCCCTGTAATCAGGCAGATTAAAACTTGCATCAGCACTTATTACCCCAACTAATGTAACATTCGGATTATCAAGTCCTTTTGCTATCATTTGAGTTCCGACAAGTATATCAATTTCGCCTTTTTGGAATTTGTCTAAAAGTCTTATGTGCTCCCCTTTGCGAACCAAAACATCACTGTCAATTCGGGCGATATTATAACCCTGAAAAATTTCTGCAATGTATTCTTCGATTTTTTGAGTTCCTGTTCCGGAATTTTTTAACCCCTCAAATCCACAGTTTGGACATTTGTCGGGGAAATATTGCGCGTGATTGCAATAATGACATTTTAGCATATTGTCTTTTGAGTGCCAAATCATAGGAATTGCGCAATTAGGGCATTCTATCACATGACCGCATCCCTGACATTGAGTGTAAGTTGAATATCCTCTGCGATTGATAAGTAAAATAACCTGTTGTTTATTATCTAAAGTTTCTTTTATTGCGTGAATTAATGGTTGTGAAATCAGGTGTTTATATGCTGCCTGTCCGTATTCCTGCATATTTATAACAGTAACCGGTGCAACTTTTGCATTGTTGTAGCGTTTGAGCATCTGATATAAATGATTTGAATTAACAGCGTAATAATAGCTTGAAATATCAGGAGTTGCAGATCCCAAAATCAGCGGACAATTATTAAATTGCGCTAATTTTTTTGCAACAAGTCTTGCATCATATCTCGGAGCTGGCGATGTTTGCTTGTATGCCCCTTCGTGTTCTTCATCTATAATAATTAAGCCGATATTTTGTAACGGAGCAAAAACAGCACTTCTTGCACCTGCAAGAATTTTTATTTCATTTTTATAAAGTTTTTGCCAAACATCATATCTTTCGCCCTCTGAAATACTTGAATGCCATATAGCAACATCTTTTGTACCAAACTTTTTTGCAAGTCGTTTGGTGAGTTGTGAGGCAAGCGCAATTTCAGGCGCAAGAAACAAAACATTTTTACCTGATTTTATCGTGTCATCAATAAGTTTAAAATAAACTTCTGTTTTTCCGCTTGCAGTAACACCATGAATTAAATATGTTGAATGGTTGAACGGTTGAGCATCTGAAGGGTTGTTCTCACCCTCACCCGCATTTGTATCACTCACAAGTTCGTGAACAACTGCTCCCTCTCCCATCGGGAGAGGGGTGGGGTGAGGGGTCAAATCTTTTTTGTATGTTTGTTCAATATCTGCCTTAATTTTTTCATAAACTTCCTGTTGCAATTCTGACAACTCATTTAGCGGTTCTGTTTTATCAATATTTAAAATATCCAATGGATTGCGGTAAATTTCTTCTTCGCTTATTTTTACACACCCCAGAGCTTCAAGTTTTTTGACAGTTGTCCTTGTGGTTTTGGCAAATTTTTCAAACGAAACCAACGGCATTTTACCCTTTTCTTTTAATAATTCCAAAACCTGTAATTGTCTTTTTGTTGCACCAAAATCTCGTACATATTCTATAGACAATTCTGTTTTAAGCGATTTTTCAATGAGTTTTAGAGGTATTGCCGCATTTAAAACCGTTATCAAATCTGTACAGTAGTAATTTGCAACCCATTCCAAAAGTTTCAGGTATTCTGCGCTGAATAACGGAGTTTCTTCAATAATTTTTGCAATAGGTTTTGCTTTAATCTCAGGCGGTAAATAATCACTAAACCCTACACAAAAAGCATTTATCATTCCTTGTCTGCCAAAGGGTACTAATAATGCTTGCCCTATTTTGATTTTATTTTGAAAATGCAAGGGAATTTCATAGCTAAAAGTTCGAACTCCCATAGCCTTGATATTTACAAGACAAACTGCGTATTTATGAAGTACGGTATCTGAACTATTGTTTTCGTTTTCACCGCGTTTTTTTAACGTAAGTTTTTGCTCAAATAATTTGTTTTGAATTACATCTGCCATAATTAATTCAATTCATTGTTGCGATTTTGTTCGTCTTTTATAAAGTTGCAAATTTCTTCTAATCTGTTATCTTCCATAGCATCAATAAGTGCCTGAATATTATCGAATTTTTTTAGTGCAAAACCTGTTTCAGCCAGTAATACGCAGTCATTGCAAAGTCTGTGTTCTCCATATTTTATTGAACCGGCGTATGGTTTACTTTTTCCGCAACAGGCACAATCAAAATATTCAAATTCCAAATCCGGATTTTCTTCCAAATCGTCCAAAACCATTTGTTTTGCAACTGCCTGCATTTCTTCAATTATTTCTTCAGGTGTTTTGTCCATTTATTGAATCCTTATTTTACCAAATTCTGCATCTCAATTACTGCCTGCTCAAGCCCGACAAAAATTGCTCTTGAAATTATACTGTGCCCGATATTGAGTTCGTACAATCCTTCAATTTCGTGCATTCTTTTAACATTTTCGTAGTTCAGACCATGCCCTGCGTTTACTCTTAGCCCAAGTTCCTGAGCTAATTTAGCTGAATTTTTAAGTTTTAAAAATTCAACTTCTTCGTTTTCTGTTCCGTAAGCGTTAGAATATGCTCCGGTATGCATTTCAATAAACTGTGCACCTGTTTGGGCACTTGCTTTAACCTGTTCTTCTGTCGGGTCTATAAATAAACTGACTTCTATGCCTGCTTTAATAAGCGGTTTTACAAAATTAGTAATTTTTTCTAATTGTCCTGCAACATCCAGTCCGCCTTCAGTTGTTACTTCTTGTCTTTTTTCAGGAACAAGACAAACAGAATGTGGTTTAATCCTGAGTGCAATTCCCTGCATTTCGTCTGTAACCGCCATTTCAAGGTTTAAGTTTATTTTGATATTTTCTTTAATCTGCTCTACATCTTCGTCTTTAATATGACGTCTGTCTTCACGCAAGTGTGTTGTAATAGAACTTGCATTACAGGCTTCACAAATTTTTGCAGCTTCTAAAACATCCGGGTCTTTGCCCCCTCTTGCATTTCTTAATGTTGCAACGTGATCTATATTTACACCTAAAAGCATTGTTTTTCCCTCTTATTTATTGTCGGCATATTAGTGCCGACCTGCTTCTTATTTTGTGAGTAGTGAATAGTGAGTTGTGAATAGTCGTTATCGGTGCTGTCGCACATTTTATAAATATCAAATCCGTAAAGGGCTATTCACAATTTACGATTCACGTTTCACTTTTTTTATTATTGTATTTCATTTTGTTTAATTTCAATAGTGCCGTATAAGTTGGCAAAATTGTTATATTTTCTTCTATTTTATCAGAACCTGATGCGATTTCAACTGCCGTTTTTAAATCTTGTTCAATTCTTATTTTGTCAGTGGGAACTCCGGCATATTTTAATCTCACTGCCATATCTTTTGCCCTGATTCCTGAAACAATTATCGGGTTTTGCGTATTTTTTAATCTCTCAAAATCCGCATCCCAAAGCCATGAAACATCACGCCCATCAGCATAATTATCATTAATCGCAATTAAAATCTGAGAATTTAAATCAACAGTTTTTAAAACTTCACTTGCACCTGTCGGATTTTTAATAAGCTGAATAAGCGCTTCATGACCATTTATTATTCTTTTTTCCGCTCTGCCGAAAATTGATTTGTAAGATAACAGAGCATTTTTTATTATTTCTTCCCCAATTCCCAAATACAGGGCGGCTGATGTAGCTGCCAGCGCATTATAGGCATTGTATAATCCTATGAGGTTTACTCTGAATTCATATGTTTTATTCTGAAATTCAATCCGTAATTCAGAGTAGTTATCATAAATTTTTGCATATCCTTTAAAGGTTAATTCGGGACGTTTATATCCGCATTTTTCACAATAATAATGTCCCTGTTGTGCAAAAAACTGTTTTGAATATTTAAGTTCTTCTGCGCATACGCATTTGAAAACTTCGCTTGGGGCAGCAGAAGATGATTTGTGTTTGTCAGAGCAAAATTCTACATCTTCAAATCCGTAGTAAAAAACTTTTTTATCTTTCCCAAGATTCGCAACTAACGGATCATCTGCATTTAAAAACAATGTCGGATTAGCTTTATCTATAGCATTTTTTATAAATCCTGCCGTAGTTTCAAGTTCCCCGTATCTGTCCAGTTGGTCACGAAAAAGATTTGTAACAAGCAAAAAATCAGACGGCATATAATCGTATAATTTTGTAAGATATGCTTCATCTGATTCCAAAACGGCATAATCAAATTTTTTGCAGGGTAATTTCAGAGCAAATACATTTGCAATCCCTGTGAGCATATTTGCCCCTTTAACATTATGAATAATTCTGTTTTTTTGTTCCAAAATATGTGCTAAAATCCCTGAAGTTGTGCTTTTACCGTTGGTTCCTGTTATGGCAATTTTATTATCTCCGACATATTTTTTACAGTATGACAAAAAGTCAGGACAAATTTTGAGCGCCAGCATTCCTGCAAATGATGTACCTCCGGAGTGTTTTAATATTTTTATCGCTATATAAGCAAGTTTTGAAAATAATAAAGCAAGATAAAATCTCAACATTCCCATAAGTCCTTAAATACTCCTTTGAATGGATTGCATATTCATTCAAATATTATATTATAATATAAAGTATAATACAAAAAGGTAAATAATGCTGACATTTTTCATTGTTTTAGTTTTAATATCAGAAGTAATTGTTACGGCTCATATTGTGGCTTTTATTTTGAAAATTGATAAAAAAGTCTGTGATTTGAATGAACAAATTATTAAACTTACTCCTGCGCTAGAAAAAGAGCTTACATCCTTCAGAATTTCTCTTAATAAAATCCTTTTGGCTTTGAATAAATTTGAGCAAAAACTTCAGTCAAAAACAGAAGAATTTAAGTTTAATATTCTGAAAAGTGTTATTACAACTGCATTATATTTGATACTGAACACAAACGGGAAAAAAGTATTATCAACAATTGAACTTGCATTTTCGCTAAAAGATATTATGAACAAGTGGGCGAAAAAGTTTGCATAGCAAGGTTTTTGTAAAAAACTCTTGAAAAAGCTCAAAAAACATGGTATCATTATTGCGTTATATTAAGTTATGAGGTTTACAACTATGTGCAAAAAAAATGATGCTTTTGTATTTTCTATGGGTATAATAGCAGGGGTAATCGGCGGAATAATCGGCGGTGTGCTTTTTGCTCCAAAATCCGGAGAAGAATCAAGAAAAGAGCTTAAAGATACTGCTTGTGAGTTTTATGAAAAACATGCACCGCAAATTGTTGATGCTAAAAAACAAGCATTAGAATCTGTTGATTTGATGAGATATAAACTCGAAAGACAATTCAGAAAAATCAATAATGCAATAAAATCAAAAAAAATGCTTAAAGCAAAAGAACTGGAAGATATTGAAAATTCGTCAGATAATGAATTTGATTACTAAGAAAGGATATTATCATGAGTGTAGAAATTTCTGAAGCAGTTCTTAATTACGGCTTATTTTCTTTGGCTATAATGGGCGTTATAACCCTTGGTTTTCTGGCTAAATTATTTTTTGATTGTTCAAAATTAATGCAAAATGTCAATAAAACGACAGATATTGTAAATAAGGAACTTAAACCGACTTTAGACGAATTAAATACCGCATTAAAATCATTTAACAATATTGTAAAAAACACCAATGAAGGTGTAGGTAATGTAAAATTAGGCTTAGAAAATGTTTTAGCCAAAACCAAACTGTTTTCCGGTAATTTGGTGAGTGGATTTTTAAAAGGTTTTTTAGCTGTATATAACCTTATAGGTAAAAGAAAATAAATAATTTGTCGGATAAAAAAGCAAAAAAATATGCAAATAATGTAAGTGAAAAACAGTAAAGGAGAACAAAACTATGTCAGCAGGAAAATTTATAGCAGGATTTGTTGTAGGTGGTGCTATCGGTGCAATTGCAGGTATTTTACTTGCTCCGAAATCAGGTGCGGAAACAAGAGATGATATTGCAAATACTGCGAAAGAAATGTTAAGAAAAGCAGACGAAACTGCTAAACAAATTCAGTCAAAAACAGATGATGCAATTGGTGAATTGCAGAAAAAAGGCGAAGAAATCAAAGGTAAATTACAGGATTTAATCAATAAACAAAAAGATGGAAATCCTGCATAAGAGGTTGATAAAAATTTCTACCCTCTCCAAATAGAGAGGGTAGTTTTTTATGCGAAAAATTCGTAAGTTGGGTTTCTTGAATCTCAACTTTCTCATTTTACCATAAGGCATTTATTTTTACAAACTTGCTCCTCGGCTTATTTCTTATTCATAATATCTCTAAACATTTTGGCTGTTGTGCTCAATTCTTTGGTAGAACTTGGACATCCATGAGTAATTGTAGATTTAGAAGCTTTTGTAAATAATGCCAATTTTTGTTCTTTTTTTAATATTTCATTTGTATAGCCAAGTAATTCCGAAAATATTCCGGCGCCTGTTTTATTTTCAGATGAAATACCATCTCTGTAGCGTATTATATCATCCGTAATTTCATATGCTCGCTTTTCATCTAGTATAACTTGTCTTGCACCATAAATATCAGTGAATGCTCCTTTATTTCTCGGATGAGTGACACTTCTACATAAACCTCTAAAAAAAGCTTGTACTCGTTTAGGGGTTTCTAGCCTATCAAAGTTCTGTAAAAATTTTATAATATTATCTTTTCCGCCTTGTAACGGAATAGAAGAACGAAACATTAATGTATCAGATAAATCTACATTTTCCATTAATTTATATTGAATATCTCTTGCACTTTGTGTTTCATTTAATAATATTTTTTTAGGTAATAATTTCGAAATAAAAGAATTTTGTCCAAATAAATGATGCTCTAATTCATGTGCTAATACCGAAGGTAAATTTTCATTTAATGGAGTGTATATACCTTTGCACTTACCATCTCCTCCTGTATGTACATAACTTATTCCTGCAGCATCGTCAAACATGGAAACGCATTCAGTTGCTTCTTTATCATTTATACCATGTCGTAGTAAATCTGCTTTTACTTCTTGTCTGCTTGTACAAATTTTTACTTTAACTTTAGGTGCATATTTCTTAATTGTCTTTTGTACAATATCTGTAGATATGCTTGCATTGTTTTTTTGTAAATCAACTAATTCATGCCCAACATTTTTACAAACTCTTACCATTTCTTTTTTGGTATATAGTCCAAAATGTTTACCGCAAAATTTAGCAATTTGTAGTCCAAATCCCATATAAATTCCTTATTATCCCCTATATTTATATAAAGTATTTTCGCTTCCGAAAATTGCCATGTTATTACAAAACTTTAAAGCCCTCTCCAAAGGGGAGAGGGTAGAATTTCAAAACGAGATACGAGTTTTAGAAATTCGGGTGAGGGGTTAAACTCTATTATTTCTCAATTCTCTTAATATTACCTCACAAACCCCGTCAATGTTTTTATCTATATCATTATTCCAAAACCGCAAGACTTTAAAACCTTTTGTTTTAAAAAATTCGGAACGCATCTTGTCATATTCAATATTCTTCGCTTCATTATGCTGTCCGCCGTCAAGTTCAATAATTATTTTTCTACTTTCACAAACAAAATCTGCAATATAGTTTCCTATTGGAACTTGCCTTCTGAATTTATAGTTATAAAACAAATTATTTCGTAAAATGGACCATAATTTTCGTTCTTGGGTTGTCATATCTTTGCGTAATTCTTTTGCCTGATTAATTGTTGAATTCTTATACATAAGAACATTATAACATGATTCAACCCCTCACCCTACCCCTCTCCCCTCAGGCGAGGGAACTTTTTACATAAGAGTATTATTACGGAGTTTAATTCTTCTCCCTACCCCTCAGCCATACGACATACAGGCTCAGGGCTTAAACTTTGCGGTTTCCTCTCGCAAAAACATTCACCAGATGTTTTTGCTTGGCAGAGTGCTTTGTATCCCCTCTGGCGAGGGCACGATTTTTATTATTGTGTTATAATCCTTTTGTGAAATAATGTAGAAAAGTAGGTCGGCATTACTATGCCGACACATATTATTTACGGAGAGCAATTATGAATATAGAAGATTTGAGAAAAGAAAACGAACTTGTTGATCTGTTTTGTTCTTTGGCGGAAATCCCGTCACCATCAAGACAGGAAGAAAAAGTTATAGATTGGATTTGTAATTACTGCAAAGACAACAATTTAAACTGTGAACAGGACGATTATAAAAATATATATATAACAATTCCTGCAACAGACAGCACAAAAGAGCCGATTTTATTATCCTCTCACCTTGATGTAATCGGGGATGATTCGCCTGTCATTCCTTATTTAGACGGTGATTTGATTAAAGCAAAGGGCAGAACTTTAGGTGCTGATGATAAAGCAGGTGTTGCTAATGCGTTGTATTTTGCAAAATATTTAAACAAAAGAACAGATTTATCTCATGGCGGACTTGAAATTCATTTTACCCGTGATGAAGAGGACTCTATGAGCGGAATTAAAAACACAGATTTCAATAAAATAAATTCAAAATATGTACTTGTATTGGATAGTGATGCTTTAGGGCAATGTCTTGTTGCCGGGGCAAGTTATGTAATGATTGATTTGAAAGTAAATGCTCCAAAGGGCGGACACTCAGGCAACGACATTGGGGACCCGACAAGAGCAAATGCGACAAAACTTATTGCGGATTTGGTGTCTAAACTCCCGCAGGGTGCATATTATTGTGAAAACGGACAGGTTATAACATCTTGCAACATTGGCGGAATTGAATCAGGTGATGTTACGGTCACAAATGTCATAAATACAGATGCTCATGCAACTTATTCTTTGAGGAGTTCCGATAAGAAAAAAGAAGACGAACTTATCGCCAAAATGCAGGGTATTGTTGATGAATTTAATAAAGAACACGAAGGAATTGCAACAGCTGAGATTACTTTTACCGTAAAAATGCCTATGTTTGAAAAAAATGATGATGAATATTTGCCTATTCTTTTTGAAACGGTTGCAAAAAAACTAGGTATAGAACCTGAAATTTCATCGTTCCATGCAGGTGCAGAAACTCATATTTATGCAAACAAAACAAACGCTAAAGGTGAAAGATTTTCGCCATATCTTTTGGGGCTTGCAACTGTTTGTAATATGCACTCTGCAAGAGAATATGTCGATTACAAAACAATGCTCAAAGGGCAGGAACTCTTACAGGCACTTTTTGAGGCACATAATAAATAGTGATCAAACTCAATCTTGGCAGGAGTTGCCTTAAAGTTATTATAAGAACCTACGGAATAAAAGAGATTTTTATTCCGTATTATTCCTGCAAAACTCTTTGGCAGGCTATAAGAGATGAAAATTGCAAAATAAAATTTTATCATATTGATAAAGATTTTATGCCGGCTTGTGAGTTTCCAAAAGACAGTTATATTCTTTATATCAATTACTTTGGCCTTTTTACAAAAAATTGTGAAATATTATCTGAAAAATATAAAAATCTCATAACTGATAACACGCAGGCTTTTTATGCTCCGAATTTCGGAATTGCAACTTTTAATTCTCTGCGCAAATTTTTTCCTGTTCAAAACGGGGCATATTTGCAAATCGAAAAAGAACCAAAAATGAATTTTGAAACAGATAATCTGAAACTCGAAACGGCAGGCATAGAAGAAAATTATGAGTTGTTTAAATCAAATGAGCTAAAATTAAATAATGAAGAAGTGAAATTGATTTCACCATCTGTTGAGGATATTATGGCTCAAATAAATTATGAAAAAGATAAAATAAAAAGATTAAAAATTTACAATAAATATTCTCAAATTTTAGACAAATATAATTTAATAAAGCTTTCGAAGCTTAAAGATAATATTCCTTATTGTTACCCATTTTGTACAAATGATGAAAAAATTATTGCAAAATTACAGGAATTTCCGATATTGAAATTATGGGATAATTTGCCCGAAAATTTTTATGAAAACAGTTTTCTGTTTAATGTTGGTGCATTCCCTTTAAATAGTGATATATATTCAGAAAAAATTATAAATAAATTACTTTTGTAATATTTGAAATGATATTGCGCCAAAGAAAAAATCTTTTCTTTTTATTAGTTTAAAACCGTAATTTTCAAATTCTTTAATTAGCTTTTCAGGCTCAGGGTATTCATTTTTTGATTGTATCAGATATTTATAAGAATCTTTATTCAGGTTAAATATTATCCCAAAACAATTGATTATTGCTAAAACAAGAAAATTAAACAATTTGCCTGAAATTGTGTGATTGCCGAAATCTAAATGCAGAAATTTCCCGTTGGGTTTTAGTGTTCTGTATATTTCACTGATTGCTTTTTGTCTGTCTTCAATGTTTCTGAGTCCAAAGCCGATTGTAATATAATCAAATTCGTTTTCTTTAAATATAAGTCTTGTACAATCTCCCTGAATAAAAATTTTTTTCGGATTTTTTTGTTTAGCTGTTTTAATCATGTTTTCCGAAGCATCAAGTCCGATAATTTTTGAGGAAGGTTCAATATTGGCAATAATTTTGGTAAAATCTCCCGTCCCGCAGCATAAATCCAAAATGTAAGAATTTGGTCTGATTTTAAGATTTTTTATTGCTGTTTTTTTTATAATTAAATGAGTTCCAAGAGAAATTAAGTTATTCATTTTATCGTAATAACTTGAAATTTCATCAAACATTTCTGTTATTTTTTCAGGATTTTTATTGCAGGTCATAAGTTTATTTTTGATAAATTCGTGTGTAATTCCAGTAACTTTTCATTACTTTATAGACATAATTTTTTGTTTCTTCATAAGGGATTTGTTCTACAAATTCATCTGTATCGTTATATTGCAGATTATCTTTCCATTTTTGTACGGAGCCTATCCCGCCATTATATGCCGCAACGGCTGAAATATCTTTATTTTCAAGAGCGTGTCTTAATTGAGCATAATACATATTGCCAATTTTTATATTTAATTCCGGGTTAAATAAATCGGCAGTATTAAATGAATATCCGCTTTTTTCTCCGACTTCATGTGCTGTATCAGGCATAAGTTGCATTAATCCGATTGCTCCGACTTCTGATTGTGCGTATGGATTGAAATGGCTTTCTTCTTTTATAATAGCCATTATAATCGCAATGTCGTTATTAAAATGACCGGCATCATTTTCTGCCTGTTTAAAGTAATTCAGCGGATATACAAGTCTCCAGCGCGGATCATCTTTTGGCGGTTTTGTTTTTAGCTTTTCCATTGCTTTTTGAGCTGTATATATAGAAGATACATAATTCCCCTGTTTATATTGAGTCCAGCTTTTAATAAACTGATCCTGAGAGTATTTGTTTATCATTTCATAATCATTTACCAGCAGCAAATTATACAAGGCACTTCCTTTTGACGGGTATTTATAAGGATATTCTATAGGTTTATACTCTAATTTTGCATTTATTACGGATGAATTTAAATTTTGGAGTATCCAAAATGCTCTGTATGCGTAATACGAATCAGGAAAATTGTTTATAACACTTTTATAATAGACATCATAGTTTGGATTGTGAGTATATTTTTGTTCGATTTTTGCACGCCAGAACATTACCATATCAAGTTTATTACTGTCGGGATATTTTATAATAAAATCATCTGCTATTATTTTTGCTCCCGAGTAATTTTTCTTCAGTAATCTGCCTATCATAGTGTTAATCATTATGTCCTGCGAGTATTCTCCGTTAGGATAAGCGGCATAAAGTTCTTCATAGCACGAATATTTATTTTCTTTTGGGGCATTTTTACATTTTAAATTCCAAATATAATCTTTATTATTTCCGTTTGCTATTTTTAATAATTCTGTGGCCGCATCATAATAGTTACGGTTATTTTGAATATATGAGTTTATCGCATTTTTAAAATCTTCTGTTTTTATGTTGTTTGCGTATTTGGAAACTCCTATTATAACAAGGCTGTTCGCTTTTGCAGAATTTCCTAATTTATAGTTATTTAGTGCCTGTATAGCCCAGCTGTCTTTTATGTCTGTTCTGTTTAATATTTTCTCTGCATCACTGTTTAATCCGCTTTTTAATAATGCATTAGCCACAAGAGTATAATCGGCAGAACTCATGTTCTGATTGTATATCTCCCAATTTTTTGCAGCCTGTAGTGCTAATCTTCCGTCGGGATATTTATCTAAATATTTTCTGAATCCCTTTTCAATATCTGATTTTTTTAATTTGGTTTTAGGATTTTCAGATTCAATTTTAGATTTGTAATACTCTGAAGCTACCTTATAATCTTCTTCTGCATTAGATAACTGAATTTCATTAAAATATCTCATGGCTTGTTTAGGATTTGAATCAGAGATAAGTTGTGCTGTTTTGTATTTCGCTTCATTACTGAGATGACTTGCTGGGAAGTGCTTGAATAATGAAGTGTATGACTGAATTTCAGATGCTTCATCGCCAAGAGCATGCGCACACATTGCCTGACGATATAGAGCGGCAGGTTTAAGTTTGGAAAAATATCCGACTCTTGAAAACAAATAGTATGCATTAGAGTAATTTTTTGACTGATAATTTTCCAATGCCTGAGAATATATTCGTAAAGTCTTTTTCTTTGGCTGATAAAAATGCTCAAATATCATACCTGCAAGCAGGCATAGAATGACGGATAGTACTATTATAACCTTTTTATCAACTTTGCTAAAATCCAACATGTTTAAAAATTTTTCTTTTGTAATAGAATTATATCATGAAAGTCTTTCAGACAAAATAATAAATATAAGGAATAATTATGATTGATCCAAAATTACAGGCAGGACTGTTAGCAGTTGCAATAAATGCTGTTGCACTATTTGTAATTTTTAAAATTATAGATATTGTAAACAGAAAAATTATAGAAAAAATCCGAAATCAGGAATCTAATTCCCCATTGCTTCGATTTATACCTATAATAATGAAAGTAGTAAAGTTTGTACTTGTCTTTATTGCTATAACAGGGATATTGCAAACTCAGGGCTATTCAATGTCTTCAATTATTGCAGGTTTTGGTATCGGAGGTTTGGCTGTAGGTATGGCGGCTAAAGATACACTTGCTGATATTTTCGGGAGTTTATCTATTTTATCCGACAAAGTTTACAGAATAGGTGATTATGTAAAGGTAAATGGAATTGAAGGATATGTTGAAGATATTTCGATTTTTTCAACAAAAATACGGGATTTAGACAATTTTTTAATCACGGTTCCAAATAATATGGCTGCAAATGCGGTTGTTACAAATGTTTCAAGAGCGACAAAAAGATTGCTGAAAATAACTTTTGGTGTCACATATTCAACATCTGATGAAAAAATAGAGCAGGCTAAGCAAATTTTGAATGATATTGGTAAAAATCACAAAGATATTCATAATGATTTTACTATAGCAATTCACGATCTTGGTGACAGTTCTATTAATATCAGATTTATGGGTTATGTAAAAACCGGTTCATATTTTAAATTTTTAAAAGTTCGCGGTGAATTTATCGAGCTTGTTGTTAAAGCCTTTAGAGAAAATAATATTGATTTTGCATTCCCATCAAGATCAATTTATATAGAAAGTGATAACAGTAAAATTGAAAATTAAAATTATCGCACTTGGTAAAATTAAAGAAAAATTTTTAAAATCTGGCATAGACGAATTTTTAAAACGTCTTACTCCTTATGCACAAATTAACATTACAGAAATAAATCCGATAGAAATAAAAGACGAGAATTTAAAGGATAAAATTTTAATTCAGGAAGGTGAAAAAATCCTTTCTTATATTAAACCAACAGATTATGTCATAACAATGGAAATTTTAGGCAGGGAATTTTCAAGCGAAGAATTTGCTTCAAAGATTGAAGAATTGACAAATCTTGGCACTCAGGAAATAGTTTTTGTTATAGGTTCTTCCTGCGGGATAGGGGAAAATGTTTCTGCGCGCGCGAATTTGAAAATGAGTATGTCGCGTATGACTTTTTTACACGAATTTGCAAGATTAATTCTTGTTGAACAAATTTACAGAGCATTTAAAATTATAAAAGGTGAAACATACCATAAATAATAATCAGATATATATTTTTTTTATAGCAATATATGATTATAATAATAAAAAGGATTAAATCATTATGGAAAAAAATTGTTTGAATTGTACAAATGTCAGAAAAGTTGTAATGATAGGCTGCGGGTTTGTCGGAGCGGCATGCTGTTTTTCGATAATGCAGTCGGGGTTATTTTCAGAGATGGTTCTTATTGATGCAGATAAGGCAAAAGCTCAGGGCGAAGCTTTGGATATAAGTCATGGTGTACCGTTTGCTAAACCTATAAAAATCTATGCAGGTGATTATGATGATATCAAAGATGCATCTTTGGTAATTATCAGTGCGGGAGCAAATCAAAAACCGGGAGAAACACGACTTGATTTGGTCAAAAAGAATATTTCCATTTTTAAATCAATTATTCCTGAAATTAAAAAACGCGATTATAATGGAATATTATTAATTGTTGCAAATCCTGTTGATATTTTGACAACAGTTGCAATAAAGCTTTCTGGATTGCCTGAAAATAAAGTTATAGGTTCAGGAACAGTTTTGGATACAGCAAGATTAAAATATGAACTTGGTAATCATCTGAATGTTGATTCAAGAAGTGTTCACGCTTTTATTATCGGTGAACATGGAGACAGTGAAATTCCTGCCTGGTCAAGTGCGAATGTTTCAGGCATTCCGCTTAATAAATTTTGCGAAATGCGTGGATATTGCGACCATGAAGGCAATATGAAGCAAATTGCGTAGAATGTAAAAAATAGTGCATATCAAATTATTGAAAAGAAAAAAGCCACATACTACGGAGTTGCAATGGCAGTCAAAAGAATATGCGAAGCTATCGTTCGTGATGAAAAATCTATTTTGTCTGTTTCTTCAATGATGCATGGTCAATACGGAATAGATGGAATTTCTTTATCTATGCCTGCAATAGTCGGTAAAGACGGAGTTGAAACTCTTGTTCCTATTCAATTAAACAAAGAAGAAACAGAAAAATTGCAACAATCTGCAAAAACCCTGCAGGATATTATTAAGCAGAATGAATTTTAAGTTAATATAAAAATATAGGTAACAATATAGGAATTACCACAAAAATAAGTTAAAATCAGCACCCACCCCTATTCTCTCTTGTGAGGGAGGGAGAAATTTCAAATTGAACAGAATGTGAAATTTAGAAATTTGGGAGGGTGATTCCCCGTTAGGGATAACCGTTTTGCCCAAATTTTGTGGTAAATAATATATAATTGCCAAAATATAATTTTGTAAACAAATTATATTTATAATATAATCAAGTTATGGCAAATATAATAAAAGTTTTAAAAGGTACAAAAGATATTTTACCTCAGGATGTAGAGAAGTGGCATTTTGTGGAAGAAAATGCGCTCAAAGTGTTTTCTTCATTCGGGGTAAAAGAAATAAGAACACCGATAATTGAAAGTACTGATTTATTTCAGCGTGGTGTCGGGGAAACAACGGATATTGTAAACAAAGAAATGTACACTTTTGAAAAAAGTGACCGTTCAATAACATTGCGTCCTGAAAATACGGCAGGAGTCGTTCGTTCTTATATTGAAAACGGGATGCACAGATTACCGGCACCTGTAAAACTTTGGTATAAAGGTCCGATGTTTAGGTATGAACGCCCTCAGGCAGGACGTCAAAGACAATTCCATCAGGTTGGGGTCGAAATGTTCGGTGTTTCTCAACCGTCTGCGGATGCCGAAATTATTTTAATGGCAGAAAATTTCTTAAAATCAATCGGGCTTGATGATTTGGATGTAGAAATAAATTCTCTCGGTTGTCCAAAATGTCGTGCGGTTTTCAAAGAAAATTTAAAAAATGTAATTCGTCCATATTTGAACGATTTATGCGAAGATTGCCAATCAAGATTTGAAAAAAATCCGCTAAGACTTTTGGATTGTAAAGTTCCGACTTGTCAGGAAATATTTTCCAAACCTGAAATCCAAAAAGTTATAACCTCAGATTTTTTGTGTGATGAATGCAGAGAACACTACATTCAATTAAAGAAATATTTAGACGAATTAAATGTAAAATATAGTGAAAACAAGCATCTTGTCAGAGGTTTGGATTATTATACAAGAACTGTATTTGAAATTAAATCTAACAATCTGGGATCACAAAATGCAGTTTGCGGCGGCGGCAGATATGATAACCTTGTTTCTGAACTTGGCGGAGAACCGACTCCTGCGATTGGTTTTGCGATGGGTATGGAAAGGCTTATATCTTTGCTGAAAGAAAAAGAATCTTCAAAACTTGACGGTTATATCGTTTCAAATGATACGACAGAAGCATTAAAACTTGCGCAGGAACTTCGTTTGCAGGGTTTGAATATAGAAATTGATTTGACAAACAAAAAGTTTACAAAACAACTTGAAAAAGCTTCAAAACTGGCAAAGTATGCCATAATTTTAGGTGAAGATGAAATAAAAGAAAATAAAGTTTCTATAAAAGATTTATCCAACGGGAATCAAGTAAGTGCAGAAAGAAGTGAGTGCATTAAATGGATAGAGAAGTAAAAGTTTCAGTAATCGTTCCTGTATATAATGTAGAAAATTATCTTGCAAGATGTTTGAACTCGTTAATAAATCAAACATTGCATGAAATTGAAATAATCTGTATAAATGATGGATCAAGCGATAATTCCTTAAATATTTTGGAAGAGTATTCAAATAAAGATGCAAGAATCAGGGTAGTAAATCAGGAAAACAAAGGATTATCAAAATCAAGGAATACCGGCATAGATTTGGCAACAGGAGAATATATAAGTTTTGTTGATTCGGATGATTGGGTAGATGAAAACTTTCTTGAAGTTTTATATAATGCCGCAAAAGAGCATGATGCAGATATTGCGGCTACAGATGTTGCTGTTGTCAGATCCACTGCAGTAAAAGACTATATAAGATTTGAAAATGTAGCAATTTATACAGATACAATACAAAAATATAATATTTGTAAGTGCCCTGAAAAATGTAATATATGGAATAAAATATATAAATTGGATAAAATCAGGCAGCATCAACTGTATTTTGAAAATATTTATTATGAGGATGTAATATGGACTCCAAAAGTTTTATATTATCTAAATACATTAATAACAATACCCGGGACAAAATATTATTATTTTAGACATGGGCAGTCTGTAATCAGAAAAACTAAGAAAAATAAAAAAATGCAGGCCGATTTGGCTTATGCGCATGAAGTGTTTGATAAATTCCTGGCGGATGTAAATATTGACAAAAATTTGTTAGAAATTAAGCAAGTAAAAAAATATAAGTTATTAGGAATTACTTTGCTCAAAAAAATAACAATTGGGCAAAAAGAAGAATATAAATTATTTAACATTATTAAATGGCGTAAATCTTGATTTTTTTATTTAAAGGATTTATAATAAAATTCCGTAAATAGTCTTTTTTAAAAAGGGGAAAAAAATGACAACACAAATTACGATTCGTTCAGACAGAGAAACAGATTACAAATTCATTTACAAAGGGGAAGAAGTAGTCTTAGGCGCAGGCAAAATCATCAGTATTGCTGATGGTCTTGAGCATGTCGTTCTTCCTACCACTGCAATGAAAATAATGAACAATTTAATTGTTGTAAAAGATGATATTAAAAAATAATTTTAATTTATAAAACATAATAAAAGCAATTTTTAAGGACAAGAGAAAATTTCCCTTGTCCTTTATTTTTAGATATATATTATGATAAATTTATTCAGTAATATATTTAATCATAGTTCTTACACCACAGGCAGTAGAACCTTTAGCAAAGAATTCTCCTTGCGGTTTTTCCAAAAATGCAGTTCCTGCAATGTCCAAATGTGCCCATTTAACATTATCTGTAACAAATTCTTTTAAAAACATTCCTGCAGCAGATGCTCCGCCGTAACGGGTTCCGGTATTTTTCATATCGGCAATGTCACTGTCCATATTATCTCTGTATTCCTGCCACATAGGAAGCTGCCAGAATTTTTCGCCTGAAACTTTACCGATTTCAATGATTTTATTTATAAATTCTTCATCGTTACCCATAATTCCTGATGCTGCAGTACCCAAAGCAACCATACAAGCACCTGTCAGTGTTGCAATATCAACAACTTCATCAACATCAAGTTTGCAGGCATAACAAAGTGCATCTGCCAATGTTAAACGACCTTCAGCATCAGTATTATCAACTTCAATTGTTTTACCGTTCATGGCGGTTAAAATATCTCCCGGTTTGTATGCTCCCATTCCCGGCATATTTTCGCATGCGGCGATGATTCCGTGAACTTCAACATCAGGTTTTAATTTAGCCATTGCTTTCATAATACCTATAACAACTGCAGATCCGCTCATATCATCACGCATGGTAAGCATTGAATTTGCAGGTTTCAAATCTAATCCGCCACTATCAAAACAAAGTCCTTTACCAATTATTGCAATTCTTTTTTTAGGATTTTGCGGAACATATTTCATGTGGATAAATTTTGGAGGTTCAATACTTCCTTTTGCAACTGCAAGGTATGCTCCCATTCCCATTTCTTCAATTTTGTTGTGGTCATATACAACTGTTTCAATTCCTTCAAGACTTTGAGCAATTTGCGCTAATTTTGTCGGAGTAGCGTAGGCTGCAGGTTCATTTGCCAGATTTCTTGAAAGTTCCATAGAATCTGCAACAACAATTGCTTTATTAACAAGTTCTTCATCAACATTAGAAAGATAAAGTTCTTCAACATGAAAATCTTTCTTGGTTTTATATTTATCAAAACGATAATCGGATATTTTGGCCCCCAAAACGGCAGGTCCGCCATAATTGAAATCGGTTGCAAAACAGATTCCGACTTTTTTAGCCTTTAATTCCCCGCATTTTTTAATGGCTTTTGCGGTATTTTTTCTTATAACATTATTTGTTAAATCTTCTTCTTTTCCTAAACCGATTACCAAAATATTTTTTGCAGGTCTTTGATTATGGGTGTGCAAAACAAAAGTTTCTCCTTTTTTACCGCTAAATTCGGAAGGCAAAAACTGATTTACCAAATCACAAGCTGTCTGTTTATCCTCAAATTTATTGATAATTAAAACATCACATTCAACTTGTTTTACATCTTCTACAACATTTATATTCATAAAACTCTCCTTTTTTTGAAATTATAACATTTTTTTTAATTTTCGGATAAAATTTAACATTTATTTGACAAAAGCAAATATAAATTTTAGCATATAATAAAAAGGGAGTTTTATGAAAAAGTTTTTATTAAGTATATTTTTGATATTTATTTTCTCAACATCATCCTATGGAGGAGATAATGTTAGTTTTATATATATAAACGGTTCTAATAATAATGATGAAAAAATGGCAAACTGGTATGAAAATGGCGTGAAAAAATTACATCCTGTTTTGCGTAAAAAATTTCTGAAAAACAGAACAATAAAAAAATATTATTCTCAATTTGGCGGTTTGAGTATTGATGAAGAACCTGTTATATTTTTCTGGGGTTATGACAGCAAAAATGATTTAGAGTTTGTAAAATCTCAGTTAGAAATTTCTAAAATGGTGAGTTCCTCCGGAGCATATATTGTAAGAAATTTAATAACACAATTTCTGCATGATGCAATATGGGTTCAAAAACCTCATAATATGAAGCCTATACTTGATGATTTGAATAAAAAAGTAATTGAGCAATCGCAAAAAGATAACAAGGTTATGTTATATGGTTACAGTGCGGGTACATTTATTACTTATCAGTATATGTTTAATAAATTAAGATATATTGATCCTGAAAATTTATTTGAAAAACTCAATGCAGATGAAGATTTTATAAACTTTGTAAAAGCAAACCCACAAGGGAATACCTGTATTTCAGCGTTATCGGAAGACGGCGCAAAAATCGGTACTTTTACATCAAACGGTCATTTAATAATGAATCCGAATAAGCAGATGCTTAAAGAAAGTTACTTAAATCTTAAAGATGTAACACCAAAAGTTTGCGCGCCAGAAGATAACTTTGCGGGTACAATAAATTTTGCAAGTCCTCTGGTTCTTTTCTACTCCGACATGTCAGATCCTGATTATGAAATGAGTTATTACAGTGTTTTGCTGATTAAATATATTCTTGAAAAAGGAATCTTTATGATGACGATAAATTTTAGAGAAGATCCTCTCGGATTCCCTACAAACAGAAACCTTACGATAAGTGAAATTGAAAGACTGCTTGAAATAAAGATAGAAAATCCGTCAGGGGTAATTTATGATAATTCCGGAGTATGGAGCAAAAGGATGTTTCCGTTTGCACATACCGCGTACTGGAGTGCGAGAAGGACTTTTTCTTCCGCAATTGTAAAAAGTTTTGTAAATGCGTATAAATTCCAATATGATGAAAAATATCAGCAAAAAGTGATAAAAAGAAATAAGAAAAGTTCTGAATTGTAATATTACATTGCACCGATACCGCGAAGAATTCCTATCATTCCTTCTGCTGCAATGTCATTTGTCACTTTTCCGTCTGAATTTATATAGTAAAAATTCATAATACTGACTGAAATCTTTTTACCTGAGGCTTTTATTCCAAGAAATTCTCCATCATGAGTCCCTGTCAAATCCCAATAAACCGCAGCTTTATTCTCATCTGCAACGATATCTTTTATATGCCACTGTACATCAGAAAATCCTTTTCTCATCCAATGCACAACAGATAAATAGCCCTCTCCTCCATATAAAGCTTCAGGACTTGCAGGAGTGTAAAAAGAAGCATCATCTGCGATAAGTTCTTTCGCAAGTTTTGAATCTGCAGTATTAATCATTGTTTCAAATTTTTTCATTATATCTTTGTTACGCTCTGTTATATTCATAAATTTTCCTCTTCTTTAAAATCAATATATTCTTATAAAATTTATAACATCATGTAAAATATTTTTCAAATAATAATTAGAGATAAAAATATTGCCAATATGAATTTTGTAAAATTATGTTAAGTGCGGAAAGAAAGTAGGCAATAATTTTTATCAGTAAACTTATAGATATAGAATTAATGGTTTTGTATGAATATAAATTTCAATACTGCACAAAAATATAATAGTTTATGTTATCCAAATTTTACGGCAATTCCTTTAGCACAATACGGGTATTTGCACGATAAAAAACAAAATGTAGTAGTATATCAACTTGAAAAACAAGATGTAAATTATTTGCAAAATATATCTGATAACATTGATAGCTTTTATAAAAAGCATGAAATTACTGATGATTCGACAAAACAAGTTTTAAAAGAAGCAGTTGAAGCAGGTATAGAAATTCTGCAAAGTAAATATGAAAAGAAAGCAAAAGTGTTGCTTGCTCTCTCGGATGATGAGCCAAGTGCAATATTAATCGGAAATGTTTTAAAAGTTGATAAAAATGGCGGTTTTCATTACTCAAGCAGAAAAAATCATTCAAAAGACGAAACGGAACTTGATTGGCTTGCAACCTGGAATAAAAAGATTTTTGGTGAAGGCAAAGTTATTGTAACAGAGTTTTTCCATTCTGTACTAAAAGATGGTTTTAAACATATTTATGTACGTTCGGAAGTCCCTGAAAAATCTTTTGCATTGGATTTTTATAAAAAAATGGGTTTTGAACCTTTATCAGAAGAGCAAAGAGAAATTCAACGTAAAAATGATAACAGATATTTAATTGGTGATTACGATTCATTAGAAGATAATATAATACCAATGAAAATTACAACCAGAGCTATAAAAAACAGTATAAAACAACGAAGTGATGAACTGGACAGAAAAGAATATAAAGATCATATAAGCATCTGCTTGCCTGATAGCAATTTATAAAAATGCATTCGTGTGGTTAGAAAGCTCAAATCCAAGCTGGGAAATATATTTTTTAAGTTTCTCGTTTTGTGTAATCTCAAATTCATTGTAGTGCTGATCAACATATCCGTTTTCATAAAAACAAGGGTGAATCAGAGCTTCAGCAATACAATTTTTATTTTTTAAAGATTTTAATCCATACGCAATTGCTTCATCATCCATCATTGCGGTATAACTTACTCCGATTAAATAATCATTTGTATAAATATTATTTTGCTCTGCAACAGGTCTGTTTATCAATGTAAATGTGTTTAGCAAAATAACTTTTATTAAATTTATCGGATATTTAAAAGTAAGATGTTTTTTTATATTAGGAATAATATACGGATGTTCAAATTGTGTTCTTACATAAGGAATATTGTATTCTTTGGCAAGTTTAACCACAATTTTAAAAATATTTGGAATTGCGTGAGTATGTACATGTGAATCAATATGATCAACTTTTGTTTTAGAAATTATAGCTTCTATTTGGGCTCTGAATTCCTGTTCTATCTGGTTTAAAAAATTTTTGTCAAAAGATTTCAATATTAATTTTAAATAACCGTTCTGAAAGAAACCGTTTTCATCCGTAAGTGCAGGTACATCTGTTAAAGGTTTTCCTTCCATAATATTTAAGTGTACACCGATGGATAAATCCGGACATTGTGGAATAATTTCATTTATCGCCTGCTCAAAGCCTTCTGTATTTGAACAAAGACTTGCAGATGTTAAAATTCCATCTCTGTATCCTCGCAAAACCGCATTATTAAAGTCTTTCGATATCCCAAAATCATCCGCATTCAATATAAATTTTTTCGTCATCATTAATTGCCTTTATTTCATGTGTATTGTAATATAAATATTGTTATTTTGGAATATATAAGAGGGAATGTTATGAATAAACCACAGTTGGCTATTATTATTCCATGCTACAATGAAGAATTGAGCATAAAAAATACAGTAGAAAAATTATTTCTTGTAATAAATGATTTGATATCAAAAGACAAAATCAGGGATGACAGTTATATATATATAGTAGATGACGGTTCAAAAGATTCAACCTGGAGTATAGTAGAGCAAATGCATTCTGAAAATAAACTTGTAAAAGGGTTGAAATTTTTAAGAAATTACGGTAACCAAAAAGCAATTCTTGCAGGGTTAGATGGTGCAAGAAATATTGGTTGTGATTGTGTCGTATCTATTGATGCAGATTTGCAGCAGGATGAATGGACGATAGAAAAATTTATTGACGAATATAAAAAAGGATATGATATTGTTTTTGGGGTTCGTAAAAACAGAAAAACTGATTCATTTTTCAAAAAATATACTGCACTTGCGTTTTATAAGACAATGAATTTACTAGGTGCGCATATCCCTGCAAATCATTCGGATTACAGGCTGATAAGCAGACGCGCACTTGATATTCTTGAAATGTATCCTGAAAAATTGTTGTTTTTGAGAGGATTTTTTCACGAAGTCGGATTAAAATCCACATCAGTTTATTTTGATGTAAAACCAAGAATGGCAGGGGAATCAAAATTCAATTATGCTTCGCTTATGGCTTTGGCACTAAACGGGATTACATCTTACAGCATTGTCCCGTTAAGGATGGTTGCCGTTTTAGGATTTTTTATGGCACTAATCGGATTTTGTGTTGGGGTTGAAACGGTTATAGAAAAGATTTTTTGGCATAACTCACCAAGCGGTTGGGCAACAATTGTCGTGTTATTAAGTGTTTTTGGCGGTATTCAGTTGTTTTGTTTAGGCATAATAGGTGAATATGTCGGACAACTCTATAAAGAAGTCAAAGCAAGACCTCGTTATATTAAAGATATAGAACTTATTTAAGAATGGGATATTTTATGGAAAAAGTGTTGGATTTAGTAAAAAAACACTCTGAAATTTTTACGATTTTGGGGCTTATAATATTTTGTTATTTCGTATTTTTCTTTAACATAGGCAATTATGCGCTGATGGATGTTGATGAAACCAGATATGTTTCAATGGCAAGAGATATGTTTAATACAAAAGATTTTATGACTTTGTATTTAAACGGAGAATATTTCTTTGAAAAACCTCCTCTTTATTTTTGGGGTGAATGTTTGTCTTTTGCACTTTTCGGACATGTGAGTGAATTTAGTGCAAGATTTCCTGTCGCATTGTATGGTACATTATGTACATTTTTGATGTATTTTACGGGTAAAAAAATTGTTTCACGCAGATTTGGTTTGATTAGTGCCGTTATTCTTGCTACGACAATGGAATTTGTTATGCTTGCAAAATTCGCTATTCTTGATATTGTTGTGACAACATGTATCGGTTTTTCTGTAATGTTCGGATTTTTGACTCAATTTGTTCAGGAGAAAAATATTAAATATTTTTGGTGGTTATTTTATATATTTTCAGGTTTAGCTGTTATGGCAAAAGGTATTCCGGGATTTGTCGTACCGTTTGGAACAATGTTTTTTGTTACTATTTTTAATAAATCCTTTAAGAAAATTTTTAAACCTCAATATATCATTCCGGGATGTTTATTGTTTTTATTAATTGTTCTTCCTTGGCATATATTAATGTTTAAAATTCATGATCCGTTGTTTTTTAATGAATACATAATGAAACATCACATAAACAGGTTCTTTTCATCAAGTGAAATTCACAGAAAACAACCGTTTTATTTTTATTTTCTGACAATATTATGGGGAATGTTCCCTTATGTGCTTGCAGCTCTTGCAGTTGGAATTACAAAAATAAAAGGCTGGATTGCTTCGGGCTTTAGCTCTCGCAATGACATTGCATATAAGTTCTTATGGTTTAATGTGATAGGTTTTGCCTTTACAATGCTGTTTTTCTCATCTTCAAGTACAAAACTTATAACATACATTCTGCCTGTTTATTTCTTCACATCATTTATTATCGCTTATGTTTGGGAAGATTATATTTTTAATTCTCAGCACAAAAAAGCTATTAATTTAACCGTTTATATTTTGGGCGGAATATTTATTTTGGCATCAGTTGCCGGGTGTTTTATGGGATTATTTTTGCCTGAAAAAATCTATGCGGATGTAAAAATTATTCAATGGTTTTGTGTGATAGTTTTGGGTATTTTCGGAATTTTAAGTATATACCTTGCCAAAAGGGAAAAATTTAAGGGTATATTTGTATTATATGCTTTATTAATGGTTGTATTATCTGCTTTTGGAACAAAATTATTTTATAATATGGATTACTCCTTTGGACAAAATGATTTGATGGAGTTTGCAAAATATTGTAAAGATAATAATTCAAAAGTAGCAGTAATAAACGGCGGTCGTAAATATTCTGTACTTTATTATTACGGAGATAAGGTAAATTATGTAACATCAGATTGGGAACAGGAAACAGTATCTGATGATGAAAAAAATCTGATAAATACTAATATTTTGACAATAATCAAAAATAAAGACATAGAAGATGCTTCAGTCAGATTTGATTTTGATGTAGTTAAAGAGGGTAAAAAATATAAACTTGTTAAGATTAAATCGCTAAAAAAATAAATTAAAACTATTCTTCTCTTTTTTTAAACGCAAAGAATTTAAACAGAGCGTATGTAACAAGTGATACAAGAAACATGCAAATAAATTGTGCAATGTAAACATCTTTGATCATGTATCTTACAAATATTTCCAAAATTATTATATTCAGAACATAGCTTACTGCCCATGTTGAACAACATTTTAAATATTCTTGTACATAGTTCCCTCGGGTGCAGAATACAAAGAATTTCTGGTTAAAATATGATGTAAATGAAGATAAAGCCCATTGCAGAGTTGCACACAATTTATAATGCCCTGTTCCGATAATAAGAACAAAGCCTATGTACATACAATATGAAATTCCTGCATTTATACATCCGATAATCAAAAATCTTACAAAACGCGGAAGTTTTAACCAGCTATTCATTATTTTATCAAAAATCTTTATCTTCATTGCATTATACTTCACTATTTAATTTTGCAAATTTTACGTTTTGATAAAAATACTGTAAAATTTGATAAGCATTATATCCCTGTTTTGCTAAATTGTTTGCTCCATGCTGGCTCATTCCGACTCCATGACCATTTTTTGCGACATTATCGTCAAAAGAAAATACGGAATGCAAATATGGCAAATTGATTCCGCCCCAGGCATTGGTATTTGTATAACCCCCTGCCGATGCGGAATAATATGCTGATATTATTTTCATATCATAAGTCAAAACCAAACCTTCAGTTTCATTTACTGCTCTGTTAGTTTTGTCTGTTTCGCATGAAGCCCCGCCGTAAGCCTGATCTTCTGTATTATCTTTAAGATCATAACCGTATTTTGCCTGTTTGCCTAAATTTGCCAACGCAAAACTTCTTGCTGCAATTGCCTGTGCTTTTAAAGCTTCATATTCCCATGAAGGAGACATTTCTGATGGCACAACGCCTCTTATATATTCTTCTACGCTAATATCATTTATTGCGGTTAAACTGCCATTAATATTTTTTATTAAAAGTTTTCCTCTGTACCATTTGCCTTTAGTACTTACAAACCCGTCGCTGTCAGGTCTTAAAACGAGCGCATCAGTATTTAAAGGAATATATTGTCCTTTAGATTCAACTGCAATTTGTCCTTTGTATGGGACAAGTATATATCCTTTCATTGCAACCGTTGTTGCAACGGTTCTGTTTGTGTGGGTACTTATCATACGTCCTGCAACATCAGTTCCCACTCCAACCTGTGATACGTTCGTAAGTAATCCTATCTTGATGGCATGACAAGGATTTGATATAAACAAATTTAAAAATAAAATTGAAAATATAATTAAAATCTTTCTCATAACTATATTTTAACACATTTTGACGGTTTGTAATAGACTGTATGAATGATTTTAATATTTTTCCCTGAAATTTCTTGTGTATTCAGATAATAAAATTTGTAATAAGCACGCAGAATGTGGTTTTGTGTAAAGTATATATCCTGAATTATATACTATTATTGATTTTTAAGAAATAAATTTTTAAAAACACTTGACAGTAAAAGGTAAAGTGCTATAATAAGCCTGTCGATTACATTAAATACTGTGGAATATGGTTTCCCGGTGGTATTAGGAAGAAGGAGGTTCGTAATGAACAAAGAAGAATTAGTAAAAGAAATTTCAAAAAAATCAAAAGTTTCTCAAAAATCAGTTGCTACAATTTTAGCTGCTACATTAGACACAATTGAAAAAACAGTTAAAAAAGGCGGTAAAGTTACTTTAGTTGGTTTTGGTACTTTTGAATCTCGTAAGAGAGCTGCAAGAACAGGCAGAAACCCTCAAACAGGTGCTACTTTGAAAATTGCTGCTAAAAAAGTTCCTGCATTTTCAGCTGGTAAAAAATTCAAAGAACTTGTAAAATAGTTTTGGACAATAATTGAAAGAGCCGTAATTACTTGTTAATTACGGCTCTTTTTAATTTGTGTTTACAAGTTGCCCAAAATTATATGAAAGATAAAATATAAATATGGGAAAGTTATTAATTTTTAGCGAAAATAATTCTACAATAGAGCATTTTTCAAAAATATTCGAAGGAAAATTTTTTACATATTCAGTTTGCCAAAATGAATCTGATTTGCAAAATGAAATAGAAAATGGAGTTTCGGATATTTATATTTTCGATGAAAATTCAAACTGCGATTTAAAACAGATTATTCAGAAAATAAAAAATATTTCGGAAAATTCGCAAATCATACTTTTTGCATCTTCTCAAAATGCTGATAGTGAGATTATGGCAAATATAAATGGTTATATTTTGGATAATTTTTCTGATGGAATGATATTAAACATCGTAAATACCGTACTTAAAACAAAATCAAAACTTGATAAACTCACCATAAGTAACAAAGATATGAAAGAAAGTCTTTACCGCCTGAATGTTTTATACAATACCAGCTCACAATTTGCGGGAACGCTTGATACAAAAGAACTTTTGGGTTATATGGCAGAAGGGCTTGAAAAATCTCTCAGTTTTGATTTGGCATGTACGATTTCTTTCGGATTTGAAAATGAGCCTGTTTTAATTATTGATTCGGTTTATGATGTATCTGAGGAACTTGTTAATGCACTGAAATTCAGGGCGGTAGTTTATTACAAATCTCTTTTTGAAGGCAAAGAAATTCCATTTGAAATAGATGATACAAAGTTAAAAATTATAAAAAATATTAAAAATCCGCATGAAAAATTCACTTTTTCGGTCTTTCAGTATGATAACTTGTTTGCGCCTATTGATTTGGGGGATCAGTTTTTCGGGTGTATAGAAATCTTTAAAAATAAGCAGTTTACATCTGATGATGCGGCATATTTTCAGACTATCGTAAGACAAGTGTCTTTACCTTTAAAAAGTGCGGGATTATATAAAGAAATTAAAGAGAAAAACATAGAACTTGAAAAACTTGAACGTATAAAATCAGATTTTATTTCTATTGTTTCGCATGAGCTCAGAACTCCACTCACACCGTTAAAAAATGCACTTTCAATTCTCTCTAGCGGAAGATGCGGAGATTTTAATGATGACGGAAAACACTTTCTCGATATGGCAAAAAGAAATGTATCTCAGCTTATCAATATAATAAACGACATTCTTGATTTAAATAAAATAGAAGCAGGAATGATGATTTTTACATACAAAAAAATGAATATTCACAGTGTTATTGAAAATGTAAAAAATAATTTTATAAATGTTGCAAAAGAAAATAATATTAAATTTAGTGCAGTTGAACAGGATAATCTTCCTGATATATACGGTGATAGTCAGCGATTAGAACAAGTTTTAACAAATCTCGTTTCTAATGCAATGAAATTTACTCCTGAAAATAAAAGTATTACTATCAAATCTGAGTTAAAAAATGCTCAGGATATTGCACTTTGTAAGTATTTTGAAAATGAAATAAATTCCTTGAAAGGAGATTATGTTGTTGTCAGTGTAAAAGATGAAGGCATAGGTATAAAAGAAGAAAATATACTAAAAGCCTTTGAAATGTTTGCTCAAATAGAAAATTCATTGACAAGAAAAGTTGGCGGAACAGGTTTGGGATTGCCTATTGTAAAAGGAATGGTAAAAGCACACAAGGGTGCTATATGGTGTGAAAGTGAAGAAGGCAAAGGATCATGCTTTTATTTCGCTATTCCTGTATGCAGAGAAAATTCCGAAATAAAAACCGTTCAGAAAGAAATGGTTTAAATAAATTGATTTTTATTTAGCATTATCAGTTGATTCAGAATTCTGAGCATTCTCTGAATCTTCGGTTTTAATAATTAATTTTTCAGCACCGTTACGAATTTTTCTTGCAGACCAGTTTGTTGCTTTTTTGGCACCTTTTTTTGTTGCGTGACCTGCTTTTTTAGCTCCGGTTTTTAATGCTTTTCCTGTTTTATCTGCCATTTCAGAGGTCTTTTCTCCAATTGTTTCAGCCATATCTTGTGTTGAATCTTCAATCATATCAAGCAATGTGGGTTTGTAATCAGTTGTATTAACATAATAAGTCGTATCTGCATAACAAATTGAAGATGATGATATGAATAATCCAAAAACCAGTAATGTAAATAATTTTTTCATGGCAAACCTCTTTCTTTAATACTATGCTATAAATTTTTTTTAATTTTGTCAATAAAAAAAAGAGGATACAAAGTATCCTCGTAAATTAAGAATAGCTGGAAGTATGAAAAAGATTAATTATATTTAACCGTATAACAAATATTTGCCTATTACCTGAACTTGCTATAAGCAATTAGCCATGTTTATGTTATTCTGTTGGGGTATGATTTCAATTTTAACCAATCCTATAATAATATCCGTAATTTTGCTTTGTATTCTTTGCTTATGCAGAGTAAATGTTTTGCTTGCACTTTTAATTTCTGCTTTGACAGGCGGATTAATCGGTCATATAAATATTTCGGAAGTCATGAATATTTTTGTTCACGGAATGGGAGATAATACCGAAACTGCGCTGAGTTATATTCTTCTCGGGGCATTTGCGGCATCAATGACTCATACAGGTCTTGCACCAATTTTGTCAATGAAAATTTCTAATGCAATAAAATCAAAAAAATATCTTTTAATATTTATTCTTACAGGTATTGCTATTTTATCTCAGAATTTAATACCTGTTCATATCGCATTTATTCCGATACTTGTGCCGCCACTGCTTGTTATAATGAACGAATTAAAAATTGACAGACGTGCAGTTGCCTGCGGATTAGCTTTTGGATTAAAGGCTCCGTATATTATGATTCCTGCAGGATTTGGTTTAATATTTCAGGGATTGATTGCTGACAATATGGTTCAAAACGGTGCGGAAGTTTTAAAAAATGATATATGGAAATCAAGCTGGGTGCTTGGTTTGGGAATGTTTATCGGTTTTCTTATTGCAATTTTTATAAGTTACCGAAAACCGAGAACTTATGAAAATCTGGATATAAAAGAACGAAAAGATCAATCTACAACTCTGCACAGAAGTCATTATATAACTTTGATTGCAGCAGTTTTGACTCTTGTTGTTCAACTATGGACAGGCTCCTTACCATTAGGGGCATTAGTCGGACTTGCTGTTATATTTGGTTTTAAAGCAATCGATCATGACAAAATGGATAAGTTAATCAATGAAGGTGTAGGTTTGATGGGATATGTCGCATTTGTAATGCTTGTTGCTGCAGGTTATGCGAGTGTAATGAAAGCAACCGGCGGAATTGATACCCTTGTCAATGCAATAACACCATATATGATGCACAGTAAACTTTTAGCTACTGCTTTAATGCTTTTTGTAGGTTTGTTTATAACAATGGGTATAGGCACATCTTTTGGGACAATACCAATTTTGGCGGTTTTATTTGTTCCGATATTTGTTAAATTGGGATTTAGTATTCCTTCTATGATAATTGTTTTGGCAGCAGCCGCAGCTTTGGGAGATGCAGGTTCTCCTGCTTCTGATACAACTCTTGGACCTACAGCAGGTCTGAATGCAGATGGGCAGCACAATCATATTTGGGACACATGTATTCCAACATTTTTGCACTACAATATACCATTGATTATAACAGCTCTTATTTCTGTTTTGATTTTTAAATAATAAATATTACACCAATGATGTATTCTTATTCTCAACAGCTGCTTTTTGTTCCTTAGTTACAGCTTCCACAAGGGCTTTGTACAAAAGCGGATGAACATTACCCTTTTGAACATCTCCATATATAACTGTTAAAGCCTGTTGAGGAGACAGAGCATTTTTATAAACACGTTTTTCTGTTAAGGCTGAATACCTGTCTGCAATATTTAAAATTTGCAAATTAATGTCAGGCACAAAATTTTTATCATTAATATTGTCGTGATGATATCTTATAAGTGATAAAACTTCATCATTCAAACCTGAATTTTTAAGTAGTTGATAACCTAATTCAGAATGTAAATGCATAATTTTAAATTCTTCATCTGTCAATTTCCCATGCTTATTCAGAATTTCTGCAGGAATCAAAACCTTACCAAAGTCATGAAGCATTGCACCATCTTTCAGATCTTTAATGTTTACCTTAGATTTTAAAGCCGATGGTAATACTTTGTATATTTTTCCGCAGATGTCGGCACTGTCACGACAATGCCCTTGTTTTAATTCGAAAAGCTCTTCCATATTTAGTTTTACGGGTATTTTGTTTTTTGACAAAATATTTTTCAGGTCAGGATTTTGAGAAATCATAGTTTTAATGCTTTTTTCATTATATAATTGCTCAACAGAATTGTTTTGAAAACTGTCACGCTTTATACTGTTCCCAAAAGGTATTGTTTGCCTGTTATTTAATTGTACCTGCGTTGCCGAACCTGTCAGCAGGCGCAAGGGATTAAATCCGATTCCCACTAAAAGACCACACTAAATTTTTCACACACGAATACTACTACTTGAATATATAAAGTAATTTTTTCTTCAATAATTGCGTAAAATAAAATTTTTGTAAAATTTTCTTAATATTAAAATTTAAGTGATAAAATACTATTGTTATGAACGAAATTAAAAAAGTACTAATATGCGGAATAGGGGCTATAGGTTCGATATACGCTGATAAAATAAGTCGTTATGATAATGCGAACCTGAAAATTCTTGTTGATAAAGACAGGTTGGAAAAATATCAAAAAAATCCGAAAATTTTCAATGGCTATGAATTAAAATTAAATTATATATTGCCCGATAATACTGATTTTAAAGCCGATTTGATTATGATAGCTACCAAATATGACGGACTTTTTGATGCCGTAAAAAATATCAAAAATTTTGTAAAAGAAGATACAATTATTCTTTCTCTTTTGAACGGCATTACAAGTGAAAATATTCTTGCAGAAAAATACGGTTTTAGACATATAATTCACTCATACTTTGTTGGTCATAGCGCTATGCGTGATGGAAATAATATAACATTTGACGGCAAAGGTGACATTATTTTTGGCGTTCAAAACCCTGAAATTACAGATTTAAATGATGAAAAAATATTAGAAAATTTCTTTAATAAAACAAAAATTTCATACAAAATTCCAGATGATATTAAACGCTCTATGTGGCTGAAATTTCTGTTAAATGTGAGTTCTAACCAAACTTCTGCAATTCTTGGCAAGACTTTCGGGCAAATGCAAAATAGTGTCAAATTCAGAAAACTACTTGAAAATATAATGCTGGAAGTGATTGCTATAGCTAAAAAAGAAGGAGTAAAAAATACCAATTCATTACTTGAAGATGCATTTAAAGTTTTTGATACTATGTGTGCAGAAGGTAAAACCTCAATGCTGCAAGATATTGAGGCAGGCAGAAAAACTGAAGTTGAAATGTTTGCCGGTACAGTAATTGAACTTGGAGAAAAATATAATATTCCTACCCCCTATAATAAAGTATTAAAAGAAATGATTGAAATTTTGGAAGATTAAAGCCTTTTTTTATAAAAACAAAAACCCTTCTGAATATTCAGAAGGGTTTTTATATATTTAGATTTTAATTATTTATTCTTTTTGTAAAAATCATTAATTAATTCGTTTAATTTAGCCATATCGCCAAAGTTTTCGTTTTTCAGCTGTTCACGTTTATCGGTTTTTGTATTTACCATATATACTGTAGGGAATGCAGCGATTTCATACTTTTTAACTGCTGCTTCATATTTTTTGTCTTCAACATTAACTTTTACAAAGTTGAATTGATCTTTGTGGTTGTTATAAAGTTCTTCAAATATTGGCATAAATCTTACGCAGAACCCGCACCAATCAGCATAGAACAAAACAATCATAGGTTTTTTAGCCTTAACAGCTTTTTCATACGGAATGCCAAAATGATATTCTGATGGCTTTTTAGTAGGTTCATTTTGATCCTGAGCAGGAGCTTCTGCCGGAGCATTAGCACTTGGAGCAGCTCCGCCTGCTAATAAACCTTTTATTTGATAATTTGTAACTGCAGTAAATGTTGTAGCTACTGCAACTAATGTCAATAATCCCATTTTAAGAGCATTTTTTACATCAAACTCTGAACTCATGTCTTATATCCTCCATTTAAATATTTACTTGTCAATCATATTACAAACAAATTCACAGTTGAAATTTTAAAAACTTTTGTAAATTATTTTTAATAAATCTTAATACATGACTTGCAAAAATATATATCATAGTATATACTTAGTATATACTCCAAAGAGTTGTCTTGTGTTTACCCTATTAAGGCTTGGAAGCCTTAAAATCTTGCTGTGAAAAATAAGAGGAGTTTAATGTTATGTCAAATGTTGAAAAAATTGTTCGTATGAAAAATTGTTATCAAGGTGTAGAAAGAAGAAGCGTACAAAGAGATGAAAACGATGAATTAAACACATATTTAAGAGAAATTACATCTTATCCTCAATTGTCTGTTGAAGAAGAAAAAGAACTTTGTAAAAGAATAGAAAATGGTGATACCTCAGCTAAACAAGAACTTATAAGATCAAATTTAAAACTTGTTGTCACAATAGCAAGAAAAACAATACACATGTCAGGACTTCCTTTTGTAGATTTAATTCAGGAAGGTAACTTAGGCTTAATGGTTGCAGTTGAAAAATTTAATTACAAATTAGGATATAAATTTTCAACTTATGCCGGCTGGTGGATAAAACAGGCAATGTTTAAAGCAATTTCAGAACAATCACATTGTATGAAAATCCCTGTTTATATTCAGGAAACTCTTTCTAAATATTCTAAAATTAAATATCAAATGGAGCAATCAACTAACAATCAGGTAAAGGTTGAAGATGTTGCAAAAGAGATGAATGTCGCACCGGAAAAAATAGAAATGTTTTTATCTGCATATACCAAAACTGTTTCAATTGAAAACGGAATTGAAAAAAATGACGGAAAAGAACTAAATGTTGCGGATATATTAGCTGATGAAAAAGCATTAATCAGCGAAAATGTCGAATATCAGTCACTTAAAAATGATATAAATAATGTTATTTCTACCCTGAAAGACCGCGAAAGAGAAGTTGTAAGAATGCGTTTTGGATTAGATGATTCTGAAAAATATACTCTTGAAGAAATAGGTAATATTTATGGTGTAACAAAAGAATGCATCCGTCAGACCGAAATGAGGGCATTGAAAAAGCTCAAAGCAACAGGAAGTGAGTTATTAGAATGTTATATTAATTAAAATTTCTCGTGTTTATTGTAATCCTTTCAAGCCGTAATTCAATTAATGATTACGGCATTTTTGTGTTATAATAAGGACATTTCAAGGAGAGAAATGCTAGTAAAAATATATACAGATGGAGCATGTTCGGGGAACCCGGGTAAAGGTGGTTATGGCACAATACTTATGGTCGAAGATGAATCAGGTAATGTTCATACAAAAGAAATAACTCAGGGTTTTAAAAATACTACGAACAACAGAATGGAACTTCTTGCCGCAATTGTGGGATTAGAAGCTCTTAAAAGACCTTGTGATGTCGAATTGACATCAGATTCGAAATATCTTGTTGATGCGTTTAATCAAAACTGGATTGACGGGTGGATAAAAAAAGGCTGGAAAAATTCCAAAAAAGAATCTGTTAAAAATCGCGATTTGTGGGAACGGCTCTTAAAAGCAAAAGAACCGCATAATGTAAAATTTATTTGGATAAAAGGTCATGCAGGTCATGAATTCAATGAACGTTGTGACCGTATGGCTGTTGAATCGGCAAATTCTGAAAATTTACTTGAAGATAATTTTTAACTAAATATATTTCATAACTTGATTAAGTAATTCATTTTTTGTATGAAATCCGGAAAATTTGAGAACCTTTTCGCCATTTTTGAATAATATAAATGTCGGATAACCGCTGATTTTATATTTGTTTATAAGGTTTGGGCTTTCATCACCATCTACTATACCGATTCTGATATCTGAATTTTCAAATTCCTGAAGTTCTATTCTTTGTTTCATGCAGTATCCGCACCAGGTTGTATAAAATTCGATTAATTTTAATCCGCTTTTTATTTCTTGGTCAAAATTTTCTTCATTTAATTCTATTATCATAGTTATCTCCTTGTTAAAAAATATTATTTACTGATTAACTGATAATAAAATCCGCTTTTTGGGCAGTATAGTAGTCTTTATAATTTAGAATTACGTTATTGTTTTTGGGAATTGAATTTAATATTCGTTTTTGTTTTGCCATGTTTTTGCATTGTGCAAAATCCAAAACAGTTAAAGCAAATGAAATTGCAAAAATAAAACAACTTATTGCAATAATTGGTAAAAATAAAATGTTTTCTAACCGGATGTAAAATACTAATGATAAACTGAATAAAAATCCTAAAGCGTTAAATAACATAGTAAATAAATACAGTAAATTTTTCATTTCCTTTCTCCTATCTGTCAATTTCAACATTTTTATGCTAATGTATTGATACGTCATAAACGGTTATATATTTTAAGGAGTAATAAATGTTAGATAAACCAAGATATTCAAGGGTTTCAGACATAATAGATTTGGCAACATATATGGCATCAAAGGTTCAGGGAATTACTATTCCCGATATTATGGAAAGGTATGCCGTTTCACGAAGAACTGCTGAGAGAATGCGTGACAGTCTGATGAATATTTTTCCTGAAGTTGATGAAATTGAAACCAATGATACATATAAGCATTGGGGTTTTTCTAATAATGTTATCTCAAGTCTGATAAGTTTTAGTGCTAAAGAAATTGCAAATATTGAGCAAATGCAAAGACGTACTACAAATAAAGAACTTAAAAAAGAGTTATCCGAAACTCTAACTAAAATAAAGGCATTAACTAATAAAAGACAGACAAATGCTGAGGAAAATATTGAACTTTTTATGCAGACAGAAGGTTATGCGGTAAGACAGATGCCTCAATATAGTATAAATATCGGGACTTTGGATATTATAAGAAAAGCATTGCAGTTATCTAAGAAAGTAACAGGAATTTATCATGACAAAAAACGTGAAATTGAACCTTTGGGCATGATTTATGGGGCAAAAATTTATCTTGTAGCAAGGGAAAAATCAAAAGGTGACGGGATTTATAATTATCTTTTGCATAAATTTTCGGATTTAAAATTAACAGAAAAATCATTTGATAAAGGTGATTTTAATTTGCAGGAATATTCAAAACAATCATTCGGTGTTTATCATGGTGAAATTTTAAATGTAAAACTTTTATTCTCTAAGGAATTAGCGCAAGAGGCCGAGAATTTTAATTTTCACCCGACACAAAAGGGTAAATTTAATGAAGACGGAACATACACTGTTACATTCAAAGCAAGTGGAAACAAAGAAATAATCTGGCATGTTTTCAGATGGGGTGCGGGATGTAAAATCATTGCTCCAAAATCTTTGCAAAATGAATACAAACAGTATTTGAAAGATTGTTTAAATAATTAGTAAACTAAAATCTGAAATCACGTTGTCCCTGTTCAATTTTTTCAAGGTATTCTTTTGTCTTGTCTTTTACAACCTGCGTTGTTTCAAGGGTTTCCAGTTCTTTTTTAATTAATTCATAGCCGATTTTTTTTGTATCATCGCATGCATAATCTTCTAAATACTCTTTCAGAGTAATCAGTGCATTCGGGTGGCAAAAATTATGAATTTGTCTGTCTTTGCATATTTCCATAAACTTGTCACCAACTCTGCCTGCTCTGTAGCATGCAGTACAAAAACTCGGTACATAATCCATTTGCATAAGCCATTTTATTACTTCATCGAGAGTTCTGCGGTCTTCAACATCAAATTGTGCAGTGTCTTCTTCTGATTCATCTTCAGGATGTGCATAACCTCCGACACTTGTTTTTGAACCGCCCGAAATTTGCGAGATTCCCAAATCCAAAACTCTTTTCCTTGTTTTTGCACTTTCTCTTGTAGATATAATCATACCCGTATAAGGTACAGCTATTCTTATACAAGCAACAATTTTTGCAAATGTATCGTCATCAATTCCGTTTTCAAAAGCACTTGGATCAATATCGTCAGCTTTTCTTATACGAGGAACAGAAATTGTATGAGGACCTACTCCGAACTTAGCTTCTAAATGTTCTGCATGCATCAAAAGTGCGCTGAATTCGTATTTATATGTCGAAAGTCCAAACAAAACTCCCATTCCTACATCATCAATTCCGCCTTCCATTGCTCTGTCCATGGCTTCAGTATGGTAGTCATAATTATGTTTAGGACCTGTCGGATGAAGTTTTTCATATCTTTCTTTATCATAAGTTTCCTGAAATAAAATATATGTGCCAATGCCGGCTTCTTTCAGTTTGCGGTAATTTTCAACGGTAGTTGCTGCAATATTTACGTTTACTCTGCGGATAGCACCGTTTTTGTGATTTATTGAATAAATTGTTTTAATAGATTCCAGTACATATTCAATAGGGTTATTAACAGGATCTTCTCCGGTTTCAAGAGCGAGTCTTTTATGTCCCATATCTTGCAGGGCGATTACTTCTTCACGAATTTCGTCCTGAGTCATTTTCTTTCGCGGAATGTGCTTATTTTTAGCATGGTATGGGCAATACACACAACCGTTTACACAGTAATTTGATAAATATAACGGAGCAAATAAAACAATTCTGTTTCCGTAATACTCTTGTTTAATTTTTTTTGCAAGCGAGTATATTTCTTCATTCTTTTCATCAATTTCGCATGCAAGTAAAACGGATGCTTCTTTGTGATTTAATCCGTTGCCTAATTTTGCTTTTTCAAGAATTTTATCAATCAATTCTACATTATTTTTATTTTCATCTGCATATTTTAATGTTGATAAAATTTCTTCGTTATTTATAAATTCGGTTGCGTGAGATGATCTTACATCATACATTTTATTCTCTCTCCAATATCTTTTCTATTCATCAATCAGCATGCTTGCACCGATTACACCTGCGCTGTTGCCCAACTGAGCCGGTACAATCTCAACTGCTTCTCCTGCCACTACCATAGCTCTTTGTTTAACTGTTCGTCTTATAGGTTCAAGCAACAGATCTCCACATTCTGCAACTCCACCGCCCACGATTACTTTTTCAGGATTTAATAGATTGATTACACTTGTCAGTCCAAGTCCTATATATTCACCCATAATTTCAAAAATGCGTTTTGCGACAGGATCCCCTGCTTCGGCAGCTTTCGCAACTATATAAGGAGTAATTTCTCCATCGCTTGCCATTTCTGCAAATTTAGCAGATTTCCCTCCACGAATATAATCCTGAGCCATTGCGACAATAGACGGACCTGATGCGTACGCTTCCAGACAGCCTGTATCACCGCATCCGCATATTGCGCCATCTTTAGCCACAAGTTTTATATGTCCGATTTCGCCTGCGGCATTTGATGCTCCGCGTACTAATTTCCCGTTTATTACAAGTCCTGAACCAATACCTGTTCCGACCGTAATACAAACAAAATTTTCACAACCTTTACCTGCTCCAAATTTTAATTCTCCCAATGCTGCACATCGTACATCATTGTCAATTCTTACAGGGATATGAAATTCATCTTCAATCATTTTTGCAATTGGAACATCCACCCATCCCGGAATATTTGGAGCTAATTTTACTATACCTTTTTTACAATCAATTTGTCCAGGAAAATCAAAACCGATAGCTTCAATTGTTTTTTCATCAGTTCTGGTTTCATTCATCAAATCTCTGATTGATTGTTTTATATTATTTACTGTATATTCAAAACCCATTTTTGCATACGTCGGAACACTGTTTGAATAAATTATTTTGCCTTTTTCATCAACTAAGGCTATTTTAACATTTGTACCGCCAACATCTATTCCGATTCTTTTTCCCATAATTATCCCCTTATTTAATTTTTTAAACTATATTATTATGATAAAACAAACATTTTAAAAATTATATAGTTATTTATTTTCTAATTTAACTGTATTGATATTAAAATAATATAAAGTTTTCCTTTATATGAAAGATTTATAATATAATTGATTTATCGGATAGTTTATAAGAGAGGATAGTAAATATGATAGATAAAACCGCAATAATTGATCCGTCAGCACAAATAGCAGATGATGCGATAATCGGACCTTATGTTGTTATCGGGAAAAATGTAAAAATCGGCAGTGGAACAAGAGTAATTTCAAACGCTCATATTGAATATGCAGAAATTGGTAAAAATTGTACAATTTCACCTTTTACAACCATTGGTTCTGAGCCTCAGGATTTGGGTTACAAGGGTGAAGAAACGAAAGTTATTATTGGTGATGAAACAATAATCAAAGAAAATGTAACTATTCACAGAGCAGCAGCCTGTGGTGATTATACTACAAGAATTGGCAATAAATGTTTAATTATGGTAGGCGCACATGTTGCTCATAACTGCGTACTTGAAGATCAGGTTATTTTGGCAAACCTTGTTACTTTGGGTGGTCATGTTCATGTTGAATTCGGTGCATTTGTCGGAGGAATGAGCGTATTCCACCAAAATATCAGAATCGGTACAATGTCTATAGTAAGCGGATTTAGTGCATCAAGACAGGATATTCTTCCGTATTCAAAAGGTGAAGGAAGACCGCCTGTACCAAGAACTATAAATGTTATTGCCCTAAAACGCAGAGGGGTTGATTTAGAAACAAGAACTCATCTTAATGAAGCATTTAAACTTTTAATAAGTGAAGATTACAATACATCTCAGGCTATTGAAAAGATTAAAGCAGAAATTCCTACAAATCAATATATTGAAAAAATGATTGATTTTATACAAAGTTCAAAACGCGGAGTATTGTTAAAAACTCACAAGTCAGGATATCAATCCTTAAGTGATGAAGAATAAAAGTTCTAAAAGGCGAGATTTTAAATCTCGTCTATTTAATTAAATAATAAGATAATGAAGTATATTTTTTTTGTGTTATACTTTTTTTGTGAAGATTTCAGCAATAAACGATTTTATATACAGTAATACCCGTAGATCTGCAGGAGATTGGGATGATATAGCAAACATCCCTGATATTGCAGATACTTTGACTGATGATAATAAAGAATCCGAAAATCCGTTATGTTATGATTTTTGGCAGGATAAAATAAACAGTACAAATTATTATATTGATAAAAATTATCATGAAATAGCTGATAATTATAAAAAAATGGCAAATTTTTTAAATAATTAATCTATTAATCAACCGAGAAGATTTCGCGAATATCATCCATTGTCAGTGATTTTGTAATATTTCTGTCAACAGAAATTACGCTATCAACAAGATCTCGTTTAACACCTTTGAGTTTTTGAATTTTTTCTTCAACCGTATTTTTGGTAATAAGTCTATACACAAATACTTTTTTGGTTTGTCCGATACGATAAGCACGGTCTGTTGCCTGATCTTCAACTGCCGGGTTCCACCAGGGGTCATAGTGAATTACATAATCTGCCCCTGTCAGGTTCAAACCGGTACCGCCGGCTTTCAAACTGATTAAGAATATCGGTATTGTCGGATCATTATTAAATCTGTCAACTGCTTCTTTACGGTCTTTGGTTTTACCAGTCAGATATTCGTATTTAATGCCTTCTCTGTCAAGCCAAGCTTTAATAATATCAAGCATATTAACAAATTGAGAGAATAACAGAATTCTGTGACCTTCCGATACAATTTCTTCAAGCATAGATTTAAGTTTTTCAAATTTACCTGATGAAATAATATTTTTAACATTATCTTTATCATAAAGTCTTGGGTGGCAGCAAATCTGACGCATACGCAAAAGTGCTGAGAAGATTGACATTCTGCTCTTTTCAAGACCGTTTTGTTCAATTGATTTGAACAATTCCTCTTTTGTAGAATCAAGAACCTGTAAGTAAAAGTCTTTTTGTTCATCTGTCATTTCACAGTATGCAACGTTTTCAACCTTATCAGGCAAATCTTTGGCTACATCACGTTTCATACGACGCAATATGAACGGATAAATTTGTAATTTCAGACGTTTTTCAACAACTTTATCATGGCGTTCCATAATCGGATTTACATAGTGAGAATTAAAATCTCCCATTGAGAATAAAAATCCCGGCATCAGGAAGTCAAATACAGACCACAATTCCTCAAGTTTATTTTCAATAGGTGTACCAGACAATGCGAGTTTGTGCATAGACTGAAGTCTTTTTACAGCCATTGCTGTTTGAGAAGTCGCATTTTTAATATTTTGGGATTCATCAAGAATTATATATCTGAAATTAATATCTTTTAATTTTTCAATATCGCGTCTTACAAGTGCATAGCTTGTTATAACAACATCATATTCAGGTATTTTTTTGAAAAATTGTTTTCTTTCTCCGCCCTGCAATTTTAAACATGTAAGAGTCGGTGCGAATTTTTGAATTTCGTTTTCCCAGTTAAACACGACGGTAGTAGGTGCGATTACAAGTGTAGGCATAGGGCCGTCCACTTCTTTTGCCTTTTGTACGGCAGTAAGTGCCTGCAAAGTTTTACCCAAACCCATATCATCAGCCAAAATACCGTTTAAACCGTATTTATACATAAACCATAACCAGCCGAAACCTTTAAGCTGATATTCACGAAAATCTGCATTTATGCCTTCAGGCAGTTTTAAATCCTCTGAAGTTGAGAAGGTGGACATCTGTTCCCAAAATTCTTTAAATCTGTCACTTAAAACAAGTTCAATTCCTAGGTTTTTAAGTTCGTTTATCAAGCCTGCGCGGAAGGTTTTGACGGTAAATGTATTATCTTCATTTCTGTAAACATCAAATGAATTGAATGTTCTCATCATTGCATAAATACTTTGTACCGGATATTCAACAAAACCGTTACTTCTGATTCTTGAATATTTTTCGTCTTTTTGTGCGGTGTCATATATTTCTTCAAAATCAATTATTTCTTCTCCAACCTGACCGTATATTTTTACGTCAAAACTATCAGGCTGTTCTTCTGAGAAGTCGATTTTTGCACAAAGTTTGAACGGATTTTCCATAATTTTGAAAAATGACATATCGTCTTTTTCTTCAAATTTCCAGCCATCGCCTGCTTGTTTCAGATAATAATTGTAAAAATCAATAGCTGTTTCTTTTTCTAATGCAAGGTTATTTGTCTGCATCGGAATAAATTTACATGCCAAAAGCATTGCGTAAGCTTCGTTTTCGTGTTTAATATTTCTTTTAACCCAGTAGATGACATCTGAATCAGGCTTTTTAACCGTAATATACGGGGCCTTATCCTGTGCTGTTTTTGAATAAGGAACTCTGACTCCGTCGTATTCAAAATTTAATTCGGCTTTAAGACTTTGATCGTAATCAATACCCATTGTAACAACATTTATCGGCGGACGTTCTTCAAGCATAAGTTTTGAAATTTCATCATCTATCACAACATCCATTACTTCACGAAGTTTTGGCAAATCTTCATAGATAAATTTTCCGCATTCCGCATCTTTAATATCTGTAAATGATGCTTTTGTAATGCTTTGCGGTAATGCCTGAATAGCAACATTTGTCGGGAACATTACATTTTTGTATCTTCCCCATTTCAGATGTCTTGAAAAATACCTGACTTCTTCAAACGGGTAAACATCATCCCTGTCAGGTCTTTGCCATTCCAAAGACAATAACAAAGTTCCCGGTGTCTGAGATTTATTGACATAAAGGACAAGTTTCCATTCTTCATCCATAAATTTTAAACGCTCTTTTGTGCGTTCGTCTAATACTTCGTCAGCTTTGGCAAGCAGCGGGAAAATTGAACCAAATTTTGCAATAGGAACATCATACCAGCCGGCTTTTTTATCCTGTCTTGAAATTTGTAAGAGTTCTTTAAATATCAAAAATTCAACTTTTTGTGAATCATTCAGGACAAAGTTTTTATCTTGTTTTTGGGCTTCCAAAATAGCTCTGAATAAAGGTTCAATCTGTCTGATGATTTTTCCTGTCTCTCTTGAACGCACTAATACTGAAAAGAAGTTAGGTTTTCTTTTTGAATTGAAGTGGAAAATATAACTTCCCTGCGGTTTTTCGGTAAGCTGTGTATTTTCATCCGGAAATTCAAATTCCATGCCGAATTTTGTTGAAAGCCAGTCTTCATAACAATGCTCATCAATCGCTTTAAGAGCAACCGCAACTGCGTGCTTACACCATTCTTCTTTAAGCGGGCAATTACATCTTGCTTCGACTTTATTTTTTTTGAAAATTAAATCGGTATTATAATGATCCTGAAAATTACCTTTAACCTTTGCCATGTAAAAGTTTTTTTCAGGATAATTATCAAATACCATATCTTTTGTATGATATTCGTAACCTCTGCGCCAACTTCCGGCACTTGAATTTTCCTTGATATACTTGTAATTAAATTCTGTTGTACTCATCTACGGAGTATTTCACTTTCTTTCAAGGGTTGTAAATATAACCTATATAGACACGCTAAATCTATAATCTCTTCACCCTTCAGAAAGATTATACATGTAAAACCTGTAAAATGCAAGTAGAAATTTCCATAGTATTTTTCGAGAATTATAAGATTAATATATTGACAAGAATAAAAAAAAAATAAATAATAAAATAAGTAGAATTAAGAAAAAGAGAGGATTTCAAATTATGCCAAAAGTCAATAATAACAAGCGTTTCGACCTCGGGAGGGGGGGGTAAAAGCCTCTCATAGCAACGATTTTTGCGATTTCGCAAGCCGTCATTCTGAACTTTACAAAGCACTCTGCCGAGCAAAAACATCCGGTGAATGTTTTTGCGAGAGGAAACCGCAAAGTATAAGCCCTGAGCCTGTATGCATGGGAGCGCAGCGAGTCGCTGTTTCAGAATCTATCAATTTGATTAATCAAAATGACATTTCAAATGTAACCCGTCATTCTGAGCGTAGCGAAGAATCTCCTGAATTATCAAATTTTGTGAATTCTTAAACTGTCATTGTGAGAAAATCTCTGATTTTCGTGGCAATCACATCAAATCAACTTCGAACGCCATTGAACCAATGAGATTATTACGTCACTTTGCTCCTCATAATGACAGATTAAAAAAATGTGCCTTTACTTTGGCAGAGTTGATGATAACCATAGGTATAGTTGGCGTAGTTGCGGCGATAACTATTCCTTTATTAATTCAGAATTCAAATTACAAAAAATTTACCACTCAATTTAGAAAATCCTTATCTACCTTAAATCAGGCAGCAATCTCTGCTCAGGCACAGTATGATATGGATTATGGAATGATAACTTCAGAAAGCACCCCTTCAACCTGTGCAACAGACTCACTTTCAGGCGGACAA
>CADBFN010000014.1 GCA_902794035.1 uncultured bacterium
GATACTCTTTCGCATAACATTTATTGCTCACTGCGTAAAGGTCGGACTTCTTGCAAGCGCGCGCCGTTGTCCTTAGGCGCGCTTAGAGATTTTTGTCCGTAAGGACAAAAACGTAAGTACTATTTGCACTTATATCTGGTGAGCGGTGCAATGCCATAAGGCATTGCTGTGATTTAGCGTGTTTTTCTTTTCAGTCTGCTTTTCTTTTTCCCTCGCAACAAAAAAGAAAAGCAGACTAACATAAAGAAATATATTTCAAACACATTCTGATAATATGTTTTATGTAAAAATAGTTTATTTTATAAAGTATTTTTTTAACTTCACAATCATTATTGTACAGAGGATTATGGATGAACATAAAAGCCCTGTCCAAAATCCTGAAAGATACATTTTTAATTTTAAACCCAAAAAGCAACCAAGTGGTATAGAAATGCCCCAATATGCAATCAAATTTGATATCATTATGATTTTGGTTTGTTTTATTCCTTTGCATATTCCTGATAATGAGATTTGTAATCCGTCAAAAATCTGATATATTCCCAAAATTATAATTGCCGACATTACAATTTTAAATAATTCAGGGTCAGGAGTAAATATTGCTACAATAAATTTCGGGAATGATAAATATATAATTGTGCATATCGCCATAAAAATTACTGACATAGAAACTCCTGTATATGAATATCTTTTCAGATCTTCCGTATTTTTTGCGCCGTTGGCAAAACCTGTTTTTACCGCAATAGCATTTGATATAGCAAAAGGAATCATAAATGTCATTGTAGTAAGTGTGCATAAAAGATTTTGAGCCGCAGCATATATTCCGGAAATTTTACCCATTATTATTACAATACTGTTGAATGCCACAAATTCAATCAAAATTGCCATAGCAATCGGTAGTCCGATTTTTACAAGATTCTTGTAATATCCCTTTTCGCTGTAATTTCTTAATACCATCAGTTTATGACAGTATAACAAAAGAGCAAAACCCATAAAATATCTTACTATAAAGCTTGATATCGCCAGACCTATAACTCCCATAGACGGAATTATTCCCCACCCGAATACAAAAATTATATTCAGTATCAAATTCAAAAACACGCAAAATATCGTAAGTAAGTTCGGGAATAAAACAATTTCAAATGCTTGTAAAAATTCTTTTAGCGAATGATGCAATCCCCCGCCAAATGTAGATAATGCGCTGATAAACATATATTGTTGAATTGGTTTTATTAATTTATCTTCAAATCCCATATACGGAATTATTGGTATGAATGCAATTATAATAATGCATGATACCAAAGCCCAAAACAGAGCAAATTTTATTGAAGGGTAAAAATAGCGCTTAATTTGTTTACCTTCCCCTTTATAGTTAGATAACAAAGGAGATATACTCGCCGTAAGACCGATAGCAATTGTCATAATGCAATTAACAAATGCGGCAGCAATGCTGATAGCTGCAAATGTATCTGTAGAATGCCGTCCCGCAACTATAACATCACCTATTCCAATCAATATAAATCCCAAATTGCCTAATATAATGGGGAAAGCAATTTTTAAAATTTCTTTTATATAGTAAATCGGCTTGTGCATAATTAAATTTTAGCACAGATACAAGCATATACTATATCCGACTTGCGTTTACTATTGTTAATTTAATATTCCGGAAAGTTCATTAAACATAATCATGTTAAAATCTGAAATCGTGAGATGCGGATTGCTTTTCATAAATTTTTTTACATCAAATTTGCTTTTATATTTATCTAATTTTTCAATAATTTTAGGCTCATTTTCATGTTCATTTTTTCGCTTTTCAATATATTCATTCAAAAGATATAAAATTTGATCCTCAGTAAGTTCAGGTCTTTGGCTGATGCTAACTTCGTCATTATCATCTTCATCAAGCAGATTTCTTTCTTGTTCTTCATTTTGCTGTTGTTGTCGTTTATTTTCTTGTCCTGTGGAAACAGCAGATTCGATTTTTTGATTAAACGGATTACCATTTACAAAATTGAACATAATATAATTCCTTATATAGAAAAGTACCGATACTTGCGATATCGGCACTTTTTATATTTTCTTTAATATTTCAACTGTTTGTTGTAGTTTATTCAATTTCTATATCTTTTGCTTTTGCAAAGCATTTGTTATACAAGTATGCTCCTGCTCCGACAGCAAAACTTATGAATCTTGATTTTTTATTAAGTAAACCGAAAGTTGCACCTAAGTCAATTATATCGGTCAAAGCTGAAGGAAGAGTCCATTTTACCTGTTCTTTTTTAATCTGTTTAACTAAATCTTTGTCTTCATATACGTCAAGATCAAATTTTCTTGCGACTTTTTCATCCGAACGCAGCGCATAGTATAAAGTACTTATTGCTCCGCCGAAAAACGCATATCCTGCAGCTTTAGTGCGGGCTTTTAATATTAACTCCTGTTTTTCACGTTCTGTCATATCCGCACTACGGCCCTGAAAATTTATGCTGTTAGCTGATGATATCGCACTTACATTCATTTACACACTCCTTATATATGTTTCTTGTCTGATTATAAAATGCTAAAATAAGTTTTTTTGCCGGTAAAAATTTTTATATTACAAAATTGTTACAGATTATATGAACGTATTTATTAAGTTATATGGCTAATTAAATTAAAAATTGTTTAGCTTATTTTTTTAAAGTTGATTAAGTAAAGAGATTGTTCTGAAAGAAAGGAGTAACAATATGGCATTTAATCCCTTAAAAGAAAAAGGTTTACCTTTAGAAAAGCAGGTTCGCACCTGGCATGATATAGCACACAGAAAGTATAATAAAAATGATATAGACTGCTATTCGCGTACCCGTCAGATTCTTATGAACGGGATAGAAGTCGAAGCATGGAATTTTAAACATAATTTCGCAAGATTGTGTCAAGACGAAGATACATTGGAATTTCTTGCACAAACAAAACGTATAGAAGATGCCCAGCAAACAACAATAAACTGGCTTGCCCCATGTGATCAGTCTGTGTTGGAAACCACTTTAGGCTATGAACAGGTCGCAGTTGATTTAACGGCTTGGATGGCGCAAAATGAACCGGATCCTTATGTGAAAGAAACTTTTGATTTTGGTCTTTTGGAAGATTTTGACCATTTGTACAGATATTCTCAATGGGCGTATATGATTCATGGTATTACCCCAAATGCGGTTGTACAGGGACAAACTGACGTAATTTTAGGTCGCCCGACACAAAATCATCATAACTGTAATATTGTCAGATTACGTAAACATTACGATAAAGCAAGTGCAACTCCGCAAACAAAAGTTAATATCTTAACCCTTGTTGCAGGCGAACAACAAACTCACAACTATTATGGTGAGCATGGTTTTGCATATGGCAGTGAACTTTTAAGAGAAACTTATGCCGAAATTAAAGATGTAGAAGAAGAACATGTTACAATGTATGAATCTTTAATTGACCCGTCTGAATCCTTCTATGAAAAATTATTACTTCATGAATTTACAGAAGTTTGCACATATCATAACTGTATGACAGATGAAAATAATGAAATGTTAATGCCTATTTGGGAAGAATTTTTGGCAATAGAACTTGATCATCTGCAGATTGCTGCAAAATTATTTAAAAAATATGAAAAACGTGATCCTGAAGAAGTCATTGGTGAAGATGTCGTTCATCCTTGTCATTTTACTTCTCAAAAAGATTATGTTGAAAAAGTCTTAAGATCAGAGATTGATAAAAGACTCGGGGCTAATAAAGATTATCAATTTACAAAAGATATTCCGCAGGATTGGGCAAGTTATCAGGTTCAGGAAACTGCAGGTAAAGACGGTTCGCCGTCAGAAGTAACAATCAGGGTTATCGCTGAACAAAAGAAACGTGACCTTATTTGTGCTTCTGATAATCTCAAAAAGGATTTGCCAAAGCTTGCCAAAAAGGCTATGCAGAAACAAGGCATGACTGATGATACTGTAACTGCCGAAGAATATGAAAAAATGTCTAAAGAAGAATTTGAATTATAAATTTGTAAGGAGTGCAATCGCACTCCTTTTTGATTAATATATCGAGATATAAAGTTTATATTAAGACACAAAAAAGCGTGATATAATAGTTTTATCAAATGGTGTAGATTATAAAGGAGAAAATTATGATACCTATTTTTGATTCAAAACGTCAATATGCTCAAATTGGTGAAGAGGCCGAAAAAGCTGTATGCGAAGTAATGAGAAGCGGTTGTTATATTTTAGGTCCAAATGTAAAAGCATTGGAATCAGAACTTGCTTCTTATATCGGATGTAAATATACAGTTGCATTAAACTCAGGTACGGATGCTTTGCATGTTGCATTACGCGCTTTAAATATCGGTGCAGGAGATGAAGTTATTACTACAGCATTTACATTTGTTGCAACTGCAGAAGCTATCGGAATGGTTGGTGCAAAACCTGTATTTGTAGATATTGATCCTGATACATTCAATATTGATCCAAAAGCTATAGAAGCTGCAATTACTCCAAATACAAAGGCTATTATTCCTGTACATTTATATGGTCAGCCATGCGATATGGATGCAATTATGGATATTGCTCACAGACATAATTTAAGAGTTGTTGAAGATTGTTGTCAGGCAATAGGTTCATTATATAAGGGTAAAATGGTTGGTACATTCGGTGATATCGGATGTTACAGTTTCTATCCTACAAAAAATTTGGGTACAATGGGTGATGGCGGTCTTTGTACCGTAAATTCCGAAGAATTAAGAGATCATTTAATCGCTTTGAGAAACCATGGTTCAATGGTTCGTTATCATAATGATGAGTTGGGTGTAAATTCACGTCTTGATGAAATTCAGGCTGCAATACTCAGAGTTAAAGCAAAACATATTGATGAATGGAATACCAAAAGACGTGAGCGTGCAGCATATTATAATCAGTTATTTTCAAGATGTGCTGATATTCAGACTCCTAAAGAACTTGATGATACTTATTGTGTATATCACCAATATACCGTTAAAATTCCTAACAGAGATGAAGTTCACAAGATGCTTGGTGAAGCAGGTATAGGCGCTATGCTTTATTATCCTATTCCGTTGCATTTCCAAAAAGTTAATGCATGGCTTGGAATGGGTAAAGGTTCTTTGCCTGTTACTGAAAAGAACACTGAAGTTGTTATATCACTTCCTATGTTCCCTGAATTGACAAGAGAAGAACAAGAAACCGTTGCAAGTACTTTAATCTCTTGTATTGAAAAGTCAAAATCAGCTGTAGGCGTTTAATTTTAAATAAATTTATTGAATATGTTGTAAATCAACTCAAGTTGATTTACAACATATTTTTTTTGACACTTATTTTGTTTTTTGTTATAATAAGCTCGTATTTATTTAATTTAGTGTTTTAGAATGATTAAGAGGTTTTAGGGGTATGAAAAAATTATTAAGCACAATTTTGGCGCTTTTAATCGGGTTTGTGTTTAGCGGAAGTGCGTTAGCTATACAGGAAACTCCAATGCAGGCGCAGGCAAGATTAAAACAGGCAAAGATTGAACAAATGCTGAAAAAAGCAAAGCCTATAGAGCTTGCTTTTGTTTTTGACGGTCCTTCTGAAAAAAACGCAGAAGTTTTAAAAACTTTTCAGCAAACTATTACAACATCATTGTTGCCTGATTACAGGGCAGTTTTTTCAAAAGATTTGATTTTTGTTGGAGACTGGACAGAAAAAGGAGCTAAAATTGCATCTGATAAAGCTTTGAATTCCAGAGCAAGAATGGTAATTTCTTTAGGTTATATGTCCAGTACATATTATACGGACAAAAAGGATAAGAAAAAGTATGTTGTGACTATTGAACAATATGGGTTAAGGGATTTTGGGAATAAATTTTTCAATCCGATTCAGCAAACTGCAAATGATTTTTCAACATTTAAAGTATTGATTCCTTCTATGAAAAAAGCTGCCGTTTTGATGAATGAAAATTATTACAAAACTGAAACAAATTGGAGAGCAAGTATTGAACAAAAATTAAAAGAAAAAAAATGCGATTTGAATTTTGTAATTATTCCTGTTAATTCTAATGTCAAATCTTCATTGGCAAAAATTCCTGCAGATGTGGATGGGATATTTGTTACACCATTATTTAACCTGACAACCGAACAAAGAAAAGAGGTATTTGCCTATGCTACAAGCAAAAAACTTCCTTCATATTCAATTGTCGGTAAGGAAGATGTAGAACTTGGTGCAATGCTTGGTACTTCTACGATGGATGTAGATAAAAAAATTGCGGAAGCTACATCTTTTAATATTCATGGTGTATTGCATGGTAACGTTGTAAAAAATGAGAGAATACCTTTTTATGATGATAAGGTAATTTTCTATAATTCTGATACGGGAGAAGCCGTCGGATATACTCCTCCGCTGCGTCTTTTAAACAATGCGGTAACAATTTCGCATAAAGAACTCCCGAAATATAGTCTTGGAACTTTATTAGATGCACTGGATGATACAAACTTAGATATTAAAAGAAAACAGTATTTAATTAGTGCGGCGCGCAGATCTGTTGCAAGTGCTTATTTAAGATATCTGCCGACATTAAGACTGGATTTGGGTTATCAATCATACAATGACTCATATGCGCGTTCTTATGCGGGAGTTCCTACCCATGCAGGCTCATTTACTGTTGCAATGGATCAGGTTTTGTATTCTCCTGATTTGGTTACAAATATTATTGTAAAACATAAAAAATTAAAATTTGATAAAGCTGAAGAAGTTTTAACAAGGGCAAATACAGAATATCATGTCGGTAATTTGTTTATAGAAACTCTGATGCTTGAAAATATGTTAAAGGTTCAGGAAGAATCTTTGCAGGAAACAAGGGAAAACCTTGCTATTGCCCGTGTGAGAGAAAAAACCGGAAAATGCGGTTATGAAGAAGTTTTGCGCTGGGCAGGTGAGGTTAGTGAACAGGAAAAGAAACTTCTTGCTATGCAGGCAGATTATAAGAATTTAAAAGTTACAATAAATAAACTTTTAAATAAGGATCAAAAATCTGATTTTGCATTTGTCCCTTTAACTGCAAGTGATCCGGCTTTCTTTACTACCGATTTACATGTTATTGATCATGTCAGAGATCCTAAAAAACTTGGTAAATTTACGGATATGCTGGTTGAAGAAGCAATTTATTTATCTCCTGAAACCACTAAATTAAAAGCCGCTATTGCTATGAAAAAAGCTGAAATGGGAAATTATGTTCAGAAATTCTTATTGCCAAACGCTAAAATGTCTTTAGAGTACGGAACAATGTATGACAGAGCGTTACCTTATGAAGATTCGGCACATAATCAGTTAAAATCGGGTACCGCAACAGCTATGGCTGCAAAAGATCAGGCTGAAACATTTAGAGATTCTCACGGGAATGCAACAGCAGCCGTAAATGCCGGAGCTCAGACTTTTCAGAGTGCTTGGAACAATTCACCATATTTAAATCTTGATAAAACATCTTTCAGGTTTTTAATTGCGGCTCAGTGGAAACCGATTGAAGGCGGACATAAATTCGCAGAAGTTGCAAGATGTAAAGCTGAATTAAATGAATTAAATGCGTATTTGGAAGAAGTTAATACAGAAATCGAAATGCAGGTTCGTTCAGTTGTAAACAGAGCAATCTCAAAATACTTTATGATTGAAAAATCATATAAGGCAATGTTTGCACAGGGTGAAAATTATCAGATGGTCAAAGCGAAATATTTAAAAGGAGAAGTTCCAATTAATCAAATTGCTGATGCTCAAAAATTATATTTTGATGCAAAGCTTGACGCACTGAATTCTCAATATGAATTTTTTAAAGAGCTTATTTGGGTGCAGAGAGGTTTGATATCTGTAAACTGGACTAAAGCAACTGATGAAGCAAAACGCTGGATAAAATCCATTCCTGCTATATTACCTGCAGAAGAAGATTTTACATTATAATTGGTTAAAAATAAGGAGGTAAATATGGATGATGAAAATTTTGTAAATAATTCAGGACAGGGTGCAAGTTGTGTTATTCCCGAAGAAGTAAAACGCTTTAACTGGGGCGCATTCTTTTGGGGTTGGATATGGGGTTTATTTAATAAATCATATTTGACTTTAATAGGTTTGGCAGTTTCTGTCTTGGCATATATTATAGCCTTTGTATTAGGTTTCGTTGCAGGGGTATCAGGTCAAAAAGAAATTGCCGGCTTAATGTTTTTATTGATTGCATTGACAAATATAATATCTGCAATTGTGGGTTTGGCTTTATCGATTTGGTTTGGTGTAAAAGGTAATGATTGGGCATGGCAAAATAAAACCTGGAAATCTTTAAAACATTTCCATGATGTACAGCGTATATGGGCAATTGCCGGGTTTGTACTTATCGGATTTGGAGTCGCCGGAATCGTTGCAGCGATGGTTTTACCTTCATTATTGATGAATACAAATCAGCTAAAAGACAGAACAGCATTGCTTAAGTCTGTATCAATGGTACAACAGGCTTCATTAATGGCAGAAGCCATGGATGTAAAATGTGAACTGTCTTCAGAAGGATTAACAAAATGTTTTGGAGATCAGCTTATTGGGAAAGCTGATGGCAGCAGATTTGTATTGGCAGACGGGAATATATTAGAATTTAATGGTGACGGAGCATGCTATGATAAGGATAATTGTTATGTAAAAGTTATAGCAGGTAAACTGAATGAAAAAATTGGATTATATGTAGAAAAAGGGGTTGTAAAAGTTGATTATAATGATATCAATAATATAACCGAAAAATACAGACGTAAGTAGTACTGAAACTGAAAATGAGCATCTGAGAAAGATGCTCATTTTTTTACTTATTATTTGAATTAATTGCTTTTTTAGCTTGTTTCCATAAATTATCGTATTCTTCAAATGAATAATCAGTTAAAGGTTTTGTTGCAAGTTCTTCCATTTTCCTAAAACGTTTTTCAAACTTTTTATTTGCTTTTAAAAGAGCCTGTTCCGCATCAATTTTATTCCAGCGTGCCAGATTAACGGCGGCAAAAAGAATATCGCCGTATTCTTCTTCCATATGATTTTTGTCTTTTTCTTCTTTTGCCTGTTTAAACTCTTCTATTTCAGAGTAAAAACAATCATATAGAGATTGCTCGTTTGGCCATTCAAATCCTACTTTGACTGCACGTTTTGAAATTTTTTGCGCAAGTACAAGTGCAGGCTGACTTTTTGAAAGTCCATCCATGGCAGATTTACGTTCAGTTTTTTCCTCTGCTTTTAATTTATCCCAATTTTGCAATACTTCATCTGCATTTTGCACTGTTGCATTCCCAAATACATGCGGATGGCGGTGGATAAGTTTATCTTTCAGTTCTTTGGCTACGTCATCAATATCAAAATCTCCCCGTTCTGATGCAATTTGTGAGTGTAAAAGCACTTGCAATAGTACATCTCCAAGTTCTTCTCTTAAGTGAGACATACTATTTTCATCTATCGCATCAACTGCTTCGTATGCTTCTTCAAGCATGTTCGGGCGTAGAGATTGGTGTGTTTGTTCTCTGTCCCATGGGCATCCGTCAGGAGCTCTGAGCTTTGCGACAACTTGTATTAATTCTTCCAAATTTTTGTATTCCATATCTGTATTTTACCACAAATCATACGGAAGGATGATTTTATATTTGGGCATTATGATAGACTAAGCAGGTGGATATATAGTTAAAAAGAGAGGTAAAATATGTCAACAATAGAAAGGATAAATCAATTAAGCCACCGTATTTTTAATACGACGCTAAATGAAAAAAATGTAAGCAGAAGTTCTAATCCTTTTGCTAATTTCCAAAAAAATGTTTTGAATGCAGATGTATTAGAATTGAGTTCTAAAAAAGATATTAATATATCAGGCGGAATCACGCAGGGTACAAAGAGAATATATTCAACTTTTGTCGGTTCTATAAATGATTTTGGCAAAAGATTCTATGAAGGTATTGAATCTATCAAAGAATTCGGTATGAGAATGAAAAACAGCATGGTTTCAGCTTGGAACAAAGTTTGTGAAATCGGTAATACTGATGTTGTAGAAGGACTTAAAAATGGCTATAATGCTGTGAAAAATGTTTTAACAGCAGATGTCGGCAAGTTATTCAATACAAGAGAAAAAGAAATTACAAAAATGGCTAAAATGGATCCTCAGACACAGATTAAGCCTATGTTTGCCGAATCATTAAAAGCTTTAGAAGAAGAACTAGTACAGGCAGCATAAGGGAGTGAACAGATGGATACAATTATGAAATCAACTAAAAATTTTAACAGAGTAAGTGATATTATCGATTCTTTAACTATCAATCCGAACCCTGATTCTGTTGCGGTATTGGAAGAAATTGGTACAAATTCTTCAATTGACGAAGTCAGAGAAATGACTGCACGCGCACTTGTAAAAAGAAACGAGCCTGCATCTTTGTCTGTAGTAATTTCACATAAAGGAAAAGGAATTAACGACATGTCCACTGTCGTTGCGATGAGTACAATTAATTGTTTGTTATCGCTTGAAGATAAAGAGCTTGCAATGAAAGTGTTGGAAGATACTATTTCTGACGAAGGATTTGAAGAAGACGTCAGAGAAAATGCGCGTTCAGTAAAGGCATTAATGGCATTAAGTTAATAAAGTATTGTTGATATATATTTTAATTTATAGCAGGTTCTGAAATTAGAACCTGTTTTTTTTATAAATATTTATGATAATCTATCAGTATGAACATCACAGGCGGAATTTATAACGGTCAGAAAATCAAAGCTCCAGATGAAAACATTACTCGGCCGACTTTGTCAAAAGTTCGAATGAGTGTTTTTAATATGTTAGGTTCTCTTATAAAGTTCAACGGAAAAAGTTTTCTTGATATGTATTCAGGCTCAGGAATAATGAGTCTGGAAGCATTGTCCAGAGGTTTTGAAAGTTCTTTTGCAATCGAACAGAACAAAAAAGTTTATTCTGTAATAAAATCAAATTTTTTGAAATATGAACAAGCTCACGATTTAAAATTATTTTTAGGTGACAGCCTGAAAGTCTGTAAAAATTTGGATAACAATTTTGATGTTATTTATATTGATCCTCCATATTTTAGCGGAATTTATGAAAAAAGTCTTGATGCAATTAAAGACATTGCGAACGATATTGTAATTTTGGAACACGTTACAGAAATCGATATCCCGCAATGTTTTGAATTGATAAAACAAAAAAAATACGGAGATAAATACATTACCTTGCTGCGTAAATTAATTTGATACAGATATTAATTTACGGCATTTTTCGATTTCGTGAAATGAAATGTTGATGTTTTTGTTTGCCATAGAGACTAATGTTCCTGCTTTTGCATCACTTTCGCAAAAATCTTCTAAAATTTCCAGCAAATAAATTGTTTCAAGTAATTTTTCCGATATTATTTTGCTGCGTTCTTCCAAATTTTTAATTTTTTTCATTGTATTTCTCCTTATTAAAATAATAACGGTTATTTGCAATGTCGGCTAAGTAAAGCCAACTATTTTATTATATTTAATTCTACAAAGTAGAATTAAATATAATAAAATAGAATTGAATTGTCAAATAATATATAATAAAATTTAACAAAATGTAATTTTATTATAAAAAGGTATAACTTATGAGTGAAGAAAAAAAGAGATTAACATTACTTATTGATAATGATATTTTTGAGAAATTTAAGAAATTGGCGCAGGAACAAAACCGTACCGCAGGGAATTTAGGTACAAAGCTTATCATTGATTATGTAAAAGAAAATTTTAAAAATTAATTTATAAATTAAAAATCTATCTATTTGTGTGCCATTATTCTTTTCTGGATTTTTTGAAATAATTATATTTTGTTGCATTTTGTTTAACTTTCTTATTTTGTCTATATTTAAATTTTTAAATAAAACAAAAATATTCTACTTTGTATTACTAAGTAGAATTAAATATAACAAAATAGAATTGAATTGTCAAATCAAATATAATAAAATTTAATAAAATGTAATTAAGTTATAAAAAGGTATAAGTTATGAGTGAAGAAAAAAAGAGATTAACATTACTTATTGATAATGATATTTTTGAGAAATTTAAAAAATTAGCACAGGAACAAAACCGTACCGCAGGGAATTTAGGTACAAAATTAGTTATAGACTATGTAAAAGAAAATTATAAAGATTAGTATAGGAATGTTATTCTGAGTAATTTGAGTGAGATTCTTCGCTTCGCTCAGAATGACGTAATGTAGGTCAGCATTACCACGCTGACAGGTAAAAATTATGAATTACAAATATTGGATTGCATTTTCATCAATAGAACAAATTGACAGTCGGTTTATAAAGAGGCTGTATGATTATTTTGGCGATATCGAAAAAGCTTTTAATTCTGAAGCAAAAGAGCTTGAAAATATTGACGGATTATCTGTTAAACAGGCACAAAATTTCATCAAACTGAGAGATAAAGTTGATATTGATAAGGTTTTTGCAAATGTTGAGTCAAAAGGGATAAATTTTCTCACGCTTGAAGATGAAAATTATCCAAAAATGCTCAAAAATATAGAAAATCCACCAGCTGTATTGTACTACAAAGGAAAACTTTTTGACTGCAATCTTGACAAAACTTTAGCGGTTGTAGGTTCAAGAAAGGCGAGTACAAATTCGAGAAATAATTTAAGGAAAATAATAGCCGGGTTAGGGAATACTGATATTTGTATTGTATCAGGTTTGGCTTCAGGGATTGACACTGTTGCTCACACATCAGCCATTGAGAATAATTTAAAAACTATCGGAGTTATTGCAAGCGGTTTTGATTATGTTTATCCGACACAAAATAAAACTCTTTATGAAAATATCGAAAATGGCTACGGGGCAGTTGTAACCGAATATTATCCAAATTTTGAACCGATAAAATTCAGATTCCCGCAGAGAAACAGAATTGTATCAGGACTAAGTTACGGCACATTGGTTGCAGAAGCAGGTATTCAAAGCGGGGCATTAATTACCGCAAATCTCACATTGGAACAGGGCAGAGAGTTGATGTGTATTCCGGGAGAAATTTCAAATCCTAATACTCAAGGGATTTATAAACTGCTCAAAAACGGTGCAACTATGGTGACTGAAAGTTCTGATATTCTTGATGCTTTGGGATGGGAAGTAAAAAAAGAAGAGCAGACACAATTGACTCTGCCGACTTTGACACCTGATGAAGAAAAAATTTATGAATATGTCAAAATAGAGGAACGAGGAGTGGATGAATTGCTTTCTTTGACCGGTTTAAATTTTGATAATTTGCTTATGAACTTGACAACCATGGAACTAAAAGGGATAATAAAACAGGTAGGCGGGGATAGATATAAAGCGTTTTAAATAAGTCCTCTCTCGGCGAGGGGATATGAAGAATAATTTTTTATAAGGAATACAATGGCAGCACAGGAAAAATCATTAGTAATAGTCGAGTCACCGGCTAAATCAAAAACAATTAAAAAGATATTAGGCGACAGTTTCCAGATTGAGGCAAGTTACGGGCATGTCCGCAATTTGCCGACAAAAGATTCTGCAACTGAAAATTTGGGTTTTGATGTAAATAATAATTTTGAAATGAAATTTGAGATTATACCCGGCAAACAGCAGGTTGTCCGTAAACTCAATGATTTGGCAAAAAAAGCAGGCAAAATATACCTCGCATCCGACCCCGATCGTGAAGGAGAAGCTATTGCATGGCATGTTCGTCAGATTTTGAAAGTGCCTGATGAAAAAATTTACCGTATTGTGTTTAATGAAATCACCCCGAAAGCAGTTAAACATTCCGTTGAAAATCCTCGTTCAATCGATATGGATATGGTTAAAGCACAACAGACAAGACAAATTTTAGACAAACTTGTGGGTTATAAATTATCCCCTGTTTTGTGGAAAGAAATGGGCAACCGTAAACTTTCGGCAGGTCGTGTTCAATCTGTTGCTCTCAGAATGATTTGCGAAAGAGAAGAAGAAATTGAAGCATTCAAACCTCAGGAATACTGGTCAATTCATGCAAATCTTGAGAAAGAAGGAAAGCAGTTTGAAGCAGAACTTTCAAAAATAAAAGGTAAATCTGTTGAAAAAACAATTAAAAATCAGGAAGAAGCACAAAAAATCGTTGATTATTTAACAAATCCTTCAACTCAGTATGAAGTTTCAAAAGTTACCAAAAAGACAATAAAAAGAAAACCGACCGCACCGTTTATAACTTCAACAATGCAGCGTGCGGCCAGTTCAAAACTCGGTTTCGGGGTTTCAAAAACCATGCAGGTTGCGCAAAAACTGTATGAAGGTGTTGAAATTGACGGCGCACCTGTCGGTTTGATTACTTATATGAGAACCGACTCTGTCCGTGTATCAGATGATGCGCAAAATATGGCACATGACTTCATTTTGCAAAACTACGGTGAAAAATATTACCCTAAAGAAGCCAATGTTTATGCAAAAGGCAAACAAAATGTTCAGGATGCACACGAAGCAATTCGCCCTGCATATCCTGAAAGGACACCTGACAGCATTAAAAAATACCTTGATAATGACCAATACAAACTTTATAAATTAATTTGGGAAAAATTTATGTCCTCGCAAATGGCACCTGCCGAAATTGCAAATAAATCAATAGAAATTGATGCTGGTGATTACACGCTTAAAGCAGGTACAAGCAAAGTCATGTTTGACGGATTTTTAACACTTTACAATGATGACGAGGAAGAAGAAGGTAAAGATGCGGATGCAAAAATTCCTGATTTAGATAAAGGCGACAAGGTTGTATGCAGAAAAGTTGAGCCAAAACAACACTTCACTCAGCCGCCGCCAAGATACAACGAAGCATCATTAGTAAAAGCATTAGAAGAATACGGAATCGGTCGTCCTTCGACTTATGCAACGATTATTACCGTAATTCAGACAAGAAAATATGTTGAAAAGAAAAACAAAGCCCTTTTCCCGACACTTTTAGGTCGTGCGGTTTCAAAACAGTTAGTTGCCGAATTTTCAGATATTATGGATTATAAATTTACTGCCGGCATGGAAGCAAAATTAGACGAAATTGCAGATAAAAAAGTAGATTGGGTCAAGGTTTTAAAAGATTTTTATACTCCGTTTATGGAAGAGGTTAATAAGGTAATGCAAACGGCGCAAAGGGTAACTGTTTCAAGTAATGTCAAATGCCCGAATTGCGGTAAACCAATGGTTTTGCGCTCAAGCAAAACCGGTTCGCAATTTTTGGGTTGCAGCGGTTATCCTGAATGTAAAACTGCAATGTCATTAAATGTTTTGCAGGAATTAGAAAACGATACTGACGAAAACGGCGAAGAAAAACCGCAGGAAATTTGTGAAGAAAAATGCGAAAAATGCGGTTCTGATATGGTCTTTAAAATCGGACCTTATGGGAAATATCTTGAATGTACTTCCCCTGATTGCGGTTATCGTAAGCCTTATCGCAAATCAACAGGTGTAACCTGTCCAAAATGCGGAAAAGGAACAATAGTTGAACGTAAATCAAAACGTGGAACGGTATTTTACGGATGTGATAAATACCCTGATTGTAATTTTGTATTGTGGAATGAACCGACAGGTGAAAAGTGTCCTCAATGCGGGGAACTTTTGGTCAAGAAAACCCTCAAAAGCGGGGAAGTTATAACCTGTTCAAGTATAAAATGCGGATATAAAAAAGAAGATCAAGAGTAATATCTACTGCTTTTTTATTTATTTCTGTGCTTATTCCGCCCTTAGGCTGCTATATAATTATACAAAGTTACAACATTTGTTTATACAAATCAATTTGTTTTGCGCTTAGTTTTTCCGGCAGAACAATTTTTATTTTGGCATTCAAATTGCCGTAACCTCCCGCTTTTTTCGGCAAACCGAGATTTTTTAATCTCAGCATTTTACCGGTAGAAGTCATTTGCGGTATTTGAATAGTAATATTCCCATGCAGAGTTTTAATTTCTTTTTTGCATCCCAAAACGGCTTCCGGCGGGGTAACTTCAACTTCTTTTGTTAAATCGCTTTCATTTATTTCATACTCGGAATCTTTAGGATGAACGATTAAATACATATCACCTTTTTGACCGTAGGCATCTGTTTTACCCTCACCTTTAAGTCGAATTTTTTGTCCGTCTTTAATTTCTTTTGGCAATTTAACTTTTATTGATTTATTTTCATGAACAATGCCTGTTCCTCCGCAATGGGAGCAAAAACCGCCTCCGTTGCATTGTTGGCATTTTTCCATATTGTTGTAGCGTACTGTTATCGGATTACTTGAAAACAAATCCTTTGCCGTGACATTAAGATTTAATGTAATATCTAAATCTTCTTTTTTAGGGCGTGATGTTCTTTGAGTTCGTCTTGTTCTTGTTTGTTCCTGCCCCATGGAGCCAAAATCAAATCCGCCAAAACCTCTTTGCGCTCCTGCTCCTGCACCCATCATATCGCCAAACAGTGAGCTGAAGAAATCTGAAAATCCTCCCATATCACCGCCGCCGAAGTTGAATTGCTGATAGCCGCCTGCTCCGGGGTTAAAACCAAAATTCTCAAATCCGGGTGGCGGGGTATAATCCGCTCCCCCCTGCCAATTGGCACCTAGGCTGTCGTATCTTTGGCGTTTTGCTTTATCACCTAATACCTCATAGGCTTCATTTATTTCTTTGAATTTTGCTTCCGCTTCTTTTGTTTTATTTACATCCGGATGATATTTTCTTGCAAGTTTGCGGTATGCTGATTTTATTTCCGCATCCGTTGCTTCTCGTTTTATTCCTAATATGTCATAGTAATCTTTATACTTCATAAATTAAAATCTCCTACAATACATGATAATACAGTAATAGAAGATTTTTTATTTTGTTAATTATTTTTTAATTATGTTAATTGTTTTTTAATTCTTCTCTAAAAATTGTATTGATGTAAAGTTATATTGATTTCTTTTAATGTTGAACAAACAATATTTTAATGTTAAAATAAACTCAAGCGGAGATGTGTAAAAGTGCAGAGAAATTTCTTAGATAAATTTTTGGAAAAACTGTCAGGGTTCCCAAGCTGGATAAAAGAAATTATTTATATAAGACTGCAAAAAGATGTAAAGCCTGAAGGAGAACTTGCTTATATTTTTGCAACATTTAAGCCTTCATTGTCAGATAAAGGCAAATGTGAATTAAATAATAAAGAATCAGGGTTTGATTCGAATTTATATAATATTTTCCAATATTGCGATAATGGTGCAAGTATCTCAGACATTACTCTGAATACTTATTTATCAATGGAAGAAGTTGCCAATTATTTTTTGTTCGCCGTAGATGAAGGATATATACAGATTCCTGATAATTCTCAAATACTTAATATTGCAGGTTTTTTGGCAGGCAAATTCAGAACAGGAGAATATTTTGTTCAGGATGGAGTTATATCGGAGCAACAACTTGATGATGCGGTGTTAAATTATGAGCACAGAACAAAGAAGCATAATAAAAAATTCGGTCAGTCATTAATAGAGCTTGGTCTGATATCAGAACAACAACTTGATATTTTGTTATCAATAAAAGAAGAAGCTAAAAAACGCTTTATTCTTGATCATAATGAAGTTCCAAAAATTTCGGAAACAAAAGATTATCAAAGTCAGATTGAAGATCTTAAACGCGAAAATCAGCAATTAAGATTGCGAATTAAAGAATTATTATCAGGTGGTAAAAATGAATAATGTGAATACTCAACCGGAAAAACTCGTAAATTTTGTTCGTGACGGACTTATTGAAACAGAGCATTACGGCTATGTTGTAAGATGCTCTAAAAATCATGTTGCAGAAAAAATCGGGGAAGATAAAAATTATCCTTTTTATTTAAGATCATGTGCAAAACCTTTGCAGGCCTCTTTATTGGTAGATTATGGGTTAGATAAAGAATTTGATTTGACTTCTGCTGAAATTGCTCTGTGTTGCGCTTCCCACGCAGGAGAAAGTGCTCATATTAATATCCTGCATAAGTTGATGGAAAAATTTGAACTTTTTGAGGATGATTTAAAATGCGGGGTATCTGAACCTTTGTCATTAAGGGCCCGTAAAAAACTTTTGTTAAATGATGAAAAGCCAACGGTGTTGCATAATAACTGCTCAGGAAAGCATATAATGATGCTCGGTTTGTGCAGATTAAATAACTGGGATATTGAAAATTATGATGACTTAAACCATCCTCTGCAGTTGGAAATAAAAAAACGCATTTATGAATTGTGTGAACTTAAACAAAGATTCCCTATAACGAAAGACGGATGCGGAGTTCCTATCTGTTCTATGCCTTTGGCAAATATGGTAAAGGGTTATCTGAATTTATTCTGTGACGAAAGATATTCGGTTATCAAAGACGCATTTTTAAATAATCCGTATTTAATAGGTGGCGAAGATCGTACGGATACAAAAATTCTCGAAAACAGTCAAAATTTGGTTGCAAAAGTTGGTGCGGGCGGTTTAATTATCGTTGTGAATACTGAAATAGAAGAAGGTTTTGTTGTAAAAATATGTGATGCGAATATGCAAGCAAGAGAGATTGTTGCTGTAGATTTAATAAATAATCTGCATTGGGCTGATATAAAGGTTTCGCATGATATTTTAATCAATAATGGTGAAAAAGTCGGATATATTGAAAGTTTGGTGTAAATGAAAGACGTTCAGAATACTCAGGATTACAGAAATGTTGATATACAAAAAGTTGGTATAACAGATATTGATCTTCCTCTTATAATTCAGAGAAAAAACAATTCTGATCAGGTTGTATCAGGAGTTGCAAGAGCGGCTGTTTCATTGCCGAGAAATTACAAAGGTACCCACATGAGCAGATTTGTTGAGGTTTTTAATGAGTGGCGTACAAAAAATTTGCTAGGGGTAGATATAAAGGGTTGTCTTGAAAAAATTATAAAAAAACTTCACGCAAAAAGCGGAGAATTAAAATTTAAGTTTAAATATTTTATCAATAAAAAGGCTCCTGTTTCCAAACTTGCTGCTCCAATGGGTTATGAATGTTCTTTTGAAGGTAAAATTGATGAAAATAATAATTATAAGTTTATATTAGGAGTAAAAGTACCTGTTACAACATTATGTCCTTGTTCAAAAGAAATTTCAAAATATGGGGCGCATAATCAAAGGGCAATAATAAAAGTACGAGTTTCATATGATGAGAGTGAGCATATCTGGTTAGAAGATTTGATTGAATTAGTTGAATCCTGTTCATCTTCTCCTTTATACTCTTTATTGAAAAGACAGGATGAAAAATATGTAACAGAAAAAGCCTGGGAAAATCCCAGATTTGTCGAAGATGTATTAAGAGAAGTTGTTTTAAAACTGCGTAATCACCCTGTTATTAATGAATTTGAAGTCGATTGCGAAGCATTTGAAAGTATCCATAATCATAGTGCCTGGGCATATCAAAAAGAAATCAAAAATTAACAAATTCTGACTATAGTTGTAAGTTTACGATGCAGCTTTTTATTTTGCCAATAGCTAATCAAACAAAGCGTTAATTTTGTCTGTAATATCTTGCGGGTCAATTTCGTTGGTAATTTTATTTACATCCTGCGCTATCTGATAAAGTTTTGCCGCTTCAATTTTATCTCCTGTAATCGCAATAGAACGGGCAAGATTAAAATGAGCGAGCGCATAATTAGGGTCATTTTCAACGGCTTTTTTAAACATTTCTATTGCAGGCTGAACTCTGCCCAAATCATCTAAGTATATTACTCCTAAGTTGTTATATGCTATTGCATAAGTGTTATCATATTCAATAGCGTGTTCATATTCTCTTATTGCTTCTTGGGTATCACCTTTGCCCCAGTATAAAAATCCCAAATTACAATGAATTTTTGCATTTTTCGGGTCAAGTTCAAGAGCATTTCTATACACTGTCAGCGCATTTTCAAAATCTTCTTTGTCATAAAATGCACTACCCAAATTTATATAAATATCAATATCTTCAGGAGTCATTAAATACGCACTTTGGTAAGATGTAATTGCGGCATCAATATCTTTTTTTGCCTCCTGAAAAACAAAACCTAATGTCTGATTAACTACGCTTGTCCATTGTTTATTCGGATTTAAAGTTATTGCAGTCTGAAAATGAGATACTGCCCCATCAACATCTCCTGCTATATACAAAAGATTTGCTAGATTTGAATGAAATTCAGGCATGTTAGGCATTATCTGAATAAGTTTATTATAAATCTCTATTGCATTTTCGTAATCGCCCAAGTCTTCATAAGCACTGCATAAATGACGGTATGCCGGAATATTTAAACTATCAAGCCAGATTGCCATTTTGTATTCGGTAATTGCATCTTCAAATCTTCCCAAAGAAGAATAAATATCTCCTAAAAGACAATACAAAGGAACAAACCCCGGAGCTTTATCAACTGCTTCAATATAAATATCCAAAGCCTGATCAATTCCTTTTGTCTGAACTGCCAGATAGCCTTTAAATAATATTGGTAAAAATTTTGCATATGACAAAGATTCTTTTACCCTCTTGATTGCCTCTGAATCAAATGGTAATGTCAAAATAGACATGATATTTTCATAGAAAGCAAGTATTTTATTTTTAAGAACTCTGAAAGAAGACACTTTGTACAGGCTTTTTAATAAATTGTGAGCGCAGGAACTTGCAAGAGGAGAATATTTTATTGCAAGTTTAACGTTATCCATCGCATCAGTAAATCTTGCTTTTTTGGTATAAGTTTCTGCAAGCATATAGTACGCTTTAGCATATCTCGGATTTTTTTTAATAGCGGTATTAAAGTAATTTACGGCTTTATCCAAATCTCCTTTATGATATTGAGCAACTCCGATTTTGTAATATAACTCAGGGGTATCTATTGTTTCCAAAGCCATTTGATATTCTGTTATAGCTTCATCAATATATTGACTTGATGAATATATATCAAGATGCCAGGTTAAATATAAATCACCCAGTCTTAAGTGTAATTTCGCATTTGTAGGATCTTTTTCAAGCCCAATCTGGCATAATTCAATGGCTGACTTTACATTCCCTGTTTTAACTTCTTTTGCTATTTGCTTATCTAATATGCTTGTATCGTTTTTCATAACCGCTCTTTACAATATTTTAATTAATTATATGTAAAAAATCAAGTAAATTAAGATATTTTATAATATAATAATACTACAAAAGGGGATTAAAAATGAGTGATAACAGAATATATTTTGTTGATGTAACAAACAGAGACGGAGTTCAGACTTCACGCTTGGGTTTAGCTAAACTCCAAAAAACTATAATCAATTTGATGCTGAACAGTATGGGAATAACTCAATCAGAGTTTGGGTTTCCGACTACAAAACACGAATTAAATTATTTAAATGGTAATTTAGAGCTTGTAAAACGCGGAGTAATTACCAGAACAAAACTCTCAGGCTGGATGCGTGGTATTGCAGATGATGTGGAATTGTCATTTAAAAATGTCCCTAATCTGCAATATGTAAATCTTTCGCAATCTACTTCAGAACAGATGATTAACGGTAAATATGGCGGGAAGAAAACGCCTGATGACATTATCAGAATGACAAAAGAAGCTGTTGAATGTGCTGTTGATAAAGGCGCAAGGATTATTGGTGTTAATGCAGAAGATGCGTCAAGAAGTGATATAGATTTTCTTATAAAATATGGTATGGAAGCTAAAAGATCAGGAGCACACAGATTCAGATATTGTGATACCTTAGGCGGTGAAGATCCTTTAACAACTTATGACAGAATTTACACAATTGCAAAAGCTATACAGATGCCTATTGAAATGCACTTCCATAATGATTTGGGTATGGCTGCTGCATGTTCAATTATCGGTGCAAAGGCTGCGATTGATGCAGGTGTTGATGCTTATATCAATACTGCAATAAACGGAATGGGAGAGCGTGCAGGAAATGCCGATTTGGTATCTTGTCTTTTGGGTTGTCTGAAATCAGCAGGCTTTAGAGGGAAGTATAAAATTGATGAAAATATAAGACTTGATAAGGCTTGGCAAATTGCCAAATACACCGCTTATGCTTTTGGAGTTCCTATTCCTATGAACCAGCCGGCAGTTGGGGATAATGCTTTTGCTCATGAATCAGGCATACATGCAGACGGAGCGTTAAAAGACCGCAGAAATTATGAACTTTATGATTTTGAAGAACTTGGCAGAGGTGAACCTGAAATTATTGAAACAGGCCGAATGATTACTACAGGTGAATATGGCGGAATCAAAGGTTTCAGAAACGTTTATAATAATCTTGAATTAGAATTTAAAGACGAACATGAAGCAAGAAATATTCTTGAACTTGTTCGTTATGCAAACGTACATACTCAAAAACCTTTAACAAAAAGCGAATTGAAATTTATTTATTATTATCCTGATATTGCGGCTCAGGTTATGACCGTTGAACCATATTATGAGCCAATGGGTGCAATCAAGGAAAGAGTTGATGCTCAAAAAATTAATCCGCCTCAGGATGTTATATAAAATATAATAATTTAAAAAAGCGGGAACGATAATTCGTTCCCGCTTTTTACATTTATAAAATTAAGCTTTTGCTTTTTTCTTTCGCATTTGTTCAAAGATATAAAGAATAATACAAATACCTACACAAATTACTGTTGCTATCATCCAGAATGAAATTGCACCGTTCCATCCGAATTTATCAACAAAATATCCTGTTCCGCTTGCTGACAACGCAGCTCCGATATAACCAAATATCCCCGTAAATCCGATAGATGCGGAAGCAACCCTTTTTGAACTGCTTTCTACTGCACATAAACCGCCAATTAACATTTGAGGACCTGCTGTAAATACGCCGATTAGTGCTGCAAAGACATAATCTAAAATTTCTAAGAATACGTTACTTGCAGGGTTGATTGCAAATGCGTATAAGCTTGCTACAAGTAAAATAAGAAATACGATATTAACAGGAGTTCTGTTGCCTTTGCACAACTTATCAGAAATTACCCCTGCCATAATAGCACCGGCAGACCCGACAAGAGCAAGGGTTGAAAGCTTGGCACTCGCGATTGGCAATGTATTGTGTTTAACTTCAACAAGATATTTTACAAGCCAGTCTTCCGTACCGAATCTTATGATATAAACAAATGTGTATGCAATTGCCAGCATCCAGATAATCGGGTTACAAAGTATATGTTTTTTGAAAATCTGAATATAAGAAACATTTGCCTGTTCATCTGCAACTTCTTCTTTTACAGGTTCATTATTGTATTTTTCAATATCAGGAAGCCCCAATGTCTGAGGTTTATCCCTCAATCTGTTAAATAACCATATACCTGTTATAATACAAATTATTGCAGGTACATAGAAAGCCCCCATCCAGCCGAGTTTTCCTATTATTAATCCAGATAACGCAACGGATGAAAATACCCCGATTTGGTGCGAAGTGGACCATATTGACCATTTTGTTCCTCTTTCGGAGTTAGAAAACCAATATGACAAACTCTTTGCAACCGGCGGGAATCCGCAGGATTGGAACCAGCCGTTTGCGCCCCAGAAAAATGCTAATAACCATAATAGCACTGTTGCTGATGGCAAGCCAAAAAAGCTAACTTCCCCCGGAGTTATGAACAATGCACTCAAAACAAAGCAAATATTACAAATTGCCGACAGAATTAAAGCTGTAGGTAAAAAGGTTCTTACGTTTGATTTATCCGCAATAACACCATTTATAAATTTTCCGACTCCGTAGGTAATATATAATGTTGAACCCAAAATCCCGAGTTGAGTATTTGAAAGCCCCAAATCTGTGGACATGACAGGTAAAGCAACAGCCATATTTTTACGGCACAGATGGAATACTACATATGCAATAAAACTTGAGTAGAAAATTCTCCATCTCCAATGCTTGTACATTGATGCTACTTTTTCGCTATCCTGAATAGGTTCTTGTGCAGGAGGTTCTGCAAAAAATGCCCCTAATTTTTTTAACATTATTTATTTTCTCCTTATAACATCTTTTTAAGAGTTTTATATGTAACTCAGATTAATTTGATTTGTTATTTTTTACAATTTGAACATTTCTTGTTTCAGTTAATTCTGTTCTTGCATTTTTTAGTATTTCTCTTTTTTCGTCATCAATACTATGCCCGTTTGCAAGTCTGTCAATAAACCCTGTATTTAGCCTTGCTGCTTTTGATAATGCTCCTATTTCTTCCAGAACAGGTTTAATTGTTTCAAAATCATAACCGAAAGTCTGTTTTGAATTGTATATAAGCAAATCACCTTCTTCCGAAGTCAAAGGTTTTCCCCCTAAATCAAAATATAATTTAAATACGGATTTCAAATCCTGAAGTTCAGATTGTAAAGTTGTTACAGTATTTTGAATTCTCAAAAATCTCTCAAATAAATATTCAACATTCTCAAGTTCTTTATTTGCCCAATCATGTCTTTGCAGATAAAGTTTTTTTAATTTTGGATATGCAAGTGCAAGTCCCATTGTATCGCCCATTGCGCGGTGATGATCTTTTAATTCAACCTTAAATTTATCTGTAAGTGCGTTTAATCCGTGAGCCTCCAGATCAGGATAAATTTCTTTAAACATTTGCTGCGTATCAATTCTTTCATTAGAAATACCTTGTCCTGTCACTCTTTTAGCTGCTTCATTAATAAAGGAATAATCAAAGATTGCGTTATGAGCAACCATAGGATAATCTCCCATAAATTCTAAGATTTTAGGCATTGCTTCTTCTTCTGTGGGGGCATCTTCAACCATTTCCTGTGTAATCCCATGGATTGCAATACTGGATTTTCTTATATGCTGCTGAGGATTTATCAAAGTTTGAAACTGGTCTTTAATCTTTCCGTTTTCGAGTCTAACTGCTGCGAATTCAACCATTTTTTCTTTTGTATAATCCAGTCCTGTGGTTTCAGTGTCTAATACAATTTCAATAATTTTTTTTCTAGCCATTTCTCTATCCTAACAATCCTATAAATGATAATAGCACAAAAAATTTTTCTATGTTAGAATACTGTTTGTGTAAAATTTATGGAGAGGAATTATGGCAGAAATTTTAGAATTAACAGAAGAAATATTTGAACAGGAAGTTGAACAATCTACAATGCCAACTGTTGTTGATTTTTGGGCTACCTGGTGCGGACCATGCAGAAAATTGGCCCCCGTTTTAGAAGAAATTGCAAATGATTATGACGGAAAGGTAAAATTTGCAAAAGTAAATGTTGAACAAAACAAAGAAATTGCAAAAAAATATTCAATAAGCGGCATCCCTTGTTTGCTTGTATTCAGCGATGGTAAACCTGTTGAACGTATGGCAGGTTTGATGCCAAAATCTACTATAATTTCAAATATTGAAAAACATATATAAAAATTTCTATTAAAATAATCAAAAAAATGTTGTTACATATTGTAAATATTTGTAACAACATTTTTTTTATGCCTGCTTAAATTAAAGTTTAACCGAATAATGCCGATATATTAAGAGTAGTTATCAATCAATAGGCAAAAATAAAATGAGTAGATATACAAAAGCAGTAGCAGCAGGCAATCCTGATAAATCTTTGAAAACTTCAAGGACTAATCATACTAATTTTGGTCATATAGATGATCCAAGCAAAACTAAGGCTATTAATCCTGTATATATTGAAAATACCGAAGTTTATTGTGCTACTGTAACCGGACGTATGGAGACTAAATCTTCTCCTTATAGTCCTGAAGTTGTTAATCTTGCCGAACAGTTGAAATATCAGCATGAAAAAGATAATGCTACTCAATCTTTGTCTGATGAATTTTACCTGCAATATGCACAAAGATTATTAAATGCTCAATTTAGTTCAAAATTTGGAAATATAGTTCCTGGTCTTGATGTTGCTCCTGATCCTAAGTATGCTCAGTATTCATACGAAGAAATCATTGCAATGGCAAACAATGGTGTGAATATTCCAAAAGAAGTTCTTGCTTGGGCAAAAGGACAACAGGAAGCTGATGTTGTTGATTATGTTGTTGTTTCTGGTGATGGCGAAAATTCAAATGATGAATCTAATGGTGAATCTGAATTAAATAAGGTTCGAGCAGAAGCAAAAGATTATGCCGTAAAATCAAAAAAAGCTCAGGAAGATATAACTACAAATAAATCTCAGGCAGATGATTTGACTGATCAGGCTGTTATTATTGCAAATGAACAAAAAAGTATATTTGCTCAAAATTCTATAGATAAAACCGAAGAAATGGCTAAAGAGTGGAAAGAGCTTGATAAAAAGAAAAAAGATGAAGGTAAACTCAGTGCTGCTGAAACTGCTAAATACAAAAAATTGTCTAAACAACTCGATAAAAGCGGAGAAATAATCAAAAATTTAGAAGCTAATTCTGAAATGTTAGACGGTTTTTTAGAATCAATAGATGCTTTGAATGAAGAAACAAATGAAGGAATTACAACAGCACAAAAAGCAATAAATGCTGCATCAAACCTTTCTCAAATAGATCAGCCTCTTAACCCTTTGACAAAAATTCACGCTTATAAAATTGCTGATAATAGCAGTGGAATGTTAGAAGATATACTTAGTAATATTGATGATACTCAGTTGGCTTTGGTTACTGAAAAAATAGGTCATGATTTAGAAAATATCGGTAATGAAACTATAGATGATATTTCAAGCGATGATACTTTGGAAGTTGTAACATTTGCAAATGATTTTGTAAATAAATCTAATCGCATTCACAGTTTATTAGGTATAGATACTGAAGATGATGAGCAGGAAGAAAATAAAGAAGATGATGAATTCAAAGGTTCTAATACTTTGGCAAAAGGAATGAATGACTTGTTTGCCGGTGCGGAAGATTCAATGAGCAATCCTTTTGGTTTCTTATTTGGCTTTATGGCTCAGCCGCAGGTTGCGTTACTTGCAGCTGCTACTACTTTAGTTTCTACTGCATATACTTTGACAGAAGCAACAGTATTAAGTACTGAAAGAATCCTGCTTGGTAAGAATCTTAAAAAAGCAAAAGAAGAAGATAAAAAACTTGAAGAAGAAGCTGATAAAGCAATATCAACTTATAGTGCAAACAGCGAAAAAATAGCATCAAATTCTGAAAAAATTACTGAAATAGAAGAAAAAAATAACGAAGAATTACAACAAGATGATGAAACTGAAGCTTATTTAGTCGAGGATCCGGAAAATGTTGATCAGCTGCCTGATCAGTCAAAAGCTAAAGAAGGAGAAGAAAAACCTTCTAACCCTGAAGCAGAAGCTTTAAAATCCGAGAATGAAGCAATTGAAGGTGAAAACAAGACATTACAGGAAAAGGTTCAAAAACCGCTTGATAAAAGTGCTAAATTATTAGTTCAAAATAAGAAATCAATGTCAAAGGTCGATTCAATTTCTCAAGTGTTAGATGCTGATACAAGAGAACTGTTAAAATTGTCTGAAAATACTATGAAAACAGGTCTAAATAATGCGGCAGCCGGAGTTACCAATACTTTAATCGCAAGTGCATTAATGGCTAAAGGTATGGCAATGCTGTCACATTTTAATCCTTACGGTGCTTACCTTTGCAGCGTAGCTACAGCATGGTTAGTTATCGCACAAGCGCAGTTGGCAGCATATCCTGTTGCAGTTGGTGGAGCAGTAACAGGGTTTGCAGGAGCAGCTACATCAAAAATTGAATATGAAATCGCAGATGCATTAGCAGGAGAAGCAAAAGCAGAAACAAAAGAATCTAATCAATTAATAGTTGAAACTTCAAAGAAAATGGGCGGTTTACAAGTTGAAACCGGTGAAGACCTTAACGGAGAAGATCAAACTACAATTAATCAGGAAGGGGAAAACAACCCGTCAGTATTGGTTGATCCGACAGAAGTAACAGATCCGACTCCGGAATTTAATCCTACAGAAGATATTAAGTTGCCAAAAGAAAATGATAATAAAGAATTAATCATTAATACCGAAACTGAACCTTCAGTAAAAACTGCGGCAAGAAAAGTTAAAAGCAATGAATCTAAGGAGTTAAAAGAAATTGCTCAGGATTCAAATATGTCGGCTAAAACATTGACAACTCCTGCAGTGTCTAATGAAGCTCAAATTGTATCCGATGGTTTTAAAAACGAAGAAAATGACAAAAAAAATTCACAATTCTCAGTTGCAACAAAAGAACCAGTTGCAACAGAAGAACCAGTTGCAACAGAAGAATCGGATATAACAGAAGAAACAAATAATGTTCCTTCAGATTCTCGTTCAATTGTTAATCAAAGAAGAAGCAGAAGTAATAATTCAGTTGTTAATGATCCTGAAAATAATCAAAATCCTGTTCCTTCAGATTCTCGTTTAATTGTTAATCAAAGAAGAAGCAGAAGTAATAATTCAGTTGTTAATGATCCTGAAAATAATCAAAATCCTGTACCTTCAGCTTCTTCATCTCAAGTTGAAGATGATGAAGAAGTATTAGCGGTTTCTGAATCACAAGATGATATTACCAATGAGGATTCAGTTAATGAAGAAACTTCAAATGATGTAATAGTAACTTCAGGACGTGCCCGTTCAAATAATGCTGTTGCCGCAACAGAAAAAGAGGAAGATAGTGAACCTTCTAATGTTCAGGTTTCAAATATCCCTCAGCAGGAAGTTCAGGAACATGTCGTCAAAAATGTTGCTATGGGTATGCAGCCTCAGGTCGCTTATAATTCTTTTGTAAAATCTTATGCTTCTGAGAGTTTTACGAATACCAAATCTACTGAAGGAACATCAGAAACAAAAAGATCAAATGGTGCAAAAGCCAATAAAAATGATGAAGCTAAGCAGCAGGAAAAAGAAAAAGTTCAGGATCCGCAAGAGGGTCTAAAATCTGATTATGGCAATAATGCTGATTTTGTTAATCTTGTTGTAGCCAATAATATTTTGAATTTTATTGGTTTGGGCCCTCAGACTTATATATTTCAATTATTGAAATGGGCTGCCATTGTTGGCTTATCTGTATTAGATTTGTATGTTAAAAAAGGCGTTGTTGATAAAAGTGCAGAACTTGCAGAAGCTGATACATCTAATGTTGATGCAGATGTAAAACAATTAATTGCAAAGTCAAATGAAATAAAAGCAACACATGATAAAAGTGTTAAAGAATCAAAAGCTTTAGCTATAGATTTCAAAACTTTGGATGCAGATACAATCAATTATCAGTTTGCAATGATGCAGGATCAGGCAAAACTTGTTCAGGCTGGCAGAATGAGTCAGGAAGATGTTGTAACCGATATTGAAGATCCTAATGCTGGTACAAAACAAACTATTCGTACTCGTGTCGCAGGTATTGCGGATAAAGATTCAAAATTATTATCTACAATTAATGAACCTACTTCAAAAGCTCAAAAAAGTATGAAAGTTGGTCGTCAGTCTGTTCTGGGTTTTGAAGGACTGAATGAAAAATTAACAGAAAGAAATGAAAATAATGATTCTGTTGGTGATGCTATAATTACTGAAGCAGCTGTTGCAGCTGGCCTTATAACTGCATTAGTTGCAACACTTTTAGCTTGCGGTCCTTGGTGTTGGGGCTTGGTCGGAGCCTGGGCTGTTGCCCTTGCACAAACTGCAGGTGTCGCAGCAACAGGTGTTGCTGCCAAGCTGGTCAGTGATAAAGTTGAAGGTAACATTGAAAATAATACTCAACAACGTAATGATCAATTTAAAAGATTGCTCCAGGATGATAAACAAATGCTGGATGTAAGAAAGGTTATTGCTAAAGCGTCTTTAGACAGAAAGGATTATTTGCCTGTTGAAAAACAGCAAGCACCTGAAGCTCCTGAAATGTCTGAAGCTCCTGCGAAAAAAGAAGAAGATTCAGAAGGCGAAAATAAAGATAATTCGCTTGAACTTTCAAAAGAGAATGAAATGAAAGTTGGTTTTAGCAAAACTTCTTTAAATGCTGAAATTGATCCAAATAAACCGGCTGATTTGAAAAATGCAAATGAAAATGTTGTTGCTTTTGTAAGAAATGTAAATGCTGTTCAGGAACAATCAAGAGCTGCAGCAAGTTCAACTACTGATGCTTCTGTAAAATCTGATACGACAGATAAATCTGATGTAAAATTAGCAAGATTCAACAAAAGCGGGGCAATTGATTCCAAAAAACGTGCACAAAAAGTAAACGCTGCATCTTCAACCGATAACAGAAGAAAAAGAAGATAATTTATATAAATGAGTGCTATTACTCTTCCAAATAATTTTTAATTCTGCAAATTTGCGGATTTTCAATCATTTTTATAACTTCTTTTTGCAATGCTCTTTTAGCCTCTGGGGTTTTTTCGTCGTTTACTCTGCGCATTTTTTCTACCGCATCAGCTATTTGTGCTTTTGTAAGTCCGCATTTTATTTTTAATATATCTTTATCTAAATCATAACTGTAAACAACGCTTTTAGTATAGCATTTATTATTTAAATATCCTAAAACTTCTTCTGTTGAGCGAACTTTAAGGTATGGAGAATTTACGTCTTCTGTAGGAATTGTGGTACTGTATTCTTCCGAATAAACACTACAATATTGCAGATGTTGGATAAATGACGGGCTATAAGTGTAACTTTCCTGTTCTTGTGCGGTTGCATACAATGGTAACATTAGTAATGCAGCTAATACCAAAACTTTTTTCATACTTCCACCTCTTACTTTATTCTATAAATACATAATAATAGTACTATTCATATTGTGTCAAATAATTAATCATTTTTCTTAAATTTTTATTCCAGCTTCCGTTCCATTTTTTTAGTATTATATCGGCTGGAGAACAACCTTTTTGAATCAACTCTTTGATTGGCTGAATGAATAAATTTTCTCCTGTCTGATTTCGTTTTAAAGATTTTTCAGCAATTTCAATTATAGATTTTGCATAATTTAAAACGGTATATTTTTTTATGCTTGCATTTAATCCCTGTTTTGGAATATTATACCTTAATTCCGAATAATCCTTATATTGAAGACTTTTCAATAATTCTTCTGTTTCCTCCATAGCAATTTTGTCATAAAAAATCCCTTTATATATCGCTAAAATTGAATATTTTAAATCTCCCCCAACACAATCGTGATTTCTTATTTCTATAAAATTTCTTAATCTTACTTCAGGAAAATACAGATTTGCATGAAGTTCATAATCGGAAATATTTGGATAAATATCCTCAAATCCTTTATTCATGTATTCTTCAAATGTCATGTCCCCATTTATGTTTACAGGTTGGCCGTTTCTTTGGATAAATATCATTGGAGTTTTCATTACGCAATCAATATAATCTTCAAATGAAAATTCTTCGCTTATTTTTCCGGCAAATCCGCATCTATCGTTGTCAGTATTTAACCAGCTTAATGCTCTAAATGATTTGTAACCTGTATCTACACTTCCTCTTACAGGAGAATTTGAAAACATCGCTGTCATAAACGGAATTAATTTATTGGCAAGCTTAAATTTTCTCATAGCATCTTCTTCTGAGTAAAAATCTATGCAGCATTGAATTCCTGCGGTTTCTCTCATCATTACGTCTGATAAAATACCCCACAAATAATTTGCCATAATTTTATATCGCCTTTTTGGAATCAGATGAATATTTTTGCAGGTAGAATATGGAGAAACCCCGTAACTTAGCAGTAATATATCATTATTATGAAATACAGACTCAAGGTTTGAATTAATAGAATCTATTTTTCTTTTTAGTTCAAAAATAGTTCTTTCCGGCTTGGCACTGATTTCAACCTGACTACCCGGTTCTAAAGTTATGGTATCGTGATTTTTGGCAAGACCTATAACATTATTTTCATCAACGATATAATCCCAACTGTTTTGTTGTGCAAATTGTTTTAAACATGCGGCAACACCTTTATTCCCCCAATAATCAACAGCTTCAAATGACGTTGAATTGATTGGAAGTCGTTCAAATTCTATACCTATTTTAAAATCTTCAGGTCTTGTGAAGCCTTTGGTATATAATTCAAAAATTTCGTTTTTAGTTAAAAAATCGGCCTTAGTCTGCAACATCATTATCCCTTTTCATTTTTATATTATCATAACTAAATTAAAAATAACAAAAAAATAAATATAAACATTTCTCCTTTTGTGTTATTATTCAGGGTAATATGAATTACTTTGAACGGGCAAAATATTTCAGAACCAAAAAACGTTTAGGTCAAAATTTTTTGATTGATGGTGAAGTTATATCTGATATTATTGATTATGCGGATATTTCACCTGAGGATACTGTTGTGGAAATTGGTCCGGGAGTAGGTTTTGTTACTGAGCAGTTAGTAAAATATGCAAAAAAAGTTATTGCAATTGAATTAGATGAAGATGCAATAAAAGAATTGAAAAAATTAAATGCTTCAAATCTGGAGATTATACATAATGATATTTTAAAAACGGATTTATCGTCATTATGCGAAGGGAAAATTAAAATTGTTGCAAATATTCCGTATTATATTACAAGTCCAATAATTGCCCATTTGCTTGGGGAAATAGATGATTTGGCAAATAAAAACAGGGCTAAAATTACTGATATAATACTTATGGTGCAGGAAGAAGTTGCAAGAAGAATGTGCGCAGATGAAAAATCTCAGGGTAAACAATACGGTCTTTTGACCATTCTCTCGCAATTTTGGGCAGATGTTGAAATCCTGCGAATTGTAGGCAGAAAATGTTTCTATCCGGCGCCAAAAGTTACGTCTGCGCTTGTAAAATTAGTTGTAAGACAAAAACCGTTATTGGAATTGTCAGATTATTCGCATTTTAGAAAAACAGTTCGCTCAGGGTTTGCTCAGCGCAGGAAAAATATCAAAAATTGTCTTTTGAATGGCGGATTTTCTAAAGAAGCGATATCAAAATCTCTTTGTGAACTTGGTATTGATGAAAATACGCGCGGAGAAAAACTTTCTATTGCCGATTTTGGAAAATTATCAGAACTTTTAAAAAAATATTGTTAATTTTTGTAAACATGTATAAAAATATTTAGCAATTTTTTGGAGTCAGAGGACTTTATATTAATATATAAAGCTCTCTCTTCTTATTTAAACGGATAGGCCTTGGTAAAATACTCAAGGTCTTTTTTTTATGCAAAATTTTTTTTAATGCTCTGTTATTTTGAAATTATCAGGCAATCATAAATTTTATCAATTTTTTCTTTTATTTCAGAAAATTGTGATTTTAAGTCTTCGTAACTGTTTAGAGTGACAAATTTTGATTCTATTTCCTGTAAAATTTGCCTGTGTTTGCGTTCGAGTTCTTCCGGTGTTACTACGATTCGTTGCTGAATAATAAATATTACTACTGCAATAATGATGGGGGAATAATAAATAAACGTATCCATAATTTCTCCTTTTATAAAACTATTGGCCAGTAAAAATCTACAAGGTAACTTGCGGCGTCAAACGGATGTGATAAAAATTTTAATTCTTTTGATTGTTTAATTTGTCTGTAAGTTGGTATATCAATTTTTGATGACCCTGGAATATATTTTAAATTTCTGATGTTATATAATAATTTTTCGCATTTTGGACTGACATAGAGTCCTATTTCTCCGTTTGCATTTTTTACTTTTGCGTTAAAAGCTGCTATTCTGTTTTTTATTGGAGGATTAAATGCTTTGATTTTAATATCAACATCATATCCGTATGATAGAAGTTTCTTTTTAATTATTACATAATTTGTGTATTCACTTGTGCAGCTTCGGTTATCTCCGGAGGCATCTCCGTTTACTATGATTTTTCCTTTATGATTTGGGTATTTTCTGTAAAATTCTTCGCAAGTTTTTGAGGTTGTTGTGTTTTCTAAAACAATTTCATCTATATAAAATACTTTATCGTCTGTTTTGTGTGCGATAACCCACGACATCGGATCAACGTTGAAATCGCAGCTTATGTGTAAATCCAAATCATCCCGATAGCTTATTTCTCTTATATTTTCGTTTGTAAAATCTTTTACAACAAGATTTTCGCTGTAATTCCCGGTTTGACCGAGAACAAATGTGTTGTAGTATTTTTCATCATAAAGTTGTTTTAATTCTTCGCAAAATCCTTTTGGCAGATAAATATTCTGGGTGGTAGGCGCGCAAATTATTCTGTAATTAGGACTCGGATTTACAAAAAATGTCTTATATATCCAACCTTGCTGAATTTCAGGGTTTGTATGCCCAAATATTCTATACTGAAAATTTTTCCAGCTATGGTATGGTTTTTGTCTTAAACGTGCAAGAAGCATTTTAAAAGTTTCATAAGGGGTATCAGACATCTCTTCGATTTCAACAAAACCGACATTCAAAGATTTTAATCTGTTTGGCTCATCAAAATGTCTGAACATAATTTCAGATCCGTTATAAAAAGTGAGTTTTTGCTCGGTTGAAGACCATTTGTAATCTTTTCCTTCTGTAAACCCCATACTTTCAAGATGTTCAAAGTATGTTTGTAAAGTTGTATCCCTTACAAGAGTATATGTTTGAGCTCCTACAAGTCCTTTAATTTTAGGATATTTGATAGCAAGCAGTATTCCCAAAAGCGAACCTGCAAACGTTTTGCCTGAACCGTATCCTCCCTGATAAACAGCAACATCAAGTGTGTAATCATGAGGAATTTCCAAGAATTTGCGTTGTGCTTCCAATAAATTATATTTCATAAGTCACCTCTCAAAAGACTAAAGGTAAATGTATCTCTATAATTATATTGACAAATGCAGGACTTGAAAATCCCTCATTACCGTCACTACTGTTTGGTAGTAAATAAAAAAGAACTATGATTTATTTTTATCATAGTTCTTTTATTTTTAAATTGAATAAATATATTTATTTTTCTTTTATTTCTTTTTCGATTTTAGCTAAAATTTCATCAAGTTTAGATGGATCTTTTACTCCGCCCTGAGCGTAATTTGGACGGCCGCCGCCATTTGCTCCCGTAGCTCTTGCGATTTCTCCGACAATTTGTCCGGCATTAACACCTTTTTTGACAAAACTATCAGATACTTTTGCCGCTACCATTTTTTCACCTGCAAGAACAACAATGTTTTCCTTGCCCAGTTTGTGTGATAGCAATTCAAGACCAATCTTGATTCCGACAGATGTAAGATTTGCAATTTTTGAAATAAACAATTTACCGCCATCAATATCTTGTGCCCTGTCAATAAATGCCGCAAATCTTGATTTGGCATTTTCTTCCTGAAGTTTTTCTACTTCTTTTTGCAAAGATTTATTTTCTTCCTGTATTTTTTCAACACGATCAATAATTTCATCATAATGTGCTTTAAATTTAGAAGATAAATTATCAGTTACCTCAACTTTTGAGTTTACATATTGGATTGCAGATTTTGAAACTACAACTTCAATACGTCTTGTTCCTGCAGCAATAGCACCCTCGGAAACGATTTTTACAAATCTCAAATCCTTGAGCTCTCTAGCATGGGTTCCGGCACAAAATTCTTTTGAAATTGATTCTCCATTTTTTTCTATTGAAACAACACGAACAGTATCGCCGTATTTTTCCCCAAATAATGCTGTCGCGCCTGTTAATTCAGCTTCTTTTATGCCCATAACTTTGGTATTAATCGTATAGCCTTCGCCAATCCATTTGTTCATAAGATCTTCAGTCTTTTTAATTTCTTCAGGAGTCATTGCTCTTGAGAAAGTAAAGTCAAATCTCATTCTTTCGTTATCAACGTATGAACCTGCTTGTTTTACTTCATTGCCGACAACTTTAATTAACGCAGCCTGTAACAAGTGAGCAGATGTATGATGAACACGAATTTCTTCACGTTTTTCAACATCAATTTGTGCCTTAACGACTGCACCGATTTCAACATCACCATTCAAAACCTGACAACGGTGAACATATAAATCGTTTACTTTGAATGTTGTTAAAACTTCGGCTTTAAAGTTATCATTTTCAATATAACCGCAATCCCCGATTTGACCACCGCACTCAGCGTAGAATGGTGTTTTGTCTAATACTATATCAATGTAACCTTCACCTTCAATAAAGCCTAAAATTTTTGCATCATTACAAGAATTTTGTTCATATCCGATAAAGTTTGTTGAACCGACTTCTCTTTCAAGTTTTGCATATTTTATATCGCCAGTAACAGAGATTTTTGCAGTTGCAGCTTTTGCACGTTCTTTTTGTTCCTGCATTGCAGTTTTATAACCTTCTTCATCAACATTTAAGCCGTTCTCCTGTGCAATTTCTTTTGTCAATTCAAGAGGAAAACCAAATGTATCATAAAGTTTGAATGCACTTTCACCGTCAATATCTTTTTTGGCTTCAATGAATTCTTCAAGTAATTTGTATCCCCTGTCGAGAGTTTTGTTAAATCTTTCTTCTTCAGCTTTAATAGTATCAATAACTTTTTGTTTATTTGCAACAAGTTCAGGATATGCTTCACCGTAATTCTCAACAATTACATCAACTAATTTATATAAAAACGGCAATTCCATACCCAAAATCTTACCGTGTCTTAATGCACGTCTTAAAATCATACGAAGGACATAACTTCTGCCTTCATTACCCGGAATTACACCATCAGTAATCAAAAATGTTACACATCTTGCGTGGTCTGTAATTATACGCAAAGATACGTCTGTTTTTTCTAATTTTTTATAAGGTACTCCGCTCATTTGCGAAACTTTATCCATAACAGGTTTTAAAAGATCTGTTTCAAAAGTAGATGCAACTCCCTGACAAACCATTGTTATACGTTCTAAACCCATACCTGTATCAACATTTTTCTTGCCTAAAGGAGATTGATTACCTTCTTCATCCTGATATAATTCGGTAAATACAAGGTTCCATATTTCAACCCATCTGTCACATTCGCAGGTATCAATACCGCAATTTGGATGACCGCAGGAGTATTGTTCCCCTAAATCGTAGTGGATTTCGGAGCAAGGACCGCAGGATCCCGAAGCCCCCGGAGGTCCCCAGAAATTGTCCTTTTTGCCTTTTCTTTTAATTCTTTCTGCAGGAACTCCTACACTGCGCCAAATATCATAAGCTTCGTCATCAGTTTCAAAAATAGTAATCCATAATCTGTCTTTATCAAGTTTTAGAACTTCAGTAACAAATTCCCATGCCCAAGGTATAATTTCTTTTTTATAATAATCGCCAAAAGAAAAATTTCCTAACATTTCAAAAAATGTGTGATGGCGTGGTGTTCTGCCTACGTTTTCAATGTCTGAATCTTTTCCGCCTGCTCTTGCACATTTTTGACATGATGTTGCTCTTGCCGGTTCATAAGGGCAAGGCTGAATTTCCAAAAATATCGGTAAAAATTGCAGCATACCGGCAGTTGTTAATAAAACTGTCGGATTATCCGGTACTAAACTTGAACTTTCAACAACTGTATGCTGATGTTTATTTTTAAAAAAGTCTAAATATAATTTTCTGATTTCATTTCCTTTAAGCATTTTTCTTTCCTCGTTTTATGGGGTAAACCCTAATTTCTTTGTATATAATACCGCAAACATAGAAATTATTGTAGTAATAATTATGTGTTGATGTAATATTTTACATTATAAATTTATAATTATGCTTTAGGTATTCAATTTATAGATATTATGTACAATTTTATGATAATATTGTTTTATGAAATTATGTGTTTTTCAGGGAACATTTAATCCTTTTCACAATGCTCATTTGAGAGTTGTGAATTATATTTTGGATAAGCATAATTTTGATAAATTATTGATTATTCCTGCTTATAAGCCCCCGCATAAAGCCTATGACGATAAATTATCTCTGCATAGACTTGCTATGGCAGAGCTTGCGATTAATAGCGAAAATAATCCCAAAATAGAAGTTTCTGATATCGAATACAGGCGAGAGTCAAAATCTTACACATATTTAACTATTCTTGAACTTTATAAAATGTATGATATTGAGGATAAAATAAATTTTATAATCGGTACGGATGCTTTTAAACAGATAGAAAGCTGGTATGAAGCGGATAAATTAAAAAAGCTTGTTAAATTTATTGTGCTTCAGAGAGAATACAATTTTTCTCCTTTAGAGTATAATTATCTTAAAGATAAAGGGTATGATTTTTGTTTTGAAAATCTGTCTTTTCAGGATATATCTTCAACGCAGTTAAGAGAGAAAGTAAAAAGGCGCGAAAACATCAGTAATTTTGTGAATAGAGAAGTAGAGGAATATATTTATAAAAATGGACTATATGAAGCTTAGTATTGAACAGGCTTGTAAATGGCTTAAAGAAAACCTGAATGAAAAACGTTATCAACATTCACTGGGGACAGCAGAGTGCGCCAAAAAATTAGCTCAACAATTTGGGTTAAATGAAGAAAAAGCTTATGTTGCAGGTCTTTTACATGATTGTGCAAAATGTTTTACTGATGAAAAGTTACTTGAAATTATTGATAACTACCTTGATGATGTTGATAATGATGAACGTTCTAATAAGAAAACATTGCATGCTCCCGGAAGTTTTTATGTTGCAAAAACAGTTTTTGGGGTAACAGATTTGGAAATGCTTTCATCTATCAGATGGCATACATTGGGAAAACTTGATATGACAGATTTTGAGAAAATTATTTTTTTGGCAGACAAGATTGAGCTTCGTACCCGTTCTGAGGAATACCGAAAACAAATTACAAAAAATTTGGATTCTGACAACGGTTTAAATAAGGCAATATTAGAATGTTACAAAGAAACTATTAAAAGTCTGGTTGATAGGAATTTGAAAATTTGTCCGCTTACGATACAGATATACAATCAACTTCAAACATTTTTAAATGTTAATTAACTTAATAATTTTGGTAAACAATACCATGTTCATGGTAAAATCAAAGGCATAATTGAGGGGCTTTACATGGAATTAATCGAGATAAGAAATAACTTAATCAAATTGTCATATAAAGAAAACGAAAGACCAACTCTTGGTCAGTTTATAGCTTTGACAGGTGAAGACAAGTCATATGTCGCACAATATGTAAATTTGAAAGCGGATAATTTAAATAATTTTGCCGTTGCAAAGTTGATGTTTTCTTTCACCTCAGACGGTATTGTAAATGATTATGACGGTTCTGCCCCTAGTATAAAAAGTAATATTGTTCAGTTACCGGCAAATGAATTACTTGATTTGTTACCGGTTGAAACACCTGTAAAAATAGGTCAGATTACAGGTACTAATGAAATATTCAGTATTGATATTTCATTGTTTGAACATAATTTTACTGTTTTTTGCGAAAATGATATTGATAAAGCGACTCTTATTTCAAATTGTGTAAGACAACTTTTCAGATTAAAAGAGAAAAGTGTAATTATAGATAATGACGGAATATTTGATGAATACCCTAAGATTACGCTTGGTGAAGATTTTAAACTCCCACTAAACTCAGATTTGATAGATTTTATTTTTGACTACGAACTTGGCAGTGTTGATGCTCCGACAAAAGCAGTTATTCAGGATATTTTTTATGCGGTTCAAAAATATATAAAGACTCTTGATGATGAGTTTTTACCTATAGAAAGTTTTATAGATGTTGTAACGGCGCAGTATAAAGAAACTCAAATGCCTGAATTGGCACTGTTGAAAAATAAATTGCTTAAATACAAAGATGCAAATATTTTTGCTGACAGAGCAGAAGAATTTAAAGTATTAGACAGTAAACTTAAAGAAAGAAATTGTATCGTTGTTAATGTAAAAAATATATCCGGCGGTCTTCAGAAAGAAGTTATAAAATACATTCACAAAATTATTGAAACATTTGATAAATATGTTTATTATTTTGTACCTTTAACTGATGATAATTCGGATAAAAAAATGTTAAAGCGATTATTAAATCACAATCATGTATTTACAACATTATTTGCAAGTCACAGATACAAATATGCATCGGAATTAAAGGCTCACGCGCAGGAAATAATGTTATTTGCACCCCAAACTATGCAGAATGATTTTGCGGCATATAATACGTTTTTAAATAAACTGAACCTGTCTGAAGGTATAATTTATGGCAAATTAACTCAGGGCATCCCGTTGATTATATCAATGGATGATTTGGATCTTGATTTAACTAAAGAAGACGTATTTGGTGACAGACAAAGATTTGTTCCTGCTATAGAGGAAGATATCTTAAACAGTGATGATATTTATGCAATTAACAATTTACAGGAATCTCCTATTTTTCAGGAAAATAAACAAGAGTTAGTTACATCTTCACCAATAGAAGTTCAATCTGTAGTAAATCCTGTTATTCCGCAAACAGATGAAGCTGGTGAGGAAGATAATTATGCAAATGTTTCTGACGAAGATGTTGCAGATTTTGGTACCGATTTTTCAGCAACAGAAGATATTGCTGATACGGCTGAAGGTGGTCATATAGAAAATATTTTATCTGATTATGATGATGATGTTGCAACTGAATCTGAATCAATCACTGAATCAGATGAAAATACACAAATCCCGCAAGAATCTGAAACAGAAACAGATCTGACGGAAGCAGAAGATGATTTATCATTTATGGACGAATTTAATGATGATGAACAGACTGAAGCTTCAGAAGTTTATACAGATATCGAAATTTCGCAGAATAATGCAGATTCTGATCAATTAACAGAAGATGATTTGGATTTTATTGAAAATAATCAACAGGCAGAATCTATAGGACAGGAAATTTCTGATGAAGATTTTGACGAGGATGACAATCCGCCTATGGTTCCTGTTTATGCCGCAGATGAGGGTGAAGAAATAAGCGGCGAAGATATCGGATTTAAAGCCGGAGATCAGGTCAGTCACCCGCGATACGGAAATGGTGTTGTTGAAAAAATTATAAAATATGGCAATAAGGCATTGTGTTCAATTGATTTTGAAAATGTAGGCAGAAGATTGTTAGACCCGTCTGTTTCTGAATTCGAAAAAATATAAATATATGTTGGGGGCAAAAAATATTTTGAGCGGATTTTAAAGCATGTATGAATCCGATATGTTTTACTGCAAATTTTAAATCTAACGCAACAATACAGGCTCGTTCAGGAAATAACTTTTACAATAAACGTGCGTCAATTGTTGAGTTAGACAAAAACAGTGCAGATGATTTGTCATCTTTATATAAATTATCATTATTATGGGATAAGGAATCTAAAAATAATGTATCTTATATTTTTTCCGATTTTATAGACGATAAAAATGAGAGTAATGGTGTAAAGGATACTCATTGTGTGGTTCTTACATTACAGAAAGATAATTTTGAAAAATTAAAGCCTGAAAAAATTTTGGGTGTTTCTTTATTTTCCGAACAAGATTATGATAATGAATTAAATTGGCTTCAGGTTGAACCGAAAAACAATAAAACGGATAATTCTTCAGGCAGAAAATATAAAAATATTGGTTCAGCTTTATGCAAATATTTCAAATATACATATACTGATAAACCCATATATGTCAGGTCTGCCAATACAGCAACGGACTTTTATATATCTAACGGATTTAAACCTTATGACGTAAATTATCCCCAATATCTGTACTATGTTGCATAGACAACAATTTACTTGTCATTTTTTTTGTTATTTGTTATTAGTTTTTCCAGACTAAAAATATGATTTTTTTCTTCTGTATCAGATTTTTTATATCCTAATATATTTTCTAAATCCGCTTTTAATGTAGGAATATCATCATATTTTTTAAGAGTTCCGTCCATAGTTATTGATACATCTCCTGTTTCTTCAGAAACAACCAAACATGCAGCATTTGAATTTTCAGTCATCCCTATAGCGGCTCTGTGACGTGTCCCGTATTTCCAGCTTAATTTTGGGTCTTCTGTTAAAGGTAACAGGACTCCCGCTGAAATTATTTTGTCACCGTTTATAACAATTGCACCATCATGTAATGGAGTATTTACATGAAAAATTGTTAATATCAATTCTGTTGAAACATCTGCATTAAGTATTGTTCCAACATCTTTAAAAGTATGGCTTAAATCTTTCTGAAATACCATCAGGGCTCCTGTATGGGTTTTAGCCAAATATTTTACAGCTTCAAGTACTTCTTTAATTACATCTACTGATTTGCCACTGACAGAATTTTTATTATTTGACAGTAATTTGTTAATGAATCCGACCTGTCCCAGATATCCTAACAGTTTGCGAAGCTCAGGCTGGAAAATAACAATTAAACTCAAAGATACAAATAAAACAACCGAGCGTAAAAAGACTCCTAATATTTGTAAATCAATTGCGATTAAAACTTCGCTTAAAATCCATATAAATACAAGTGCAAAAGCACCTTTTACAAATTTTTCGGATTGAGAATCTTTAATAAATTTTTGATAAATAAGCATCAAAATTGACACAATAATCAATACTTCAAACACATTTTTCCACCCAAATGCGCCCTTAACATAAGAATGCCAATCAATTATAAAATTTTGTAAACCAAGTAAAATATTATTCATTTTTCTTCAACCTGTCAGGAATTACATCAAATCTTATAATGTCATCAAGATTTTCACGTTTAATTATTAAATCTGAATGACCATTGTTTACAAGAACCATTGCAGGTTTTTCTACCCTGTTATAATTTGAAGCCATAGAGTAGTTATATGCACCTGTATTGTAAACGCATAAAATATCGCCTTCTTCAATTTTAGGCAGTTCAATATTTTCAATCAAAATATCGCCTGATTCGCAAAAACGTCCGCATACAGTGACATTTTCGGGATCATTGGTGTCTTTTTTATTGGCAATTTGTGCAAAATATTTTGCCTGATACAAGCTCGGACGAGGGTTGTCTGCCATTCCGCCATCAATAGAAACATATTTACGACCTTGCGGAACCTGCTTTGAACTCCCCATAGTATATAGGGTTACACCGCACATTGAAATAATACTTCTGCCCGGTTCTAAAAATATCGCAGGCGGTTCTATATTATATTTTTCTATTGCTTTATTTAAGCTATTAACAATAATTTCTCCGATTTCGTATGTTGAAGGAGGAACATCATCTTCAGTATATTTAACTCCAAGCCCTCCGCCTATATTTATTTCATCAAGTTTTACAGCATATTTCTCATCAAGTCTTGATATTTCTCTGCATAAAATATCAATTTCATCTGCGTAAATAGAAGTTTCAAATATTTGAGAGCCTATATGTGCATGCAGACCATGCAATTTTAAGTTTGTGTATTCGTTAATAATCAATTCAACAGCTTCATCAATCTGTGTTAAATCAAAACCGAATTTTGAATCAAGATGTCCTGTCTGAATGTAATGATGTGTATGGCATTCAATCCCCGGAGTAATTCTTAAAAGAATATCTACAATTTTATTTTTACTTTGGGCTATAGTGTTTAACAGTGCCAATTCATAAAAATTATCAACAGATATCCTGCCGACGCCCAAATCAAGAGCAAGATTTAATTCGTCAAAAGATTTGTTGTTCCCGTTAAATAAGACTTTGCTCATATTTGCACCGGAATTATTTACGGTATAAATCTCACCGCCTGATACGGTGTCAAAACCTAAACCTTCAGATGCTAAAATAGAGCTTATTGCGCTGGTACAAAGAGCTTTTGAGGCATACATAATATTAGTTTTTGGATATTTTTCAAAAGCTTTTTTATAATCTGCACAAATTGAACGCAGTGTTTTTTCATCAATAACATAGAGGGGAGTTCCGTATTTTTCAGCTAATTTTACCAAATCGCAGCCGCCGATTTCAATATTTCCTTCGGAATTAATTACGGTTGTTACTGGTTTTTGAGATTGATTTGCTGAATTTGTCATTTGCACCTTTTAGTCTGTTTATTGTAATGATTGATTTTATATTTTTATACTATCATATTTAATTTTAAAAATATAGGCTTTTTTGCGATTTAATAAGCAAAAAACTTATCGAAATCTACATCATCAAAGCTGCACAAAAGTAAAAATATTTCATCATCTTCAGGAAGTCTTTGAAAATTATATTGATCAAAGCTCCAATATTTGGGATTTATCCCTTTTACTATTGCGATATTTTTTTCTTTAAGGATTACCAGTTTTTTCTTTACGGTATCAATAGGAATATTTAATCGTTTTGATAATTCAACAGCAGTTATGCCGTCTTCTGCCGAGCATTTTTCAGGAGTAAGAAACATTAGCTCTAATCCTACTGCTTTTAGCTCTTTATCTTCATTTTCTAATGATGCATAGTAATCCATACTCATATTTTAAAAAAAATAACAGATATAGTATATCCGTTATTTATAGGATTTGTTTGATTAAAATTTGAAATTTGTTCCGAAATTAATTTGAGAACTTGATGGGGCTCCATTTGTATATTGAACCTGCCCTACTCCTGCATTGAAGTCCATTCTGTCTTTGTCTTTAAAGGGATTTATTTTAAAATTAATTTCTTCTTTTGATGTTCCGCTATTTGTATTTTTGGAGTATTTATTTTGAACTGCAAAATGTTGATTAAAACGGTATTCCGGTGCAACTGAAACAGTTCCGCTCATTTGTCCTGATGGTTGAGCAAATGAATCAGAAGCATAAGATGTATCAACACTTGCCTTGTCATTTAAGTGAAGTTTGGAATACAAAGTTCCGGTTTGAGAAGCGTTATCAGGAGTAAAAGTTGTGTCATATTTTGCGCCGACATCAATATTTTTAAATTTCTTTTCTTTTTTAAATGATGTTGTTTTTTTTGAATAAGCACTGTCAGGATTATATTTGTTATAATTCTGTTTTATGTTTTCTTTTTCTATTGTAATCTTGCTTTTTTGTTTAATAACATCTTCTCTTCTCTGAGTATTTATTTTTAAAGCCGAAGTATTCAAATTCAAAACATCTTCATCAGAAATATCTTCTGCCATTACATATCCGCCGAGAAGAAAAATCGTTACAAGTAAAATACATAAATTCTTCATATCTATATTATATTTCATTTTTTATTTCCTTTTGCCAATTGTGTAAAAAGTACAAACCTAATACGAAATATGTACTCCACATAAGTATAGTTGCAAAACATTGAGAACCGTTTAAATATGCATATATCCAAATAACTACGCTTGATATATTTACAACAGACCACAAATACCATTGTTCAATACATCTTTTAACTGTCAGGATAAAAGCAATTACTGATAATACTGTTGTCATTGAATCCATTATTGAATTTGAATCGCCAAATTTTTGTAAAATAAAGTACAAAAGAATAATAGAAATCAGCCCAAAAACAGAATATATAATACGCTCTTTGTCAGATAATTTTGTTTTATATATTTCCTGCTTGTCTTGTTTCATATGTTTTTTCCACTTAGAAATCCCGACAAACTGCATAGGGAAATAATAGAACATATTTAGGCATAAATGCCCCCATAATTGAGTTTTAAATGAGATATAAGCATAGCAGATATTAGATATCATTCCAAACATATAACATGAAATTTTGCCTTTGCCTGCTGTTATTGTTGCACAAATTCCGCAAATGGCACTAATCAAAGCTGCGGTTTTATCTTTCATATATATTGAAATAAGTGTTATAAGAATTATTTCAAGAGGAAAAATTATTCTTTCATATTTTCCCCATCCCTGCAATTCCCCTTTAGCAAATTCTAAAATGTTCATGGTTTAATTGTAACATAAAACATTTGCGAATATAGTTAATTAACATGCAAGTAAGTCATATAGCCAACAATATATTAACAAATAAAACGGTTCTTAAAGGATTAGAAAAGATTTCAGAACATGGAACATCATTTGCTGCGGGGGCATCTCTGCTGATGTCTATTGGTGTCCGTACTTTTTCTATCTACAATACTCCTGATGTTGAAAAAGAAAATAAATTTTATGCCATGGCAAATTCTATTACTTCAGGAATTGTAAAATTTGGAATTGTTGAGGCAATTGCGCTCCCGATAGAAAATGCTGTTACAAGAATTGATAAGAATGCAAGTAAATACCTTAAAGATTCTACTTTGAAGAATTTTAATCCGGATACAAGAAGTTATAAATTTATAACGCAAATCATAAAATTAAGTACCGGATTATTAACTGCAATTCCTAAATCAATGCTTACGATTGCGCTTATTCCTGTTGTTATGAATAAGGTATTCAAATATAATCCAATGGATGACCTGAAAAAATTTGCACAAAATTTCCCTTACAAAGTAGAAGCATCAAAATTTTTTACCAAGGATGAAGATAAGCAAATAAAAACGGGACCTGCATTTACCGGACGTATGGGAGATAAACTCTCAAGAGGTATCAGTAGGATTATAAATAATAAAACGGTACAAAAAATTGCCAAAAAATATGAAATGGAAGATGAGGATATTTATAAGCATATAACTGCAATGACAGATGTTTTATTGACTTCGGCATCTGTTTGGCAGACAAATAAATCTCAAAGTATTAAAGAAAATTGTAAGAGAGTTTTGAATTATAACAATATAATAAATACTGCAATAACAATTATGCTTGGCTATTGGGTTGATGGGGTTGTAAAAAATCATTCAAACAGTTTTATTGAAAAATTTAAGCAGGCAAATAAATTAAATCCTAAATTGCCAAAGTATATTGAAGGTATAAATATTTTGCGTCCAACTATAATATTTGGTTTAATATATTATGGTTTGCTCCCGATTTTTTCAACTTACACATCTGAAAAATTAGATAAATTTATAAGTAAAAATAAATAGTATGTGCATAAAACATATTATCGGAATATGTTTTAAACATATTTTTTATGTTAGTCTGCTTTTCTTTTTTGTTGCGAGGAAAAAAGAAAAGCAGACAGAAAAGAAAAACACGCTAAATCATAGCAATGCCTAATGGCATTGCACCGCTCATAAGATATAAGTGCAAATAGTACTTACGTTTTTGTCCTTACGGACAAAAATCTCTTAGCGCTCTTGCTCGTTCGCAATAAACGGCATCGTTCGCAATTAGGCAGAATATTCATTACTGCCATAATTGCTCAACTGTCGCTATCGCTCCTGCCTCT
>CADBFN010000015.1 GCA_902794035.1 uncultured bacterium
ATATCAGTTTACGAAAAAGACAGACGGTTTTGATCCTGCAAACTTTTTAATATATTCAATGGCAGACGGTTCAATCGTTGGCTTTAATCCGAGTATGAAGAATTGTTCATTGAGCGGAGAATTAACAAAATCAGTATTAACAGACTCAAACAAACTTGCAAACTGTATCGGATTTATAGATGTAAACGGTGTGAGCCTGCCAAATAAAGAGGTAACATGTTCTGACGGAACAAGTGCATTAGAACCAAATAATCCATGTACATTGAAATCAAAGCCGTGGGGATTAGGGGATGTATTTCCTGTAGTATTCCATAACGGCACGGTAGAACCCGCCACCAACGCCGCAAAAGCCTTTTTCTCCGGAGAAAGCTCAGGTGGGGAACAAATATCTAATAGTGGTAGCTACAATCCTGCAACTATGATTTATAAACCGGATGTTTCCAGTTCCGGGGAGCCCATTTATAAAAATCAAAGTGGTGATTGGTTTTCAAGAGGAGACTGGAATAAAAAAACAATTAATGGAGTAACTTATGTTAGACGTAATGGTTATTACTATCCAGTTGATGAATCTGGCAATGTTGATACATCAGTTGCTCTTTTATTGGCAGGAAATATGCAACATAATTATAAATACGATTCAAATATCGGTATGTATGTTGAAAAAGATGATAAAGGGGATATTTTGACATTTGGTGGTATGGCTGGAAATAGATATATTTATGATTCTAATGATGGTATTTATAAATCTAGTTGGTGGAATGGTGTTGACACCTGGGATGAAAATGCATCTTCATTTATTGATTCTGATTTTAAAATGTATCATTCTGTTAATAATGGTGGAAATGGTATGGAACAGTATTTAAGATTATACACAAATTCTGGAACAGGGGGTGTTAATACTGATACCGAGAAAATGATATATGCAAAAATACCTGCAGGAGATGGTGCACCTGGTTATGTAAAATTGTATCAATCAGAAGCCAATAAGAATGTTTATGCTTCAAGTGATGGGGTTTATAGTTATAAAATATTGCCCAATAACGAATATGAAGTGTGTCGAGCTATAGGGTGTTATAATGTTAAATATAATGATAAAGATTATTCCTTTGAGTGGAAGCAACTTGATCAATAAAGCAAATAGGTTGAGTTTTAACCCGACAAAATTTTATAAAAAGACTTATTATTGACTTTTAACATGAACCCGAGGGATCTTTATCCAACTAAATCCCCTCGGGCTTTTCTTTGAACAACCATGCCATTGCGCCCGTCAGGGCATGGCAATTCTATTTTTTCATTGTAAAAATCGTTATATTTTCGTTATTTAAATATAATTAAACGGATTTGCAGGTCCCATAATTATATATCCGAAAATAAGTATAAATATAGCTGCTATTATAATTAAAACGGGTTCTAATGCCTGCAATGCAGAAGACAAAACAGTATCAAGGTGTTCATCCATGTCATTACTTATTTCTTTTAATATTTCATCTATATTTCCTGACATTTCCCCAGCTTCGACATTAGATATTATTTGAGGTGTAAAAATACCAGAAGCCTCAAATGTTTTGGAAATCGATTGTTTTTCTAATATTGGTGAGCATAACAGCAGTTCATTTTTTATATAATTGTTGCTGACTGATTTACTTGCCAGTAAATATGCACTTATTGCAGGTATGCCTGCACAATAAGCCATCGCAAACAGTTTTAAAAATAGTGAAATATTGTAAGTTTTTACGACATTACCTATTACAGGTAATTTTATAATATATTCTTTTTGCCATACCGTTTTGAAAAATTTAATAATTTGCGGCAGTAATATGAATAAAGCAATAATAATTATAAACCATCCGTGTGTTATACATTTATTTATAAACTTCAAAATTTTAAGTGCTAAAGGAAGGTTATCTGTCATTAATTCTGCCTGAGTAGTTACTTTAGGCACAATTAACAAAATAAGAATCATAGAAAATACAAACACTAAAAATAGCAATATTGCAGGATAAATACCGGCTTTGATTATATTTCTTTTTGTTGTTCTTTGTTTTTTCAGGGTATTTAATATATCAAGCGTAATTTTAGGCAATTCTCCTGTTTCAGAGCCGGTTGCAAGCAAATTACAATATGCTCCGCCTATTGTGTTTTCAAATTTCAATATAGCAGTAGAAAAATTTTCCTTTCTGTCCAACAGTTGTAAAATAGAGGATGCAGTTTGTCTGACAGTGCGACTTTGCGAACTGTTTGCTATTTTTGTCAGGCAGGTAGTCATCGGAATAGATGATTTTATATATGAATAAAATTCCATAAAGAAATTTATTTTTTCATCAAGTGACAGAGGTGGAATTTTTTTATAATTAAGTTGATTCATGCGTGAATTATATATTATATTCTCCGAGTTTTCAAGTTTATTGCTCTTTGTGAACGAACAATTATAAATGATTATTTGTAAACAAATGTTAAATTTGTATATACATTTTATCAATTTTATAAATAAAAAATACTTTATAAATACACAGGGGATAAAAGAGAAAAAGGGGAATAAACATGGTACACATTTCGCAGGCGTCTCAATCGTCTTCGGGTTGGCTTGGTGATGGCAAAATTGTATATCGCGGAAAGCAAAAACCGAATACTCCATTTGCAGACAATCCGGCTTTGCAGAGGTTGCAGGCTTCGTACAAACAAGAACAAGCACAACGCAGAACCGCACAAGCTGCAAAAACTGCCAAAACTGGACATGTTACAGTATATGATGCGTCTAAAAGGGCTTATGTTTCTGCGACTCCACAAGAAGCAAGTGTTATCAGAGATGTAAACAAGGAAATACAGGCTCAACGCAGAGCTGCACAGACGGTAAAAACCACTGGCACAGGGCATGTTACAGTATATGATGCTTCTAAAAAGGCTTATGTATCTGCAACTCCACAAGAAGCAAGTGTTATCAGAGATGTAAATAAAGAAATACAGGCACAACGCAGAACCGCACAAGCTGCAAAAACTGCCAAAACTGGTAATGTTACAGTATATGATGCGTCTAAAAAAGCTTATGTTTCTGCGACTCCGCAAGAAGCAAAATTAATTAAGGCTTCAAATCATAAAATTAATATAGGGCAACAACTTTCTCAAAGAACTCAACTTAGTCCATCTGTTCTTGATCATAATTTGGGATTCGACAGACCTGCAAAATCAGCTCAGGAATCTATGGGTGTATTTATAAAACGTGATATTGAACAGGCATTATCTAAAAAGACACCTTTGTCACCAAGTGTTCTTGATCATAATTTGGGATTAGACCGATCTGCAAAATCAGCACAGGAATCTATGGGTGTATTTATAAAACGTGATATTGAACAAGCATTATCTAAAAAGACACCTTTATCACCATCTGTTCTTGATCGTAATCTTGGTTTGGATAAGGCTGCAAAATCTGCTAAAGAATCTGCTGCTGCATTTGTCGAACATGGTTTGACCGAAACAGAAAAAACAATTGGTGAAACAACCAAGAAAAAAGGCTTCTGGTCATCTCTAGGCAGCGGCATTAAAAATTTATTCACCAAAGCTAAGAACTTCTTTAAAACACCTAAAGGCAAATGGACATTAGTCGGGGCAGCTGTTATTGCTGCAGGTACAGCTCTGTGGGGATATGTATCAGACAGATTTTCAGACAAAAATAAACCGACACCTACAAACGGACCTTCAAAAGTATTTATGCCAAAATTGAATGAACCGGATGAAGATCAAAAGGCAGAAGAAACCGAAACAACTGATGAAACCGAAAGTAGAGAAGAAAAAACTGATACAGAAAAATCCGATAATGACACAACAGTTGTAGCTCCTGTACCGACTGAAGAATCAGATGAAGCAAAAGAAACTGAGCAAACAGATGAAAGCAAAAAATCTGAAGAAACTGACATCACTCCAAAAACTGAAACTTCTCCAAAACAAGAAACAACGGTAAATGACGGAATACATAAAGTTGTTAAGGGTGACAATCTTTGGAACATTGCAAAACAGGATTTGATAAATAAAAATAAAGACAAATCTGATTATGTACCAACAAACAAAGAAATTTCCGACAGAACAGAGGAATTAATGAAATTAAATAACAAAGAATATGAAAAACCTCTGCCTGAAGATAGCAGAAAAAGAGTGGTTATCATCGAACCTGATGAAGAAATTAAATTAAAATAATACAGAGTGAAGTTCGGATTATATATAAAAAACAGCCTTTCTTGAAAAAGAGAGGCTGTTTTACCGTTTAGACCAATTAACGAATATTCTTAAAATTTGTAAAAAAACAAAATAAATACATGACAAAAAATCTTAATTATTATACTATCAAGAAACAAAGAGGAAATGAAGTGAATATCTTCAACTGCTGCCGCAGCCGTAATAGTCGGAACACTCAGGAATTTTAATTTTTCTACGTGCAGAATGGAAAAATTATGTACAGTTCTTAGGATGTGTCCTCTTTGATTCAGAGAGGATTTTTTAATGCCAGTAGGAGCCGCACATATACATAACTCAAAAATAGGAACATGTCCGCATGGTATGCCTATGGGTGCTTGTCCTATATGCAGCGGAATGGCAGGCGGGAATTCTACGACCAAAAGAGATACTCCAAGAAATGTTGGCGAAATGACTTACAATCAATGTGCAGCAATCGGAGCAATGTTAAAGGCACAAAAAGCTGCAAGACAAAGAGCCGAAGCAAATCAACAAAGTTTTATTCAGTCAATGGTACAATTTAACAAAAATCTTGAAAATGTTCATCAGAGAATTTTAGAATTTGCATCAAATATTTCGAGAACAATGCCTGCAATAATATCTGCACCTGCTAATTTTGTTCTTACTCAAATAGTTGCAAGAGTTATAAATATTATGGCAGGAATCCCGAATGTAATGGCAAATTTTGCGCAAAAGTTTGTAGATATTGCAGACAAATTGGCGGCAGTTTACGGAGAACTGAAAGCATCAGTATCAAAATCATTATCAAATTTGATGGGAAGTATAAAAAAGAAACTAAAATCAATTTTCTTTGTTTTTGGTACTGATGAAGCAGATGATGAAGAAAAGAAAATTGACGAAACACAAAAAGCATTTAATCTTAAAACATTTTTGCACAATCTTTCAAGAAAATTTAAACGTGACGAAGAAAGGATAGCAGAATATGAACATTAATCCTTTTGCAAATGAACAATTAATTCAGCACAGAAATATGACTCAATCCCAAAAAAGAAATATAAATACGACAAAAGAAGGGGTTGTGGTAAATAGTTTTGTAAAAGATAATGAAGTATCACTGTCAAATTTAAAAGATACGTTTGTGATTTCTGATGATATGCCAATGCCGTCAGAGTTATATAAAGATAATCAAATTATTGATAAAAAGTTATTACCTTTAAGCTCAATTGCTTTGGGTGTAATGGGCGCGATTGCAGGTTTAACAGGTTTTGTAAGATATAGCGCAAAAGCCTCAAAAAATCTTTCTAAAGAAAAATGGCTTCCTGCGGTTACAAGAAATGTTAATTTGAGTAAGGAAACTTCTCAGGTTATCTATCAGATGGTACAAAGTCCTAACAGTAAAACATTTATTGCCGGAGCCGGAGTTTTGACTCTCTCTGCAATGGCATTTATGGGTAAAACTTTTTTTGACGGCTTTAAAGATATTTGGGTAAAACGTAAAGAAGCAAATATTCAGAAAAATTTGCAGGAAAATTTGATTGCAGTAGAAACTCAATCCTTTTCTGGGAAAATGCAGATTATTCGTTCAATGCTTTCTAAATATACAAAAGAATTTGAAGGATTTTTAAATCCGCCGGAAGAAAAAACTGACACACCTTTTGGACGTAAGACTTTTGCTCAGTTCGCATTTAGTGCTAATGAGAATTTTGCCTCCTCACAGGGGAAAATGCCGAAGGCAAAAGAAGAAAATAATTTTGGCAACATATTATTAGGGATTGGCACATTTGCAGGAATTGTCGGATTGGGATTTTTGTCGTTAAAGAACCTGACAAAAAGTAAAATGCACTTGCACGAAAGTCTTGAACAAACTAAAAAAGCCATAACAGAACTTGTAAAGACTTCAACAAAAGAAACAAAAAGCACAGATGAAGAAAATCTTGAACATATGTTTGTTGAAATTGAAAATTCCAAAGGGATAAAAGAATTTGTAAGAGAGCAAATCAGTAATTTGAGCTGGTCAAAAGAGGAAAAAGAAAATTTTGAGAAAAAAATAATTTCAAAAATTGAAACTTCGACCACAAAGGTTAATCCTAATATTGGTGGAGATGGAACCCCAAAACCTGCATTTAATTCTTTTGTAGATGATTACAAAGCATTTTTCTATAATTGGCTGTTAGACACATCAAATCCGCAATTTGCTTTGTTGTTTGGCGGTATAACAGGAATCACTGCAATCGGTTATGGCGGCAAGCTTGCGGGTGAAGCTCTTAAAGATGTACAGGTTAAAAAAATCAATGCACAAACCGAACTTGAATTGCAAAAACGCTTGGTATCAACAGAATTAAGAAACTTTAAAGCTAAAAAAGATTCAGCAATAACTCCGCTTGTAAAAGAATTTTACAAACAGGTCGATAGCGGAAAGCGTACAAAACAAGAATTAAAAACAATGGCAGAAAATATTTTGTTTGAAATCAAAAACGGCCCGCCATTTGTTTATTCATAAAAATTATGATTCAATCTGTTACTCAATATAATATTAATCCATACCCGCGATATATTTGTGCTTCTGCTCAATTACCGACAAAAGACAGAAATTATTGTGTATTTGATAAAAACGAAGTAGATTATTTTGTAAAACAAAAAGAGAATGCCCTGCCGTATTTGACAGATATTTTGGAACATTCAAATAATGAAGCGCAGGTAACCGAAACTCTTTATATAATGGACAGAATGATTGATAACGGAACAAAGGGGATTGATAAACTTTATCCTGTTTTTTCAAGATTTAATGAAACTCAATCGCCAAATATTCAGACATTTTTGGCAGGGATTTACCGTAAAATTCAGGTTCCGGATGCTTTCGGTCCGTTATGTAAAATGCTTATACAAAATTCAATGAAACCGTATAATCCCAATCAGACTTTTAATCCGAATGAAGAAATCGGCGGTGCTATTTTAAGTTACCTGTCCGACAGGTGGCGGGGGTAATGTATTTAAAAAAATGTAGTACTATATTCAAAGTATCTGATACTATTGAATTAAATTTTTAAATATAGTAGAATTATATTGCTATTGGTTTAACAGGAAGACAAATGAATTTAAAAATAATTACTCAGGAAAAAATTGTATTTGACAGTGATGTAGATGAAATATATACCAAAGGTGTTGATGGGGAGTTTGGGATATTAAAAGGTCATGTCCCTATGATGTCTGCATTAGATATTGGTGTTACAAGAATTAAAAAAGGCAATGAAACAAAAGCTTTTACAACAATGGGCGGAGTATTACAGTTTAAAGACGAAGAATGTCTTATTCTCACAACTCTTGCCGAACCGGGAGATGAAATTGATGAAATGCGTGCAAGAGAATCTCTTGAACGCGGGCGCAGACTTTTAAAAGAAGCTAATGCCAAAATGGATGCAAAACGCATTGAAGCGTCCATTGCAAGAGCAAAGGCAAGATTAAAAGCAAAACTTAATGACATGGAATAAAAACAAATATTGTTTTTTAGTATTCCATTTCCCAGGAATCTGCAACTAATTTTTCATAGCACCATGCTTCACGGACTTTTATAGAGTTATTGTTATCTGCTCCGGTGCAATGAGTTTTCAGGTATCCTGCATTACTTGCATGGCTTGGAGTTTCTACTCCTCCTCCAACAACTTTTCCTTTTTTGGTGACAAAAAATCCAAACAAATCACGCCCCAAAATATTTGGTTTTTTAGGGCCATTAATATCTATTACAAAATATCCGACTTCATTACTTGTAATACCGCTGGCACCTGTTGTAGAAGCTAACATATATTTGATAGTTGCACCATTTTTTAAAATTGCGGATTTTCCGGCTCTGGCTGTACTTAATGATGGCAAGGAATTGTCATAAGTAGAACCTTTAATATTTTTGTATTTTACCTGATTTGATACTCCTGATTTTGTTTTCCAACAATTGGTTATGGCATCATTTGCACTAGAGCATAATTTCACTATTAAAAAATTTTTATCAGATACAAGTGTTTCAGGATCTCCAAAATCTGTATCGCTTAAATCTCTTGTATGGTGCATTATTAGCTGATCCTGCGCAAGTTGTTCGATAGTCGCTGACATATTTTTTATCTGAGAAACAAATGTTTTGTTATGCACATTATTAAGCAATACAGGAATGGTCAGTGTTGCAACAACGCCTATAATAACCAGTGATAACAATAATTCAGATAGTGTAAAACCCTTTCTCATAAAATATGCTCCTTTTTTAGTAATTATAACAAATTTTCTTATCTGTTGCAATTTATTCCAAATATTTAGGATTAAAGCTTGATAGTTCAACCATTCGGTAGCATGCTGCTCCATTTCCGTTATTGCAGCTTTGTTTTAAGCCCGGGCCTGATTCTTGACCTTCATCACCACCGTTTGCAAAAGAAGACGTATCCCCTGCTTTGTGTCCGCTGCCGTTTTCTCTTTCAATTTTCAGTATAAAATAATCTGCTCCGACCATATTTGGCTCTTTTGCTCCGGTAACATCTATAACAACAGTTGTTGTGTTGTTACCTGAATTGTTAATTATGCCAATACCTACTCCATTTTTCAAAAGTGTTGCTGCTTCTCCTTCTCTGTCATTTGAAGGAATAAGAACTCCGGTTGCTTTTTTTGCATCAGAATGTTTTTTATACGAATCTGCAAAAGGTTCGCCATTAGGTGCAGTATCAAACTTTTGTAAAAAAGCTTCGGGATCTTTATAGATATCAGTATCAATCAGAGAATTTGCTCTGGATTTAGTGAATTCTATTTCTGTAACATTGTTGATGTTCGCAACTGTGTTTTTTAATAGTGCCATTCGCGATTTTAAATGAACATCTTTGACAATACTTGGAATAGTAAGTACTGCAATAATACCTGTAATCATTACCGCCATCAATACTTCACCCAGAGTAAATCCGTTTCTTTTTAAGCTAATCATAATAACCTCATATTTTGTTTCATTTATAACTTTATCATTATAAGTGCAAAATTTCAATTATCTTGACGTGAAATTTTGAGCAAGTTAAAATTTTTGTGTATATAAGGTGAAGGGAGTAAAAAATGACTAATATACAAGTTACTCAAGAAATTCAAGACAAATGCCCTGTAAGACGCGGGGTTAAAGGAAGTCCGGCTCCTATTCCTCAAGAAGGAGAATGGACAAAATGTAAAGAGATTAAAGACATTTCAGGTTTGACACATGGTTGCGGCTGCTGCGCACCTCAACAGGGAACCTGCAAATTAACTTTAAATGTTAAAAACGGTATTATTCAGGAAGCACTGGTTGAAACTATCGGATGTTCAGGTATGACACACTCTGCAGCTATGGCAGGTGAAATTCTTCCGGGTAAAACAATTCTTGAAGCATTAAATACAGACTTAGTTTGTGATGCTATCAATGTTGCAATGAGAGAATTATTCTTGCAAATTGTTTACGGCAGAACTCAATCAGCATTTTCAGAAAACGGTTTACCTGTAGGTGCCGGGCTTGAAGACTTAGGTAAAGGTCTTTGCTCTATGTGCGGTACAATTCACTCAACTGCTCAAAAAGGCGTAAGATATCTTCAATTAACAGAAGGTTATATTCTTAAACTTGGTTTAGATAAAAATAATGAAGTTATCGGTTACCAATTCATTAACATGGGCAAATTTATGGATGCCATCAAAAAAGGTGTAAATCCACAGGAAGCTTATGATAAAAATATCGGTACTTACGGCAGATTTGCAGATGCTGTTAAATATATCGATCCAAGAGAAGAATAATAAACCTGTTCCCCTCTACCTTTGGGAGAGGGTAGAATTTCTTAATGAACATAGTGAATTTAGAAATTCGGGTGAGGGTTAGATTCTGAAACAAGTTCAGAATGACAGTATAGGATAATTAATAAAATAAGGAAATAAAAAAATGACAGTAAAATTTGAAGGACAAGATAGACGTGAAGCTACTTTGAAAAAAGTTTTACCTGAATATGGTTTCAAATCTTTGGAAGAAGCTCGCGATTTATGTTTATCAAAAGGCATTGACGTAGATGCTATTGTTAAAGGAATTCAGCCTATTGCGTTTGATAACGCTTCCTGGGCTTATACATTAGGCGTTGCTATTGCAATAAAAAAAGGAATAACAAATGCTGCTGATGCAGCTGAAGCTATTGGTTTAGGCTTACAGGCATTTGCAGTTCCGGGTTCAGTTGGTGACAGAAGACAAGTAGGTATCGGTCATGGTAATTTAGGTGCTATGCTTTTAAGAGAAGAAACAAAATGTTTCTGCTTCTTGGCAGGTCACGAATCATTTGCCGCTGCTGAAGGTGCAATTGGTATTGCAAGAAATGCTGACAAAGTAAGAAAAGAACCTTTGAGAGTTATCTTGAATGGTTTAGGTAAAGACGCAGCTTATGTAATTTCAAGAATTAATGGTTTTACTTATGTTGAAACTGAATACAATTACAAAACAGGGGAATTAAAAGTTGTTAAAGAAACTCCATTCTCCGACGGAGAAAGAGCAAAAGTTAAATGCTACGGTGCTGATGATGTATCAGAAGGTGTTGCAATTATGATTAAAGAAGGCGTTGATGTTTCTATCACAGGTAACTCAACTAACCCAACCCGTTTCCAACACCCTGTTGCAGGTACTTACAAAAAATGGGCTATCGAAAACGGAAGAAAATACTTCTCAGTTGCTTCAGGCGGTGGTACAGGACGTACATTACACCCTGATAACGTAGCTGCAGGTCCTGCTTCTTACGGTATGACAGATACTATGGGAAGAATGCACGGTGATGCTCAGTTTGCAGGTTCATCTTCAGTTCCTGCTCACGTTGAAATGATGGGCGTTATCGGTATGGGTAACAACCCAATGGTAGGTGCAACTGTTGCATGTGCTGTTGCTGTTGCTCAGGCAATGAATAAGTAATTTATTTTTCAATTACACATAAAAAAGCACTTCTTTAAACAGAAGTGCTTTTTGCATGTATTTTGATTTAATTTAATGCTTTTATTCTTGAAATAAAATCATGTTTTTGGTAATCTGTTTCATATTTATATTGAAAGAAGGGATAGAAAATGAATAAAAGAGTTTTACTTTGTATTATGGACGGATGGGGAATTTCATCAGGCTCAGAAAAGTATGATGCAACAAAATTAGCTCATCCTGTAAATGTACCAAAACTGGAAAAAGAAGAAAAGTTTATACAAATACATGCAGACGGTGAAAATGTCGGCTTGCCTGAAGGTCAAATGGGCAACAGTGAAGTCGGACACCTTAACCTTGGAGCAGGCAGAATTGTTTATCAGGATTTGTCTAAAATTAATAACGCAATTAAAGACGGATCATTCTTTAAAAACGAAAGATTTTTAAATGCAATTAAGCATGTAAAAGAAAATAATTCAGCATTACATATATATGGACTTGTTTCAACAGGCGGTGTTCATTCATCATTAAATCATGTTCTGGCATTGATTCAGCTTGCCGCACAAAACGGAATTGAAAAATTTTATGTTCACGCATTTTTAGACGGTCGTGATACCCCTCCTGCAAGTGCATGTGAATATTTGCAAATTGTTGAGGATGAACTTAAAAAATACAATCTCCCTCCTGTTGCAACAGCAATCGGTCGTTATTATATAATGGACAGAGATAATCGCTGGGAAAGAGTTGAAAAAGGCTACAACGCATTGTTGTTTGGCGAAGGAAATCACGCATCAAGTGTAATAGAAGGAGTTAAAAAATCTTATGAAGAAGGAATTACAGACGAATTCGTTCTCCCTGTCATTGCAGGAGGCGATGAATCAAGAATACACGATAACGATGCAATCATATTCTTTAACTTCCGTCCTGACAGAGCAAGAGAAATCACCAAGGCGATTAACTTTGCTGATTTTACCGGATTTGAAAGAAAGAAAGTCTTAAAAAATATTTTATATACGACCATGACAAGTTATGAAGCAACATTTGATTTTCCTGTTGCCTTTCCGAAAGAAAAACTTGTAAATATCTTAGGAGATGTTTTGGAAGCGAATGGAATAAATCAGTTCCGCACCGCAGAAACAGAAAAATATGCTCACGTTACATTTTTCTTTAACGGCGGTATTGATGAACCTCAACCACATGAAACAAGAGTGCTTGTCCCATCACCAAAAGTTGCAACATATGATATGCAGCCTGAAATGAGCGCACCTGAGGTTTGTGAAAATGTATTGAAAGCCGTAAATGACCCAAAATATCAATTTATTCTGGTAAACTTCGCAAATCCTGATATGGTAGGACATACAGGGGTTGTTGAAGCTGCTGCAAAGGCTTGTCATGTTGTTGATGAATGTGTAGGAAAAATTGCAGATGCATGCAAACAAAACGGGGTTGTAATGCTTTTAACCGCCGATCATGGCAACTCTGAAACTATGGTAAACGAACAAACAGGCAAACCTCATACGGCTCATACAACAAATCCTGTTCCGTTTGTTTTAATCAATGCACCAAAAGAACTTGAGTTAAAACAAACAGGCAAACTTTGTGATATTGCTCCAACAGTTCTTCAACTTCTCGGAATAGAACAACCAAAAGAAATGACCGGAGAAACATTGATAAAATAAGGAAATAAGACTGCTCGGGCTTATAGCCTTATCGCCATATAAAAAAGGAGTGACATGCAAAATACTACCGACAACCTAAACATAGATTTTTCATTCAAAAAGAATGACGTTGATGAATTATTTTTTAATCTCGGAGAAAGTCCTGACGGGTTCAAAAATAAAGATTTTCGTTATACTTTGAGCATGATTTATCAGATTGTTGAAGATGAATTTGCGGGGGTATTTTTAAGTCCAAATACACCGACAAGAAATACTAATTTTTACTTAATTAATAAAGACGGTAAGTTTTCATTTTTTGTCACACCGACAAATAATTTTGAATATTATCTCAAATCTAAAGGATCTCTGTTTAGATTCAGACCGGAAGAATTAACCCCTCACCCTAACCCAGGGGCGAGGGAACAGAATCCAATAAGAGGATATTTATTATCATGGGATATTGTAATGGATTATTTTGGAGGTTTTGGAAATATTGTTGATTTTGAAGCCTTAACGCCTACGTTTATTTATTTCAATAAACTTACATATTTTGTGATGAAGCTAATTGAAAAATTATACTTTATTCCTACCGTTAAGCGTAATGGTACTATGTTTCGTATAATTTATGAACCGATTATAAACAGTACTCAAATGGCAAGAATTGTCAATCTGTTTGAAGAAAATATGCCAAAAGATTTGTTTATAATCGGTGAAAAGCCAAAAGATTTTATTTATGAATTCATATACACTTATCTGAATTATCTTATCTATAAATTTTTGGGTATAAAAATGTTCCGCTTTAAAGATGTTCAGTCAGGGACATATTTACTTAAAGATTTAGAACGCAAATCAATGTTTAAAGGCAAGGATTTGGCAGAAAGTTTTACAAACTGGTTTGATGAGCTTTATTTGGGTAAATATGATGTTATACCTTTATTAAAAATTGAAAAACAAACTGATGAAATTTTCAGATTAAAAGTTTATATTAAAAACAGAAAAACTGATGAAGAAGTCTTGATTGACAAACTTTATACCGATGAAGAAGTTTTTGGTGCGAAGGCAAGTGATATATCAAGAATTGTTGAAAAACAACTCAATTATGCACTTCGGTATATGCCGGAATTAGAAGATTTGTTTGAAGATGAAGACAAATTATATCTCGATTTCAATCTTAATGAAGTATATCAGATAATTACAAAAACTGCTTATTATCTTCAAAAAGCTCAGATTGAAGTTGTATTGCCTGATGAACTTACAAATATTGTCATCCCGAGAGCTTCAATTAATGCAAAAGTAAAATCAGCAAGAGCGGGTGATTTAGCTGAAATTATGAACAGCAATTCATCAGGTAAATTATCTCTTGATGATATCTTAGAATTTTCTTATGAAATATCTATCGGAAATGATAAATTGTCACTTGAAGAATTCCAAAAACTCGTGGCAGAAAATAATGGTTTAATAAAATTCAAAAATAAATATGTCCTTATAGATCAGGATGAATCTAAAAAAATATTTGAACAAATCGCAAAGACTAATTTGAAATCAATGTCGAGAATGGAATTAATTCATGCATCTTTATCAAAACAATTCGATCAGTATGATTTTGATTATGATGCGGCATTTGCAAGAGTATTGGCAGATTTTACAAAACCTGTGGATATTACTTTACCGCAAAGTCTGAACGGAGAATTAAGACCATATCAACAGGTTGGCTTAAAATGGCTCTGGACAAATATTTCCAAAGGCTTTGGGGCTTGTATGGCAGATGATATGGGGTTAGGTAAAACAATTCAGGTAATTAGTCTTTTGTTAAAAATGAAAGAGGAAAAGAAACTTAAAAAACCTGTTCTTGTCATTTGCCCTACAACATTAATGGGTAACTGGATGAAGGAATTGCAGATGTTTGCACCTTCTCTTGATGCAGTAATTTATCATGGTACAGACAGAGTTTTAGATGTAAATCATGATGTTATTCTGACAACTTATGCAATTATGCGTATTGATGTTGAAGAACTTAAAAAACAAGCGTGGAGTGTCATTATTGTTGATGAAGCACAAAATATTAAAAACCCTGACACTGCTCAGACTCTTGCTATTAAAATGTTAAAATCTGATGTAAAAATAGCTATGACAGGTACTCCGGTTGAAAACAGATTAACTGAATTGTGGAGTATATTTGATTTTATCAACAAAGGGTATTTGGGCTCATTGAGAGAATTCCAAAAAAGTTATGCAATACCTATTGAACGATTTAAGGAACATTCAAGAGCAGGCAAATTAAAAATGTCTATTTCGCCTTTTGTATTAAGACGTTTGAAAACAGATAAAAACGTTATTACTGATTTACCGGAAAAAATGGTTCTCAATGAATATTGTTATTTATCTAAACCTCAGGCAATATTGTATGAAAAAACTTTGAATGAAATGATGGAAAAAATCAGCGGATTTACCGGTGTAAACAGACGCGGAAATATCTTCAAACTTATAACCGCATTAAAACAAATTTGTAATCACCCTTACCAATTCCTAAAATCAGGTGAAATGGGTGTTGAATTATCAGGTAAAATGGCAAAATGTCTGGATCTTGTTCAAAACATTCTTGAACATGGTGAAAAAACTCTTATTTTTACTCAATATAAAGAAATGGGAGATATTTTATGCAAGGTTATTGCGCAGGAATGTAATACCGAACCGTTGTTTTTCCATGGCAGTTTAACAGTTCCTCAAAGGGAAGAATTAATTGAACAATTCCAAAACAATCCTGATGCAAAAATAATGATTTTGTCGCTAAAAGCAGGCGGAACAGGTCTGAACCTTACAAGTGCAACAAATGTAATTCATTATGACTTGTGGTGGAACCCGGCAGTCGAAGATCAGGCGACAGACAGAACTTATCGTATCGGTCAGGATAAAAATGTAATGGTTCACAGAATGATTACGCTTGGTACGTTTGAAGAAAAAATTGACGAAATGCTCAAATCCAAAAAAGAACTTGCTGATATGGCAGTTTACGAAGGCGAAAAAATTATTACAGAACTTACAGACGAAGAAATTTACGAAATATTTACTCTGTCTGCATAATTTTAATTTAATTATCTGTACCAAACATTAAAATTACTTATTTCATCAAACATTTTGTCAAAGTTTCCTCTAAAATTTAGACATCTGTCGTCTATAATAAGTTTGTAGTGTGCATTAAAATGCACGAGAATAATTAATTTTAAACGCAATTAATAATTCTTATTCCAAAAAGTCCGCAAGAATTGTATTGCTTACCAGCGCTCCGTTTGGTGTGAGCTTATATCCTTTTGAAGTTTTTTCAATAAGGTGTAGTTTTTCATATTTTTCTAATATTTTTGAATATTTTTTTTCAAAATTTATACCAAATTTTGAACTAATATTTGCGGTATCAATACCATCCATTTTGCGAAAACCTAAAAATATTTCTTCTTCCAGCTTGTCTTTATAGGTTTCTATTCGCTCTTGTGCTCTTTCTAAAGGATTTTTTATATAATCTTCTATCGAAATTTTGTTGCCGTACCTGACACCATTTATGTAACCGTGAGCCGCAACTCCAAAACCATAGTATTCTTTGTTATTCCAATAGTTTAAATTGTGTCCGGATTCATATCCTGCAAGTGAAAAATTACTGATTTCATAATGCCTGAAATTCATTGATTTTAAAAATTCTACGGCATTTAAGTACATATTTGCCTGAGTATCATCATCTGCGATATTTTCAGGTCTGTTATTATAAAAATAAGACCCGCTTTCAATCGATAACCCATATAACGAAATATGTTTAACCCCTAATTGAACAGCTTTTTTCAAATCCTGCAAAAACATCTGTTCACTTTGATTTGGCAAGCCGTATATAAAATCAAGGCTTATATTTTCAAACCCGGCATTTTGTGCATTTTTTACCGCGGATATAATTTGCTGCGAATTATGCCTGCGATTAATTTGTTTTAAAATTTTATCATCGAAGCTTTGAGCTCCGATACTGATTCTGTTTATTCCGAAATCATATAAAGAACGTAAATAATCAAAATTCAGCCCGTCAGAATTTATACCGTCAGGGTTTAATTCCGTTGTGATTTCAGTATTTGGAGATATATTAAAATGCTTTATTAAATTGTTAAATTCCTCAGGCTCCAGAAGAGATGGAGTTCCGCCTCCAAAATACAACGTGTTAAGTGGTTCATTATTATATATTGAATTTATTTCTTTTTCTAAAATTTTCAGATAATCTTTTTTTAATTCCAATTTTGGGTAAGAAATAAATGAGCAATAATGACATTTTGACTTGCAAAATGGTATATGAATATAAACATTGTTTGGCATAGAATTATTATAGCAAAAATTTTGAATTTAATTTATGCATTCTTACTTTTTGGAATAAGATATGTTATAATTTTTATGCTTAAGGGAGAGTATATATGGCAGAAGTTACTAACAAAGATATTTTAAAACATTATTTGTCGTCTGTTTTGGTTTATGGGGTTGTTCTTTTGATTTTATTTATAACTCCTTTGTTTAACCAGAACATAAGTAATCCATGGGTTAGTTATTTATCTTTTTTGATTTTATATTATATATGCTATGTAATTTTTGCTTATCCGATTTATATAAAAATAAGACCTCAATCTGTTTTATATTCAAGGAATGTAGTTATAACAGAATATTTTAAACGTATTTTTGTAAAATCAGATGATACAGAGCAAAAATTAAATAACCTGAATTTAAAAGAAGAAGAAAAACAGGCATTTACCATACTTTTTATAAAAACTTTCTTCGGGGTTTATTCATTAAGTTTGTTATTTAATAAATTTATACCTCAAATGGGATATAATATAGATTTTTTAAATGAAATGTTTTCTCAAAGTATGCAATATATTCAGGCAGAAGGCATATTAGGCGGAATAATACAATATATTGATGATACTGCCGATATGTGGCTGAGTTTGATGTTTACCGTAACAACTTTTGTTTTTGCTTTCAGTTATTTAACAGAAGCCGATTTTCTTAAAAACAGGATAAAATATGCCGATACAACCCCTTTGGGAATTTTGAGTTGTCTAATGTGTTTTTATCCTTTTATAATGATTACCGAAAAATTAATACCTGTTCAGATGCAGGAGCTTGTACCGATTGATAATTTGTACTTGCGAATAAGCATATATATACTTGTAATACTTGCGAATTTTATATCTATGATTGCAATTTTGAGGCTTGGAACTAAATCTTCAAACCTCACTAACAGAGGAGTTGTAACAGGATTTCCATACAATATTGTAAGACATCCTGATTATGCAATGCAAATTTTGTATGTAATTCTGACTATGATTCCTTTATATGCCGCAGGAGATTTGAATTTTCTTGGGGATATTGTCCTGACAATCGGTATGATTTGCTGGATTTTTGTTTATGTAATAAGAGCAGTAACTGAGGAGCGTAATCTTATAAAAGATGATGATTACAAAGCATATTGCCAAAAAGTAAAATACAGATTTATCCCAAAATTATATTAATCGGTTATTGAAAAATATAAAAAAAACTGATACACTTGATTTTGATGTCGGTACTGCTATGCCGACAGGCAATTGAACGTAATTGAAAAGGCAAAATAATGGAAAAATTCAGATTTTTAACTTCAGGTGAAAGCCATGGTAAATGTCTAACAGCCATAATAGAAGGCATCCCTGCAGGTTTGGATATTGATATTGATTTTATAAATAACGAATTAAAGCGCCGCCAGCAGGGTTATGGACGCGGCGACAGAATGAAAATTGAAAGCGATACGGTTGAAATAGTTTCAGGGGTGCGTTTTGGTAAAACTTTGGGTTCTCCGGTTACGCTTGTTATAAGGAATAGAGATTTTGAAAACTGGCAAAAAATTATGAGTGCCTCTCCTGATGATAAAACTGATGACAAATCATTTTCAATATATCGCCCGGGGCACGCAGATTATGCCGGCTCAATAAAATATAATCAAAAGGATTTACGCAACATTCTTGAACGTTCAAGCGCCAGAAAAACCGCCATTGAGGTGGCAGTTGGGGCGGTTGCAAAACTTTTGCTCAAAGTTTTGGGAATAACAGGGACAAGTGAGGTTACTCAAATCGGAACTGCCTGCTGTCCTGATAAATTTCATCAGGAAATTGATTTGGTAAAAGAAAAAGGAGATAGTGTCGGCGGGAAATTTGTGGTTGTGTATAAAAATATTCCTGTAGGTTTGGGCTCTTATGTTCATTGGGACAGGGGTATAGACGGAAGACTTGCACAAGCAGTAATGAGTATTCCTGCCGTAAAGACTGTTGAAATAGGGGATAATCCTTTAGGGCTTTGCGGAAGCCAATATCATGATGAATTTGAAATAAAAGACGGTGAAGTATGCAGAAAATCAAATCACGCAGGCGGGATTGAAGGCGGAATTACAAACGGACAGGATTTGGTAATTTCAGCCGTTATGAAACCTATACCAACAATGATTTCACCGTTAAATTCGGTAGATTCTCAAACAGGTGAAAACGCTCAGGCTCATTATGAAAGATCAGATGTCTGTGCAGTTGAGTCCTGTGCAGTTGTTGCAGAAGCCAGAGTCGCGTGGATATTAGCAAACGAAATCCTTTTAAAATACGGAGCCGATTCTGTTGAAGAACTGAAAAACAGAATTTAACTTTATTAACAATGTTTTTTATTCGCATTAACAAGTTTCGCAACATTGTTATCAATATTAGTTTTCATATGTGCAACCTGAGTATCAAGCTGCTTTATCTTTGTATCAAATTGCGGTTTTAAATATTCTACTGCCTGTCCGTTGCCGCTATTTATCGCCTGATATATTTGTATTGCAATCGGTGCAAGCCTAATTACTTGTTAAGATTAAATATTATTAATAGGAAGAATAATAATAAATAATTTCGTGCGTTTTTCTATTTACAACTATCCCATAGCTATAACCTCTATGGACTTCCAATGAGTCTCCCAATATATAATAAATATCATCTTTATCTCGTCCCCTGCCACGCGGAGGATGACCGGTGTATTTGTCACCAGTAATTATTGTAGTATATTGATAATTTTTTAATTCATTATTTATATACTCATCATCAATTTTAAATTTCAAATATTCTTCAACATCGCCATGAAACAAATAATTTCGATACAATTCAACATTAGTAGCATTTGGGGGAATTACATCAGGGAAATGAGATGTTTCTGAAGTTTTATTTTCTGCAAATTTATTGTATTCAGATATTGGTCTTATCGGATTGTATGGTTCTTTTTTGTCCATGTAATCTTCATAAATAACGTAACATCTTGATATTGCCAGATGAAAAAATATTAAGGCACAAATTAAAAAATATGATAAAATTTTCAATAATTGTGAATTTTTACCGTTATATTTTTTTGCCACAAAAAATATAACAATAATCAATATAGCCGGGGTAAAAAACAACACTATAAACAAATTTATAACTAAAATATTCAAAATAAATGATTGAGTTAATAATGCGGGGAACCATAGCAGAGTGATTATTCCAAACAATGTTGAAATTAAAACCGCACCAATTAAGAAACAATAATCAAGTATTTTTAATATTAATTTCATATGTTAAATTATACACAAAATTATACCAATGGGTATTACCCCATTGGTATAATTCTTAAATTATAATTTAAATTCAATTGGAATTAGAGAATAATATTTTTGCAAAATATGAATTTCTTGTAAAAAATAAGCGGGATTATTAATACCATATAATTCTAAATTTTTAAAGTTGTCTTCGAGTTTTTCCCAATCGAAATCATAAATATCAATCAATGTACCCTTAAAAACGCCGTTTTCTATGTGTGGGTTAATTATTGTATAATTACCAATTGAATATTGAAGATTTTTATCCGTATCAATTCCCAATCCGGTAATACATTTTGCATCAGGATTTTTGGTTAATTCTTTACGAATATCATTCTGCAACTGTTCCAAATTAGACAACTTTTAACTTAGTGGACTTGATTTATCAAATACTATTCCTTTCATCCCTTTTGGTATAAATGGTTTCATCCCATTTGATTGCAAATAATTATTCAATTGCTCATTAAATATCGGTGGTATCATTGAATATTGAGAGTTGCTATATGTACCATCAGGTAGATTCAGAGATAAATCCATCAATTGACGTGCTTCTTGATTATGATAATTAGCAATCTCATTTATTGCTTTGGCAAATTGTTTTGCCTGTATGCTACTAATATTTTTAAAAACTTTTATTATTTATTTTTGTTTTTAATTTTTAGGTAAATATTATGTACTAATATTACCGAATATATTAGGCAATATGGAGGAATCACGGCATAATAAAACCATACCCAAAAACGACTGTAACTAAAATCCGTCATTATATGATATTTTTCATATATTATTATTATAAACATAACAATACCTAATATAATTGTAGGTAATTTTAATTGATTAAAAAACTTGTCTAAATAACTGCTCCAGTGATTTTTTATTGCCAATATTGTTACAATAATTGGTAATAAAAAATATATGATTGGTGTTATAAGCAACAAAATAACAGCAACAATCGCAATAAAATTGGGAATATCTAAACCATTTGCCCCGAGCCCTAAACATATGATAAACATCGCAAACCACAATAGTGGCAGCATCATTTCTACCACTATTGCAAATAAATATTTAAAAAATCCTATGAAATCGTCATTTTGCATATAAATATATTACCACAATTTTTCAAAAATTATGTATATATTAAATTGATTTTCAAGTAAGCCTTTTTCTTGCATTTTATATCCCCAATTATTAGCATATATAAATATATTCTTTTTAACATCATCTGTATAATCTCGATATTCAAAATCATAATAATCTACAATGATACCTTTAAAATACCCATCTGGAGTGATTTGTGGATTATATAATTTGCAATGTTGTAAGCCAGCAAAATTATCTAAACCTTCAAAATTTTGTTTCACAACAAATTCAATATCGTATGCTTTTGGGGTTTTATCAATAAGCAGATTTACAAAATTATTTCTTACAAAATTTTGAATTTCCGGAGATCGCCACAACAATTTTGATTGTTTCGAGTTGTTATCATAAATTACCCCTCTGGAATCTTTTGGAATTCTTACATTATCCATCAATTTTTTTAAACTTTGATTTGTAATTTCTTCTCTTGAATTTAAAATATGTGCGTGGGGATTATTGTTTGCATATTTAAAATTCTGCATTGCATTTTGTAAATTTGCACCGGCAACAGGCATCATTTTACTACCAACTTTTGTGAATTTATTAACAACTTGTTCTTCTAATGTCATCCCGTCTGGATTGTAAAAATTTTTCTGCAAGTTTGTTATAACATTTTGCATTAGGGGATTAGTCATTATTGCTTTGCCTGCGGGGCTTTCACTTACAAAATTCCCCAACTCATTGGCAACGGATTGAAAATCACCATTATTTGCATGAACTTTAATCCGATTAACAATATTTTTTACCTGTTGATATTCTTGCCAATCTTTTTGTAGTGGTTCATAGATTTTTGAATACTCAGCTTGATTTTTCGCATTAACAAGTTTCGCAACATTGTTATCAATATTAGTTTTCATATGTGCGACCTTAGTATCAAGCTGCTTAATCTTTGTATCAAATTGCGGTTTTAAATATTCTACTGCCTGTCCATTACCGCTATTCATCGCCTGATATATTTGTATTGCAATCGGTGCAAGTTCTATCCCAACTCCGATAATTGCGCCCAAAGCGCCGCCAATACTTCCGAGAACATCACCTATTCCTCCGGTTGGAAAGCCGACATCAACAGACACCCCGCCTTGTAATACGGGTGCAGAATTCATATTCATTGTGGAATTAAAAATGTTGGGGAATAATTTCTCAAAAATATTATGATTTTGTTCATCAATTACCGGACCCCCCGGATTCTCAGGAACAATAGGCGGAGTTCTGTAATCATTGGTCTCAATGTTTCTGAAATGTTCTCTAACTTGCGTTCCATCTTGTTTTGTATAAGCATTTATATGTATTTGTTTTTGCATTATATTTCCTTTCTGTATTAATCAAAAAAAAACACATCCCGCCAAACCCTCCCGTCACTATGTGACACTAAAAAGAGGCTATGTAAAAGATTTTTTCAGGTCAGATATTATATTATTTTCTTCCGTATCTTTTAAAAAATTATTAGAATTTTCAACACCATACTGCTCCAGTGCGAATTTAAAGCATTCAAGCCAGTTTATACGGTTTGCAACTTCTTCCACCTGAACAAAATTGGTCATAATATCAAACATTTCTTTGAATTTGGATTTTCTTTCAAATGTTGCTTTTCTGTCCCCGTATCGGTAGGTATAATTTGAATTTCTGATATCATCATCTATATCTACAAAATCTGTTCGCCCGTGGTCATTTACCTTTATACTTTCAGAACCGATTTTGAAAAACGAAATTAATTGCGCTGTTTTTTCAACCATTGGTACTATAACTTTGCGGTTTATTGATTCTAAAATCATATTTAATCTTGCTTCCTGTCCGTTTGCGGAATAATTTATTTCTGTTGCACTACGTTCTACGTTGGAAATATTGCCTGCCATGTTTTTAAAGATTCCTGTTGCGCTTTCTATTGTCGTTTTAAAATAATTCAAAAAATCCCATCCGGTCATTGCTTTGTCAAAAGAAAGAGGCACAGGGGTGGTGGTCATAAGTGTTGAATCATATTCAATGATTTTCCCGGGCTTAACTTCCTGTTTACCCATAAAACATCCTTTTGGTGCAAGATATGGCGGATTCATCATTAATGCAAGCGCATCAAGCTGTTTGTTTAATATTGTTGAGGAAATATTATTCAAAATCAGAGCAACTCTCAAAGGTGAAATTCCTCTGCCTGTTGCAGGATTTTCTATAATATTTGCGTGAATAAACGGATTAATTACAAACGGATTATCTTCAAATCTGATTATTGCACTTCTGCCTGCCACTGATATAAGCTGATTTTTTAATATTTCTCCTGATGGTAATTCAATATCGCCCCAATATTCCAATACTTCAATTTTTGGTATTGAATATTTTGAATCTTTTTGTCCTTTTTTGTTTGCCACCACTCCTTTCAGTATTTCCAGTTTCTCTGCATTGAGTAAATTGTTTGCCCTGTTTGATTTGATGTCGTCTAAAGTCTGGTAAGTCCGGTAAATTTTCGGGCATGAATCCCAGTTATTCACGTTAGTTCTGTCAAATACAAAGTCCTCGTAGTGTATGAATTTAACTTTAGCATTGTCATAAATAACTTTGTCCTCAACCACAAAGGATTTATTTGTGTTCATATCAGCCTGTTCTTTTAAGGACAATGCTCTGCGAACTTTTCTTGTTTTAGTTTCCCAGCCGACAAATAAAGTTACTTCTCCTGTTTCAACAACCGAATCCACAATTTTTTCCATTTCATCAGAAAGTTTCATTTCTTCAAAGGTATTGACAAGCATTGCTTTTTGTCTGTTTGCGTACTTTTGCGATTTAAAATCATTCCCAGAAACATCAAACATTCCATCTGGGTGCGAATATAAATTCTGAATAATATGCGATTTTAATGTTTGTGCAAGTTCATAGATTTCAGGAAGTTGGATAGAACAATTCCAGTCATTGATTTGCGGAATATCGGCATTATAAATTGCGTAAGAAATCAGTCTGTTATCAGAGCGTTGAGAATTCCTTGTGTCGTTGTAATAATCATATTTAGATATAATATTTTTTAAAATATTTTGTTCATTATAGTAATCTTGTGCGGTTAATAATGTAGTGTCGTTTGTATTAATCATAATTCACCTCGTCTTTGTAGTAGTAAGTACGTTTTATGGAGTAAACTTCAATATCCTGAGGTTTACCGTTTCGCAGTGTTTCGGCAGGTAATATTGTTTCGTATTCAAAACCTGCCGATTTTAACAGAGTTTTAACTCTGTGGTTGTCAGGAAAAATTAATGCTTTAATTTTGTAAAATCCAAATGCGTCAAAACAATTTTTCAAAAAAATTTTTGCACTATATCGGGTAAAACTGCCCCAAGCCTTTTTATCAATGCAAACTGTAATTTCTGCACTAAATTTTGCATTCTGATTGCCGGTAAAATTGTCAAGGAAAACAAATCCTTTGAATTCGTCATCTATATCCGTAATTATCCAAAAATCAGGATTAGTTAAGAATATATTGATAATTCCAAGTTTTGAAGCATAATCATCCTGCAAAAATTTGGCATACTGTCTGTAACATTTAATAATTTGAGGTATATAGTGCAAATTTGAACAAGTGTGTGGGGATAAGGTAAGTCTTTTAAATTTACACATTTGAATAATCAACCTTTGTATTTATAAAACTTGATATAATTGTCCTGATAAACAAAAGCATCCGTTTTACCCGATAGGAATTTTTCGCGTTCATAGGGAGAAATTAAAAAAGATTCTGCCTGTATTCCGTTGATGTATGAACTTGTTTTGCTGTTCTTATTTATAACAAAATAAGTTGATTTTTTTGAGAATAATTTATCTTTTGGCATTTGTTTAAAGTCTGTAATTACGGAATTATTTTTTTTGCCGGCTTCTTCTATGATTTTTTTAAAATCATGTTCAGTTTTGTCTTTAATAAATTTTTCATATTTTTCGTCATTAAGCAGTATCTGCTCTATTTCTTTATCATTTTTCATAGGGTAGTCCTTTCTTAATATAAAATTATTTAAGTTCTTAATATCAGTTTTTATATCTTTTCATCATCAAGATTAGATATAGTAATAATTTTGGCTTCTGTGTAATCGGTGTTTTCATCTTTAGATACTGTGAATCCCAGATATTTGCAAAGACTTTCAAGTGCTTTCAGTCCTGCGGAAGCATCCCGCAGTTTCCTTTTGCCTGTGATATTTCCGTCTTTGTCTAATATGTCTTCCTCTTCAAGAGAAAATTCCGCAATCTGAAGCAGTTTTTGAATGACATAACCTTTAGACACATTTAATATATCTATCTGGTGTTTTAATTCATTTTTTATTGCGGTGATAATTTCCGGTTTGTATAGCAGTTTTGTCAGGTTTTTGTCCTGATTTTTCAGTTTATAACCTGCCTTTTTTAGTGCTTTTTCTGTATCTAATGACTTTATATACTCTGATACAAAGAGTTTTTGCTGTTTTGTTAATTGTTTCATCTTGTTACATTTCTTATAAAAATTTGTATTTTTCTGAAAAAACTTGTATAATAAACATGCTATTTATATTTCGGCTAGTGTAAATCTTAACAGGGGGGAATGAAAACGACTTCCTGTTTTTTTTGTCTTTACCGGCGAAATAAACGAACAATTGGCGCATCTTGCGCATTAATTGATGATGTCGATCTCAAATTTGCAAGAGCTTCTTTGTACATGTTCATCCAATAGCTGAATCTTATATATGATGGATTTGCCTTTAATCGCAGGCATGTTCCGTAAGTTAAAAGCTGTTGATCAAAAGGGATTGGGATTATTGAAGAATCGGTCGGTTCTGTCATTTCGGATTTCTCATTCCCTTGGGCATCTATAACGCAGTTGTTTGTGTAATATATGATTTGTGCGATTCTTTTATTTTTTGACTTTTTAAAAAGTAATTTATCGGCAAATTGCGTATATGAGTTATCATCAGCCTTATCTGTTAAAAATGATTCTGTATCATCTTTATATTGGTATTTTTTCCCTTGTACAAAAAGATATAAAATCCTGCCGTTTATTGTATTGTTGATTTCTGTTGTATTTGCAGGAATTTCAACCGTTGTTTTTCTCAATAAAAAATTCCAGTTATTAGAACAGCATATTTCTTGATTTATGACATTTAAAATGGTCATTATTTTCTTGTGATCGTTTTTAACAAGTTCAGAAAAAGAGTTTACGGGTCTGTAGTTAAGCTCCAGTAAGCATTTATTTATAATTTCCAAAAAGTTCATTTTTGCTCCTTTATTTTCGCGAAAAGTTCAAGGCAAGGACAAACCTTGCCCTAAACTTTTCTAATGTATTGTCAAAAATTATTTAATAAGACCTTGTCTTACCTGCTCCATAATAAGCTTTTCATTTTTGACAAATTCGTCACCACTCATTTTGCCGATTTCCTCACGAGTAAAGACCTTGTTATTATTGCTGTCAAATTTTGCATCTTGTGCGTATGATGTCAATTTGCTTTTTGCAGCCGAGTTTTCGTCATTTAATGTCTTATCGTGCGCGGATTTTTTTAAATAACTTTCAATGGCAGAATTTTCAAGAACTTCTACCAAATCAGCTATTTTGGTAATTTCATCTTTATCCATGTCAAAATTCTTAATATAATTAAGGACTGCTTCTCTGCCACTTTGTTCAAAAAATCCCGGTTTATCTTTATTAAATAAATCAAGCGGATTTTCTGCCGGTTCCTTCACCTGAGCAGCATCATTTGAGTTTACTTTGTTTGTTTCGTTACATGCACTTATAAGTTGCTGAATTTGCTTGTTGTTACTTAATTGTTGTACAAGCTGCTCTTTTTGTGCTTTTGCCGCAAGTGTCATTAAAAGCTGAGTAATTATATTTTGGTAATTTATCTCCGGAGTCACGGCAGGGGATGAAATTCCATTAAATAATTGATTTTGCATCATTGTTCTCCTTGATTTTGTTGTTGTGTATGCAGCCATTCAACAGCAGTTTCAACCAAATCATCTATTATTTTTGAAAGTAAAAATGAGATAATGTGTTTGATTGGTTCAGAAAAAGGCAGATTTTTTATTATATAGTCAATCGCAATTTGTTTTTTTGCCTGACCGTTTCCTGCTCCAAGTTCTTCTTCTGCTATTAAAACTGCATTTTGGGCTAAATTTTTTATTATAGTTTTGATTGATCTGAACATAATTTCTCCTGTTTTTCGTTAGGGAAAATGTACTCTTTTTTACAAAAAAGAGTACATATTATGTAAAAATTTTTACTATGGGGTTGTATCTGCACTAACAATCATTTTTGCCAAAGCTTTTGACTGAACTGTTTTTGCACCGTATAAGTATAAGCCTCGTACCAAATCTGAGAATGAATCTTTATCTCTCAGGCTTTCAATTTTTGCAAGTTGTGATGCAAATGTTATGGCATCATTTGTTCCTGCCAAAACATAGTATTTATCATCAACTTCTGATAAATTAGTACTTACTAATACGTCCATGCCTGCAATTCTGCCTATTGAACCTTCTCTTAATGTTGTATCTGCAACGTTGTGTGCAGAAATAAATTCAGGACTTTGAAGTAAATATGCTTCAATATTCGGATTGATTACAACCCAAGGACGAATGCCTGCGTGTACTGCATCTGAGTTTTTTAAAGCTAAGGACAGTTGTACAAATTTTTCATAAATAGTATTTTTATTCAATGCAATCGGAGAGCTTGTTGTGCCAACTGTATTTGCTGCAGGAACATCAGTATGCAGTGATAAAAGATATGAGTCCTGAACTTCTTCAATTGCTTTTCTTGCGTTATTCAGGTGTGCTTCCATAATATCTGTGTTTGATTGAGCTTTTGCTACGTCATCAATTTTGAAGGCAAAAAATTTCTTCTGATCAATTTCAAGTTCCATTGCGGTCGGAGTTAAAGAAGAATATGTGATATTATCTGTGGTCAAAGTTGATACAGATACATCTGCAGGTGTGATAATTTTTACTTTATCGCCCTGTTTTGTTATATCTCCTTCCCAATTTTTGTTCACGCATTGCATCATTACGCAGTTTTTTTCTAACAATGTGTTTAATTTTTGACTCCATACTTCCGGAATGAAAGCAGAATAAGTTGTTGAAAAATCTGTCATTTTTCTTTTCCTTTCGTTGTTTAAATGGTGTGTAACTGTATATTTAAATGAGTGGTGGGGTGTTTTTAATCATCATTATAAATTTCTCTGAATTGCAGACCTATAATTGCGCAATTGTCGTCAAATTCTGTTCCTTCTACACAAAGCTGAACACTAAAACAACTTCCGCAAATTTCTGCTTTTTCTAATATGTCTGCGTTTATTGTCCATACAGGAGTTTGGGCTTCGTCACTGCTCCATTTTGAAATATCAATGTCCTCATCGTCTTTTGCCCAAATCAATTGATTTAAATTTCTTGAATAAATTAATTCTCTGTCATCAGGACAATTCCCGTCATAATCCTTGTAAACATAAAAATTGAATTTGTTATCCTGTTCATCATCAAGGACAAAATAAAATTCATCTATCATTTTTCTGTGATGAACATTACTCAAAGAAAGAAAAGGGGATTTCCACATAAAATCAATTGTTTCTCCGTCAAAGGTTGTTCCAAAGTCTTCTATATATACTTTTCCCAGGGAGTCTGAAGATAAAATAGTATTATGAAAAAAGGTGATGTAAGTGATATTCTGGGGTAAAACTCTTTTATACCAGATTTTATTAACATAATCATTAATCCAGATTGTTTTGTAGTATTCGAGATTTTTATATGGAAACAAATACCACATTTGATGCCTGTTTTGATAGTGAACGGCAACAGTGTATTTTAGTCTTGAGTTATCAAATTTATCAAATTCCGGAGTTATATTGTCTGATATTGATGAACCAAGGCGGATTTGATTTAATTCTCCTACCTGTTCAAGTGCATATATGCCATTGCTTAAAAAATACTGTTTATTATCGACATTTATTATAGAATTTTGGCTTACGGTCCCTTTATCTGCAAATGGAATAATTTTAAAATCTTCAGGACTTGATCCTTGTAATAAATAAACTTTGTCTTTTTTGTATATCGCAAGACAATCCTTATAATTATGTATTCCTGTGATATTTGAAGTGTCTGTGTGAAAATCATTTATGTATCCGGCATCATCAGGTTCGGAAAAATTATCATATGTGCCTAATGCCGAGTAATAAATTGTTGAATTATCGGCAACCCAAACTCGCCCCTGATATACTGCTATACAATCGGGATATACAGCTTCACCATCAAGTCCTTCTAAATTACAATCTTCTATAGTATATTCTTCATCATCTTTTATATAAAACATTTCATCTGATTCTGTGGCAATTAATATCCCCTGTAAAAAACAGGCAAATTTTACATTTATACCTGTAAGATTTTTATTAATCAGTGTAAGTTGGGAATTTTTTTCTGAGTATATATAAATTTTTCCGCTTTCTGTTGTAATGACAAGTTTATATATATCATTGCTTTCCATTTCGTGCATTGCGGTAATTTTTTCTTCATCAGGAAGTTCAAGTAGTAATGTATTCCCTTTTTGTTTGGTAATTCCTTTATTAGAAAATACTTCAACATTTTTTGAATCAGTCCATGGCAGCCTGTTTTTATGCGAACCAAGTTCTGTTTTTGTACAAAATAAATTTATACCTCCTGATAAATCAAAATAATTAATATCCATATTTAACCTCCAAAATATTTTTGTTTGTACCAGCGTATTTTTGAGCGAATAAAACTTCCAATGTCATTTTTAGGAACCCAAGGATAAGGTGGCAGATAAATTATGTCAATTTTCCCAAAACTTGATGTCTTTGGATTTTTTTGCCCGAATTCATAATGAGTCATTATATTGGTCGGATTAATTTCAATAGAATATTTGCGGCATAATTGGGCACAAAGTTTCATGCATGCTTCAAATTGAGTTAAAGTTATCGGGTAATTCCCGCAGTTATGCTCATTCTTAAAACCTGCCATTGCGCACATGGCAACACCAATTGAACCGGTATTGCCCCCTCCTGTATGTGCAGCATATATCCCGTCTTGACAATTTAAATTATCCTCCGGTTTGTAAATTCCTGAATAAATTTTCCCGTTTTTGTCTATAAGATAGTGATAACATTGTTTTTCATGTAAAGTAGGGTAATATGTTCCTGCACTCCAGTGGATTATTATTCTTTTCATGTTCATTAAGCTTTTATTTCCCATTTTGGATATTCTCTGTAATATATCGAGACAGCGTGAGCTCTTGTCAGTGCATTCATTTTGTTTTTCATCGAAGTTATGTATGAATGGACTGTACCTTGTCCTATGCCAAGTTTTAAGGCAATTTCTTTCTCTACTAAACCGTCAGCGATGTATAAAAGAACATCGTGTTCTCGTTTTGATAAACTCATAAACTTCCTTTTTGAACTACTCTTTTTAATATTACATTAAGCAATTTCGTATAAGCTTAATAATACTTCCATCTAAAAAAATTAAAGGGAGAATCAGGGTAGAGTTCTCCCCTCAAATTAATTAGAGTATTGGAATGTTAGGGTTAATATTAAAAATTTTGTAACTGAAGATTACATAGATTAGTATTAAATAATTTTTTAAAAATTAAAATTCCTCTTTTACGTCACTACTATTTAGCAGGATTGACAAGGAAATATGGCGTTATTTCTGAGGATTGCATTTTACCTGAAGCATTTGGATATAACTCTTGTTACAATTTGTTACATCCCTTTTATATATTTAAAGTTCTTGGGCAAAATAGCCGATAAACCATGTGTTAGCAACGGAAAGGATTACATATGTCAGTAAATGGTGTGGGCAAAAAAGTAAATATAAAACCATTACAGCAAGCTGACAGTAAGGACTTTAAAGGCGGTTTGCGTATTGACAAGTTTGGCGAAGGGGTAAGTGAAAAAGATAAAGCCATTTTTAAAGCAATGGATAAAAATAATGACGGCGTTGTTACTCAGGATGAATTAACCAAATTTTTTGCAGGGAATGAAAATAGTAAGGGTTTAGACAAAAATTCAAATGGCATTGTAACAAGACGTGAAGCTAAAAAATTTATAAAAAATAATCAGACATTAAGCGAATTACAAATTGATAAAAAAGAACTTCTTGCTTTCCTGAGTAAAGCAGGACAAGCATCCGAAAATGTTAAAAGTTGTACTATTAATGATCAGGGACAAGTTGTAGTTACTTATAATGACGGAAGTACTGATACAATTAGTCCGGATGCTTCAAGAATAAATGAATCAACAAATAGTGCAGGAGATAAAGTAACAACAACATTTGCACCAAACGGTAAAAAATCATCTGAAGTTGTTGTCGGACCTTATGCTAATCAACTTGATGATTGTACAACTACTACATTATATGAGGCAGATGGAGAAACGGTTAAAAATATTACCGTAACAGATTCTCAAAATCGAGTTATAAGCAAAACTGAAGGTAATACTGTTACTGATATCAGATATGGTGAACAAGGTACAGTATATGAAAGCGTATCTGTTGATGGAAAATTAACAAAAACAACAGTTAAAGATTCTGCTAATAATAAAACAACTGTAATTGAATATGATACAGCTGTTGGTGAAGATGGCGCACAATTACCAAAAACAAGAACTGAAACTACAGGTGATGAAGTAAAAACTTATACATTTGAAAATGGTGTAAAATCAACTTTAACAATAAAAAAAGGTACAAAAACTGAAAATTATGAATACAATGAAGCAGGTACAGAAGCAAAACATGTATCAACAGATGTTGTTAAAGGCAATGGCATAATAGAACATCAGGCATTTAGCGAACAAAATGGCAAAAATGTTACAACAATAAGTATTGATGGTAAAAATCAATCTCAAAGCGTATTCGGTGCAAACGGAAAAGTTGCAAGAACAATTAAATACGCAGATGCTCCAAATGGCGAAAGAGCAACAGTTGTAGTCATTCAGGATCAGGAAAGCATTGCTGATATTTGTAATAAATTTGGCATGACCCAAGAAGAATTTGAAGCATTTAATAAAGGTAACAAAAATGGTTTAAATGGCAATGTTGGTGCAGAAGTTAATGTAAAAGGCGAACTGGAAGTTACCGATTCAAGATTTGACGGCAGATTATCAAGTAAAGCTGCAGTAAAAGCTAAAAATAACAGAATATACAGAGAACAGCTGGCTGAGGCAAAATCAATCGCAAATCAAAGACAAGAAACTGTAATGCTTATCAGTCGAGATAAAAATTATGGTGGCAGCTGGGAAAATGTTGCACGCGATTTGTATAAACAAGAAGGTAATACTCAATATTCAAAAATGGATTTAAAAGTTCGTGCTCAGCAATTGCAAAAATTAAATCCTGAAGTAAAGAAATTTGAATACGGAAGAACAGTTATCAGAGTCGCAATAGATCCGGCATCTATGGAAAGCAACGATACAGTCAGAAAATTAAGTAATGGTTCTGATGCAACAATGGAATGGGTAATGGCTAAAGGCGGTGAAACACATGCCTGGAATATTGCTCTAAGAGCCTGCCAGCAGACAGAAAATGATGTTGCAAGACCTTTAACACCATTACAACAAGGTATCAGAGCTAAAAAGATTATAGAATTAAATCCGGGTGTATTTGACAAAACCGGTAAAATGATTAATCCGCCTGCAAATGGGAAACTTAAAATTCCTGCAGGATATACGCAAGCATATAAGAAACGACAGGCAGAACAAAAAGCAAAACTTGAAAACCAATATTATGTGGCTGCAGAACAAGTTTATAAATCAGCCGTTGATAAAACAGGTATGTCTGCAGTTTCTACAATCAAAAAACAGCTCAATTCCGTAAATTCTGATCATATCGTTCAATTCTATGAATCCTATAATACTTATTTACAGGTAAGTAGAAGCAGTGAAGCCGGAGCCTGGGCTAAAGAACATGGTGTAGGCTATACTACAAAAGGTACTTTTGGTAATAAATGGATGAGATCTGATGATTCATCTATTTACGATACTATTTGTTCTGAAACAGGTATGGGTACTGTTGCAGGTAAACAACAAAGAAAAGATTTATGTAATGACATATTTGGCAGAATCGCTACCGCAGCTCAAAAAGCAGGTGTAAGTCAGGCTGATATCAACAATGCAAGAAATCGCTTTACATCTTCAATGAATGCAGAGTTTAATGGTAGTGGTACTGTTAATACAACTAAAATGGAACAAGCTACAGACTGGTTAATCGGTAAGATTCACGAAGCTAAAACAGGTGCAGGTGCTATAGATACAAAAACTGCTCAGGATGCATTTAAATCACAATATGCACAATCTGTCAATGGCGCTCAGGAATCATTTGATAAAAATATGGAAAATGTTACCTGGGTTGGTACATTTACTGCTTGGGCAGGCAATATCTTTGCAGATAATACAACTGTCGGACAAATGGAAAACAAGTTAGGTCTTGCAAAAGGTTCTTTGGATAAATTAAACAAATGCAAGACTCAGGCAGAATTTAACACTACATATGAACAAATTTTTGGCGTTCCGTTCAATGCAAAAAATGTTGCAACCGTAATGAAATTGGAAGAAAATTTGCAAACTATTGCTCAGAATGAAGCTCAGGTTGAAGGCATAAATAAATCTTTCGCAACCATAAGCAGATCAAATTCACTTTCTGATTATGAAAATTGGGTTACTGCAGGTATAAAAAATCCTCAGGAAAAAGCTCAAACATTAGAAGCAATTTATTCTCAATTTGGCGGAGCAGATGATATCAGCAAATTATCCGAAGCTGCAAAGATGAATGCTATCAGAAAAGCTAAAGATGCTGAAATCGCTGCAATACAAGCTGAAACTAAACAGTTAAAAGGCGGAAAAACCACAGAGCAGATCAGAGAAGATATTTCAACACTGGCAAGTGCTTCATTTGGTCCTAATAACAATATAGCTAAAGAAGTTGAAAAATTTAACGGTAACATCAACAGAGCAGAAATGGTCGGAACGGTTGTAACAGAAATTGGTGTAACTTTAATTCCTGTAGGCAGAGTTTTGAGTCTTGCAGGAAAAGGCGTAAGATTGGCTAATGGTGCATACAAAGCTTATAAAACAGGTAAAACCGTAAAAACTGCTACAACAGCAGTTAAAGCTACAAAAGCTGCGACTACAACAGCAAAAACAACACAAGTAGCAGCAGATGTTTCTAATGCAACAGGCGGTATTACAAACAGAGTTAAAAATGTTGTATCAGCAGCTTCAAAAGATCCTATTACCCGTCAATCAGCTCAGGCAGGTTTCAATTCGGGTGTTCTTGATTATTCAAAATACGGAGATGCTGAACATGCAGTTGAACATGGTCTTGAAACTGCAGCTATGTTTGAAATCGGTGGAAGAGCAAGCAAATTCTCACAAAAATTATCAAGTGATTTAGAAATTTCATCTGCTGCGGGCAAATGGGCAGTAGAAGCAGGTGTAACAGGTACTGCTGATACAGCTGCAGCATTTGCTCAGACTACAATAATTAATGGTCAGGATTTATCAACCGAAGATGGTATGATGAACTTCGGTCTTGATGCCGCATTTGCAGCACTTGGTGCTCGTGGTACAAGAGTAAAACCTCAGGGTGCAAAATCTGACGGATTTAATTATGGAAATACATTCAAACATCAGGATAGCGCAGGTGCTGATCCAATAATTGCCCACAATAGTAATGTACATGTTAAAACTCAAAAAGGCATTGATAATATAAATGCTAAAACGGATGAATTAGTAAGAACTTCTACAGATGGGGCACAACTTGGCGGAGCTCATAATGAACTTGATGCACTTTCAAACAGAGCGGTAAGACGTTCTAATCAGGCAAAACTTGATAAAAAAGCAAGAACTTTATCGCCTGAAGAACAAGCAAAATATGATCAATCTGTAAAACAACACCACAAAGAAGAAACAGAACATACTTTTGAACGTCATAATGAACTTTCAGAAGCTGATTTCCGTACAATCGGTAATTCCATAAAAGATGCAAAAACTCCGAATGATTTAATTTCTTTGCGCAGAGATTTAAAACAAAAAGAATACTCTCATGGTGGTGTTACCGCTGAATATAAAGCACTTGAAGATCAGATAGATAATAAACTGACTAATATGATAAGAAATGCCGGTGCTGATGATTTGGACAAAATAAGCAGACAACTTGCAGATATGAAATCACAGGTTCAAAATGATGCAAGATTGACAGGTTCACTTGAAAAACTAGGTAAAGAAATTGATACACGCAAGGCATTTTTAAAGGACCAAAAAGGTTCAGTTGAAGGAATTTTGAAAAATGAAAAAGGTTTTGCTGATGCAAACGAATTAGACAAAGTTGTAGATTATATCAAAACTCTTGATTCTGAAAAAGCATTACAGGACATAGATATTTTAAGACGTGGTAAAAAGATGACAGGTCAGCAGAAAAAAGTTTTGGATAATGCAATTGAAAGTAAAAAAGCTGAATTAGCACAAACCCAAAAAGAATCTCATACAAGAGAAGTAGCTGCTCCCGCACCAGCACAACCTGCAAAATTAACTAAACAAAATATTGAACAATTTGAAAAATTAGAATATCAGGAAGCATATAACCAACTTCGTGACAGAGGAATAAAGGTTAAAACTCAGAGACCTGACGGTACCAATGGAGGGACTTTAGTATTTGAAGATGGCGGACAACAATATACTTTAAGATTTGATAAAGATGGTAAATCTGTTGGTAAAGCAGCCGGTATTGATGGTAAAACTGCAGATGTAGATGTATTCTATGCCGCTCAGAAAAAAACAGCAGCAGAGGTTCCTGCTCCAAAAGCAAAAACTGAACCATTAAAAACAGAAGTTCCGACACCTGTTAATTCTGCTGAACCAAATCCGGTAAAAAAATCTGCAAAGGAAACCTTAGAATCCGTTGAACCTGTGGCTGCAAAAGCTGAATCTAAAATTGAAACAGCAGTATATGATGCTTTAACTAATGAAACAGATATTTCAAAAACAATTAAAACATTATATCCGGACGTAACAGAAGCAGAGTTACAAGAGATTATTCGTTCTGTGGAAATTTTAAAAAATGAGAAAAATTTAAAATTAAAAGATATAGTTGCCGGTGATACAGATGTAAATTTAGATACTCAATTTTTTAATAAAATTCATGAAAAAACAAATAAATTAGAAATATCATATAATGATTATAAACAAAGAATATCTAACGGTAAGCAAATTACAAATATGTCAGATTCAGAACTGACAGATTATTATAAAAAGCTTGTTCCATTTATCAATGATGATGAATTGGATTGCCTGATACAACAAGCTCACAGAATTCAGGAAGGCAAGCCGAGATATTTGGGAACTACACAAGAAAAAGATATTTTAGAATCTATTCATTGCAAGCAGTGGTTTGGCTTAAGATTAAAAGGCGTAAAACCAAATCGTGGTTTTAAAACATCTGCAGAATTCCCTAAAGCAGAAATAGAATTTAAAGATAGAACATTAACAACATTTGAAGAGAATCAATTAAGACACTGGATTGATGATGGCAAAAACTGGGCTCTAGATGATGTCTATGATAATTTGAGTATTCCATTAAGCAATGATACATATCTTTATAGAGGCGTAAGTACTCGTGGTGGAAGTTACAAAATGGAAACTGATTTTCTTAACACAATAAAAGAAGGTGCTATAATTGATAATTCAAATAAATACATATCAACAGCTAAAGGTGTTGAATATGCGTCCAGTTACAGAAATGAAAGTTTTAAAGCCGGTCAGTCGTACTTGCTCAAAATAAAAGTACCGAAAGATACACAGGTACTGGATATGCGTTTAAGTGATCCTAATTTCGATGAAATAGCTTTACAACCGCACAAATTAAAAGTAACCAAAATAGACTATAATAGTGGGGTTGTAGAATGTGAATATATGCCATTATAAACATTACTAATCATATACGAAGAAATCAGGTTGGGTTTTGTCTAACCTGATTTTTTAATAATTTGAAATTTAGGCTAATAAATAATATAATTGGTTTAAGTTATAGCATTTAGTGTAACAAAATTCTATGAATAAAAAAAAATCGATTTATATAATATTATTTGCTCTTATAATTACTTTACTTTGTAATGGCATATATTTATATACGAATTTTCCATATTTATTAACAAGATATAAAAACAATCATTTTGGGTATCCCATTACTGATTTTAATTTTTATAATTCTTATTTTGATAGTGTTTATAATGGAATTATTCTGTGGGATAAATTAGTTATTGTATTAATAATCAGTTTTTTTATTGTATATATTTATTCAAAATATTTGGCAAAAAAAATTGATATTAAAAATTATAGTAATGCAAAATCTGAAGATAAAATTTTTATAATAATTTTTTTGATATTTTTATTATTGCCAATGTCAAGATTTGATTATAGAAAATATGCCCTGTTTGAAAACAGAAAATTGGCAAAATTTCCGAAAATTGTTAAATATGCTGAGTTAAATAAAGATTATTTCAAAGAGTTTAGTAAATATGTTGAGGACAGATTTTTTACAAGATCATTGTTAATTAGTATATATAAAGAAGTTATTTATAATTGTGCAGTAAGATTTCCGCATGGTAACAGGAGGTTTGTTGATAAGAAAACCAAATGGCTTACACGTTATTATACTCCTCCTGTCTATAAAATAAAATTAAAAGATAATTATTATAAATTTGTTGTTGATATAAAAAATAATCTCAGAGCTTTTAATGATTATTGTAATAAAAATAATATAAAATTTTATGTCCTTATTTTCCCTGAAAAAGCTTCAATTTATCATCCTTATTCAGTAAAAAATTATAATGATGATGGTATTAAAGAATTTATAAAAACAATAAATTCTAATAATGATCTTAATATAATTTTTCCCATAGATGAACTTCAGAAAGCATCTAAAGGTAAAGAATTATTGTTTTACAAAACTGATCATCATCTTACTAATGATGGAATTTATATTGGTTATAAATCACTAATGTATGAGGTGCAAAAAGATTTTCCGGATGTAAAAATATTGAATAAAAATGATTTTGTAATCTTGCGAAATCGTTTAGTAAAAAATGGTTTATATGGTAATTATTTATTAGGAGAAGTTTGTAGCGGTGCGAATTTAACTAAAATGCAATGTCAAAAACATTTAGATAATGAATATGCTTATTATTTTCATAAAGATAATGTGCACTTAAAATCTAAAATATTACCGTTACAAAATAATATTGTCCGAGTTTATGAATACAATTCAGCTCCAAAATATAAAGCTTTATTTATGGGAAATTCCATTGTTGATGCAATGCCCGTGTTTACTGCATATACTTTTAGTGATGTTTATAATTTACGGCTGAATTCTGCATATGCGGGCAGAAGAATTGGAAAATATGAAGAACAATACAAAATTTTAAAAAATTATCAAAATTTTATTGAAAAATCCAAACCGGATATGATTATTTTTGTTATGGGTTATGACGTTGTCAAATATTTGGTTCATGTGATGGATTTGGAGTAATTTATAAAATTTGTTTTAAATCTTATAGAAATATGAAAAATTGGTATATTATTTTGAAACTGTTATAATATTAAATATTTATTGAATATTCTTTAAGGAGAGTGTAATGCTTTTTTCATCCATAACATTTATATTTTTGTTTTTACCTGTACTATTATTTCTTTGTCTTATAACAAAACAAAAATACCACAATATAATACTTTTGCTTGCCAGTATATTATTTTATGCGTTCGGAGAACCAAAATATGTTCTGATTATGCTTTCTATTATTTTAATAAGTTATATCGGAACCTTATTGATAGATAAATTCAGGAATTTTAAAAAACCGCTTTTATTTCTGACAATATTGTCGAATTTATCTTTTCTTATATATTTTAAATATTTTAATTTTATTATAGAAAATTTTAATTCTTTGAATATTTATCATATTGACATAGTAAAAATTGTAATGCCTATAGGAATATCTTTTTATACATTTCAGGCTTTAAGTTATGTGATTGATGTTTACAGAGAAGAAGTAAAAGTTCAGAAAAATTTGTATAAACTTGCATTGTATATTTGCCTGTTCCCGCAATTGGTTGCAGGTCCTATTATAAAATATCATGATATTTCTGATGCAATTGATTCAAGAGAAATAAATTTTGATTCCGTAAATATAGGTGTAAAAAGATTTATTATTGGTTTATCAAAGAAAATGTTAATAGCAAATACTCTTGGATTGATAGCTGATAAAATATTTGAACAGCCTGTAACTGCTTTGCCGCATTTGGTAAGCTGGCTTGGGGCATTTGCATATACATTTCAATTATATTTTGATTTTTCAGGATATTCAGATATGGCAATCGGTTTAGGGCTAATATTTGGATTCAGGTTTATGGAAAACTTCAATTATCCGTATATATCAAAATCTATAACCGAATTTTGGAGAAGATGGCATATATCATTATCAACTTGGTTTAAACAGTATGTTTATATCCCTTTGGGGGGTAACAAAGGTACAAAATTGGCAACGGTAAGGAATTTGGGAATTGTTTTTTTACTGACAGGTATCTGGCATGGTGCAGCCTGGACTTTTATTGTCTGGGGTATTTGGCATGGAATGTTTATAATAATTGAAAAATTATTAAATATAAAAGAAATTGACGAAAAATGTACAAAAATTTGGCAGATTGTTTTGCGGCATATATATTGTATTTTAGTTTTTACTATCGGTTGGGTTATTTTCAGAAGTCCTGATTTGCATTATGCAATAAACTATATAGGTAATATGCTTGGATTAGTTTCTATAAACGAAAAGAATATTGTTTATGATATGACATATTATATTGATGTTTATGAAGTTATCATGTTTGTTGCCGCAATATTGTGTTCTGTACCGATATTTAAGAATATACTTCAACCCAAAAGTACATTTAAGAATATTTGTTTAAATATCTGGTTATTGATGTTATTTATATTATCTGTGTCAGCAATAGCTATGAATACATATAATCCGTTTATTTATTTCAGGTTCTAAATCATGATAAAAAATAAAAAAATATTTATATCAGTTTTTATTGTATTATTGGTTACATTTTTTTGTAACTGTAAATACTTTTTTGCAGGAACAGAAAATCAATTATCTCAATACAGAAGAACTCATATAAGCCATTTATATTCAACGTTTAAATTTAACAGCAATTATTTTCAGAACGTATATTATGGGATAATTCTTTGGGATAAATTTTTATTAATACTTATACTAGCTTTAATAGTTGCAAAAGCATTCAGCTGTGATATAAATAATAATTTTTCTTTAAAATTTTCACTAAGTGATAAAACAGAAGATAAGGTTTTTGTTTTTATATTTATGATGCTTTTGTTAATTCCTGCAACAAGATTCAATAATAGGGTATCAGATCCTTACGAAAACAGGAATCTGACAACTTTTCCCCAGATAATATATCATGATAAGATCTCAGATAATTCGGCAGATAAAGATAAAAAATTGAGAAATAAAGAATATAAAAATATCAGATTTAACCAATTTTATTTCAAAAAATTAAATGATTTTGTTAATGACAGATTTTATACAAAAGAATTGCTGATTCATATAAATCGGGACTTTGTATATAATTTGTCACTAAGATATCCGCATAAAGGCAAAGAAGTAATTGATAAAAAAAATAAATGGTTATGGGAGTATCAATCTTTTGTTTCTTATCAAAAGACCAGAGGGAAATCAAGTTATAAAAGATTGTTAGATGAAATTTATAATGGATTGTCATTATTTAAAAAATATTGTTCAAATAATAATATAAAATTTTATGTTTTCGTTTTTCCCGACAAAGAATCAATATATCATCCTCCATTTTCACAAAAAAACTATGATGATGATTTCATAAAATTTATTCAGGGGGTGGATAAAAATAATGAGCTTAATATTATTTTTCCGTTAAAAGAATTGCAGGCTGAAGCAACTAAGGGTGAGTTATTATATTATAAAACCGAACATCATTTAACTGATGATGGTATGTATTTTGCGTACAATTTGTTAATGCATAAAATAAAAGCTGATTATCCCGATATACATATAACAAATAAAAAAGAATATAATATCAGCCAAAATTATTATATAAGAAGTGATAACAGACGTTCATTTACTTATGGTTATACTTGCCACTTTTCAGGTTTAACACTTCAACAATGTGAACATTATCATGATTATCCTTATACATATTATGTGTATAAAAATGCTTCTGAATTAAAATCTGAGGCAATACGCGAACCAAATTTGTTAATGGAAAAATTTCATTTTGATAAAGGGGCGGATTACAAAGTTCTATTAATGGGAAATTCAAATATTGAGGCTTTATCTAATTTTCTTCCGTATTCATTTAAGGATGTTTATAAGTTGAGACTCAATGGACCTGAAAAAATTTCTAAAAATGATCAATATAAAGTCCTCAAGAATTATAAAAAAATAATAGAAGAATTTAAACCTGATATTATTATATTCTGTACCGGATATGATGTATTCAGAAATGCGAGTGATTTACCATTGTATCAATAAATGTTAATTACGCATTAAAAGTTTTGAAAGATGATTCAACATTTTTGGAGATAACTTTTTTAACTGCATCCATTTCGGTTGAAATTGCATTTTCTTCGGTATCAAGTTGTTTAAGTTTTAATTCTAATTGTTTATCCTGTATTCATTGCATCATTGTATGCTTCTTCATCTGTCGTTGTTGTAGTTGTCAAAGAATATGTACGTTCAATTTTTTTGCCTGAACTATCTGTTCCAAGGTTGATAGTTATTGCGACATATCTTCCGGAAGAATCTTTTTCAACTGTTGCTTCTTTGTGTAATACTTCTCTTGTCTGAGTTGTAGAACCAAGTGAATAACAAGGAATACTTCCTAACTTTTTGTTGTTATATTTTTGTTTTTGTTTTAATTCACTTTCTGCGTATAAGTATGGTTCATAATTACCTGTTGTAGTATTTTTGATGTATCTGATATAGAAATTGCCGTTATCTCCGGTTTTTTCCTGTACCATTTTTAATAAATATTTTTCATTTTCTAACAATGCTCTTTTTTGTTCATCAGACAGAGTTTTTCCATATTCATCATTTTTTAATGCATTTATTGCTCTTTCCAACGCATTTGTATCTAATGTATTTTTTTCTTGAGCAGTTATTTTTGTATAAGTATCATATTTACCATCTGAATCGGCATTTACATTATATACCCACTGCGGATTAGTATCAGTACCTTTATTTACGAGATTTACTTTTTTACCGCCCAGTTCTTCAATAATTACACCATTTGCTATTTGATCAGCAGTCGGAGTATCGGCAAACTGAACATAATAATTTCCGTCATTATCTTGAGTTGCTGTTTTACTACTATCTTTTTTATAATAATTTCCATCATCACCTGTAATATAACCAATATCGGTATCATTTATTGTTCTCAATTTTACAGAACCTATAGAAAATTCTGTCGGATTATTAGTGTCATTCGCTTCAACCAGACTTGAAGCTGCAGGAACTATTGCATAATCATCCTGCCATTCTTCAACGTAATTTACAACATATCTGTTATTTGCTCTGCCTTCAGTGGTTGTATCAGGCAACAATGAAGTAAGGGTATTAGTCATTGCACCATCATTGAAGGTGTATGAT